>NZ_JAQFJG010000030.1 GCF_030439915.1 Streptococcus sp. SPS1
CTCGTCTTGGTACTTGCCAATCCTCAACATATCAAGAATGTGCCTGGTCGAAAAACAGACATGAAAGATGCCGAATGGATTGCTCAACTCGGCCGTTGCGGACTAATTGAACCTTCCTATATCCCTGCTCCTGAAGTAGTACAGCTTCGTTTACTGACACGTCGCATGCGTTCTTACAAGCAGCGTCAAACTCAAGTCAAAAATGAAATTCACAATCTCTTACAACGGGCTAATATCAAGCTAACAAGTTATCTTTCTGATATTTTTTCTAAGACAGGGCGATCACTTTTAAAATTATTTATTAACGGAGAAAGCATTAATGTAGAATCTGTTATCCCTTGTATCCAAAAGCGAGTGAAAGCAAGTCCAGAAGAACTTGTTGAAGCGATGGAAGGAAAGTTGTCACTAGAAGATCGCTTCCTCTTAGACCAGAGCTTAGAGGAATATCAGATGTATCAGGAACTCATTGAAAAATTGACCGATGAGATTCAACACTACATCGAAAAGGAGTTTCCCTGAGGAAAATAGGATACTTCAAACCATTCCTGGTGTGAATGAAAACTGTGCTGCCACTATTCTAGCTGAGATTGGACCAACTGTTACAGCCTTTCCATCCGATGCACACTTAGCATCCTGGGCTGGACTATGCCCAGGATCTTATGAGAGTGCTGGAATTAAAAAATCCTCACACATTACGCAAGGAAATCGATATATCAAACAGGCTCTGACCATGTCGGGATTAATTGTAGCACATTCTAAGGATCCAGCTTTTTCTTCTTTTTACAATCGAATTTCCCAAAGAGGAAGCAAGATGAAGGCGATTATTGCTTGTGCTCATAAGATTCTCAGAATCATTTACAAACTACTCTCCACCAAACAGACTTATCAAAAAGAAAAGGCGATAGGACTGAGGAAACAGTTCTAACGCCCAAACTAAAAAAATTTCAATTACAGTATAGCACAGGAAGTGATTTTTTGCGCTTTTTTACTGTCTTTTTTCAAATAAA
>NZ_JAQFJG010000003.1 GCF_030439915.1 Streptococcus sp. SPS1
ACTTATCAAAAAGAAAAGGCGATAGGACTGAGGAAACAGTTCTAACGCCCAAACTAAAAAAATTTCAATTACAGTATAGCACAGGAAGTGATTTTTTGCGCTTTTTTACTGTCTTTTTTCAAATAAAATACAGAGAAACCAGCAAAGACGAGGTTCGCAAGCCGTGGTTGGAGTTTTTCGGGAATAAACCCTTTACCCAACAACCGGAGCGAGCTATCAGCCAGGCAGATCAACTACTGGACTACAAGAGCTGGTCCGAGGAGGATAGGGAGATGTTTAGTGAACAACGCAGACGCGAAGAACAAGCCTTGTTAGCACAGGACTATGCCTTGGAACAAGCTGAAGAAAAAGGTTTAGAGAGAGGTCGTGCAGAGGGCATTGAACAGGGACTGGAGCGTGGGAAAGTTGAAGGAAGGGAAGAAGGGAAACTTTTTGCTTTTCTGGATATGGTTCGCCAAGGTCTTCTGACTTCTGAGGTTGCGAGTGAACAATTGGGCATGACCGTCTCTGAATTTGAATCACTCTTGTGAGCGAGTAGAAATGTTTTACCATCTATCTTGCAAAATAAATAGAGTTTCTAATCCAAATATTTTTTAATACCAAGCATAAGCAGAGCTGGTTTTTCTAGGATATTTGGGTTAAGACTTACGATTATCTTGAATGCCTTAGGGAAACATGCTATACTACTTGTATGATTATTTTACAAGCTAATAAAATTGAACGTTCTTTTGCAGGAGAGGTTCTTTTTGATAATATCAACCTGCAGGTTGATGAACGTGATAGGATTGCACTTGTTGGGAAAAATGGTGCAGGGAAGTCTACTCTTTTGAAGATTTTGGTTGGAGAAGAGGAGCCAACTAGCGGAGAAATCAATAAGAAAAAAGATATTTCTCTGTCTTACCTAGCCCAAGATAGCCGTTTTGAGTCTGAAAATACCATCTACGATGAGATGCTTCATGTCTTTGATGACCTGCGTCGGACTGAGAAACAACTTCGTCAGATGGAGCTAGAGATGGGAGAAAAGTCTGGTGCTGATTTGGATAAACTGATGTCAGATTACGATCGCTTATCTGAGAATTTTCGCCAAGCAGGCGGCTTTACCTATGAAGCTGATATTCGAGCGATTTTAAATGGATTCAAGTTTGACGAATCTATGTGGCAGATGAAAATTGCCGAGCTTTCGGGTGGTCAAAATACTCGTTTGGCTCTAGCTAAAATGCTCCTTGAAAAGCCCAATCTCTTGGTATTGGACGAGCCAACCAACCACTTGGATATCGAAACTATTGCTTGGCTAGAGAATTACTTGGTAAACTATAGTGGTGCCCTTATTATTGTCAGCCACGACCGTTATTTCTTGGACAAGGTTGCGACGATTACGCTGGATTTGACCAAGCATTCCTTGGATCGCTATGTGGGCAACTACTCTCGTTTTGTCGAGTTGAAAGAGCAAAAACTTCTAACTGAAGCCAAAAATTATGAAAAGCAACAAAAGGAAATCGCTGCTCTGGAAGATTTTGTCAATCGCAATCTAGTCCGAGCTTCAACGACCAAACGTGCCCAATCTCGCCGTAAACAATTGGAAAAAATGGAGCGTTTGGACAAACCTGAAGCTGGCAAGAAATCAGCCAATATGACTTTCCAGTCGGAAAAAACGTCTGGTAATGTTGTTCTGACTGTCGAAAATGCAGCTATTGGCTATGACGGGGAAATATTGTCAGAGCCTATCAATCTAGACCTTCGTAAGATGAACGCTGTTGCTATTGTTGGACCAAACGGCATTGGAAAGTCAACCTTTATCAAGTCAATTGTGGACCAGATTCCTTTTATCAAGGGAGAGAAGCGATTTGGCGCTAATGTGGAGGTGGGTTACTATGACCAAACTCAAAGTAAGCTGACAGCAAGTAATACGGTCCTTGATGAACTTTGGAATGATTTCAAACTGACACCAGAAGTTGAAATCCGCAATCGTCTAGGTGCTTTCCTTTTCTCAGGAGATGATGTTAAAAAATCAGTAGGCATGCTGTCAGGTGGCGAGAAAGCTCGTTTGCTTTTGGCTAAATTGTCTATGGAAAACAACAACTTCTTGATTCTGGATGAGCCAACCAACCACTTGGATATTGATAGCAAGGAAGTGCTAGAAAATGCCTTGATTGACTTTGATGGAACTCTTTTATTCGTCAGCCATGACCGTTACTTTATCAATCGTGTGGCAACTCATGTTCTAGAACTGTCTGAGAATGGCTCGACTCTCTACTTGGGAGATTACGACTACTATGTTGAGAAGAAAGCAGAAGTAGAAATGACTCAGGCTGGGGAAGCTTCAACCAGCAATCAAGCAAAAGAAGCAAGTCCAGTTAATGACTATCAAGCTCAGAAAGAAAGTCAAAAAGAGGTTCGCAAACTCATGCGACAAATTGAAAGTCTAGAAGCTGAAATTGAAGAGTTAGAAATCCAAAGTCAAACCATTTCTGAACAAATGTTGGAAACCAACGATGCAGGTAAACTCATGGAATTGCAGGCGGAGCTGGACAAAATCAGCCACCGTCAGGAAGAAGCTATGCTTGAGTGGGAAGAATTATCAGAGCAGGTGTAAGATTTCTAAGTTATCCGCCCTTCTCGTTTGTGAGGAGGGCTTAGTTTATGGTAAAATGGTCTTATGAATAAAAGAATGAATGAGTTAGTCGCCTTGCTCAATCGCTATGCGACTGAGTACTATACCAGCGATAATCCATCGATTTCAGACAGTGAGTATGATCGTCTTTACCGAGAGTTGGTTGAGTTAGAAACTGCCTATCCAGATCAAGTGTTAGCAGACAGTCCGACCCATCGTGTTGGTGGCAAGGTTTTAGATGGTTTTGAAAAATACAGTCATCAGTATCCTCTTTATAGTTTGCAGGATGCTTTTTCACGTGAGGAGCTTGAAGCTTTTGATGCGCGTGTTCGTAAGGAAGTGGCTCATCCAACCTATATTTGTGAGCTGAAAATCGATGGCTTATCTATCTCTCTTACTTATGAAAAGGGGATTTTGCTTGCTGGGGCAACACGTGGAGATGGTTCTATTGGTGAAAATATAACAGAAAATCTCAAGCGTGTCAAGGACATTCCTTTGACCTTGCCAGAAGAACTAGATATCACAGTTCGTGGGGAATGTTATATGCCACGCGCTTCTTTTGACCAGGTCAACCAAGCTCGCCAAGAAAATGGAGAGCCTGAATTTGCTAATCCTCGTAATGCGGCAGCAGGCACCCTACGACAGTTGGATACAGCAGTAGTAGCAAAGCGCAATCTTGCCACTTTTCTCTATCAAGAAGCCAGCCCGTCAACTCGTGATAGTCAAGAAAAAGTTTTGAAGCACCTAGAACAGCTCGGTTTTGTAGTCAATCCTAAGCGGATTTTGGCTGAAAGCATGGATGAGATTTGGAATTTTATCCAAGAAGTAGGACAAGAACGGGACAATCTGCCTTATGATATCGATGGGGTGGTGATCAAGGTCAATGACCTAGCAGGTCAAGAAGAACTTGGTTTTACCGTTAAGGCTCCAAAGTGGGCAGTAGCCTACAAGTTTCCTGCAGAAGAAAAAGAAGCTCAGCTTCTGTCAGTTGACTGGACAGTAGGCCGTACTGGTGTTGTAACTCCGACTGCCAATCTAACACCAGTACAACTAGCCGGAACAACTGTTAGCCGTGCAACCTTGCACAATGTTGACTATATTGCTGAAAAAGACATTCGCAAGGACGATACGGTTATCGTCTATAAGGCAGGAGATATCATTCCTGCTGTCTTGCGTGTGGTAGAGTCCAAACGGATTTCTGAAGAAAAACTAAATATCCCTACAAACTGCCCAAGTTGTGACTCTGACTTGTTGCACTTTGAAGATGAAGTGGCTCTCCGTTGTATCAATCCGCGTTGCCCTGCCCAAATTATGGAAGGTTTGATTCACTTTTCCTCTCGAGATGCCATGAATATTACAGGTCTTGGTCCATCAGTAGTTGAGAAGTTATTTGCTGCCAATCTGGTTAAGGACGTGGCGGATATTTACCGCTTGAAAGAAGAAGATTTCCTCCTTTTAGAGGGGGTTAAGGAAAAGTCCGCTGCTAAACTGTATCAAGCCATTCAAGCATCTAAGGAAAACTCTGCTGAAAAACTCTTGTTTGGTTTGGGAATTCGCCATGTAGGAAGTAAGGCCAGCCAGCTCTTACTTCAACATTTCCACTCAATTGAAAATCTGGCTCAGGCAGATCCAGATGAAGTGGCTAGTATTGAAAGTCTGGGTGGCGTGATTGCCAAGAGTCTTCAGACTTATTTTGCTACAGAAGGCTCTGAAATTCTCCTCAGAGAATTGAAAGAAACTGGGGTCAATCTGGACTATAAAGGTCAGACTGTAGTAGCAGATGCAGCCTTGTCAGGTTTGACCGTTGTATTGACTGGAAAATTGGAACGGCTCAAGCGCTCAGAAGCTAAAAGCAAACTCGAAAGTCTGGGTGCCAAGGTAACAGGCAGTGTTTCTAAAAAGACTGACCTCGTCGTTGCAGGAGCAGATGCTGGAAGTAAACTTCAAGAAGCACAAGAACTTGGAATCGAGGTTCGAGATGAAGCTTGGCTAGAAAGTTTGTAATGATCGTTTAAAAACAGAGTTTAGATAATATGACTATGTCTGTTAATTGAGACGTGATTGACAAAAAAATATTAGTGAAACAGAAACAAATTAAAAAAAGGAAAAAATAAAAATGTATACCTACCCTATGCGCATTCATTACCATCGCAAGAATGGTGAATACGACACTTGCTCTTTTGTAAAGAGTAAGGATCAACGAATTGATTTACTAACTTACCAAGAAGATTATTTTGGAGCCTTATTTAGCTTTGAACACCTAAGTGTTCATCCCTTAGAAAGCTTGAATTTTGTGGTTCATACAGGTCAAACTAGTAAAGAATATGTTATCCGTTTTAATCACTATCCCCTATTAACAGAGGTCTGGATTTTGGAAGGCGATGATCGGATTTATTACTCTGAAAATCCTGCTATTGCCAGTCCTTTCTATAAGAATCAAAATCCTTTTGCCTTTGACAAGGCTATCAATAGCGCTAGTTTCGACCACCATTGGGGGTACCAAGGAGAATTGGGGTGCCGTGTAGAGGACAATCAGGCTCATTTTTCCCTCTGGTCACCTACAGCGACAGCAGTGCAAGTTGTCGTTTATGAAACAGCTGCTAATGATGCACCTGTTTGGAAAACTTTTGAGATGGAGCGAGGGAATAGCTACTCCTATAATCATAAGGACAATACAATCGGTGTCTGGAGTTTGGATGTTGAGGAAGATTTGACTGGTAAGGCCTATCAGTATCAAGTCCAATTCCCTCATCACGAAACACTGACACGTGATCCTTATACCATCGCGACCAGCCCTGATGGCAAACGTTCAGCTATTTTGAGTCATGCAGAAAAGCAAGTTGAAAACTTTGAGGTTAAGCACGGTTTGGAGGCTACTTGGCGTTTGGAAAATCCATGTAAGGCAGTTATTTGTGAAATGCACATCCGTGATTTGACCCAATCACCGACCTCAGGTGTGGATGAACATCTTCGAGGAACGTTCTTGGGTGCTGCTCAGACTGGCACGGTTAACCAGTACGGTCAGTCAACTGCTTTTGATCACATCAAGAAGTTGGGCTACAATTATGTTCAGTTGCAACCAATTGCAGACCGTCATAAAGAATACGATGAGGATGGAAATGTAACCTACAACTGGGGTTATGATCCACAAAACTATAACGCACCAGAAACTAGTTTTTCAACTAATCCAGAGGATCCAGCTCAGGTCATTCGTGATTTGAAGACCATGGTTCAAGCTTACCACGATGCGGGTATTGGTGTTATTATGGATGTGGTCTATAACCATACCTTCTCAGTTGTTGATGCACCTTTCCAAACAACAGTCCCTGATTACTATTATCGTATGAATCCAGACGGTACCTTCCAGAATGGAACGGGTGTTGGAAATGAAACAGCCAGTGAACACGAAATGTTCCGCAAGTATATGATTGATTCTCTTCTATACTGGGTGCAGGAATACAATATTGACGGCTTCCGTTTTGACTTGATGGGGATTCATGATGTCAAGACCATGCAGATGATTCGTCAGAGCTTGGATGAAATCGACCCTAACATTATCCTCTATGGAGAAGGATGGGATATGGGAACAGGCCTTGCCCCTTATGATAAGGCTAAGAAAGACAACGCCTACGAAATGCCAAATATTGGTTTCTTTAATGACAATCAGCGTGATGCTGTCAAAGGTGGAGAAGTTTACGGTGCTATCAAGTCAGGTTTTGTCAGTGGTGCTGCGACAGAGCCAATTCTAGCTAAAGCAATCCTAGGAAGTCGTGAATTAGGAACCTATACACATCCCAATCAGGTGCTTAACTATGTGGAAGCCCATGACAATTACAATCTTCACGATTTATTGGCAACCCTTCATCCAGACCAAAGTTCAGAACAAATCATGCGCAAGGTTGAGACAGCCACAGCCATGAATCTACTCATGCAGGGGATGGCCTTTATGGAAATCGGTCAAGAATTTGGTCGTACCAAACTGGTTGCGACTGGTGAGAATGGTGAGTTGACACATGATGATAGAGAGCGTGCGATGAATAGCTATAATGCTCCTGACAGTGTGAACCAAGTCAACTGGGATTTGATCAATGAGCGTCAAGACAGTATTGAATTTATTCGTCAAGTCATCCGATTGAAGACAAAAACTGGTGCCTTTTCTTACTCTAGCTATGATGAAATTTACCATCATGTCTTTGTGCATTCCGCGATTGAACATAGCGGCTGCCTTATCTATGAAGTTCATGGGAAAGAACACCTCTTGGTGGTTGTGAATGCTAAATCAGAACCCTATCAATTTGAAAATGCAGGAAATTTAGCTATGTTGGTAACTAATAGTCGTTCAAAAGAAGATAATGTTTTAGATGATATTAGTCTAGCCGTCTTGAGTGTTTTATAAAGACCATCTATCTCGCTATTCTAACACATCATTGGAAGTGAACGAATAGAAAGAGCTTAGCTAACAACTCACTTGTATAGAAAATTTGATAAATACTTTCATCAAACGTGTAAAGTCAGGAAATTGTTTTCCTGATTTTATTTTTTTGCTATAAAACAATAATAATCATAGAAAAAATACGAACTTTTTGGTATTATAGTAGAGAAAAGAAAGGCGTTTTCACATTTTTTTGAAAAAATATTGCCTTACAATTGAACGAGAAAGTGAACTTTTTGTAGATTTTCAAAATAATTTTAAAGAAGTATAGTAATTTACTTGAATCTTCTATAAAAAGGTAGTATAATAAAAACATAGAAAACGCTTACAGAAAAGAGGAGGTATTATGGATAATAGAGAAGCTTTGCGCACCTTTATGACAGGAGAAAATTTTCACCTTCAACATTATCTAGGAGCACATAAAGAGAAAGTGAATGGAGAGTGTGGCTATACTTTCCGTGTTTGGGCACCTAATGCTCAGGCTGTTCACTTGGTTGGTGATTTTACCAACTGGATTGAGGGTCAGATTCCAATGGTAAGAAATGACTTTGGAGTCTGGGAAGTCTTTACCAATATGGCTCAAGCAGGGCATATTTACAAATATCATGTCACACGTCAAAATGGTCATCAACTGATGAAGATTGACCCTTTTGCTATCAGATATGAGGCTCGTCCAGGAACAGGGGCAATCGTAACAGAGCTTCCTGAGAAGAAATGGAAGGATGGACTTTGGCTGGCACGAAGAAAACGTTGGGGTTTTGCTGAACGTCCTGTCAATATCTATGAAGTTCACGCTGGGTCATGGAAAAGAAATCCTGATGGTAGTCCTTATAGTTTTGCCCAGCTCAAGGATGAACTGATTCCTTATCTCGTTGAAATGAACTATACTCATATTGAGTTTATGCCCTTGATGTCCCACCCTTTGGGCTTGAGTTGGGGTTATCAGCTTATGGGTTACTTCGCTTTAGAGCATGCTTATGGTAGACCAGAGGAGTTTCAAGATTTTGTCGAGGAGTGTCATATCCATAATATTGGGGTTATTGTAGACTGGGTACCTGGTCACTTTACCATCAATGATGATGCCTTAGCCTATTATGATGGGACACCGACTTTTGAGTACCAAGACCATAATAAGGCTCATAACTATGGTTGGGGTGCTCTCAATTTTGACCTTGGAAAAAATGAAGTCCAGTCCTTCTTGATTTCTTGTATTAAGCATTGGATTGATGTCTATCATTTGGATGGTATTCGTGTGGATGCTGTTAGCAACATGCTCTATTTGGACTATGATGATGCTCCATGGACACCTAACAAAGATGGGGGAAATCTCAACTATGAAGGTTATTATTTCCTTCAACGCTTGAATGATATTATTAAGTTAGAATATCCAGATGTGATGATGATTGCAGAAGAAAGTTCGTCTGCAACCAAGATTACGGGAAGGAGAGAGCTTGGTGGTCTAGGATTTGACTACAAATGGAACATGGGCTGGATGAATGATATCCTCCGTTTCTACGAAGAAGATCCGATTTATCGTAAGTATGACTTTAATTTGGTGACTTTCAGCTTTATGTATGTTTTCAATGAAAACTATCTCTTACCATTTTCGCACGATGAAGTGGTTCACGGTAAGAAGAGTATGATGCATAAGATGTGGGGAGATCGTTACAATCAATTCGCAGGCTTGCGCAATCTCTACACTTACCAAATTTGTCACCCTGGTAAGAAATTGCTCTTCATGGGTAGCGAATATGGTCAATTCCTAGAATGGAAATCTGAAGAACAGTTGGAATGGTCTAACCTAGAAGACCCAATGAATGCTAAGATGAAGTATTTCACTTCTCAGCTAAACCAGTTTTACAAAGACAACCGCTGTCTGTGGGAAATTGATACCAGCTATGATGGTATTGAAATCATTGATGCGGATAATCGAGACCAGAGTGTTCTTTCCTTCATCCGTAAGGGTAAGAAGGGAGAAATGTTAGTCTGTATCTTTAATATGGCACCTGTTGAACGGAAAGATTTTACAATCGGACTACCCGTTGCAGGAATTTACGAAGAAATCTGGAATACTGAGCTAGAAGAGTGGGGAGGCGTTTGGAAAGAACATAATCAAACTGTTCAAACGCAAGAAGGACTATGGAAAGATTATGAGCAGACCTTGACCTTTACCCTACCGGCTATGGGAGCTAGTGTATGGAAAATCAAACGCCGCTTGAAATCTGCAAAAACCGTCACAAGTAAAAACCAAAAAGGAGTAGAAAATGAAGAATGAAATGTTAGCTTTGATTCTTGCTGGTGGGCAAGGAACTCGTCTCGGTAAACTCACTCAAAGTATTGCAAAACCAGCTGTGCAATTTGGTGGGCGCTACCGTATCATTGACTTTGCTCTTTCAAACTGTGCCAACTCAGGGATTCACAATGTTGGAGTCATTACACAGTACCAGCCCCTTGCTCTCAACAATCATATTGGGAACGGTTCAAGCTGGGGACTAGATGGTATCAATTCTGGTGTTTCTATTCTTCAACCTTATTCTGCCAGTGAAGGAAATCGTTGGTTCGAAGGAACTAGTCACGCTATTTACCAAAATATCGATTATATCGACAGTGTCAATCCTGAGTATGTCTTGATTTTGTCTGGGGACCACATCTACAAAATGGACTATGATGATATGCTCCAGTCTCATAAGGATAATAATGCTAGTTTGACAGTAGCAGTTTTAGACGTCCCTCTTAAAGAAGCGAGCCGTTTTGGTATCATGAATACTGATGCTAACAATCGTATTGTTGAATTTGAAGAAAAACCAGCTCAACCTAAATCTACAAAAGCTTCTATGGGAATCTACATTTTTGATTGGCAACGCCTTCGTAATATGTTAGTCGCTGCTGAAAAGAGCAAGGTTGACATGTCAGACTTTGGTAAAAATGTCATTCCAAATTACCTTGAGTCAGGTGAAAGTGTTTATGCTTACGAATTTAGCGGTTACTGGAAAGATGTTGGTACGATTGAGTCGCTTTGGGAAGCGAATATGGAGTACATTTCTCCAGAAAATGCCTTGGATAGTCGTAACCGTCAATGGAAGATTTACTCAAGAAACTTGATTTCACCACCAAACTTCCTCGGGGCAAATGCTGATGTGGAAGACTCATTAGTTGTAGATGGATGTTTCGTTGATGGAACTGTTAAACATTCTATCCTTTCAACAGGCGCGCAAGTTCGCGAAGGAGCGGAAGTTGTTGATTCAGTTATCATGAGTGGAGCTATCATTGGTCAAGGAGCTAAGATTAAACGTGCCATTATTGGTGAAGGTGCGATTATTTCTGACGGTGTCGAAATTGATGGAACAGATGAAGTACAAGTTGTAGGATATGATGAAGTAGTGGGGGTAGCAACAGATGAAGATTGATAAATATTCTGCCATTTTAGGAAATACAGTTGGTTTTCATGATATGTCGACATTGACGGACCACCGTCCAGTAGCAAGTTTGCCATTTGGTGGGAAATATCGTTTGATTGACTTCCCACTTTCAAGCCTTGCTAATGCAGGTGTTCGTAGTGTCTTTGGTATTTTCCAGCAGGATAATATCAGCTCAGTCTTTGACCATATTCGTTCAGGACGCGAGTGGGGCTTGTCAACCCTTCTTAGCCACTATTATCTAGGTATTTACAATACCCGTGTGGAAAGTAGTACAGTTGGAAAAGAATACTACCAACAGCTTCTTACTTATTTGAAACGTTCTGGCTCAAACCAAACAGTTTCACTTAACTGTGATGTTTTGATTAATATTGATTTGAACCAAGTTTTCCATCTACATAGTACAACAAAAGGGCCTATCACTGTAGTTTATAAAAAACTAGCTAAGAAAGATATTTCAGAAGTAAATGCAATCTTAGAAGTGGATGAAACAGACCATGTTCGTTCTCATAAACTATTTGATAGCAAGTCAACAGCTGAAACGTTCAATATGTCTACAGATATCTTTGTCGTTGATACACCGTGGTTGATTGAACGCTTGGAAGAAGAAGCTAAAAAAGAACATCCGGAGAAGTTGCGTTATGTTTTACGGGATTTGGCTGCAAAAGAGGGAGCTTTCGCCTACGAGTACACAGGTTATCTGGCAAATATTCACTCTGTAGAGTCTTATTACCAAGCTAATAAAGATATGCTTGAATCGCAAAAGTTCTATTCTCTCTTCTCACCAAACCAAAAGATTTATACAAAGGTCAAAAACGAAGAGCCAACTTACTATGCCAATACATCTAAGGTAAGTACTTCTCAGTTTGCTTCTGGTAGTATCATTGAAGGTCAAGTGGCTAATTCTGTTCTATCACGTAATATTCATGTACATAAGGATAGCTTGGTTAAAGATAGTCTACTCTTCCCTCGTGTTGTGATTGGAGAAGGTGCACAGGTCGAATATGCTATCTTGGACAAGGGTGTTGAAGTTGAGCCTGGTGTTGTGATTCGAGGAACTGCAGAACATCCTGTTGTAGTTAAGAAAGGTAGCAAAGTAACAGAGGATATTCATTCATGAAAATTTTATTTGTAGCAGCTGAGGGTGCACCCTTTTCAAAAACAGGTGGTTTGGGAGACGTCATTGGCGCTCTTCCTAAATCACTAGTAAAAGCGGGACATGAAGTTGCAGTGATTTTACCCTACTATGACATGGTAGAGGCTAAATTTGGAAATCAGATTGAAGATGTGCTTCATTTTGAGGTGAGTGTTGGTTGGCGCAGACAGTACTGTGGGATTAAGAAAACCGTCTTAAACGGTGTAACCTTCTACTTTATTGACAGCCAATATTATTTCTTCCGTGGTCATGTTTACGGTGATTTTGACGATGGGGAACGTTTCGCTTTCTTCCAACTTGCTGCCATTGAGGCTATGGAAAGGATTGACTTCATTCCTGACCTTCTCCATGTTCATGACTACCATACAGCTATGATTCCTTTCTTGTTAAAGGAAAAATACCGTTGGATTCAAGCCTATCAAGGTATTAAAACTGTTTTAACCATTCATAATTTGGAATTTCAAGGACAATTTTCAGAAGGAATGTTATGGGATTTGTTTGGAGTTGGGTTTGAACGTTATGCTGATGGAACCCTTCGCTGGAACAACTGTCTGAACTGGATGAAGGCTGGAATTCTTTACGCAGACCGTGTTTCAACCGTTTCACCTAGCTATGCTCATGAAATCATGACCAGTCAGTTCGGATGTAACTTGGATCAGATTCTTAGAATGGAGTCTGGTAAAGTATCTGGTATCGTGAATGGGATTGATGCTGATCTTTATAATCCTCAGACGGATGCTCTTTTAGACTATCATTTCAATCAGGAAGATTTGTCTGGGAAAGCCAAAAACAAGGCAAAATTGCAAGAAAGAGTTGGCTTGCCAGTTAGAGCTGACGTTCCACTGGTGGGAATTGTTTCTCGTTTGACACGTCAAAAAGGTTTTGATGTGGTGGTCGAAAGTCTTCACCATATCTTGCAAAATGATGTTCAGATTGTTCTTTTGGGAACTGGCGATCCAGCCTTTGAAGGAGCTTTCTCATGGTTTGCTCAAGTTTATCCTGACAAGCTATCAGCAAATATCACTTTTGATGTTCAACTTGCTCAAGAAATCTACGCTGCTTGTGACCTCTTCCTCATGCCAAGTCGTTTTGAACCGTGTGGCTTGTCTCAAATGATGGCGATGCGTTACGGAACCTTGCCATTGGTTCATGAAGTTGGAGGCTTGCGAGATACCGTTCGCGCTTTCAATCCAATCGAAGGAAGCGGTACTGGCTTTAGCTTTGACAATCTATCTCCTTACTGGTTAAATTGGACTTTCCAAACAGCATTGGATTTGTATAGAAATCATCCTGACGTTTGGAGAAACCTACAAAAACAAGCTATGGAGTGTGATTTCTCATGGGATACAGCCTGCAGGTCATACCTTGACTTGTACCATAGTTTAGTTAATTAATAGATAAAATCGTATGATGACTTCATACGATTTTTGGGCTGTTTAGAGAGGAGAACTAATGTCTCAAGTAAAAGGCTTGTGTGTTATGGATGTAGATGGAACCTTAATCCTAGAAGAAGTGATTGATTTGTTTGGAAGAGAGGCAGGTCGTGAGGCGGAAATTGCGCAGCTTACAAGTCAGGCAATGCGAGGAGAGATAGACTTTGAAAGCAGTTTACGAGACAGAGTGTCCTTGTTGGAAGGTCTTCCTGTTTCGGTCTTTGATAAAGTCTTCAACTCTATTCATCTATCGCCAAATGCCCAGGAATTCATTTCCATTCTCCAAAAGAATGGTATTCAAGTTGGTCTGGTGTCCGGTGGATTTACACCAATAGTTGAGAGATTAGCAAAATCACTTGGCATTGCCCATTGCTCTGCCAATCAACTTGAAGTCAAAGATGGCTTTCTAACAGGGAAATTAGTTGGACAAATTATCAGTCCCCAGGTCAAAAAAGAGACTCTGGAAAAATGGAGAGAGAAACTAAAACTTCCTAAAGAAAGAACGATTGCAATCGGTGACGGGGCCAATGATCTATTTATGTTGAAGTCAGCAGGACTGGGAATCGCCTTTTGTGCCAAAGAAGTGCTCAAAAAAGAAATACCGAATCATGTTGATAAGAGAGATTTTTTAGAAGTTCTTCCTTTGATTGACTGTTTAGAATGAGGGGAAATATGAAGATTGTAATTGCACCAGATTCGTTTAAGGAAAGCTTGACAGCTGAAGAGGTGACTGAAGCTATTAAAAGAGGCTTCCAACAATCGATAGCAGATGTAGAATGTCTCCTCTGCCCTGTTGGTGATGGGGGAGAAGGTACTGTTGATGCTATTCGACATTCTCTTGACCTAGAAGAAAAATGGATCCAAGTTACAGGACCTTTTGGACAAAAAGAAGCCATGCGCTATTTTCAAAAAGGGGGACTGGCACTATTTGAAGTTGCTGATTTAGTTGGCCTTGGAAAAATTCCGATAGAGAAACGAGATCCACTGCAAATCCAAACTTGTGGTATTGGAGAGTTGCTTCGTCATCTCATTGCTAAAGGGATTACAGAAATCTATATCGGCGTTGGTGGCACGGCCAGTAATGACGGAGGAATTGGGATCGCTACTGGATTAGGTTATCGATTTTATGATAGGGATGGAAATGTCTTGCCTGCATGCGGTCAATCCTTATTGAACTTATCTTCTGTTTCAACAGAAAATCGCTATGAAATTCCTGAAGATGTGCAAATTCGTATTTTAGCAGATGTCGTGAGTCCCTTATGTGGTCCTCAAGGTGCGACTTACACTTTTGGCAAACAAAAAGGTTTACATCCTACTATGTTTGCAGTCGTAGATCAGGCAATCCAAGATTTTTATGAAAAAATCTCACCTGCAACATTGGAAATTAAAGGAGCAGGAGCTGGTGGAGGCATTGCTGCTGGTTTGTGTGCCTTTGCTCAGGCAAATATCGTGTCTGGAATTGATACCTGCTTGGACCTAATCAACTTTGATAAGAAAGTTTTAGATGCTGACTTGGTTATCGTTGGCGAAGGTAGACTGGACAGTCAAAGCTTTGCTGGGAAAGCGCCGATAGGCGTAGCAAAAAGAACCCCTGTCGGAGTTCCTGTCATTGCTATTTGTGGTAGTCTTGCTGAAGATTTACCTTCCCTACCATTTGAAAATATCCAAGCTGCCTTTTCTATTTTGGAGAAAAGTGAACCTTTAGAAGATAGTTTGAAAAATGCCAGTCTCTATCTGAAGCACACGGCTGCTAATATAGGGCATTTATTAAATATGCACAAGATTTAGCCAAACCATTTCTTCCAGATGGATGTTTTGGCTGGTTCTTCCTTTTTACCTTCCCAAAGTTTTGCAAAAGCAAGTCGAAGGTCCTTTTCTTCTACTTGTACTGGTGCATTGCTATGGATAATCAGGCCAAAAGGAGAAGAAGTATGCTCTTCAGATACAATGGTAGCTTGACTATCAGTTTCTTTTGCTTCTTTTAAGTAGAAAACTTGTTTGTCAAATTCGATAGTTGGTGAAATCTTTACAAATAGTGGCTCTGCTTTTTCCTGAAGGTTTTCTAAAATAGATAAAAATCCTTTTTCTAACTGAGGGCTATTTGCTGTGTCAATATCTGCATATCCAAGAACTCTTTCCTCAAAAGTTCCAAGATAGCGTCTTTGCTCATCCGGATTTATTTTTGCCCCACCATGAGCTTTTTCAAGTAATTGTTTTGATAAATCTGTCATGAAAACAGTATATCATAAAAGTTAGAATAAAACAGACAAAAGAAAGCGATTACTTTATAAAGTTAAGGAAAATTTGCACAAAGATAACGTTTTTTCTTGAAAAAGGAGGGGTTTTAAGGTATTATAGAGGTGTAAAAAATTTAACTCATAAGGAGAGTAAAAAATGTCAATTATTACTGATGTTTACGCTCGCGAAGTCCTAGACTCACGCGGTAACCCAACACTTGAAGTAGAAGTTTACACTGAATCAGGTGCTTTCGGACGTGGTATGGTTCCATCAGGAGCTTCTACTGGTGAACACGAAGCAGTTGAACTTCGCGACGGTGACAAATCTCGTTACGGTGGTCTTGGTACACAAAAAGCTGTTGACAACGTAAACAACATCATTGCTGAAGCTATCATTGGCTACGATGTACGTGATCAACAAGCTATCGACCGTGCTATGATCGCTCTTGACGGTACTCCTAACAAAGGTAAATTGGGTGCAAACGCAATCCTTGGTGTGTCTATCGCTGTAGCTCGTGCTGCTGCTGACTACCTTGAAATCCCACTTTACAGCTACCTTGGTGGATTCAACACTAAAGTTCTTCCAACTCCAATGATGAACATCATCAACGGTGGTTCTCACTCTGACGCTCCAATCGCTTTCCAAGAATTCATGATCGTACCTGCTGGTGCGCCATCATTCAAAGAAGCTCTTCGTTGGGGTGCTGAAATCTTCCATGCTCTTAAGAAAATCCTTAAATCTCGTGGTTTGGAAACAGCCGTAGGTGACGAAGGTGGATTTGCTCCTCGTTTTGAAGGAACTGAAGACGGAGTTGAAACTATCCTTGCTGCTATCGAAGCTGCTGGATATGTTCCTGGTAAAGATGTATTTATCGGATTTGACTGTGCTTCATCAGAATTCTACGATAAAGAACGTAAAGTTTACGACTACACTAAATTTGAAGGTGAAGGAGCAGCTGTACGTACTGCTGCAGAACAAATCGACTACCTTGAAGAATTGGTAAACAAATACCCAATCATCACTATCGAAGATGGTATGGATGAAAATGACTGGGACGGTTGGAAAGCTCTTACTGAACGTCTTGGTGGTAAAGTTCAATTGGTTGGTGACGACTTCTTCGTAACAAACACTTCTTACCTTGAAAAGGGTATTGCAGAAGGTGCTGCTAACTCAATCCTTATCAAAGTTAACCAAATCGGTACTCTTACTGAAACATTCGACGCTATCGAAATGGCGAAAGAAGCTGGTTACACTGCCGTTGTATCACACCGTTCAGGTGAAACTGAAGATTCAACAATCGCTGACATCGCAGTTGCAACTAACGCAGGACAAATCAAGACTGGTTCACTTTCACGTACAGACCGTATCGCTAAATACAACCAATTGCTTCGCATCGAAGATCAACTTGGTGAAGTAGCTGAGTACCGTGGATTGAAATCATTCTACAACTTGAAAAAATAAAATAGTTCAGTGAACTATTTTATCCCGAACCTTGAAACTCAAAAGTTCGGCCGTTGATTTAACAACGTTTCTAGCCCCTCGGATTTTATCCGAAGGGCTATTTTTGGGCTCTTTGTCAACTGTAGTGGGTTGAAGAAAAGCTAATATCTAGAAAGGACAAATTTCGTCCTTTCTTTTTTGATATTCAGAGCGATAAAAATCCGTTTTTTGAAGTTTTCAAAGTTCCGAAATCCAAAGGCATTGCGCTTGATAAGTTTGATAAGATTATTGGTGGCTTCCAGTTTGGCGTTGGAATAGGGTAGTTGAAGGGCGTTGGCAATTTTCTCTTTATCCTTGAGGAAGGTTTTAAAGACAGTCTGAAAAAGAGGATGAACCTGCTTTAGATTGTCCTCAATGAGCCCGAAAAATTTATCCGGTTCCTTATTCTGAAAGTGAAAAAGGAAGAGTTGATAGAGTTGATAGAGATGGTAGTGGTGTTTCAAGTCTTCTGAATAGCTCAAAATCTTGTCTAGAATTTCTTTATTCGTCAAGTGCATGCGAAAAGTGGGGCGATAAAAACGTTTATAGCTGAGTTTCCTACTATCTTGTTGGATGAGTTTCCAGTAACGCTTGATAGCCTTGTATTCATGGGATTTTCGATGAAACTGATTCATGATTTGGACACGCATACGACTCATAGCACGGCTCATGTGTTGGACAATATGGAAACGATCCAACACGATTTTAGCGTTTGGAAAAAGCTGTTTAGCCAAGTCATAGTAAGGGCTAAACATATCCATAGTAATGATTTTCACTCGACATCGGACGACTCTATCATATTTAAGAAAGTAATTTCGAATAATAGCTTGTGTTCTTCCCTCGAGAACAGTGATGATATTGAGCTTTTCAAAATCTTGTGCAATGAAACTCATTTTTCCCTTTGTAAAGGAGTACTCATCCCAAGACATAATCTCAGGCAGACGAGAAAAATCATGCTTAAAACGGAAATCATTGAGCTTGCGAATGACAGTTGAAGTTGAGATGGCCAGCTGATGGGCAATATCAGTCATAGAAGTTTTTTCAATCAGCTTCTGAGCAATTTTTTGGTTGATGATACGAGGGATTTGATGATTTTTCTTTACTAGAGGAGTCTCAGCAACCATCATTTTTGAACACTGATAGCACTTAAAACGACATTTTCTAAGTAGAATTCTAGTAGCCATACCACTCGTTTCTAGGTAAGGGATCTTAGACGGTTTTTGAAAGTCATATTTCTTCATTTGCCTTCCACAATCAGGGCAAGATGGGGCCTCATAGTCCAGTTTAGCGATGATTTCTTTGTGGGTATTCCTATTGATGACATCCATAAATTGGATATTAGGGTCTTTAATGTCTAGTAGTTTTGTGATAAAATGTAATTGTTCCATAGGATTCTTTCTAATGATGGTTTGGTCGCTTTTCATTATAGAGCTTATGGGACTTTTTTTCTACAATAAAAACGGCTCCATAATATCTATAGGGGATTTACCCACTACAAATATTATAGAGCCATTTTTGTATTTAGGGGGCAAAAAGGGGGTAATAGCGCTTCGAGAAAGATTATACTCTTCGAAAATCTCTTCAAATCACGTCAACGTCGCCTTGCCGTATATATGTGACTGACTTCGTCAGTCTTATCTACAACCTCAAAACAGTGTTTTGAGCAGCCTGCGGCTAGTTTCCTAGTTTGCTCTTTGATTTTCATTGAATATTAGTAATTCAGTTACTAACTCGTCAACTTTGATTTATCCAATAAAATTGAAAAGAATGGAAAAAAGGTTGCATTTATGATATAATTTATTTTAAAGACCTTATTAGAAATCTTGAAAGAGTATTGAAAACTTAGAATGAGAAAAATTGTTATCAATGGTGGATTACCACTACAAGGTGAAATCACTATTAGTGGTGCTAAAAATAGTGTTGTGGCCTTAATTCCGGCTATTATCTTGGCTGATGATGTGGTGACTTTGGATTGTGTTCCAGATATTTCGGATGTAGCGAGTCTTGTCGAAATTATGGAATTGATGGGAGCTACTGTTAAGCGTTATGACGATGTATTGGAGATTGATCCAAGAGGTGTTCAAAATATTCCAATGCCTTATGGAAAAATCAACAGTCTTCGTGCATCTTACTATTTTTATGGGAGCCTCTTGGGGCGTTTTGGTGAAGCGACAGTTGGCCTACCGGGAGGATGTGATCTTGGTCCTCGTCCGATTGACTTACACCTTAAGGCGTTTGAAGCTATGGGTGCCACTGTTAGCTACGAGGGAGATAACATGAAGTTATCTGCTAAAGATACAGGACTCCATGGCGCAAGTATTTACATGGATACGGTTAGTGTAGGGGCAACGATCAATACGATGATTGCTGCGGTTAAAGCGAATGGTCGTACTATTATTGAAAATGCAGCCCGTGAACCTGAGATTATTGATGTAGCTACTCTCTTGAATAATATGGGTGCCCATATCCGTGGGGCAGGAACTAATATCATCATTATTGATGGTGTTGAAAGATTACATGGAACCCGTCATCAGGTGATTCCAGATCGTATTGAAGCTGGAACATATATTTCTTTAGCTGCTGCAGTTGGTAAAGGAATTCGTATCAATAATGTTCTTTACGAACACCTAGAAGGATTTATTGCTAAGTTGGAAGAAATGGGAGTGAGAATGACTGTATCTGAAGACAGCATTTTTGTCGAAGAGCAGTCTAATTTGAAAGCAATCAATATTAAGACAGCTCCTTACCCGGGCTTTGCAACTGATTTGCAACAACCACTTACTCCTCTTTTACTAACAGCTAATGGTCGTGGTACAATTGTCGATACGATTTACGAAAAACGTGTAAATCATGTTTTTGAACTAGCAAAGATGGATGCGGATATTTCGACAACAAATGGTCATATTTTGTACACGGGTGGACGTAATTTGCGTGGAGCCAGTGTTAAAGCGACCGACTTAAGAGCTGGTGCAGCTTTGGTTATTGCTGGCTTGATGGCCGAGGGACAAACTGAAATTACCAATATCGAGTTTATCTTACGTGGTTATTCTGATATTATCGAAAAATTACGTAATCTAGGAGCGGATATTACACTTGTTGAGGATTAAACCGTAGAGGTGTTTATGAATATTTGGACCAAATTAGCAATGTTTTCTTTTTTTGAAACGGATCGCTTGTATTTGCGTCCTTTCTTTTTTAGTGATAGTCAAGACTTCCATGAGATAGCCTCAAATCCAGAAAATCTTCAATTTATTTTCCCGACTCAGGCAAGTCTGGAAGAAAGTCAATATGCACTGACCAATTACTTTATGAAGTCCCCTTTGGGAGTATGGGCTATTTGTGACCAGAAAACTGAAAAAATGATTGGTTCTGTTAAGTTTGAAAAGTTAGATGAAATTAAAAAAGAAGCAGAACTTGGCTATTTTTTGAGAAAAGATGCTTGGTCGCAAGGATTTATGACAGAGGTTGTTAGAAAAATTTGTCAGCTTTCTTTTGAGGAATTTGACTTAAAACAATTATCTATCATTACCCACCTTGAAAATGAAGCTAGCCAACGGGTTGCTCTTAAGTCTGGATTCCGTTTGTTTCGTCAGTTTAGAGGAAGTGATCGCTATACAAGGAAAATGCGAGATTATCTTGAGTTTCGCTTTGTAAAGGGAGAAGTTAATGAGTAAACACCAAGAAATTCTAAGCTATTTGGAAGAATTACCTGTTGGTAAAAGGGTCAGTGTTCGTAGTATTTCAAATCATCTGGGAGTCAGTGATGGAACGGCTTATCGGGCCATTAAAGAAGCTGAAAATCGTGGAATTGTAGAGACTCGTCCAAGAAGTGGTACTATCCGTGTTAAATCCCAGAAAGTTGCTATCGAAAGATTAACTTTTGCTGAGATAGCAGAAGTGACTTCTTCTGAGGTTCTGGCTGGGCAAGAAGGTTTAGAGAGAGAATTTAGTAAGTTTTCAATCGGTGCTATGACCGAACAAAATATTTTGTCTTACCTTCATGATGGGGGACTCTTGATTGTCGGAGACCGTACCCGTATCCAACTGTTAGCACTTGAAAATGAAAATGCCGTTTTGGTTACAGGGGGATTTCAGATTCATGATGATGTTCTTAAACTGGCCAATCAAAAAGGAATTCCTGTTCTGAGAAGCAAGCATGACACTTTCACTGTCGCGACCATGATCAATAAAGCCTTGTCAAATGTCCAAATCAAGACTGATATTCTGACAGTTGAGAAACTTTATCGTCCGAGTCATGAGTATGGTTTTCTGAGAGAGACCGACACCGTTAAAGATTATTTGGACTTAGTTCGTAAGAATCGTAGTAGTCGTTTCCCTGTTATCAATCAACATCAGGTCGTTGTTGGGGTTGTTACTATGAGAGATGCGGGTGATAAGTCACCAAGTACGACAATTGATAAGGTCATGTCTCGTAGTCTATTTTTGGTTGGATTATCGACAAATATTGCCAATGTGAGTCAACGGATGATTGCTGAAGACTTTGAAATGGTACCAGTTGTTCGGAATAATCAAACCTTGCTTGGAGTTGTGACCAGACGAGATGTCATGGAAAAGATGAGCCGTTCTCAAGTTTCTACCTTACCAACTTTTTCAGAGCAGATTGGTCAAAAACTTTCTTATCACCATGATGAAGTAGTCATTACAGTTGAGCCCTTTATGCTAGAGAAAAATGGTGTTTTGGCTAATGGTGTTTTGGCAGAAATTCTGACCCATATGACCCAAGATTTAGTTGTGAATAGTGGGCGCAACCTCATCATCGAGCAAATGCTGATCTACTTTTTGCAGGCTGTTCAGATAGATGATATACTGCGCATTCAAGCACGTATTATCCACCATACTAGACGGTCAGCTATTATTGATTACGATATTTATCATGGTCATCAGATTGTTTCAAAAGCAAATGTGACTGTTAAAATTAATTAGAAACTAGGAGAAAAAATGATAACATTAAAATCAGCTCGTGAAATTGAAGCTATGGATAAGGCCGGTGATTTTCTAGCAAGTATTCATATCGGCTTACGTGATGTGATTAAGCCTGGCCTAGATATGTGGGAAGTTGAAGAATACGTTCGCCGTCGTTGTAAGGAAGAAAATTTCCTTCCGCTTCAGATTGGAGTTGACGGTGCCATGATGGACTATCCTTATGCTACCTGCTGCTCTCTTAATGATGAAGTGGCTCATGCTTTCCCTCGTCACTATATCTTGAAAGATGGTGATTTGCTCAAAGTTGATATGGTTTTGGGAGGCCCAATTGCCAAATCTGATTTGAATGTCTCAAAATTAAACTTCAACAATGTTGAGCAAATGAAGAAATACACTCAGAGCTATTCTGGTGGTCTAGCAGACTCTTGTTGGGCTTATGCTGTAGGTACACCGTCCGAAGAAGTGAAAAACTTGATGGATGTAACCAAAGAAGCTATGTACAAGGGGATTGAGCAAGCTGTTGTTGGAAATCGTATCGGGGATATCGGTGCGGCTATTCAAGAATACGCTGAAAGCCGTGGTTACGGTGTAGTGCGTGATTTGGTTGGTCATGGTGTTGGCCCAACCATGCACGAAGAACCAATGGTTCCTAACTATGGTATTGCTGGTCGTGGACTTCGTCTTCGTGAAGGAATGGTCTTGACTATTGAACCAATGATCAATACAGGTGACTGGGAAATTGATACAGATATGAAGACCGGTTGGGCCCATAAGACCATCGACGGTGGATTGTCATGTCAGTATGAACACCAATTCGTGATTACGAAAGATGGTCCTGTTATCTTGACTAGTCAAGGTGAAGAAGGAACTTATTAAAAGAAAGTGAAAAGGCTACTGGAAGTTTATTTTGAAGAAATTCAGTAGACCGTTTCATATTAAGTAAACGCATTATATCAAGTCTTAGGTAGCTGATATAATGCGTTTTTCTGATTTTAAGATTCTTGACTCAATCTCTTGTACTTTATTATGATTTGAAAAACAAAATACTTCTAAAATGATACACTTCAGGTGAAAAAAACGACATTTCAGATTTTCTGTTCCAGAAATAGCTATCGCTATGATATAATTAGTTTATGATTATTACTATTCCTATAAAAAACCAAAAAGATATTGGCACACCATCTGATTCAGTCGTTGTTCTCGGCTATTTTGATGGTATACACAAGGGGCATCAAGAATTATTTCGTGTTGCCAATAAGGCTGCGAGAAAGGATTTGTTGCCTATCGTGGTTATGACCTTTAATGAATCTCCAAAGATCGCTTTAGAGCCTTATCATCCTGATCTGTTTTTACATATTTTGAACCCTGCTGAACGTGAGAGGAAACTAAAGCGTGAAGGTGTAGAAGAATTATATCTCCTTGATTTTAGTAGTCAATTTGCTAGTCTCACGGCAGAAGAATTTTTTGCAACTTATATCAAGGCTATGAATGCCAAAATTATTGTTGCAGGTTTTGATTATACATTTGGTTCTGACCAAAAAAAGGCAGAAGATTTAAAGGATTACTTTGATGGAGAAGTTATCATTGTTCCACCTGTAGAAGATGAGAAAGGAAAGATTAGTTCAACTCGTATCCGTCAAGCTATTTTAGATGGAAATGTGAAAGAAGCAGGAGAACTTTTGGGGGCACCGCTTCCATCAAGAGGTATGGTGGTTCATGGCAATGCTCGTGGTCGTACGATTGGTTATCCAACAGCTAATTTGGTGCTTTTAGATCGTACTTATATGCCAGCAGATGGCGTTTATGTCGTTGATGTTGAGATTCAAAGACAGAAGTATCGTGCTATGGCTAGTGTCGGGAAAAATGTGACCTTTGATGGAGAAGAAGCACGTTTTGAAGTCAATATTTTTGATTTTAATCAAGATATTTATGGGGAAACCGTCATGGTTTATTGGCTTGATCGCATTCGAGATATGACCAAATTTGACTCAGTTGACCAATTAGTGGATCAGTTAAAAGCTGATGAAGAAGTAGCTCGGAATTGGTCTTAAGAGTTTTGGTAATTAAAAAAGAGGTTGTTTGTAACCCAAAAGGTAGATGAATTAGTCTAACTTTTGAGGTCACTACACTACCTCTTTTTATTCTTTTTCAAAGGTAAATCCTTCTCCAAGGATTTCGTGGGCTTCTGTAATGGTTATAAAGGCTTGCGGATCGATTCGATGAATCATTTCCTTCATTTTCACAATCTCATTCCTACCGACAATACAGTAGATAATCTTCAAATCTTTTTGACTATAGTAGCCTTGACCAGAAATAAAAGTAACGCCTCTACCTAGGTCATCATTAATCGCCTTAGCAAGTTGGTCAGGACGTTTTGTGATAATCATAAAGCCTTTACCTGCGTAGCCACCTTCGCCAATCAAATCAATAACACGCGAAACGATAAAATCAAATAAGAGTGTGTAGGAAACCAATCTCAAATCTTTGAAGATAAGGAGAATGAGCATGAGAATACAAAAATCTAAGATAAACAGTAGTTTCCCCATTGATATATGAGTGTATTTGTTGAGAATACGAGCTAGAATATCAGTTCCGCCAGTTGTACCTCCAGCATTAAAAATAATTCCAAGGCCAATTCCCAATAGGATTCCCGCTATAAGGGCTGTGATCAGTAAATCACCCTGAAGATCAATATGAATGGGAATACGCTCAAAAAAAACCAACCAGGCGGACAAAGATAAGGTTCCAAGCAAACTAGAATAGAGAGATTTTGCTCCAAAGATTTTCCAAGCTAGGATGAAAAGGGGAATGTTAATCAGCAGGTTCATGAGAGAAACAGGGATTTTAAAAAGATAAAAGGTGATAAGGGTAATGCCTGTCGCCCCTCCTTCAAAGAGATGATGAGGAACTACAAAATAAGTCAGCCCAAAAGCATAAATAGCAGCACCTAGTAAAATGGTTAAAATGGGATAAATTTTTTTAATCATAGGACACCTCTTTTCTTATAAGTTGATTATATCAAATTTTTACGGAAAATTTGAGTGACTCCATTAGGATTTTTAATCTTTTTTTGATATAATTAGAAGTAAGAAAACCAATCTGAATCCTAAAATAGAAAGATTGATACTATGACAAAAATTAAGATTGTAACCGATTCATCTGTTACTATTGAACCAGAACTAGTAAAGCAATTAGATATTACAATTGTTCCATTATCTGTAATGATTGATAATGTTGTTTATTCTGATGCTGATTTAAAAGAAGAAGGTAAATTTCTTCAGTTGATGCAAGAAGCTAAGAATCTTCCGAAAACAAGTCAGCCACCTGTAGGTGTCTTCGCTGAAGTTTTTGAAGACCTATGCAAGGATGGTAGCCAGATTCTTGCTATTCATATGTCCCATGCCCTTTCTGGTACTGTAGAAGCAGCACGCCAGGGTGCTAGTTTATCTACTGCAGATGTGACTGTTGTTGATAGTTCCTTCACTGACCAAGCCTTGAAATTCCAAGTTGTTGAGGCTGCTAGATTAGCTCAAGAAGGCAAAGACATGGAGACAATTTTATCTCATGTAGAAGAGGTTAAAAACCACACAGAACTTTATATTGGCGTTTCAACTTTGGAAAATCTTGTCAAAGGTGGACGAATTGGCCGTGTAACTGGATTGTTGAGCTCACTTCTCAATATCCGTGTTGTCATGCAGATGAAAGACCATGAATTGCAGCCAATGGTTAAAGGTCGTGGAGCTAAAACTTTTAAAAAATGGTTAGATGAGTTGATAACATCGCTCTCTGAACGTTCTGTAGCAGAGATTGGAATATCATATTCTGGTAGTGCTGATTGGGCAAAAGAGATGAAAGAAAGCTTACAAGCCTATGTTGAAAAACCAATTTCTGTTTTGGAAACAGGTTCTATTATTCAAACTCACACGGGTGAGAACGCTTGGGCTATTTTGGTACGTTACCACTCCTAAAAAAATAAAGAAAATGGGAAGAAATAGCGTTTTTAACTTGACCTAAAAGGGATTTTAGGATATGATTATATTTGTTAATTAGAAATTATTTGGAGGAATCATTAACATGGCAAACAAACAAGATTTGATCGCTAAAGTAGCAGAAGCTACAGAATTGACTAAGAAAGACTCAGCAGCAGCAGTTGAAGCTGTATTTGCAGCAGTAGCTGACTATCTTGCAGCTGGTGAAAAAGTTCAATTGATCGGTTTTGGTAACTTTGAAGTTCGTGAGCGTGCTGCACGTAAAGGTCGCAACCCACAAACTGGTAAAGAAATCACAATTGCAGCTTCTAAAGTTCCAGCATTCAAAGCTGGTAAAGCTCTTAAAGACGCTGTTAAATAATCAGCCTTTGAAAAGCCTGTCATATCAAGCATTTGAGCTTGTGTGACAGGCTTTTTTTGTGTATAGGGTGCAAAATTCGAATCGACTAGTAAAGGATAAGATTATTCCATTATAGGATAATTCAATTTGCGTAGCAGAAATCATACAAATAAAATTGATTATAGTAAAATAGGATTAGAAATCTTAAGAAAGTTGGTTCTTTATTGGAAACGATAGTATTTTCAATCTCCGTTTTTTTAGCAGGGGTCTTGTCCTTCTTTTCTCCCTGTATTTTTCCTCTTCTGCCAGTTTATGCTGGAATTTTATTGGATGATCAGGAAAGTGCAAAAAGTTTTTCCTTGTTTGGGAGAAAAGTTGCTTGGTCAGGTTTGATTCGAACACTTTGCTTTATCGCAGGCATTTCACTCATTTTCTTTATTCTAGGATTTGGTGCTGGTTACTTTGGTCATATTCTCTATGCCAATTGGTTTCGCTATACCATGGGTACGATTATCATTATTTTGGGCCTTCACCAGATGGAAATTTTTCATTTTAAGAAATTAGAGGTTCAAAAAAGCTTTACTTTTAAGAAATCAGAAGCCAATCGTTATTGGTCGGCCTTTTTACTTGGTATTACCTTTAGCTTCGGTTGGACGCCTTGTATTGGTCCAGTTTTAAGTTCTGTTTTAGCACTTGCGGCTTCTGGAGGTAATGGCGCTTGGCAAGGAGCAATCTATACTCTCATTTACACTCTGGGCATGGCCCTTCCTTTCTTGGTCTTGGCCCTAGCTTCAGGCCTAGTCATGCCTTATTTTAGTAAAATCAAGCGTCATATGATGCTACTGAAGAAAATTGGTGGTTTCCTCATTATTTTAATGGGAATTTTGTTACTATTAGGACAAGTAAATGTTCTAGCTGGAATTTTTGAATAAAGGAGAACAAATGAAAAAAGTAATGTTTGCTGGCTTAAGCCTCTTGTCATTAGTTGTATTGATGGCCTGTGGTGAGGAAGAGACTAAAAAGACTCAAGCAGCACAACAGCCAAAACAACAAACGACTGTACAACAAATCGCTGTTGGAAAAGAGGCTCCAGACTTCACCTTACAATCCATGGATGGCAAAGAAGTTAAGTTATCTGATTTTAAGGGTAAAAAGGTTTACTTGAAGTTTTGGGCTTCCTGGTGTGGTCCATGTAAGAAAAGTATGCCTGAGTTGATGGAACTAGCGGCAAAACCAGATCGCGATTTCGAAATTCTTAGTGTTATTGCACCAGGAATTCAAGGTGAAAAAACTGTTGAGCAATTCCCCCAATGGTTCCAAGATCAAGGTTATAAGGATATCCCAGTTCTTTATGATACCAAAGCAACTACCTTCCAAGCTTATCAAATTCGAAGCATTCCTACAGAATACCTAATTGATAGTCAAGGAAAGATTGGAAAGATTCAATTTGGTGTTATCAGCAACGCAGATGCAGAAGCAGCCTTTAAAGAAATGAACTAGAAACGATAAAATCTGATTACAAGATGTAGTCAGATTTTTTTAGAAAATCATTTTATAAATATTCACAAATCTCCTATATTTATGGTAAAATAGAATCATCAGTTTATTTTGGAGAAAAAGATGAATATATTTAGAACAAAGAATGTAAGTTTGGATAAAACGGAGATGCACAGGCATTTGAAGTTATGGGATTTGATTTTGCTGGGTATCGGAGCCATGGTAGGGACAGGCGTCTTTACAATCACAGGTACTGCAGCTGCAACACTTGCTGGTCCAGCCCTAGTGATTTCAATCGTCATTTCTGCCTTGTGTGTAGGATTATCAGCCCTCTTTTTTGCAGAATTTGCTTCACGAGTACCTGCTACAGGTGGTGCCTACAGTTATCTCTATGCTATCTTAGGAGAATTCCCAGCCTGGTTGGCTGGCTGGTTAACCATGATGGAGTTCATGACAGCTATATCAGGTGTGGCTTCGGGTTGGGCAGCTTATTTTAAAGGCTTGCTCTCTCAATACGGGATAGCCCTTCCTCATGCTTTAAATGGTACCTTTAATCCTCAAGCAGGGACATTTGTTGATTTATTGCCTATTCTTGTCTTGGTCTTGGTGACTTCGCTTGTTTTACTCAATGCTAAAGCAGCCTTACGCTTTAATTCAATTTTGGTCATTCTGAAATTCTCGGCTTTAGCTCTCTTTGTTTTAGTAGGAATTTGGCATATCAAACTTGATAATTGGAGTAATTTTGCTCCTTATGGTTTTGGACAAATCTATGGCGCTAGTACCGGTATCATGGCTGGTGCATCCTTGATGTTCTTTGGTTTTTTGGGCTTTGAATCCATCTCTATGGCTGTAGATGAAGTCAAGACTCCTCAAAAAAATATTCCTAGAGGGATTGTCTTATCGCTTTCTATCGTAACCATTCTTTATGCCTTGGTGACGCTTGTCTTAACTGGTGTGGTCCATTATAGCCATCTAAATGTCGACGATGCCGTTGCCTTTGCCCTTCGTAGTGTTGGGATTAGTTGGGCAGCCAACTATGTGTCATTGGTGGCTATCTTAACCTTGATTACAGTTTGTATTTCGATGACCTATGCCCTATCGCGTATGATTTACAGTTTAGCGCGCGATGGCTTAATGCCTGCCATCTTTAAGGAACTGACGAAGACAAGCAAGGTACCAAAGAATGCTACTATCTTGACAGGTATAGCTTCAGCAGTAGCAGCAGGAATGTTCCCTCTTGCCAGTATCGCAGCCTTCTTAAATATTTGTACCTTAGCCTACTTGATTATGCTTGCTTACGGCTTGATTCGCTTACGGAAAGAAAAAGGAATGCCCAAAGCTGGAGAATTTAAAACACCCTTGGTACCTCTGTTACCAATTTTATCAATTATCATTTGTTTATCCTTCATGTTACAGTATAATATGGAAACCTGGATTGCTTTCCTAGTTGCTTTGTTGATAGGAAGTATTATTTACTTTACTTATGGTTATAAGCATTCTACCATAGAAGAATAATACTCTTCGAAAATCTCTTCAAACCACGTCAGCTTCGCCTTACCGTAGGTATGGTTACTGACTTCGTCAGTTCTATCCACAACCTCAAAACAGTGTTTTGAGCTGACTTCGTCAGTCTTATCTACAACCTCAAAACAGTGTTTTGAGCAGCCTGCGGCTAGCTTCCTAATTTGCTCTTTGATTTTCATTGAGTATATAAAGTGAGAATCTGTTGAGTTGTTGAAACTCCGCAGATTTTTATATGTGAAAGAAATTTCAAATTTTTTCTAAAAATATCTTGACAGATTAAATTTTTAGGAGTAGAATGTTTACCAGTTAATTAAATAGTTAAGGGGTTATCCATGAAAAAACAAAATTTATTTTTAGTCTTGTTAAGTGTTTTTCTTTTGTTGCTAGGAGCCTGTGGTCAAAAGGAAAGCCAGACAGGGAAAGGGATGAAAATTGTGACCAGTTTTTATCCTATCTACGCTATGGTTAAGGAAGTATCTGGTGACTTGAATGATGTTCGGATGATTCAGTCAAGTAGTGGGATTCACTCCTTTGAGCCTTCGGCAAATGACATCGCGGCCATCTATGATGCAGATGTCTTTGTTTATCATTCTCATACACTCGAATCTTGGGCAGGAAGTTTAGATCCCAATCTAAAAAAATCTAAAGTGAAGGTCTTAGAGGCTTCAGAGGGAATGACTTTAGACCGCGTCTCAGGGCTAGAAGATGTGGAAGTAGGTGATGGAGTTGATGAAAAAACGCTTTATGATCCTCACACATGGCTAGATCCTGAAAAAGCTGGAGAAGAAGCTCAGATTATCGCTGATAAACTTTCAGAGGTTGATAGTGAGCATAAAGAAACTTACCAGAAAAATGCGCAAGCCTTTATCAAAAAAGCTCAAGAACTAACTAAGAAATTCCAGCCTAAATTTGAAAAAGCGAGTCAGAAAACATTTGTAACACAACATACAGCCTTTTCTTATCTAGCGAAGAGATTTGGACTTAATCAACTTGGAATCGCTGGTATCTCTCCAGAACAAGAACCAAGTCCAAGACAACTAACAGAAATTCAGGAATTTGTTAAAACCTATAAAGTTAAAACAATTTTTACAGAAAGCAATGCTTCTTCAAAAGTAGCTGAAACTCTTGTCAAATCAACAGGTGTGGGTCTTAAAACTCTGAATCCTTTAGAGGCAGACCCACAAAATGACAAGACCTATTTAGAAAATCTTGAAGAAAATATAAGTGTTTTAGCAGAAGAATTAAAGTGAGGAAAGAATGAAAATCAATAAAAAATATGTAGCAGGTTCAGTGGCAGTTCTTGCCCTAAGTGTTTGTTCCTATGAACTTGGTCGTTACCAAGCTGGTCAGGCTAAGAAAGAGTCTAATCGAGTTGCTTATATAGACGGTGATCAGGCTGGTCAAAAGGCAGAAAATTTGACACCAGATGAAGTCAGTAAGAGAGAGAGGGAATCAACGCCGAACAAATTGTCATCAAGATTACGGATCAAGGTTATGTGACCTCTCATGGAGACCATTATCATTACTATAATGGTAAGGTTCCTTATGATGCCATCATCAGTGAAGAACTTCTCATGAAAGATCCGAATTATCAGTTGAAGGATTCAGACATTGTCAATGAAATCAAGGGTGGCTATGTCATTAAGGTAGACGGGAAATACTATGTTTACCTCAAGGATGCCGCCCATGCTGACAATATTCGGACAAAAGAAGAGATTAAACGTCAGAAGCAAGAACACAGTCATAATCATAATTCAAGCACAGATAATGCTGTTGCTGTAGCCAGAGCTCAAGGGCGCTATACAACGGATGATGGTTATATCTTTAATGCCTCTGATATTATAGAAGATACAGGTGATGCCTATATCGTTCCTCATGGTAATCACTTCCACTATATTCCTAAGAGTGACTTGTCTGCTAGTGAATTAGCTGCAGCCCAAGCCTTCTTATCTGGAAAAGGTGGCCAATTAAGTACGGTTGAATACCGTTCAAGCAGGGGAGAAACAAGATCTAGTGTGAGAAGGAGTCCATCTGAGACACCTCAAAATCCTGCAACAGATTCTGAAAGTCAAAGTGAGGATTTAGCTAGTCTCCTTCAAGAATTGTACGCTTTGCCACTTAGCCAACGTCATGTGGAGTCTGATGGATTAGTATTTGACCCAGCACAGATTATAAAACGTACTGCAAATGGTGTGGCAGTACCTCACGGAGATCATTTCCATTTCATTCCTTATTCACAAATGTCTGCTTTGGAAGAAAAATTGGCTCGAAATCTACCAATTGGAGGTCAGCCAGTTCAAAGTCATTCTGACAATACGAAACCAAGTAGTCCTGCTAAACCAAGTTCAACCATTAAACCAAACTTTAATCTCAATACGCAAGCATCGAATCGAGGAACTGGAGGCGCCTATACAACGGATGATGGATATGTATTTAGTCCGTCAGATGTGATTGAAGATACAGGAGACGCTTTTATTGTACCGCACGGCAACCATTTTCACTATATACCAAAAGGCGCTTTGTCAGCAGGAGAATTGGCTGCTGCTCAAGCCTATTGGAATGGGAAGCAGGGGTCTCGTCCTTCTTCAAGTTTTAGTCATAATGCAAATCCAGCTCAACCAAGCTTGTCAGAGAACCACAATCTAACTGTCACTCCAACTTATCATCAGAATCAAGGGGAAGATATTTCAAGCCTTTTACGTGAATTGTATGCCAAACCTTTGTCAGAACGACATGTGGAATCGGATGGCTTGGTATTCGACCCAGCACAAATAACAGATCGTACAGCAAATGGTGTTGCTGTGCCTCACGGAAATCATTATCACTTTATCCCTTATTCACAAATGTCTGATTTAGAGCAGAGGATTGCAAGCATGATTCCGTTAAAAGGACAAAATGGTATAGTCTTGCCAGGAATGCATTATTTGAAACCAGCACCAAAACCGCAAGCTCAACCGTCAACTGAGAAAAAACAAACTAATTTTGCAGTAGAACAGGTTGTTAGAAAAGTTGGAAAAGGATATGTTGTGGAAATTGCTGGTGTCAGTCACTATGTTTTTGCTAAAGACTTGGCTAAGGATAAGATTGATGCTATTGAAAATCTCTTGTCTAAGAAAACTCAAGAGACACATGCTCTAGTTGCGAAGAAAGAAAACGTCTCTTCTCGTGACAAAGAATTTTATGATAAAGCTTATAATCTGTTAACCCAGGCTCATAAAGCCTTGTCTGAAAATAAGGGGCGTGCTGTTGATTTCCAAGCCTTAGACAAATTAGCAGAACGCTTGAATAATGAATCTTCTAATAATAAAGTAAAATTGGTAGATGATTTATTGGCATTTCTAGCACCAATTACCCATCCAGAACGCCTTGGCAAACCAAATGCTCAAATTGCCTATACAAACGATGAAATTAAATTAGCGAAATTAGCAGGTAAATATACAACCTCAGATGGCTACATTTTTGACGAACATGATATTGAAAGTGATGCAGGAAATGCCTACGTCACTCCACACTTGAACCATAGCCACTGGATTAAAAAAGACAGCTTATCTGAAGCTGAAAGGGCAGCAGCTCAGGCTTATGCTAAAGAAAAAGGCTTACAAGCTCCAAATTCTACTGAAGCAAAACCAGAGGCAACAGGGACAGAAGCTATCTATAACCGCGTAACAGCTGAGAACAAGGTACCATTAGAAAAAATACCAAATCATTTACAGTATACTGTAGCTGTACAGAATGGTTACTTTATAATTCCTCACTTTGATCACTATCATAATCTTAAGTTTGCATGGTTTGACGAAGGACTCTATAAGGCACCTGAGGGTTATACCTTAGAAGATTTATTTGCGACTGTAAAATACTACGTTGAACATCCGGACCAACGTCCTCATTCAGATAATGGTTGGGGTAATGCTAGCGACCATGTTCGTAAAAATAAGGCAGACCAAGACGGTAAACCTGATGAAAATAAGGAACATGATGAAGTAAGTGAGCCAACTCGCTCTGAATCTGATGAAAAAGAGAATCACGCTGGTTTAAATCCTTCAGCAGATAATCTTTATAGACCAAGCACTGATGAAGACGAGACAGAGGAAGAAGCTGAAGATACTACAGAAGAGCCAGAAGTCCATCAAGTAGAGACTGCAAAAGTAGAAGCTAAACTCAAAGAAGTAGAAGCTTTACTTGATAAAGTAACGGATGCTAGTCTGAAAGCTACTGCGACTGAAACCCTGGCTAGTTTACGAGGTAACTTGAGCCTGCAAACCATGGATAATAATGACATCATGACAGAGGCAGAAAAATTACTTGCTTTGTTAAAAGGTAGTGAGTCAATTGAGACGAAGCCAGAAGCATAAGTTTATCCTATTAAATCGATATAATGTAAGAGTCAGTAGTAATACTGGCTTTTATTTTTTTAAATGATATAAAAATCTTGACAGATAAACTTAAAAAAGGTAAACTATTTACTGGTTAATTAAACGGTTAAATAACCGGTTTAGAAAAATTGTTTAACCGAGAAAAAGAAGTTGAGAAAAAGCTTCATCATTTATTGAAATGAGGGATTTATGAAATTCAGTAAAAAGTATATAGCAGCTGGATCAGCTGTTATCGTATCCTTGAGTCTTTGCGCCTATGCACTGAACCAGCATCGTTCGCAGGAAAATAAGGACAATAATCGTGTTTCTTATGTGGATGGTAATCAGTCAAGTCAGAAAACTGAAAACCTGACACCAGACCAGGTCAGCCAAAAAGAAGGAATTCAGGCTGAGCAAATTGTCATCAAAATTACAGATCAGGGCTATGTGACGTCACACGGTGACCACTATCATTACTATAATGGGAAAGTTCCTTATGATGCCCTTTTTAGTGAAGAACTCTTGATGAAGGATCCAAACTATCAACTTAAAGACGCTGATATTGTCAATGAAGTCAAAGGTGGTTATATCATCAAGGTCGATGGAAAATATTATGTCTACCTAAAAGATGCAGCTCATGCTGATAATGTTCGAACCAAGGATGAAATCAATCGTCAAAAACAAGAACATGTCAAAGATAATGAGAAGGTCAACTCTAATGTTGCTGCAGCAAGGTCTCAGGGACGTTATACGACAGATGATGGTTATGTCTTTAATCCAGCTGATATTATCGAAGATACGGGTGATGCTTATATCGTTCCCCACGGAGGTCACTATCACTACATTCCAAAAAGTGATTTATCTGCTAGTGAATTAGCAGCAGCAAAAGCTCATCTAGCTGGTAAAAATACGCAACCGAGTCAGTTAAGCTATTCTTCAGCAGCTAGTGACAATAATACTCAATCTACAGTGCAAGGATTAACTAGCAAGCCAGAAAGTAAGGCTGAAAATCTCCAAAGTCTATTGAAAGAACTCTATGATTCACCTAGCGACCAACGTTACAGTGAATCAGACGGTCTGGTCTTTGACCCTGCTAAGATTATCAGTCGTACGGCAAATGGAGTTGCGATTCCGCATGGCGACCATTATCACTTTATTCCTTATAGCAAACTTTCTGCTTTAGAAGAAAAGATTGCTAGAATGGTGCCTATCGGTGGAACTGGTTCTACGGTTTCTACAAATGCAAAACCTCATGAAGTAGCGTCTAGTCTAGGAAGTCTTTCAAGTAGTCCATCTACTTTGAATCATGCCTCATTACTTACAAATAAGCCTATCTCTTCAACATCTGATGGCTATATTTTTAATCCAAAAGATATTGTTGAGGAAACAGCAACAGCTTATATCGTAAGACATGGTGATCATTTCCATTACATTCCTAAGTTGAATCAAATTGGACAACCGACTCTTCCAAGTAATAGTCTAACAACACCTTCGCCATCTCTTCCAATCAATCCAGGAACTTCACATGAGGAACATGAAGAAGATGGGCACGGCTTTGATGCTAATCGCATTATTGCGGAAGATGCGGCAGGATTTATCATGACTCATGGTAATCACAATCATTACTTCTTCAAGAAAGATTTGACAGCAGACCAAATTAAGGCAGCGCAGGATCATTTGAGAGGTAAAACGCCAGCAACACCAAGTCCAGCCCATGATGATCACGATGATGATGAGCATGACCACCATCATGGTGAAGATCACGATCACGGTTTTGATGCCGATCGTGTCATTAGTGAGGATGAGCAAGGCTTTGTCATGAGTCACGGAGACCACAATCATTACTTCTTCAAGAAAGATTTGACAGCAGAGCAAATTAAGGCCGCACAGGATCATCTGAAAACACATCATGATGCAGAGCCTGTAAAACCTCTTGCTAAAACGGTAGAGTCTTTCTCAAGAGATGCTAGTGATGAAGAAAAGATTGCTTACATTTCTAAGACCTATGGTGTTCCACTTGAAGCGATTAGAATTTCAAACGGATTCTTTGTCTTTGGAAATCCAGACCAAGCCTATGATCCAACTCATATCCATCCCTATGCTGTTCGTAAGGAACATGTTCGTTTGCCACTCCAAACTGGAAATCCAGAACTTGATTTCCTAAATGAACTTTATACGACTGCCTTACGTGATGGTGTGTCTCCTTATAGTTTACAGGTAGAAAATGGTAGTTTTGTGATTCCTCATGGCGACCATAATCACTACATCAAGGTGCAAACTAAGGGATATGAAGTGGCTTTGAAAAACAAGATTCCAGCCCTACAATCCAACTACCAACCAGGAGCTTTTGATGAGAAGGCAGTCTTGGCAAAAGTAGATCAACTTCTAGCTGATAGCAGAAGTATCTACAAAGACAAGCCTATTGAACAAAGACAGATTGAGTTAGCCTTAGGTCAGTTTACTGAAAACATGAAGAAACTGGCAACTAACTCTACAGCAGGTTATCTTGCGACATTAGAACTCTTTGATAAGCAATATATCCATATTGATGAAAGTATCAAACCTGTTGAAACAAGTGCTTTAGATAAGAAATATCAGGCCTTGATTGATAAAATCAATACCTTGGATACAGACTCTTATGGACTTCCAAAGAAAGACCTTCTCGTTCGACTCCAAGAAGCTAAATTGGCTAAAGATGAGGCTGCTTTAGCAGCGGTTGAATCACAACTTCAAGCTCTTCAAGACTTTAATGATCGTACTGGTGATACAACAGTGGAATACATCAAGTACTTCTATGAGAATGTAAATGATAGTCGTTTAAATGAGGATCTTCGTAATAAAGTAGCTAATTTGACTTTTACTTTATATCAATCCCAATCCTTCCGTAAGGCTGTGGACTTGAATAAACTGTTCCCAAGCATTTACCAAACAAAACAAGAAGTAGAAGAGGCTTTGAAAAATCAGCCAGCTTCTACAAAAGTAAATGAAACAGTTTTAGATAAAGAAAAAGTTGATAACCAATCTGCTAAGCAAGCGATTTATGAATTTTTGAAAGATCTTTATCCTGATCTTAAAAAAGAAGAGCATGTCAATCATGTTAGCAAGGAAGAAGTAGAAAGCCTCTTGAGCAAGGCAACTCAACTCTTGGAGCAAATCCAAGAAGAAGGAATCAGACAATCCTTGGCAGAAGAAGTAGAAAATCTCAAAGCTGCCACAAACAAGGCTGATGCAGACTTGGATGAAGTAAACAGCCAGGTAAAAGATGTCTTGACTCGTATCGCTAGCGCCCTTCAACAAGAAAAGGAAAATGCTGAACAAGATCCTCAGACACTTGTACTCTATCAAAAACTCTACGATATTCTCATATCGCTTCACTCTTATTTAGAAAGTAATAATGGTTCTGATGAGGACTTTGATAAAGTGGATGCATTACTAGATCAACTTTCAGCTAAGAGTAAAGACAAAGCCGCTTTACTTGAATTGACCAAAGCTATTCTAGTTTTGAATCACCAAATCCAGTCAAAAGCTAGCGCAAGTGAAGAAACAAGTCCAGCAAGAAATGCCGAGGCAAATGGTGATAACACCAGTGCTGAGAGCCAACCAAATGTAGCTACAGAATCTAACAGTGAAACTGCTAGCGACGAAAACAAACCGAGCAACGCAACAGATTCTAAACCTGCTGAATCAACTTCAGAAAAGGAAACAGCAGAATCTACAACAAGTGCTGGAAATCAAGAAAAACCAGCATAATAAAAAGAAAGGCGAAGTAGCTGAGCTACCTCGTCTTTTTAGTATTTATAAGCTACGATACCAATGATTGTATCAACTGCACGTTCCATAGTCTGAAGGCTGACGTATTCAAAACGTCCGTGCATGTTTTCACCACCCGCAAAGATATTCGGAGTTGGGATTCCCATAAAGGAAATCTTAGAGCCGTCTGTCCCTCCACGAATTGGTTCGATAATAGGAGTGATACCCAGATCTTCCATAACGGCTTTAGCAATGGTAATTGGAGTCATATCTTTTTCAATGACTTCTTTCATATTGTAGTACTGGTCTGTCAAGTTGAGAGTGACACGGTCGCTCCCAAGTTCTTGATTCATCTTATCAGCGATAGACTTCATAGTTGCTTTACGCGCTGCAAAGGCATCTTTTTCAAAATCACGAATGATGTAGCTAGCACTTGCCTCCTCAACGCTACCTGTTACATCCATTAGATGATAGAAACCTTGGTAACCATCCGTTAACTCAGGTCTGTCCTTTTCTGGAAGTTGATTGTGAAAATTAATTGCTAGCTGAAGGGCGTTGACCATTTGCCCTTTGGCAGTACCAGGGTGGACATTACGTCCTTGGAAATGCAATTCAGCACCCGCTGCTGAAAAGGTCTCGTACTGAAGTTCACCTAGTGGGCCACCATCAACTGTGTAGGCAAAATCCACATCAAAATCTTCTGCATCAAATTGATTAGCACCAACACCGATTTCTTCATCTGGACCAAAACCAACACGAATTTCACAGTGTTTGATTTCAGGGTGGGCAGTCAGATATTCAATGGCTGTCATAATTTCAGCAATTCCTGACTTGTCATCAGCCCCCAGCAAGGTTGTTCCATCGGTTGTGATGAGCGTTTGTCCTGGATATTTCTCAAGACTCTTGAAGTCGGCTGGATCGAGTTTGAAACCAGAATTCCCTAGTTCAATCACACCACCATCGTAGTTTTCAATTACCTGAGGATTAACTCCTTCGGCATTAAAATCAGCAGTATCCATGTGGGAGATGAAGCCAATTTTACGTGTTAAAGATGGATCGTTAGCTGGCAAGGTTCCAATAGCAAAACCATTCGGAAGGTAGTAGACATTTTGCAGTCCAACACGTTTCATTTCAGGAATAAGAACATTGGTTGCAAAGTCAACCTGACTCTGTGTACTTGGAGTAGTAGTAGAGTGTTCATCAGAGCGCGTGTTGACCTTAACGTAGGTTAAAAAGCGGTCCAAGAGATTGGGGTAAGTCATAAAAAACTCCTTTTGAATTCATTTTTTCCATTGTATCATAGAAAGAAGAGAAAAACAAAAGATTGTGAATGTCGCTATGTTAGCGTTTACTTATCAGTGGATTCATGATAAAATAAATTTGATAAAAATATCACAAGGAAGCAGTTATGAAAAAAGCAATTTTAATGATGACCTTCGGTTCACCGGAAGAGATTACCTTTGAAGGTGTAGCTGATTTTTTCACAAATATTCGTCGTGGAGTAAGACCTCAAGACCATGAGATTCAAACTCTCTATGATAATTATGTACGAATTGGAGGCACACCTCTGCAAAGAATTACCCGTCAAGAAGTTGCCTTGGTAGAAGCTAGACTGGGAAATGAATATAGTGTCTATTTTGCCAATAAATTTTCCAGACCTTTTATTCCAGATGTGATTGGTCAGATGGAAGCAGACGGAATTGAACAGTGTATTTGTTTGATTTTGGAGCCTCACTATTCTTTTTACTCTGTCATGGGCTATGAAAAATTTTTAGAAAGCAAACAAATTCAATTTTTGGTCATTAAGGACTGGTATCAAGAAGAGGCGCTCTTAAATTATTGGGCAGATGAAATTGCCAAGATTTTAAAAGAAGAAGTAAAGCAGGATAGCGTTAAAGTCATCTTTTCAGCCCATAGTGTGCCCATTTTTGCCTTGGATTTTGGTGACCCATATATTGACCAAATTTTTGAAAATAGCAAGTTAGTTGCTGAAAAACTAGGTTTGAGTTCCGAGCAATATACAAATACCTGGCAAAGTGAGAGTGATATTGGGATTCCATGGATTAAGCCAGATGTATTAGAATATCTCAGAGAACAGACAGAACATCCAGACCATTATATTTTTGTTCCTATCAGCTTCATCAGCGAGCATATTGAAGTCTTGTTTGACAATGATGTGGAATGTTATGACTTGTGTCAGGAATTGGGTGTCAACTACCATCGTCCACCAATGCCAAATACAGATTCTCGCTTAATTGATGCCTTGGTCAATACAGTTAGAGCCAATGAACATCAAGAGTTTAAGGAATTTCTCCCAGAAGAAGAGACCTTTGATGAGTTAGTTCCTTCAGACGAGACGAAAAACATTTTGGCTGAATCTGAAGATTTACAAATGCCAGAATTTGTGAAAAAACTGATTGAGAAAAAAGGTCGGGAGAATGTCAAGATGCCTTATCTTATCAAGAAGATGCTAGAAAAAGCAGGCAAGTTACCCAAAGAGTAAAGAAAAAGGATTTAGCTTTGCGCTAGATCCTTTTAAACGATTATTTTTTCTCAAGGAGAGCTTTGATTTCTTGAAGTACTTCCAATTCGGTTGGTTTTTTTTCGTCAGTTTTTTCTTCCTTTATGCCAGTCAGTTTCTGTGCTTTTTCAATACCCTTGATAATAAAGAAGAGGGCGGTACCGACAAAGATAAAATTGATAATAGCACTTAAAAAGTTACCATAGCCGACTCCATGCCAAGACAGTTGAGCGATACGTTCGACTTTAGCAGCTTTCAAAGCGGGATTTAAAATAAGAGGAGTGATAATGTCATTTACAAGCGAAGTGACGATAGCACCAAAAGCAGAGGCAATGACAACACCGACAGCAAGGTCAATAACATTTCCTCTAAGCAAGAATGATTTTAGATTTTTTAACATACTGTTTTCCTTTCAACGTTTCGTGTTTCATTGTATCCTAAATCATTATAGAAGGCAATTAAAAGGCTCATAAATGGAATATTATTTTCTAAAAATATAGACCTTGCTCAAGATATAATTGATGATAATAATGAGTATTTGTGCAATAATCGTTTCAATTGCATTTACTTTATCAAGATTTTCATTTACGAATTGCCCTATGATATGAGGGAATTGAGTCACAAACAGAAAAGTAAAGAGCAAATCTAATAGAAAAGTAGAAAGGCGGGCAAGAAAAAATTTCACTAAACGGATAAGTCTATTTTTCTTTTTTTGCTTAAATACAATCGTATCATTTGTGATAAAGGCAAATAGGATACCAATACTATTTGCTAGGGCGGTAGCAAGGAGTTCCTGATGACTTAGTTGATAAATGACTAGTCGTGAGAGAATCGAAACTAGAGTTGTTGCAAGGCCAAAAAAGAGATAGGCTAAGATTTCATTGTTAAAAAAATTTTGAATAGGTTTTTTCATGCTTTAAGTATAGCATAAAGCAGGCTATTGTGCTATACTAGTAAGGTTGAATAAAGCAACCCTTGGTGCTTAGCTTCTTTCACCAAGCATATTACACGCGGATAACCGCTAAAGGAGAAAAGATGAAAAAATTAACTATTCGTGATGTTGCAGATATTGCAATCGTCGCTGCTATCTATGTCGTTTTGACTGTCACACCGCCTCTAAATGCCATTAGCTATGGTGCTTATCAGTTCCGTATTTCAGAAATGATGAACTTTATGGCTTTTTACAATCCCAAGTACATCATCGGAGTTACTATCGGTTGTATGATTGCTAATTTCTTTAGCTTCGGACTCCTAGATGTCTTTGTTGGTGGTGGATCAACCTTGGTATTCCTCAGTTTAGGTGTTTGGCTTTTTGCAAAATACAGCAAGGATTACCTCTTTAACGGATTGATTCGAAAAGATCATTTCTTCTTTTCAATCCTCTTTTCAATTTCCATGTTTACTATCGCTGCAGAGTTAAATATTGTAGCAGAATTACCATTCTTCCTTACTTGGTTTACAACAGGGATTGGTGAATTTGCCTCATTGATTATTGGAGCGATTATTATCGGTAAAATTGGTCGTCGAATCGATTTAAGCAAATAGAAGAAGATAAGCTAGGTAGCCTTTACCTGGCTTTTTCTTATAGAAAATTTCTAAGGAAACTTGACAAGCTTTTCTGATTATAGTATACTTTTCAAGTAAGCTGATTTAGCTCAGTTGGCAGAGCGCATCCATGGTAAGGATGAGGTCGCCGGTTCAATCCCGGCAATTAGCATTAAATAGACAAGAAAACCTTTGTAAATCAAGGGTTTTTGTTATGTCTGCCCCAAATCTGCCCCAAATTTTTCAAAGATGTTTCTTATGCACTTGTGTAAATAAAACTAATACTCAATGAAAGTCAAAGAGAAAACTAGGAAGCTAGCCGCAGCTTGCTCAAAGCACTGCTTTGAGGTTGTAGATAGAACTGATGAAGTCAGCTCAAAACATGTTTTTGAGGTTGTAGATGAAACTGACGAAGTCAGTAACCATATATACGGTAAGGCGATGCTGACGAAGTTTGAAGAGATTTTCGAAGAGTATAAAGAGTTTCGTCTGTTGACAAAAGTCATTCTCTTTAGTAGAATAGAATATGCGATGAGTCGATAGGTAGTCTTCGGACTACTATTGAGCATAAGGAGGTCATAACGCAGGAGCGGACCTTGATGAGTTGTGTGAACCTGCTCATCACATGAAGATGCCTCTTAGTCCCTAGTCTAGCGACTGGGGATTTTTATTTTCCAAAAAATGATGAAAAAGCTTTGCAATTCATGGAAAAAGTAGTATAATACTTCTATTATAGAAATTTTTAGAAAATTCCGAAAGAGGTTATTTATGGGATATACAGTTGCTGTAGTCGGCGCGACAGGTGCTGTCGGAGCTCAGATGATAAAAATGTTGGAAGAATCAACACTTCCAATCGATAAAATTCGTTTACTTGCTTCTGCACGTTCAGCAGGCAAGACTTTGAAATTTAAAGACCAAGACATTACGATTGAAGAAACGACTGAAACAGCTTTTGAAGGAGTTGACATCGCTCTCTTTTCAGCAGGTGGTTCTACATCAGCTAAGTATGCACCATACGCAGTGAAAGCTGGTGCGGTAGTAGTAGATAATACATCTTACTTCCGTCAAAATCCAGATGTTCCTTTGGTTGTTCCAGAGGTCAATGCTCACGCACTTGATGCCCACAACGGGATTATTGCTTGCCCTAACTGTTCAACAATCCAAATGATGGTGGCGCTTGAACCTGTCCGTCAAAAATGGGGCTTGGATCGTATCATCGTTTCAACTTACCAAGCCGTCTCAGGTGCTGGTATGGGAGCGATTCTTGAAACACAACGTGAACTTCGTGAAGTCTTGAATGATGGTGTAAACCCACGTGATTTGCATGCGGAAATCTTGCCTTCAGGTGGTGACAAGAAACATTATCCTATCGCCTTCAATGCTCTTCCACAAATCGATGTCTTCACTGACAATGATTACACATACGAAGAGATGAAGATGACCAAGGAAACTAAGAAAATTATGGAAGATGACAGCATTGCAGTATCTGCAACATGTGTGCGTATTCCAGTCTTGTCAGCTCACTCTGAGTCTGTTTACATCGAAACAAAAGAAGTGGCTCCAATTGAAAAAGTGAAAGCAGCTATCGCAGCTTTCCCAGGCGCTGTCCTTGAAGATGATGTCGCTCATCAAATTTATCCTCAAGCCATCAATGCAGTGGGATCGCGTGATACCTTTGTTGGTCGTATCCGTAAAGACTTGGATGCTGAAAAAGGAATCCACATGTGGGTTGTTTCAGATAACCTTCTCAAAGGTGCTGCTTGGAACTCAGTTCAGATTGCTGAAACTCTTCATGAACGTGGCTTGGTTCGTCCAACTGCCGAATTGAAATTTGAATTAAAATAGTCATATCGTTTAGGAGTTCAGATGAGCTCCTTCTTTGAAATAGAGAGGTGTTTCTCATGTCTTATCAAGATTTAAAAGAGTGTAAAATCATCACAGCCTTTATTACTCCCTTCCACGAGGATGGCTCTATCAACTTTGATGCCATTCCAGCCTTGATTGAGCATTTATTGGCGCATCATACAGACGGAATTCTTCTTGCGGGAACGACTGCTGAGAGTCCGACATTGACTCACGATGAAGAGTTGGAGCTCTTTGCGGCTGTACAAAAGATTGTTAATGGACGTGTCCCTTTGATTGCAGGTGTAGGTACCAATGATACGCGTGACTCGATCGAGTTTGTCAAAGAAGTAGCAGAATTTGGTGGTTTTGCTGCTGGGCTTGCTATTGTGCCTTACTACAACAAACCTTCTCAAGAAGGAATGTATCAGCACTTTAAAGCTATTGCAGATGCTTCTGACTTACCTATTATTATCTATAACATTCCAGGTCGTGTGGTTGTCGAATTGACTCCAGAAACCATGCTTCGTTTAGCTGACCATCCTAATATTATCGGTGTCAAAGAATGTACTAGCTTGGCTAATATGGCTTACTTGATTGAGCACAAGCCTGAAGAATTCTTGATTTATACAGGTGAGGATGGAGATGCTTTCCATGCCATGAACCTTGGTGCTGACGGGGTTATTTCTGTTGCATCCCATACAAATGGGGATGAAATGCACGAGATGTTTACTGCCATTGCAGAAAGCGATATGAAAAAAGCAGCGGCTATTCAGCGCAAGTTCATTCCTAAGGTCAATGCCCTCTTCTCTTATCCAAGTCCTGCTCCAGTTAAGGCAGTTCTCAACTATATGGGATTTGAAGCTGGTCCAACTCGTCTACCTCTTGTTCCAGCACCAGAAGAAGATGCCAAACGCATTATCAAGGTTGTCGTAGATGGCGACTACGAAGCAACTAAGGCAACTGTAACAGGGGTCTTAAGACCAGATTACTAATAAAGACAATAAAATCCATGACCGCAAGAACGATCATGGATTTTCCTATTTTCCTAAACAGAATTGGCTAAAGAGTTGGGTAATGAGTTCATCAGGAGCAGCATCCCCAGTGATTTCTCCGAGGATTTCCCAAGTACGAGTCAAGTCAACTTGAAGCAAGTCAACTGGCATACCTAGTTCCAGTCCTTCATTAACAGCCTGCAAACTTTCAATAGCCTTCTCAATCAAGGAAATATGACGGGCGTTGGACAAGTAGGTTGCATCTTGCTCGACTAGACCAGCATTTTCAAAGAAGAGGTTGTTAATGCGTTCTTCAATCTTATCAATGTTTTGGTTTTTAAGAACTGAAATACGGATGACATCTTCTGGAAGTTCCGAGGTTTCAATCGCTTCAGGCAAGTCGGTTTTATTAAGAAGAATAATGCGGTTTGTGTCCTGACTAATTTCAAGAAGTTGTCGGTCTTGGGCAGTTAAGGGCTCGCTAGCGTTTAGTACTAGCAGCACCAAGTCAGCTTCCTTAAGAGCTTTTTTCGAACGCTCAACTCCAATTTGTTCCACGATATCATCCGTTTCACGGATACCGGCTGTATCAATCAATTTGAGAGGGACACCGTTGATGTTGACGTATTCTTCAATGACATCTCGAGTAGTACCAGCAATGTCTGTGACGATGGCCTTGTCCTCACGTAAGAGGTTGTTAAGCAGGCTTGATTTTCCAACGTTTGGGCGTCCGATAATAGCAGTGGAAATTCCTTCACGGAGGATTTTACCGCGGCGGGCTGTTCTAAGAAGATTGGTTAGCAATTGCTCAAACTCCATAGTCTTTTCACGGACAACAGCAGTAGTGGCTTCCTCAACATCGTCGTACTCAGGATAATCAATATTGACCTCGACTTGGGCAAGTGTATTGAGGATTTCTTGACGGGTATTATTGATAAGATCAGAAAGGGAACCATCTAATTGTTTGACCGCAATGTTCATGGCCTTGTCTGTCTTGGCGCGGATGATATCCATGACCGCCTCAGCCTGAGTCAAGTCCACACGTCCATTTAGGAAGGCACGTTTGGTAAATTCACCAGGTTCAGCCAATCTAGCTCCTTCACGAATAGCTAGCTGGAGAATTTCATTGGTCACCGCAATCCCGCCGTGAGTGTTAATCTCGATAATATCCTCACGAGTGAAGGTCTTTGGAGACTTCATAGCCCCAACCATAACCTCGTCCATGACTTTACCAGTCAGAGGATCAACGATGTGACCGTAGTTAAGGGTATGGCTAGCAACCTGACTCAAGTCTTTTCCTTTAAAAATCTTTTGCGCAATAGCAAAACTTTCTGTTCCGCTCAGGCGGACAATACCGATAGCTCCTTCGCCTAGTGGAGTAGAGATAGCAGCGATGGTATCAAATTCACGTGTAATCATAATGTTTCCTTTAATAAATGGCTCTTTTCTTGGAAATTTTTCCAAGTCTCTTTTCAAATTGTAACAAATTTGAACTATTTCTTCAATGGATGCTACTTGGAGATTGAAAAAGCCTAAGCAATTCTGCTTAAGCTAGCTTATTTGGTGCGCATTTCCCCTTGTGGGAAATAAGTTCCTTCTGGCATGTCGTTGATGATGACATGGACAGCAGATTGAGGAGCTCCAGTGTTGCGAACAACAGCTTCCGTTACTTCCTTAGCAAGAGCTTTCTTTTGCTCGAGCGTGCGTCCTTCAAATAAATCAATGCGTACAAATGGCATAATGGCTTCCTCCACTAGTTTTGATTTCTTCTATTTTACCACATTTTGCCGTTTAAAGCTTAAGAAAATTATGATATACTAGAATGTAGCAAAAATTTAGAAATGGACGTGAAGCAAGAAACATGGCACAGTTGTATTATCGTTATGGGACCATGAACTCTGGTAAGACGATTGAGATTCTCAAGGTGGCCTATAACTATGAGGAGCAAGGAAAAGGTGTTGTGATTATGACCTCGGCTCTGGATACGCGTGACGGTGTTGGCTATGTGTCGAGTCGAATTGGCATGAAACGCCCTGCCCTTGCGATTGAGGAGACGACGGATATCTTTGGCTATATCCGAGACCTACCAGAAAAGCCTTACTGTGTTTTGGTCGATGAAACCCAGTTTCTCAAGCGTCACCATGTTTACGATCTAGCTCGTGTTGTTGATGAGTTAGACATACCTGTCATGGCTTTTGGCTTGAAAAATGACTTTCGCAATGAACTGTTCGAAGGTTCCAAATACCTCTTGCTTTTAGCAGACAAGATCGACGAAATTAAGACCATCTGTCAGTATTGTAAGAAAAAGGCAACTATGGTTTTGCGTACACAGGATGGACTACCCGTTTATGATGGTGAGCAGATCCAGATTGGTGGAAATGAAACCTATATCTCGGTTTGCCGTAAACATTATTTTGCGCCAATGATAACCTCTAACAAGGAGCAAAACTATGACAATTGAACTAAGAGATGTTACAATGGAAAATTATTTTGATGTTCTGCATTTGGATGTTAAGGAATATCAAAAACAATTTATTGCTACCAACGCAATTAGTTTAGCTGAAGCATATGTCTACACTAAAAATGGAGATTTTGTAGCTCCATTGGCAGTTTATGATAATGATGCAATCATAGGTTTTGTGATGTTAGCTTATGATAAAAAGATCGGAATTAGTAGTGGAAATTATTTACTATTTCGTTTTATGATTGATAAGAATTTTCAAAATCAAGGATATTTTAAACCAATTATGGATAAAGTACTAGACTATGTTCGGACAGCGCCAGCAGGTTTAAGCAATAAACTTTGGTTGTCTTATGAACCAGAAAATGAACATGCAAGATCTTGTTACCTCAGTTATGGATTTAAAGAAACTGGGGAAATATCCGAGAACGAAGTAGTAGCAATATACGATTTAACAATTGAGAAATAAGGAGAAAAAATGAACATCTATGATCAACTACAAGCTGTAGAAGACCGTTATGAAGAATTAGGAGAATTGCTCAGTGACCCGGATGTGGTCTCTGACACCAAACGTTTTATGGAGCTTTCAAAAGAAGAAGCTTCAACTCGTGATACCGTAACAGCCTACCGTGAGTACAAACAAGTCCTTCAAAACATCGTTGACGCTGAAGAGATGATTAAGGAATCAAGCGGAGATGCGGACTTGGAAGAAATGGCCAAGCAAGAGCTCAAAGATGCCAAGGCTGAAAAAGAAGAATACGAAGAAAAACTGAAAATTTTGCTCCTTCCAAAGGATCCAAATGATGACAAGAATATTATCCTTGAAATCCGTGGAGCAGCTGGAGGAGACGAAGCAGCACTTTTCGCAGGTGACCTTCTAACCATGTACCAGAAATATGCGGAAGCCCAAGGCTGGCGCTTTGAAGTCATGGAAGCTTCTATGAACGGTGTTGGTGGTTTCAAAGAAGTGGTTGCCATGGTTTCAGGTCAATCTGTATACTCTAAACTCAAGTATGAGTCTGGTGCCCACCGCGTGCAACGTGTCCCTGTGACAGAAAGTCAAGGCCGTGTTCATACTTCGACAGCGACAGTACTTGTCATGCCTGAAGTAGAAGAAGTTGAATACGATATTGATCCAAAAGACCTTCGTGTCGACATCTATCACGCCTCTGGTGCTGGTGGACAGAACGTCAACAAGGTTGCGACTGCGGTTCGTATCGTTCACTTGCCAACCAATATCAAGGTTGAGATGCAGGAAGAACGTACCCAGCAGAAGAACCGTGAGAAGGCCATGAAAATCATTCGTGCGCGTGTTGCTGACCACTTTGCTCAGATTGCTCAGGATGAACAAGACGCTGAGCGTAAGTCGACAATTGGTACTGGTGACCGTTCAGAACGAATCCGTACTTATAATTTCCCACAAAATCGTGTCACAGACCACCGTATCGGCTTAACCCTCCAAAAACTAGATACCATTTTGTCTGGTAAACTAGATGAAGTTGTGGATGCCTTGGTTCTTTATGACCAAACACAAAAATTAGAAGAATTAAACAAATAATGAAATTAGCTCAATTATTTTCAGATTTTGAAGAAGAGTTGATAAGAAAAGGAGAGGAAGCAGAAAGCCTCTCTTTTGTCTATCGTAGTCTGAAAGACCTCACGTTTACAGACTTTGTTTTTGCCCTCCAGCAGGAGGTGACAACAGAGGAAGAAGTATTTGTAAAAGGAATTTTCCAGCAGTTAGCAGCTCATAAACCGGCACAGTACATCATTGGACAGGCAGATTTTTATGGAATGCAGTTAAATGTTGATGAGCGAGTATTGATCCCTCGTCCAGAAACAGAGGAGTTGGTGGAGCTTATCCTGGCTGAAAATCCTGAGACGAATCTTTCAGTTCTGGATATTGGAACGGGTAGTGGAGCTATTGCTCTCGCCTTAGCAAAAAACAGACCAGATTGGTCGGTGACAGCAGCAGATATTTCCCAAAATGCTTTAGATGTAGCTAGCGAAAATGCTAAAAATCAAAATCTTCAATTATTTTTAAAAAAATCTGACTGTTTTACAGAAATTTCTGAAAAATATGATATAATTGTTTCCAATCCACCCTATATCTCTCGTGAAGATGCGTCAGAGGTCGGCTTGAATGTTTTGCATTCAGAACCTCATCTAGCTCTTTTTGCAGACGAGGATGGCCTAGCTATTTACCGTAGAATTGCGGAAGATGCAACAGACTATCTCAAAGATGGTGGTAAGATTTACCTTGAAATTGGATACAAGCAAGGTCAAAGTGTTCCTGAACTTTTTAGGAAGCATCTTCCTAAAAAACGTGTAAGAACACTTAAGGACCAATTTGGTCAAGATAGGATGGTCGTGGTTGATGATGGACAGGATTAGACAAGAGTTGGAAAATGGTGGAGCTGTCGTTCTACCTACAGAGACGGTTTACGGTCTTTTTGCCAAGGCGCTAGATGAAAAAGCAGTTGACCATGTTTACCAGTTCAAACATCGTCCTAGAGACAAGGCGCTCAATCTAAATGTTGCCTCTTTAGAGGATATCTTGTACTTTTCAAAGAATCAGCCAACTTATCTTCAAAAACTTGTAGAGACCTTTTTACCAGGTCCCTTGACCATTATCCTTGAAGCCAATGACCGAGTTCCCTATTGGGTCAATTCTGGCCTCGCGACTGTTGGATTTCGGATACCCAGTCACCCTATCACGCTTGATTTGATTAGAGAGACGGGCCCCTTGATTGGGCCGTCTGCCAATATTTCAGGTCAGGCAAGTGGAGTGACCTTTAATCAAATTCTAGAGGATTTTGACCAAGAGGTTCTGGGTCTAGAAGACGATGCTTTTCTAACTGGACAGGATTCAACTATTTTGGACTTGTCTGGAGACGAGGTGAAAATCTTACGCCAAGGGGCCATTAAGCGAGAAGATATTCTTGCTAGGTTGCCAGAGATTTCTTTTGAGGAGGAATGAGATGCTAAGAGATTTAAGAGAAACTGATGTGAAAGCCATTTGTGAAATTAACCAAGAGGCTTTGGGCTATTCTTTTAGTCTAGAGGACACGTCTAGTCAACTAGCTAGACTGTCTCAGAATTCACATCATTTCTTACTTACTTATGAGGATGAAGCTAGTCATGCCTTGCTTGGATATGTCCACGCTGAGGTTTACGAATCCCTTTATTCTAAAGCAGGATTTAATATTTTAGCCTTAGCAGTTTCACCTCAAGCGCAAGGTCAAGGTATTGGTAAAAGCTTATTACAAGGGTTGGAAGAAGAAGCAAAAAGACGTGGTTATGGGTTTATCCGCTTAAACTCTGCCGATCATCGTCTGGGTGCTCATGCATTTTATGAAAAAGTTGGTTATACTTGTGATAAAGTGCAGAAACGGTTTATTCGCATCTTTTAGTTTATTTTCTTATTGTAAAATCAAACTAATGGACTAGTCATACAATAAAGGAGAAGACCTATGATTTTTGATAAAGATGATTTTAAAGCATACGATGCTGATCTCTGGAATGCTATTGCCAAAGAAGAAGAACGACAACAAAACAACATTGAGTTGATTGCTTCGGAAAACGTAGTTTCCAAGGCTGTTATGGCAGCTCAAGGGTCTATCTTGACGAATAAATACGCCGAAGGTTACCCAGGCCACCGTTATTATGGTGGAACTGATGTGGTAGACGTGGTAGAAAGTCTAGCTATTGAACGCGCAAAAGAAATTTTTGGTGCAAAATTTGCCAATGTCCAACCACACTCAGGAAGCCAAGCCAACTGTGCGGCTTACATGGCCTTGATTGAGCCTGGCGATACGGTTATGGGAATGGATTTGGCTGCAGGTGGTCACTTGACTCATGGGGCTCCAGTTAGCTTCTCAGGTCAAACCTACAACTTTGTTTCTTATAGTGTGGATCCTGAAACAGAACTCTTGGACTTTGATGCTATCTTGAAACAAGCCCAAGAAGTAAAACCAAAACTGATCGTAGCAGGTGCTTCAGCCTATTCTCAAATTATCGACTTTTCAAAATTCCGTGAAATTGCGGACGCTGTTGGGGCTAAACTTATGGTAGATATGGCTCATATCGCTGGTTTGGTTGCTGCTGGTCTTCACCCAAGCCCAGTACCATACGCTCATATCACGACAACCACAACCCACAAAACCCTTCGTGGCCCTCGTGGTGGTTTGATTTTGACTAATGACGAAGAACTTGCCAAGAAAATCAATTCAGCTATTTTCCCAGGTATTCAAGGTGGTCCTTTGGAGCATGTTGTTGCTGCTAAGGCAGTTTCCTTCAAAGAAGTTTTGGATCCAGCCTTCAAGGAATATGCTGCCAATGTCATCAAGAACAGTAAGGCTATGGCAGATGTATTCTTACAAGACCCTGATTTCCGTATCATTTCTGGCGGAACTGAAAACCACCTCTTCCTAGTGGATGTGACTAAGGTTGTAGAAAACGGAAAAGTTGCTCAAAACTTGCTGGATGAAGTCAATATTACCCTAAATAAAAATTCAATCCCTTACGAAACCTTGTCACCATTCAAGACAAGTGGGATTCGTATCGGATCTGCAGCCATTACTGCGCGTGGATTTGGTGAAGAAGAAAGTCGCAAAGTGGCTGAATTGATCATTAAAACCCTTAAAAATGCAGAAAATAAAGCTGTCTTAGAAGAAGTGAGAAGTGAAGTTAAAGAATTGACAGATGCCTTCCCACTATACGAGGACTAAAACTTTTATGGACATTTATATTAAGAAAGCCATTATTCACCAGTTCAGTCCGGATGATACCGAGCTGTTCCTAGCGGATAAGCTTCTCAATATTACTCCAAAAATCGAAGAATACTTGCGTAAAAAAATTGAACGTGTGTATTCAGATGAAGCCAAGACTGGGATTTTCGAGGAAGAAAATCCCTTCTTCAATCATATCACAGACGATTTGTTGGAGACATCAGTAACACTGGCTAATCTCTGGAAAGAAGAGTTCAGTATTTCTGAAAATCTCAAGACCAATGACTTGATTTTTGTGCAATTTTCTAAAGAAGGTGTAGAACATTTCGCTTTCTTGCGAATTGCTCTGCGTGAGACCTTGACTCACCTCGGTGGAGAAGTTGATAATCCAATCAAGCTGACTCAGAATAACCTGCCTGGATTTGGAACGGGTGCTGATGAGGCCTTGGTGGTCAATCTTCAGAGTCGCAAGTACCATCTGATTGAAAAACGAATCAAGTACAATGGGGCTTTCTTGAACTATTTTTCAGAAAATCTTCTTGCTGTAGCCCCTAAGATTTCACCTAAGAAATCTATCAAAGAACTGGAAAAAACGGCCCAGAGAATTGCTGAGACTTTTAACACAGATGATTTTCAATTTCAATCCAAGGTCAAATCAGCGATTTTTAACAATCTGGAAGAAAGTAATGAATTGTCACCTGAAAAATTGGCCAACGACCTTTTTGACAACAATCTGACAGCTCGTTTGAGCTTTATTGATCAAGTAAAGGAAGCTGTACCAGAGCCAGTTCAATTTGATGAAATTGATGCCAGTCGTCAGCTTAAAAAATTTGAAAACCAAAAACTTTCCTTGTCAAATGGAATTGAGCTCATCGTTCCTAATAACGTCTATCAAGACGCCGAGTCTGTTGAGTTTATCCAAAACGACAATGGAACCTACTCTATCTTAATCAAAAATATCGAGGATATCCAAAGTAAATAATGTTTAAACGAATTCGAAGAGTGCTTGTACTAGCAGTCTTCCTTTTTGCTGGCTACAAAGCTTACCGCGTTCACCAAGATGTTAAGCAAGTTATGACCTATCAACCCATGGTGCGAGAAATCTTGAGTGAAAAAGACACCCCAGCAAACGAAGAGCTTGTGCTCGCTATGATTTATACCGAAACAAAAGGAAAAGAAGGCGATGTTATGCAGTCTAGTGAGTCTGCCAGTGGTTCCACCAACACCATCAATGATAATGCCTCTAGCATTAGGCAAGGTGTGCAAACTCTGACAGACAATCTCCATCTGGCCCAAAAGAAGGACGTTGATGTCTGGACGGCTGTGCAAGCTTATAATTTTGGCCCTGCCTATATCGATTTTATCTCCCAAAATGGCAAGGAAAATACCTTGGCTCTGGCCAAACAGTACTCTCGTGAGACTGTTGCTCCCTTGCTTGGCAATACCACTGGAAAGACTTATAGTTATATTCACCCCATTTCCATTTTCCATGGAGCCGAACTCTATGTAAATGGAGGAAATTATTACTATTCTAGACAGGTGCAACTCAACCTTTACATCATCAAATGTTTCACTCTCTTTTCAACATCTGGCTAGTCCAGGTGTTTTTTTATAAGTTTTCTTTAAGATAGATATATTACTCTAGAAAGGTAAAGGAGGAAATTCCCTATGAGAAAGAAACTCTTTCTGACTAGTGCTGCGGTCTTGTGGGCAGTAACAGCTATAAATAGCGCCCATGCAGCAACAGATGTTCAAAAAGTTATCGATGAAACCTATGTTCAACCTGAATATGTCCTAGGTTCTTCATTATCTGAAGACCAAAAAAATCAAACCCTTAAAAAACTAGGCTACAATGCCTCGACAGACACCAAAGAACTCAAGACCATGACACCTGATGTCTATTCTAAGATTATGAATGTGGCCAATGCCTCTAGCTTACAGTTGTATTCATCAGCCAAGATTCAAAAGCTAGGAGACAAGTCGCCACTTGAGGTCAAGATTGAAACACCAGAAAACATTACTAAGGTGACGCAGGATATGTACCGCAATGCGGCCGTAACTTTGGGTGTGGAACACGCCAAAATCACTGTAGCAGCCCCTATTCCAGTTACAGGTGAGAGTGCCTTAGCCGGGATTTACTATTCGCTAGAAGATAATGGAGCTAAGGTGCCGCAGGCCAACAAAGACTTGGCTCAAGAAGAGCTAAAGGCTTTGTCAGATATCAATGCTGAAAACAAGGACAAAACAGGCTATGATGCTAATAAATTAAACGTTGCCCTAGCCGATATTAAGTCAGGACTTGCCAAAGCTAAAGAAAGCAAGGGAAATCTGACAGAGGAAGATGTCCGTAAAATCGTTGAAGATACCTTAAAAAATTACAAACTTGATCAGGTGATAACAGGAAACCAGATCAATATCATCATCAATTTTGCTTTAAATCTCTCAAAAAGTGATATCCTCAGCAACGCAGACTTCACTAAAACCCTAAATGATCTGAAACAAAGTATTGTTTCACAAGCTGGCGACAGTTTTAAAAATATTAACCTTAACTTTGATGCGGATAAGGCGCTAGAAGAAGGTGGTAACTTCTTAAGCTCCCTCTGGCAAGCCATTGTCAACTTCTTCAAGAGTTTTGGTTCTTAAGAAATTTCATGGTATAATAGATGGTAACCGTAACGTTGCCGTCTTTTTTGTCGGCCAATAGAAAGAGAAGAGAATGTTAAAGAAAAATGATATTGTAGAAGTTGAAATTGTTGACTTGACCCATGAAGGCGCAGGAGTTGCCAAGGTGGATGGTTTGGTCTTTTTTGTAGAGAATGCTTTACCGAGTGAAAAAATCCTCATGCGTGTCCTCAAGGTCAATAAAAAGATTGGTTTTGGGAAAGTGGAAGAATACCTAGTCCAGTCGCCACACCGTAATCAAGATTTAGATTTGGCTTATCTGCGTTCAGGAATTGCTGATTTAGGTCATCTTGCCTATCCAGAACAGCTTAAGTTTAAAACCAAGCAAGTTAAGGACAGTCTATATAAGATTGCAGGAATTTCTGATATAGAGGTTACTGAAACGCTAGGTATGCAAAATCCAATCAAGTACCGCAACAAGGCACAGGTCCCTGTTCGTCGAGTAAATGGTGTCTTGGAAACTGGGTTTTTCCGTAAGAATTCCCACGATCTCATGCCACTGGAAGATTTCTTTATCCAGGATCCTGTAATTGACGAGCTAGTAGTAGCCCTACGCGACTTGCTCCGCCGTTATGATTTGAAACCTTATGATGAAAAGGAACAAGCTGGCTTGATTCGAAACCTTGTGGTGCGTCGCGGACACTATTCAGGTCAAATCATGGTCATTTTGGTGACAACTCGTCCCAAAGTTTTTCGTGTGGAGCAAGTGATTGAACAACTAATCAAGCAGTTTCCAGAGATTGTGTCTGTTATGCAAAATATCAATGACCAGAACACTAATGCTATTTTTGGTAAGGAATGGCGCACACTTTATGGACAAGACTTTATCACTGACCAGATGTTGGGAAATGACTACCAAATCGCTGGCCCCGCTTTTTACCAAGTCAATACTGAAATGGCAGAGAAGCTTTATCAAACAGCCATTGACTTTGCTGAATTAAAAGAAGATGATGTGGTCATTGATGCCTATTCTGGTATCGGAACGATTGGCCTCTCTGTTGCGAAACACGTCAAGGAAGTTTATGGTGTTGAAGTCATTCCAGAAGCGGTTGAGAATAGCAAAAAGAATGCTCAGCTGAACAATATTTCAAACGCCAACTATGTCTGTGATACAGCTGAAAATGCCATGAAGAATTGGCTCAAGGAAGGAATTCAACCAACCGTTATCTTGGTTGATCCTCCACGCAAGGGCTTAACCGAAAGCTTTATCAAGGCAAGTAGCCAAACAGGAGCAGACCGCATCGCCTATATCTCATGCAATGTCGCAACCATGGCGCGTGATATCAAACTCTACCAAGAGTTAGGATATGAATTGAAGAAAGTCCAGCCGGTTGATTTGTTTCCTCAAACGCATCATGTGGAGTGTGTTGCTCTGCTCGTAAAAACCTAGAAACCTTTGAATGAAAGGGATAACGAAAAGCCTTGATTGCAAGGCTTTTTGTATTGGCGTGGGGAAGTATCAGAGTGAGAAAATTTTTGGAATGAATAGAAGTGATAGCTAGAAATTATCAGTTTCTATTTCCATTTACCCTGTGGGTACGTGTTTGTTTCCATTGACAAGGAGATTGTGGGAATAGAAACGTCCCCACCTTACATATCTCCAGAATGGGCGATTGAAATTGAGACAATTTAATAGAGATAAGCTCTTGTTATGTTTCTTTTAAGTCAATTAACTAACAATACTCAAAGTATGCTCAAAAATATGATATAATCTAGGACATAAGGCAATACTGTTTTAAAGTATTTTCTCTTAACCATGTCTCGTTAGACAAATCTGATTCGTCTGGTTTTCTAATAGATTTTAATGCTGACTTGGTTTTATAGCCATTATGCTCTCCATTATTTTAGTGTAGAACACTTTGGTTATTAGTTTTTTGTTACATTGTAAGCAAATCAATAGAGATAGAAAAAGGAATTATATGTTTAGTTATGAGGTTGTAGCAAGTTTTAACGACTTAGAAAATGCTATTTATACAACTATTTTAGAAAATGAAAATATATCCTCTATGACAATCAAGGAATTGTCCCAACTTGCACATGTATCAGTTGGAACCGTACAACGATTTTGCAAGCATCTAGGATTTGATGGATATAGCCATTTTAAGATTGCTTATAAAGAATATTTAAAAAATGAGCAAATTATTTTAAACAATCAAGACAATCATTCTTTGAAGCTATTCATTGATTATACTGAGCAAGATACTTTTTTACAGCTGATTATGGAGGCTGTGGCAATCTTAAAGAAAGTTGAACAGATTGTTTTTGTCGGAATTGGTTCCTCTGGAACTTTAGGTCGATATGGAGCGCGCTATTTTTCAAATATTGGCAAATTTAGTATGTGTATTGAAGATCCTTGGCAACCAGTGCTACAAAACAGTATGGAAAAAACTTGTGTCATTGCCTTATCCGAATCTGGTGAGACTTCTCAAACATTGAAAATTGTACAAAAATTAAAGGAAAAAGGTTGTCCAGTTATTGCCATCACAAATACATTGGAATCAACATTGTCAAGGCTATCTGATTGCTCCATAACCTATCATGTTCCTCAATTATTTTTAAATGGGTTTAATATTACGACGCAGGTACCTGTTATTCTCATTATTGAAATGTTAATGAAACAACTATATACTACAAAAGCATAAGGGTGTCTATGAATTTATTTGATTATCATAAAGTAAAAGGGCTAAATAATAGTGAATTAAGCGTGTATAATTTTATATTGCAACATAGAGATAAAGTTGCTACGATGACTATCAGAGAGCTATCGACATCTATAAATCTATCGACAACAACCATCATTCGTTTTGCGAAAAAGATGGGATTTGATAGCTACAATGATTTAAAATATGCCTTGTCAAGGTCGGAAGATAAGGAAAATAAACATCGTCACTACTTTCCTATTGATATTCCAGCAATACAATTTTTACAGACTAGTGTCCAAGATGAAGCTTTAAAAAAACAACTATCAGAGATAGCAGACTTGATCGTTCAAGCCAAACAAGTTATCTTTTTAGGGGTGGGTACTAGTCTAAGTTTGGCAGAATATGGCTCATATCTTTTTTCTGGAATCGGTATTCTTAGCTTTGCTATTACTAACCCATTTTATTCTCTGAAATTGCATCATTCTAATTTGGAGGATGTTTTGGTTATTGCTCTAAGTGTCAGCGGTGAGACAGAAGAAGTTCTAACTCTGGTACAGGGATTCAAAGAAAGAAATGCTAAGATTGTTAGTCTGACAAATACAGATATTTCCACTTTATCACAGCTATCGGATATAAATTTATCCTACTTTATGCCAGTTGCCTACGCAGATTCCTCGCTACGTTCCACTAATTTGACCACTCAGATTCCAGTTGTCTATTTTTTAGAATCCTTACGTTACCAAGTTTATTTAAAAAAATAGGAGTGAAAACTCTTGTTTTTTTTATGTAACAAATATTGTTCGACTGTACATTTATTTTCTATCTCAATATCTATTGTCAGCAGATACAGTATGTTATAAAATAGACTTGTTCATAGCGCTAGTACAAAATACAGAAAGGATTGGTAAAATGGCAAAAATACCAGAAGGCTTTTTATGGGGTGGGGCAGTTGCTGCTCACCAAATTGAAGGAGGATATGATAAAGGTGGAAAAGGCATTTCGATAGCCGATGTGATGACGGTTGGAAGTGCTAGCCACTCTCGACAGATTACTGATAGCGTCTTACCTGACGAATATTATCCGAATCATGATGCAATAGATTTTTACAGAACCTATAAGGACGATATACAATTATTCGCTGAGATGGGATTTAAGTGTTTTCGAACTTCGATTGCCTGGACTCGTATCTTCCCAAATGGAGATGAAGAAGAACCTAACGAAGAAGGGTTGAAATTTTATGATGATTTATTTGATCAGCTGCTAGCTCGTCAAATTGAACCGGTCATCACACTCAGTCACTTTGAAATGCCCTATCATCTAGTTACTAAGTATGGTGCTTGGCGTAATCGCAAGTTGATTGATTTCTTTGTTCGTTTTGCGGAAGTCGTCATGGAACGATATAAGGACAAAGTTAAGTATTGGATGACCTTTAACGAGATCAATAATCAAGGTGCAATTAATGTTCCTTGGTGCTCATGGACTAATTCTGGTGTCATTTATCAAGAAGATGAAAATCCAGTTGAGGTACTACAGCAGGTTATCCATTATCAGTCAGTGGCTTCTGCAAAAGTTGTACAATTGGGTCGGAAAATCAATAAAAATTTCAAAATTGGTTGTATGCTGGCAATGGTACCATTTTATCCGAATACATGTGATACAAAAGATATACTTGCTAGCCAGAAGGCAATGGAGCATCGTTTATTTCACTATGGAGATCTTCATGTTTTTGGAGAGCGTCCTTACTATATCGAGGCCTTTTGTCGAAAAAATAATATCAAACTGGATATTTTACCAGAAGATCTAGAAACTCTAAAAGAAGGTTGTGTAGATTATATTGGCTTGAGTTACTATATGAGTGATACAGTGACTGCTACAGCATCTGAGGAAACAGAAGAACTTTTCAAAGATGTTTATACTAAGAAAAATCCCTATATTGAATCAAGCGATTGGAGTTGGCAGATTGATCCTGAGGGATTACGCTATAGCTTAAATCTTTTATACGATCGCTATCATTGTCCGCTTTTTATAGTTGAAAATGGATTCGGTGCTTATGATAAGGTAGAGCCTGATGGAATCCATGATTCTTACCGCATTGATTACCTCAAACAACACATTGAACAAATGATGTTAGCGATTGAAGAAGATGGCGTAAATGTCATTGGTTATACCCCTTGGGGCTGTATCGATATTGTTAGTGCTGGTACAGGTGAAATGGAGAAGCGTTATGGCTTTATCTATGTCGATAAGAATAATAATGGCGAAGGAACTTTGCAACGAATGAAGAAAGATTCCTTTACATGGTATCAAAAAGTGATTACATCAAATGGAAACGAATTATAAGGAGTAATTAAAATGAATATTGGATTGTTTTGTGCAGCAGGTATGTCAACAAGTATTTTGGTTGAGCGAATGAAAGAAGCGGCTCAGAAAAAAGGGAAAGATGCAACAATTGCAGCTTATTCCATCAGTGAATTGGAACAAAGAGTTGGAGATATTGATGTGGCTCTATTAGGCCCACAGGTTGGTTTCCAACTTGAAAAAGCAAAAGAAATTTGTGCTTCTCACAATGTTCCTGTAGAAGTGATTGCAATGGCTGATTATGGCACTGCAAACGGTATGGCAGTTCTTAAACAAGCTTACATGATGAAAAAATAAGGAGAAGATGATGAAGGATAAACTGATTAAAAAGTTTGTTGATGGGATGATGGCCTTTGTCAATACCAAAGGTGTAACAGCGATAAAAGATGGTATTGTTTTTTCTATGCCATTGTTGATTGTTGGCTCCATCTTTCTTATCTTGGCCAATCTTCCAGTTCCAGCTCTAGCAACGATGTTAGAAACTAGTGGTATTACCCCTGTTCTCAATCAAGCAATTGGTGCAACCTTTAATATCAGTGCGATTGTAACAGTCATTGGGATTGCGTATACCTATGCTAAGCTAGAAAAACAGGAGCCGCTTGGGGCAGGTGTCATTGCCCTAGCAGTTTTCTTGCTAATCCAGCCTTCCAGTTTGATTTCTCAAAATGGGGATGTAGTTGGTAACATTATTCTGAAGGATTGGACTTCCGGGAAAGGGATGATTGGTGCCATTATCGTTGGTTTGATTGTAGGAGCAAGCTATTCTTGGTTTTTGAAGAAAAATATCAAAATCAAAATGCCAGATGGCGTACCAACTGGTGTAGCCAACGCATTTTCAGCCTTGATTCCTGCTACTGTTATCATCACAGCGGCAACGATCTTTGTCGGACTTGTTGAACAATTGTTTAAGGTCACAACGATTGAAGTGATTTATAATCTTATTCAAACACCAATGCAAGGCTTGACTGACTCATTGTTTGGTGCGGTGCTTATGTGTTTCCTTGTACCATTCTTATGGATGTTTGGGGTTCACGGCTCAACTGTAGTTGGTGGCATCATGAGTGGCTTGCTACAGGCGAATGCTTTGGAAAACCAAGCCATTTTAGATAAGGGCCTAGAATTAAATCTAGCCAATGGCGGTCATATTGTGACGATTCAATTTTTTGATCAATTTATCAATGTTACAGGTGCCGGGATTACGATTGGTTTGGTAGTTTACATGGTTGCATTTGCAAAATCAAAACAACTAAAAATTCTTGGACGTCTTGAAATGGTTCCAGCCATCTTTAATATCAATGAGCCGGTGCTCTTTGGTTTGCCGATTGTAATGAATCCAGTTTTAGCAACTCCCTTTATATTAACGCCTATTTTATCTTGTATCATCCAGTATTCAGCGATTTATTTTGGACTGACACCTATGTATGGTGCCGTTCAAGTTCCGTGGACTTGTCCTCCAATTATTTCAGGATTTATCATCGGTGGTTGGAAAACAGCCTTGTTGCAAACACTTATTTTGGTTATGTCTTTCTTTGTTTATTATCCGTTTATTAAACAGATGGATAAACAAGCTTTACAAGCTGTAATACAAGAAACAAGCGATTTAGAAGACGAAGATTGGTAAGAGAGGTATTAAAATGGACGAAAAAGTACTCGAAGTGTGTTTTCAAATTATCACCTATGTAGGAACAGCAAAATCTATGTACATCGATGCTATTCAATTGGCTAAGCAGGGTGAATTCGAGCATGCTAAAGATAGAATTAAACAAGGCGAAGAAGCATTTGTACAGGGACACAATGCTCACCACTCACTTTTGACAAAAGAAATGAATGGGGAATTAAGCCAAACAGGTCTACTTCTGATGCACGCTGAGGATCAGTTAATGAGTGCAGAAGGTTTTCGAACGATTGCTGAGGAATTTATAGCAGTCTATAAACGCTTTGAGGAAGGTAAATAGAGCAAGTTATGAAAGTAAAAAATCAAGCAATGTTAATTACCTATTCTGACAGTCTTGGAAAAAATCTGAAAGACTTGAAGTAGGTCTTAGAAGGCCCTTTGAAAGATGTGGTCGGTGGTGTCCACATTCTTCCCTTCTTTCCATCGTCAGGCGACCGCGGGTTTGCACCCATGAACTATACCAAGGTTGATGAGGCTTTTGGAGATTGAAGCGATATTGAGGCACTCAGTCAAGACTACTACCTCATGTTTGATTTCATGATTAACCATATCTCAGCCAAGTCGCCTTTTTCCTTGATTTCCTAGAAAAGAAAGATGAGTCTGCCTATGCGGATTTGTTTATCCGCTACAAAAACTTTTGGCCAAACAGTGGGCTGACTCAGGAAGATGTAGACCTGATTTACAAACGGAAGCCACGTGCTCCCTATCGCATTACCAAGTTTGCTGATGGTAGTGAGGAAAAAGTTTGGTGTACCTTTGATGAGCAACAGATCGACCTCGATGTGACAACAGAAACAACTCGTCGCTTTATTCAGGAAAATCTGGAACAGCTGGCGGACCACGGAGCTTCCATTATTCACTTGGACGCCTTTGCCTACGCCAATAATAAAATCGGCACCAACTGTTTCTTTGTTGAGCCAGATATTTGGGAAATGCTTCATTTTCCGCGTCAGCTATTGGCACCAAAAGGAGTGGAAATTCTTCCAGAAATTCATGAACATTACACCATTCAGCAAAAAATCGCTGAGCAAGACTACTATGTCTATGACTTTGCCCTTCCGATGCTGGTTCTTCATGCTCTTTATTCAGGTAATGTCAACCGTCTTGTTCACTGGATGGAAATCTGCCCTCGCAAGCAATTTACAACCTTGGACACGGAGTGGTCGATGTCAAGGACTTGCTGACAGATGAGGAAACAGAGGTGACAAGAGAAGCCCTCTATGCCCAAGGAGCAAATGTCAAAACAGAGGACTACAACAATTTGGATATTTATAAGATAAATTGTACCTACTATTCAGTTTTAGGAAATGATGGCCAAGCCTATCTCTTGGCACGTGTGCTTCAATGTTTTGCACAAGGTATTCCGCAGATTTACTACGTTGGCTTGTTGGCAGGAGAAAATGATATCGAATTGCTCGAATCAACCAAAGAAGGCCGCAACATCAACCGTCACTATTATGATTTGGAAGAAATTGAGCGAGAAGTTCAACGCCCAGTTGTCCTTGTTCAATCTGCTCAAATTCCGTAATAGCAGCGCAGCATTTGATGGAGAGTTTACTGTTGACATGGAAGACGCTAATACTATCCACATCAGTTGGACCAATACCGATGCCAATACAGTGGCAGAATTAAGAGCTAATCTGAAAGATAAATCATTTGAAATTACAGAGAAAATAGATAGTGAAAGAACATCGATTTATCTATAATAGAATACAAAAGAGTGGTGGAAACGTTTGATTTCCTCACTCTTTTTGTTAGCTAGTTAGTAACAAAATAGTACTTAAACGTAAACTATGAATTATATTCTGTTGTGACGATAATTGTTCGAGAATATTTGTAATAAAAAAACAGGAACAGTCAATTAAACTGCTCCTATTTTTGTGATAGAATATAGGTAGTTATAACCGAGAGCAACTAAGAAGCAGTAAAAATATTATTCATAAAATAATCAAGATTAGGAAGATAAAATGACAGAAATTGATAAAAGGAATTTAAAAAATTATCTTTATTGTACATTTGGAATTACTTATATAGCTTGGGGGATTCTTGCCATCTTTACGCAATCTCATATTTTGGGATTAGAAACATTTATAGGGAGAATGTTACATATAGTAGGTGCACTTGGTCCAGCTATTGCAAGTGGCTTTTATTTGAAAAGTAATAATATAAAATTTAAACATTTTGTATTTAATAAAAGAAAAAATAGTAGTATTTATTTCATTATTCATTTGTTAGCAATTTTGATACTATTTTCTGTATCTTCCTTAGAATTAAACGGAGTATCAATTTATCTGATGCCGCTATTCTTTATACAATTAATTTTTTTTGGTGGTGGACATGAAGAATTAGGATGGAGAGGTATATTACAACCGTTACTTGATAAAAAATATACTTATTGGCAATCTAATTTGATTGTAGGATCAATTTGGGGGATTTGGCATCTGCCTTTATGGTTTATAGTTGGAGAAAGCCATCAAGGATTTCCTTTTATTTTATTTTTTATATATACATTATTTTTAAGTTTTGTTTTAGGGCTTCTTTATCGTCAAACGAAATCTGTGGGGTACTGTCTATTATTTCATGCATTCGCAAATTTGTTAAATCTCTATTTTGTGTTAAAAATTAATCTTATTTTTATTATCATATTTATTACTTATTTAATTTATACAATATTGGCGAGTAATAGGATTAGTAAGGAAACAACATTTTAAAATTTAGATCAGTATATCCATTATTGAAAGTAACGATTGGATAATTAGATGATCTATGTTAGAGAATTATCTATTATAATTTAAAGTGGAGTGATGAATGTCGTTTCTTTTGGAAGTAGTGATAATCTTTCCGTTCCACAGTATCATTCTAAAATGATTTTTACTGCCTTTTGTTTATTAGTATAAAAGTAGAATATTAACACACGTTGAGGCGTATCACTGCTTATTCAAACTGATTAAACAAGGATGTAGCTAGTGAAAGTCCTACAGTAAGGAGTTTAAACATGAAATTCCATGAATTTGGTAATAAGAATTTGCCTCCTATTTTACTGATACATGGTGGTGGCAGTTCTTGGTGGAATTATCTTCGTCAAGAACGTATCTTGTCAGAAAAATACCGTGTTATTTTACCTACTTTGAATGGTCATGGCGAGGAATATCAACTTGATTATGTTTCTACTGAAGATTCTGCTTTGGAGATTCTAGACTATATCAAAGCAAACTGTGGTGGAAAATTGTTTGCAATCGGTGGTGTTTCACTTGGTGGTCAAATTACCATGGAGCTTTTATCTTTAGACAGTGAAATTGCTGAGAAGACCATTATAGACGGAAGCCTCTGTATTCCTCAACCAAGGTTAGCTAAAATCAGCATCTTTCTAGTGTCTCTATTTGGTAAACTGATGTTCAATAAATTCTCTTGCAAACTTCAGTTAAGCATGATGAACAAACTCTATCCTAAACTGGCTTATCCAGAGGAAATAAAAGCTTATTATTTGGAGGATCTTCCAAGGACGCCTGTCAAAACATTGGTGACCATTTACAAAAACTATATGGGGCATTACAAGCTGAAAGATATGATTTCTGCTAGCAAGGCTCAGGTTCTGTATATCTATGGTGAAAAAGAATTGAACTGTGTGAAAGAATCAGCGAAATTATTTCATCAGCTACATTCAAATACAATTTTGTATGAAGCAAAAGGGTATAACCACGGTTATTTATCAGCTTACCTGCCTTATGAGTGGATTGATTTGGTGGTTCCATTTTTAAAGAGTGATTCATTAGAAATTTGTAACGAATCTGATATGCCATAAAGAGGAACCTTATGCTAGGAGCAATTATTGGAGATATTGTAGGTTCAGTTTACGAATGGAACAATATCAAAACGAAGGTTTTTTCTTTATTCAGGGAAGACTGCTTTTTCACTGACGATACGATTATGACTTATGCTGTTGATGGTAAAAACGTATAAAACTGTGAACGAAAGTGATTAAGAAAAGCCTTGATTGTAAGGCTTTTTGTTATATTAAAAATTTAAATTGAAAAGGAATCAATTTAAACAATAATATGTTTCATACAGATTGTTAAATATTGAACTTATATAACTGTTATGATATAATATAAACAGATAAAACAGAGATGACAGTTGGATAGTTAGGAGGATATGGAGGGTGAATATACAGATTGATAATTCAAGTGATAATCCGATTTATTTACAGATTAAAAATCAAATAAAGGCTCAGATTATTTCGGGAAAATTAAAGGTTGGCGAGCAATTACCATCCATCAGATTTTTAGCTAAAGAACTTCGAGTGAGTATGATAACTGCTAAAAGAGCTTTTGATGATCTAGAACTTGATGGTTTCATTAATTCAGTTCAAGGTAAAGGTAATTTTGTTGCACCTCAAAATAAAGAGCTTATTCGAGAAGAATATTTGAAACGAATCGAATCAAAAATGCAAGATATTCTTGAGCTTTCAGCGATTGCAGGTGTTACCAATGATGAGTTGGTAGAGATGTTTAGTAGTTATATGGAGGGAAAATATGAGTGATTTTGCTATTGAAATCAAAAACTTGGTTAAAAAATTTGATGACTTTACATTAGGACCGATAGATTTTTCTATTCCTAAAGGCTCTATTGTCGGATACATTGGCCAAAACGGGGCTGGTAAAAGTACAACCATAAAATTATTGTTAGGATTACTTAAGAAAGACTCAGGAGAAATTAAAATTTTAGGTTATGATAATCCTAATAGTCTTGAATTGAAAGATAAAATTGGAGTAGTGTTTGATGATTTATTAGTGCCGGAAGAAATGACACTCGTTGATTTAGAAAAATTTTGTTCAAGGGTATATTCAAAATGGGACAGAGAATTTTTCTATCAATTAAAAAAGAAATTTAAATTATCTGAAAAACAGGCTATTCAAAGTTATTCTCGTGGAATGAGAATGAAATTATCGATGGCAGTAGCTTTATCTCATAAAGCAGAAATTCTCATTTTGGATGAAGCTACAAGTGGACTGGATCCGATTGTACGGGACGAAATTTTAGATTTTCTTCTTGACTTTATTCAAGATGAAAATCATACAATTTTAATATCGTCACATATCCTATCAGATTTAGAGAAAGTGGCGGATTATATTGCTTTTATCAATGATGGTAAAGTACTTTTTGTTGAATCAAAGGATGAACTCAAAGAAAACTATGCTATCTGTACTTTATCTAATGAAGAAGTTAAAAATCTTGATGAGAAAGCTATAATTGGGAGAAGGATACACGCATTTGGACAAGAGATGCTTGTTAAAAGAAATTTTATTCCAGATGGAATCAGATTACAAAAACCTTCTATCGAAGATATTATGATATATTTTTTGAAAGGAGATGAAAGATAATGACTGCATTAATATTAAAAGATATAGCTACTTTAAAGAAAACACTACTATTAACGATTACTCTCTGTATTGCACTCATTGTTTATGGGGTATATGAAAATGAAATTTTTATGATACCGCTTATTTGTACTATGATACCGTTAATTTTAACTGCTATCGCTTTTGGCTATGATACGAGATCGAAGTTTGAACAATTTGCCTTTTCCATGCCTATTAAAAAGAGTAGCTTTGTACTAAGTAAATTGTTTTTTGCGTTTGTTTTTGGATTAGTAGGTTCAGTTTGTTTATTTGTTCAATTGGTAATAAAAAAAGAGATGTTAATAGACAGCATCATATTTATCTCACTAATTACATTAGTTGTAAGTATTTTGATATCAGCTATTCAACTTCCGTTTATTCTTAAGTACGGTGCTGAAAAAGGTAGGCTGATCATGGTTATAACATACTTTACAGTATTTGCTCTATCTAGTTTTTTTAAAGCAAAATCAAATTTACTGACTAATGTTGTAGAGTTTTTCTTAAAGAATTCGAGATTAATGATTTTTATTGGAATAGTTTTTATTAGTATTATTATCATAGGAATCGCTATAAAAATATCTATTTTAATTATGGAGAAAAAAGAATACTAGAGAAGTTTAGAGTAGATTATAAAAACTTAGAAGGAGGAATCTGATGCTCGGAGCAATTATTGGAGACATTGTAGGTTCTGTTTACGAATGGAACAATATCAAAACGAAGGACTTTCCTTTATTTCGGAAGGACTGCTTTTTTACAGATGATACGGTTATGACCTGTGCTGTTGCAGAAGCAATTATGAATGGGGGACAAAAAGACGACTTCATTGACGCGATGAAGAAATATGGCAGACTGTATCCGAATGCTGATTACGGTGCTCGGTTCAATGCATGGCTAAACAGCGATAACCGTGAGCCTTATAATAGCTTTGGGAATGGATCAGCTATGCGTGTTTCTCCATGTGCTTGGGTCATGGACTGTGGTTTTTATGAGAGAACCGGAATGTGGTCATCATCTAGAGGACTTGCGAGTCTTTCTGCAGAGAACCCATAATCATCCAGAAGGTGTCAAAGGCGCTATGGCTACAGCTGATGCTATTTTTCTATGTCGTTTTTACTTTGGTGGTCATTGTAGAGAGTACGAGCAACCAATTAACGACAATCCTACAGAGTGTAAAAGACGGATTAAGGATTATATAAAGAAGACATACGGCTACAATCTATCTCAAACTTTAGATGAAATCCGCCCTAACTATCGTTTTAACGAAACATGTCAAGAAACTGTCCCTCAAGCCATTATCGCCTTTCTTGAGAGTACAGATTTCGAAGATGCGATAAGAAATGCCATTTCCCTTGGTGGCGATAGTGATACTCTGGCTGCAATTACTGGCAGCATAGCAGAGGCAGCTTACGGTATCCCTGATTTAATCAAGGAAAAGGCCTATTCTTACTTGGATGCTCCCTTAAAAGATGTAGTTATGCGATGGGAAAATAGAATAAAAGCGTATTAATCTCCAGTACGTCAGGTTTCTCTTTTCTGTATTTTCATTGTATATAATAGGGATACATTTAGTTTCATATAATGGAATATAAAGATTTCTAAAGAATATTAAGGAGAAAATCAATGAAAAAAGCAATGTTAATTATCAACCCTACTTCTGGTGGCGAGAAGGCTTTGGATTACAAAGATAAGCTGGAAAATAAAGCAAAAGAATACTTTGAGCACGTAGAAACCAAAATAACAGAAAAAGCGCTAGATGCAACAAATTTTGCTGAGGAAGCTTCTCGTGAGCAGTACGATGCAGTGGTTGTTTTTGGTGGAGATGGGACTGTTAATGAAGTCATTTCGGATATTGCTGAGAGAGACTACATTCCTAAGTTAGGGATTATCCCAGGCGGTACGGGAAACCTCATTACAAAACTGTTGGAAATCAATCAAGACATCGATGGCGCGATTGATGAACTGGATTTTGATTTAACCAATAAGATTGATATCGGTAAAGCGAATGACAATTATTTTGGCTATATCTTTAGTATCGGTTCTCTGCCAGAAGCGATTCACAATGTTGAAATTGAAGATAAGACAAAATTCGGTATTTTAGCCTATGCTGTAAATACTATGAAGTCTGTCATGACGGATCAGGTCTTTAATATTAAGGTTGAGACAGAAAATGAAAATTATGTTGGTGAAGCGAGCCATGTGTTGGTTCTCTTGACAAATTACTTCGCTGATAAGAAAATCTTTGAAGAAAATAAAGACGGCTATGCCAACATTTTGATTCTGAAAGATGCTTCTATATTCTCTAAATTATCTGTCATTCCTGATTTACTAAAAGGAGATGTTGTCGGCAATGATAATATAGAGTATATCAGAGCGCGCAATATTAAAATCTCTTCAGATAGTGAATTGGAGTCGGATGTTGACGGCGATAAATCGGATAACCTACCTGTAGAAATCAAAGTTTTAGCTCAACGAGTAGAAGTATTTTCAAAACCGAAAGATGAATAGTATATAGATAAAGCCTTTTTTAAGGCTTTTTGTATACTTAAAAAGATAGTTCTTTTAAAAATGGACCATTCTTGCAAATAGTCTACAAAAATAGTATACTGGATTTATTAACTTTAAAAACGTTTGCGTAAAAATAGATTAAAACTTTAGGAGACAAATTGATGGAATTAAGTGCTATTTACCATAGGACTGAGTCGGAGTATGCCTATCTTTATAAGGATAAGAAACTTCATATTCGGATTCGAACTAAGAAAGGGGATATTGAGAGTATCACCTTGCATTATGGTGACCCTTTTATTTTTATGGAGGAGTTTTATCAGGATACAAAGGAAATGCCCAAGCTGACTTCTGACGCCATCTTTGATTATTGGCAGGTTGAAGTGTCCGTTGACTTTGCACGTATCCAGTATCTCTTTGAAGTCATGGATACAGAAGGTCAAAGTATTTTGTATGGTGATAAAGGTTGTGTGGAAAATTCTCTAGAAAATCTTCATGCTATTGGGAATGGATTTAAGTTGCCCTATCTTCATGAGATTGATACCTGCAAGGTTCCTGACTGGGTTTCAAATACGGTATGGTATCAGATATTTCCTGAGAGATTTGCCAATGGAAATGCTCGATTAGACCCAGAAGGGACTTTAGACTGGGATTCATCTATCACACCTAGTAGTGATGATTTCTTTGGTGGTGATTTACAAGGCATTATTGACCATCTGGATTACTTGCAAGACTTGGGCATTACTGGTCTTTATCTCTGTCCCATCTTTGAATCGACGAGCAATCACAAGTACAATACGACGGATTATTTCGAAATTGACCGTCATTTTGGAGACAAGGAAATCTTTCGAGAGCTGGTCGAGCAAGCGCATCAGCGAGGTATGAAAATCATGCTGGACGCTGTATTTAATCATATTGGTTCGCAATCTCCTCAATGGCAAGATGTTGTCAAAAATGGTGAGCAATCTGCTTATAAAGATTGGTTCCATATTCAACAATTCCCAGTGACGACTGAAAAACTTGCTAATAAGAGTGACTTACCCTATCATGCTTTTGGTTTCGAGGACTATTTGCCTAAGCTAAATACAGCTAATCCAGAGGTCAAGGACTATCTTTTAAAGGTTGCGACTTATTGGATTGAAGAGTTTGATATCGATGCTTGGCGTTTGGATGTGGCTAATGAGATTGACCATCAGTTTTGGAGGGATTTTCGTAATGCAGTTTTAGCTAAAAAGCCTGATCTTTATATCCTAGGAGAAGTCTGGCATACGTCTCAGCCTTGGTTAAATGGAGATGAGTTCCATGCGGTCATGAATTATCCTTTATCTGATAGTATCAAGGACTATTTCTTACGAGGAATTAAGAAGACAGACCAATTCATCGATGAAATCAATGGTCAGTCTATGTATTACAAGCAGCAGATTTCAGAGGTCATGTTTAATCTATTGGATTCGCATGATACAGCACGAATCTTGTGGACGGCCAATGAGGATGTTCAACTGGTTAAATCAGCCCTAGCCTTTCTCTTTTTACAAAAAGGAACACCTTGCATCTATTACGGAACCGAGCTTTCCTTAACCGGCGGTCCAGACCCAGATTGTCGTCGCTGTATGCCTTGGGAACGCGTATCAAGTGACCATGATATGCTGAGCTTCATGAAGAAGCTGATTAATATTAGAAAATATGCGTCAGAAATCATTTCGCATGGTAAGTATAGTCTCCAAGAAATCAAACCTGATTTAGTGACGTTGAAATGGGAATACGAAGGTCGGGTCTTTAAAGCTATCTTTAACCAATCAAAAGAAGATTATCTTTTAGAGAAGGAAACCGTAGCACTAGAAAGTAATTGCCAAGAATCGGAGAATCAGCTTGTGATCTCTCAAAATGGATTTGTGATTTTCTAAAAAGTGGTTGATGTCGATCATGGTATTATTGCCAACTTATGTAGTATAATAAGGCTGGTTACTAAACCTGTAAAAAGGAGAAAGAGATGAAGAAATCACGAAAATTAGCCACATTAGGAATCTGTTCAATCTTGTTTTTAGGCTTGCCTGCCTGTCAACAAGATGCTACAATTTCGAATGGGACGAGTCAAAGGCAAAGTAGTTCAACGAAAGTGCCATGGAAAGCTTCATACACCAACCTAAACAACCAGGTAAGTACAGAAGAGGTCAAATCTCTCTTATCAGCCCATTTGGATCCAAATAGTGTTGATGCATTTTTTAATCTCGTTAATGATTACAATACCATTGTCGGGTCAACTGGCTTATCGGGAGATTTTACTTCCTTTACTCACACCGAATACGATGTTGAGAAAATTAGTAACCTTTGGAATCAAAAGAAGTGCGATTTCGTTGGGACCAACTGCCGTATCAATAGTTATTGTCTTTTGAAAAATTCAGTCACCATTCCCAAGATTGAAAAGAATGACCAATTGCTTTTCCTAGATAATGATGCGATTGATAAGGGAAAGGTCTTTGATTCTCAAGATAAGGAAGAGTTTGATATTCTATTTTCGAGAGTTCCAACTGAGGCAACTACAGATGTCAAGGTTCACGCTGAAAAGATGGAAACATTCTTCTCCCAATTTCAATTCAACGACAAAGCTCGAATGCTGTCTGTAGTCTTGCACGACAATCTGGATGGTGAGTATCTGTTTGTAGGCCACGTTGGAGTCTTAGTGCCTGCTGATGATGGATTCTTATTTGTAGAGAAATTGACTTTCGAAGAGCCCTACCAAGCGATTAAATTTGCCAGCAAGGAAGATTGTTACAAGTATTTAGGCACTAAGTATGCGGACTATACAGGCGAGGGACTGGCTCGGCCTTTTATCATGGATAATGATAAGTGGGTTAAACTTTAATGGTGGTATGATATGACAGTAATCCTAGGATTTTTATTTCTATTTTTGATGAGTTGGTGGGTTATTTCAATCGTTAATAGCCAGAAACCAGGAAAAAATGAAACATTTATTGGCTATATCCAAAGATACGATATTGATGGGAATGGCTATCAATCAGAAGTATGGGAAGTGACTGAGGAGGAAGATTTATAATTAAAGAACAGAGTCGTCTTTACAGTATTGTACCTATTTCCAGACAGTCCATTTGTAGTTTTATCTGGATTGGTTTATAATTTAAGGTAGAGAAAATAGGAGGACTAATCGAATGGAATTAAAAGATTTTACAGAAAAAGAACAGGAAATGATTAAGAAGGGGCTGACTACGTCTAAGATTAGTGACAAGGAAACTGCTGAGAAGATTCTTGCGCTTGTCTCACAAGACTTGATTAAGCGAATCCCATTTTTCGTCAGAAAACATGCTACGACACGTACGATTAAACGCATTTCAATCGAACACCCTGAGCTTTACGCTGCAGCTCAAACAAGTGGTGAGATTCCAGAAAAAGAACGCGAAGAATTGCGTCAAATTATCACGACTATCTTTGAACAAAAGATGAATAAGCATAGTATTAAGTAGAGAATGAAAATGTATTTGATTTGTGAATTGTTCACTAGTTATATATCATTTTAAAAATCGCAATTTATATTCTACTATACAATACTCAACAAAAAACGAACAGGATCTTTTCTGTTATTCAGAAGAGAACTTGTTCGTTTTTATATTGATTTCCTTAAAAAGCTCGATAAACATAGGGATTTTCTGGTTTATCGACTTTGGTAAAGCTTTCGATTTCCAAGGTTGGAAGGTTTTGTTTGAGTTCTTTATGGTAGTGATTGACCAGTTTTCCTTTGGCTGTTATCCAGGTATTGTTCTCGTACTGCCGGTTATTTCCCTTGGTCAGCAATCCATACACACCAGAATCTGCGATACAGTGGATAATGCCGAAGCGGAACAAAAATTGGCTATTGGCATGACTGGGGTCGTTATAGACAAAGCCTGTGAACTGGACTGTCTTACCCTCAAACTCATCTGGATAGTCGTAGATAGCTTCCATGACTTCCATATAGTTTTCGTTAGTAATGTTAATGCTATCTTGGGATAAGTATTTATCCGCCGCCGTTCGCATTTCCTTTTCATAGGCTGATTTTGAAAAATAAGAACTGGTATCTGGTTTCAAATATTGGCTTGTCGTCCCTTCACTTGTCTGAATGGCTAGATTCGTTCCTTCCGATAGAGGGAAATGATAGCCTTTAGCTGAAACGGTCTGAGAATCCAAGCTAACAGTTGGGAAAGTTAAGCCGACGACAAGTGGAATAGCCAGAAGAGAAATACTCGTCATCTTGGCCAATCGGCTGTTCAGATGACTGTGGGTTTTGACTTGCTTCATCCAGATATACAGTTGAACAATTGCCAAGATAAATGAAAGCACCATGGAGATATAGGCCAGATAGGAATAGTGCATGTTGATGTACTGGTTTAATTTGCCTGACAGATGGAGGTAAATAGTCAGTTCAAAATAGCCAGCTAAAACTAAAAATCGAATCATAGGATGACTCCAATCAAGAGAGAATAGACTAAGACGACAAGAGTTACAATCGTTATGAAGTGACTGATAAATCGTGCTTTCAAGTAATTTTTCATCATGAGAATATTTTTGATATCCAGCATTGGGCCAATCACCAGAAAGGCCAGAACTGGTGCCAAACCGAAACTCGAGAGAAGAGAAGCACCGATAAAGGCATCCGCCTCACTGCAGAGAGAGAGAAGAAAGGCCAAAAGCATCAAGAGCAGGATGGCAAAAATAGGGGTTGCACTGATAGAGGTCAGAATCCGAGTTGGAACGTAGACCTGTATAACAGAGGCAAAGAGACAGCCGAATACCAAATAACGCCCCGTATCAAAAAATTCATCAATTGCTTGCACAAAAACCTGAAAAACCTTTTTTGCAGGGCTTAAGTGAGAAAAATCATGCTCATGACAGGCCAACCGATTTTCTTTCTGAATCGGTTCTTGCCAGAAAAATCCTAGAAAAATTCCTAGTATTACAGCCACAACGATGGAACCCAGAGCTCGTAACAGCGCGATATGGAAGGAGTTGCCAAAGGCAGAATAGGTCGCAAAGAGAACAATGGGATTGATAACAGGTGCTGTCACAAGAAAGGGAACGGCTGTGTAACTGGGAACCTTTTTTTCAAGAAAACGATTGATAATGGGGACGATTCCACATTCACAAGAGGGGAAAAGAATCCCTACGAAGGTGCCAAAAAAGATTCTCCCCCAACGATTTCGAGGGAGAAAATGATAAACTTTGTCAGGTGTGATATAGACCTCAATCAGCCCTGAGACAATGCTTCCTATCAGAACGAAGGGGAGGGCTTCAATTATAATGGAGAGAAAAATAGCCCCAGTCTGAAGCACACTAGATGGGAGTTGTTGAAAAGCAGTCATCTAGTTTTTCTTTTCTGTTTTGGCTTTTTTCTCTTTGTCATCAGGGAAAGTGACTTGTTTCAAATCTGGAAGTTTAGCAAACTCTTCAAACATCTTGTCCAAGTCGTCTCGTTTTGTAAATTTTACAGCCATAGGTGTACCTCGATTCTAAATTCTACCTCTATTATACTATTATTTTGAGGAAAAGGGAGTTTTTTAATTTGTTTTCGATAGTTGAAAAGGATTGGAGCAAGCCTTCTAGCTTGTGGTATAATAGGTTTATGGATAAAAAATATGAAAAAATCTCCCAAGATTTGGGAGTGACGTTAAAGCAAATCGATACCGTTCTCAGTTTGACAGCTGAAGGGGCGACAATTCCCTTCATCGCGCGTTATCGCAAGGACATGACTGGTAGTCTGGATGAGGTGGCGATTAAGGCCATTATTGACTTGGATAAAAGTCTGACCAACCTCAACGACCGTAAGGAAGCTGTTTTAGCTAAGATTCAAGAACAAGGCAAGCTGACCAAGGAATTGGAAGAAGCTATCTTAGCTGCCGAAAAATTAGCAGATGTAGAAGAACTCTACCTTCCTTATAAGGAAAAACGTCGAACCAAGGCAACCATTGCCCGTGAAGCTGGACTCTTTCCTCTTGCTCGTCTGATTTTGCAGAATGTAGCTGATTTAGAGAAAGAGGCTGAAAAGTTTGTCTGTGAAGGATTTGCGACTGGTAAGGAAGCCTTGGCTGGTGCAGTTGATATTTTGGTTGAAGCCTTATCGGAAGATGTGGCCTTGCGTTCCATGACTTATCAGGAGGTGCTGAGACACTCTAAACTAACTTCTCAAGTTAAGGATGAAAGTCTTGATGAAAAGCAGGTTTTTCAGATTTATTATGATTTTTCAGAAACGGTTGGAAATATGCAGGGTTATCGTACCTTGGCCCTCAATCGTGGGGAGAAGCTAGGTGTCTTGAAGGTCGGTTTTGAACATGCAACGGACCGTATTCTAGCTTTCTTTGCTGCTCGTTTCAAGGTGAAAAATGCCTATATTGATGAAGTCGTTCAGCAATCTGTTAAGAAAAAGGTCTTGCCAGCTATCGAGCGACGTATTCGGACAGAATTGACTGAGAAAGCAGAAGAAGGAGCTATCCAACTCTTTTCTGACAACCTGCGCAATCTCCTCTTGGTTGCTCCTTTAAAAGGGCGCGTGGTTCTTGGGTTTGACCCAGCCTTTCGTACAGGTGCCAAGCTAGCTGTCGTGGATGCAACAGGAAAAATGCTGACAACTCAGGTTATTTATCCTGTTAAACCAGCATCAGCTCGTCAAATCGAAGAAGCCAAGAAAGATTTGGCAGATTTGATTGGTCAATACGGTGTAGAGATCATTGCCATCGGAAACGGGACTGCTAGTCGTGAAAGTGAAGCCTTTGTGGCGGAAGTTCTTAAAGATTTTCCTGAAGTCAGCTATGTTATCGTCAATGAAAGTGGTGCTTCGGTCTATTCTGCCAGCGAACTTGCTCGTCAGGAGTTTCCAGATTTGACCGTTGAAAAACGCTCTGCCATCTCTATTGCCCGTCGTTTGCAAGATCCTCTTGCGGAATTGGTCAAAATCGATCCTAAGTCAATTGGTGTCGGTCAATACCAGCACGATGTCAGCCAGAAGAAACTATCTGAAAGTCTGGACTTTGTCGTGGATACGGTGGTTAACCAAGTCGGTGTCAATATCAATACGGCCAGTCCAGCTCTTCTTTCCCACGTTGCTGGACTCAATAAAACTATCTCTGAAAATATTGTCAAATACCGTGAGGAAGAAGGAAAAATCACTTCACGCGCCCAAATCAAGAAAGTTCCCCGTCTGGGAGCCAAGGTCTTTGAGCAGGCAGCTGGTTTCCTTCGTATCCCTGAAAGTAGTAATATCCTTGACAATACAGGAGTTCACCCAGAAAACTATGCTGCAGTTAAGGAGCTCTTCAAACGTTTAGATATTAAAGACCTAAACGAACAAGCCCAAGGCAAACTCAAGTCGCTTTCAGTCAAGAAAATGGCGCAAGAGTTAGACCTTGGTCCAGAAACTCTTAAAGATATCATTGCAGATCTTCTCAAACCAGGTCGAGATTTCCGTGATTCCTTTGACGCACCTGTGCTTCGCCAAGATGTCCTAGATATCAAAGACTTAGTGGTTGGTCAGAAGCTAGAAGGAGTGGTGCGTAACGTCGTTGATTTCGGTGCCTTCGTTGATATCGGTATTCATGAGGACGGCTTGATTCATATTTCCCATATGAGTCGCAAATTTATCAAACACCCAAGCCAAGTGGTGTCCGTTGGTGATTTGGTGACCGTTTGGGTCAAGAAAATTGATACTGAACGTGAAAAAGTCAATCTGTCGCTCCTCGCTCCAGATGAATCTAACTGATTACGTCAAGCAAGTTTCGCTAGAAGACTTCGGGAGACCTTTTATCCATCATGTCCAGTGGAATAGGCGTCTACGTTCGACAGGTGGGCGATTTTTCCCAAAAGATGGGCACTTGGATTTTAATCCCAAGGTTTATCAGGAACTGGGTCTGGATGTTTTTAGGAAAATTGTCCGACATGAACTCTGTCATTATCACCTCTATTTTCAAGGGAAGGGCTATCAACACAAGGATCGGGATTTTAAGGAACTTTTGAAAGCAGTGGATGGATTACGCTTTGTGCCATCCTTGTCCAATAGCAACTCCAAGTCAATCAAGCTCTATCGTTGCCAATCCTGCCAGCAAAGGTATCAGCGCAAGAGAAGGATTGATACTAAACGCTATCGCTGTGGACTTTGTCGAGGTAAATTGCTTCTGATAAATCAGCCTGAGGACTGATGAAAGCCGAGCCTACCCGTGATATACTATGTCTAACCTAGCAGAAAGAGGAAATATCATGAACAGTAAATTTTATAAAATGAGACGAAATCGCATGATTTCAGGAGTTTTGGCAGGTTTGTCAGACAAGTGGAACTTTGATGTTACCCTTGTTCGTTTCTTGTTTGCCATTTTTACAGTTGCAAACTTTGGACTTGGCGTGATTATCTATATCATCCTAGCTTCTATCATGCCAACCAAGGAAGAAATCGAAGCAGAAATGTACGGAACAGGCCCACGCAAACGCAAAGAAGCCCAAGCTATTGACGATAATGAAGGTTGGTTTTGGTGAGGTACTTAGTTAATAAGGAGATAGCTACTTACATATTTATGGAAATAGGATTTTTCTGTACATAGCTAATAGCCTTATACAAAAGATTTGGAATAAGCAAAAAAGCTTTAAATCAATAGTCTAAACTGCTTGATTTAAAGCTTTTTTACTTTTAATAATATTTTGCCAGCTTCATCCACAAACTAAAAGCATCTTTTTGAACTTAGATTTCTAATCTGATTTTTCATGCTGAGACAATACATTTTTTGAAAAATGGTGGATGCTGATAACAACTGATAGCCAGCAAATAGCATAAGCAGTAGCTGTAAATTCTGTACCGATAAAGTATGTTTTTTCAACTAAGAGTTGACCGATGAATGGAGAGAGGAGATAGAGAAGTCCGATGAGTATATGTTCTTTGTGTTTCATTAAGGCGCACCTTCTTTCCTTATAGGTAGTTCGATTTGAAAGTGTTGAATTTAATGGTATGTTATCTAGGTAAGCTTACTCAAATGATAGTTCCCGCTTCCTCCTTTCCAAAGTAAGCCTTTTCACACTTATATTTTACAATTTTAAAAATAGGAAATCAAAACATTTTCTAAGTAATTTTTCCTACATTTCCCCCCAATCTTACAAAAATGTAAGATTAAAGTCTCTTTTGTAAGGTTAGGTTATGGCAAGAGGTCTTTTTTTGATGTAAACTAGACTCATAAAGAACAAAGGAGTAACATCATGAAACAAATCTTACATAAGAAAACAAGAAAACCAAGCCACAAAGATATCGAGCGCGTTCAACTGGGATGCGCTATGATGCAAGCGACATTTCATTTGATGGGATATTAAGAAAGGAGATTCTCATGACACTTTTAGATGTAAAACACGTTCAAAAAATTTATAAAACTCGTTTTCAGGGCAACCAAGTAGAGGCCCTCAAGGATATTCACTTTACCGTGGAAAAAGGTGACTACGTTGCCATCATGGGTGAGTCTGGTTCTGGTAAATCAACTCTTCTCAATATCCTAGCTATGCTGGATAAACCAAGTCGTGGGCAGGTTTACTTGAATGGAACTGACACCGCAACCATTAAAAATTCACAGGCTTCTAGCTTCCGTCGTGAAAAGCTGGGCTTTGTCTTCCAAGACTTTAACTTGCTAGATACTCTGTCTGTTAAGGACAATATCTTGCTTCCTCTTGTCTTGTCAAGAAGACCCATTACGGAGATGATGAAGAAATTGGTGGTGACAGCTGAGAATCTAGGCATCAACCAATTGCAAGAGAAGTACCCTTACGAGATTTCAGGTGGGCAGAAACAGCGTGTAGCAGTAGCCCGCGCCATCATCACAGAACCTGAAATTCTCCTTGCGGACGAACCGACAGGAGCTCTTGACTCCAAGTCATCTGCAGCCTTACTTGATGTTTTTGATGAAATCAATGAGCGTGGCCAAACCATTCTTATGGTAACTCACTCAACAGCAGCAGCTAGCAGAGCTAAACGTGTACTCTTTATCAAAGACGGCATTCTTTACAACCAAATCTACCGTGGAGAGAAGACAGATCGTCAGATGTTCCAAGAAATCTCTGATACCTTGACTGTCATGGCAAGCGAGGTGAATTAGTATGTTTCGATTAACCAATAAGTTAGCGGTATCGAACTTGATTAAAAACCGCAAACTCTACTATCCTTTTGCGCTGGCTGTTCTTTTGGCAGTCACTGTCACCTATCTCTTTTACTCTCTAACTTTCAATCCCAAGATTGCTGAAATCCGTGGAGGAAACACCATTCAAGCTACTCTAGGATTTGGTATGTTTGTCGTCACCCTTGCGTCAGCCATTATCGTCCTCTATGCCAATAGTTTTGTTATGAAAAACCGTTCCAAGGAACTGGGAATTTATGGCATGTTGGGCTTGGAGAAGCGCCATCTGATTAGTATGACCTTTAAGGAGTTAGTGGTATTTGGGATTCTAACTGTTGGAGCGGGTATCGGTATTGGAGCCTTGTTTGACAAGTTAATTTTCGCTTTCTTGCTCAAACTGATGAAATTGAAGGTTGAGCTGGTCGCTACCTTCCAGATGAAAGTTGTCATTGCAGTACTTGTTGTCTTTGGATTGATTTTCCTAGGCCTCATGTTCCTGAATGCCCTTCGAATCGCCCGTATGAATGCCCTTCAGCTCTCTCGTGAGAAAGCTAGTGGTGAGAAAAAAGGTCGTTTCCTACCTCTCCAAACGATTCTTGGTTCCATTAGTTTAGGGATTGGCTATTATCTTGCCCTTACGGTAAAAGATCCTCTTACAGCCCTAACAACCTTCTTCCTAGCTGTTTTACTGGTTATCTTTGGTACCTATCTCTTGTTCAATGCAGGGATTACCGTTTTCCTCCAAATCTTAAAGAAAAACAAGAAATACTATTACCAACCTAATAACCTCATCTCTGTTTCCAACTTGATTTTCCGTATGAAGAAAAATGCAGTTGGACTAGCAACCATCGCTATCTTGTCAACAATGGTTTTGGTAACCATGTCAGCAGCGACAAGCATTTTCAATTCCGCAGAAAGCTTTAAAAAAGTTCTAAATCCTCATGATTTTGGAGTTTCAGGGCAAAATGTTGAAAAAGAAGACTTGGATAAACTCTTGAGCCAGTTTGCAAGTGACAAAGGTTATAAGATTAAAGAAAAAGAAGTGTTTCGTTACACTTACTTCGGTGTTGCGAACCAAGAAGGAAATAAGTTAACCCTTTTTGAAAAAGGACAAAATCGTGTCCAACCCACAACAGTTTTCATGGTATTTGACCAAAAAGATTATGAAAATATGACTGGTCAAAAACTGTCTCTATCAGGAAATGAGGTCGGACTCTTTGCCAAGAATGAGGGAGTTAAAGAACAGAAAACTCTAATTCTGAATGATCATCAATTTTCTGTCAAAGAAGAATTTAATAAAGATTTCATTGTGAACCACGTTCCAAATCAGTTTAATATTTTGACTGCTGATTACAATTATCTTGTTGTACCTGATTTACAAGCCTTTTTGGATCAATTCCCAGATTCGGCTATCTATAATCAGTTTTACGGTGGTATGAATGTAAATGCCAGTGAAGAAGAACAACTCAAGGTCGCTGAGGAGTATGATAAATACCTCGATCAATTTAATGCTCAATTAAACACGGAAGGTAGCTATGTTTATGGTAGTAATTTATCAGATGCTAGTACTCAGATGAGTGCCCTCTTTGGTGGTGTCTTCTTTATCGGTATTTTCCTATCCATTATCTTTATGGTCGGAACTGTTCTGGTCATCTACTACAAGCAAATTTCTGAAGGCTATGAAGACCGTGAGCGCTTTATTATCTTGCAGAAAGTTGGTTTAGATCAAAAGCAAATCAAGCAAACCATTAACAAACAGGTTTTAACTGTTTTCTTCCTTCCTTTGCTCTTTGCCTTCCTACATCTAGCCTTTGCCTACCATATGCTTAGTCTGATTTTAAAAGTGATTGGTGTACTGGATACGACTATGATGTTGATTGTGACCTTGTCTATCTGCGCTATCTTCCTCATCGCCTATGTGCTGATTTTCATGGTTACTTCAAGAAGTTATCGCAAGATTGTGCAAATGTAAAAAAAGATACCTCGACTTCAAAATCGAGGTATTTCTTGTATTTTATACTCAATGAAAATCAAAAAGCAAACTAGGAAGCTAGCCGCAGGTTGCTCAAAACACTGTTTTGAGGTTGTAGATAAAACTGACGAAGTCAGCTCAAAACACCGTTTTGAGGTTGTAGATAAGACTGACGAAGTCAGCTCAAAACACCGTTTTGAGGTTGCAGATAGAACTGACGAAGTCAGTAACATATCTACGGCAAGGCGAAGCTGACGTGGTTTGAAGAGATTTTCGAAGAGTATTAAATGCTGAAAAGTTGTCCTAGCAGAAAGGTAACTCCCATAGTTAAGAGACCAATAGAAAGGTTCCGAATCATAGCTGTTTTGGTAGGTGCTTTTCCAAGTTTGGCACTAGTGTAACCAGTGAGAAGAAGGGCCACACCGACGATAAGGACAGTAGCAGGGATGCGGTATTCACTTGGGAAAATGGTTACTGAAAGCATTGGAGGCAAACTTCCAAGGAAAAAGGCAACAAAACTAGAAATGGCAGCGTGCCAAGGATTGGTAAACTCTTCATACTCTATCCCATATTTTTCCTCTACCAAAGCCTTAAGCGGATTATTTAAAAAGGCTTTGTTGGTGAGAAGTTGGGCTGATGTTTCACATTCTCCATTTTGGATATAGGCAGCATCGAGGGACTTTTTAGCTAGTTCCATATCTTGGTCTAGCAAGAGTTTCTCACGCGCAACGGCCGCTTCCTCGGTATCTTTTTGAGTTGAAACGGATACATATTCTCCACCAGCCATTGAAAAGGCACCTGCCAAAATAGCTGCAAATCCTGATAAAAAGATAATCCAGATATTACTCGTAGCACTGGCAACCCCGATAACCACACCAGCAATGGAAATAATTCCATCATTAGCACCAAGAACACCCGCACGCAGGATATTTAAACGACCTGCAAAATTTGAATCGATTTCGTGATTTGTTTCTGACATACTATTCTCCTTTTTATCCAGTATAAAGGAAAAATATAAGGAAATCAATCTTTTAAAAGTATCTGAAAAAAGTTGCACGATTTTAATGAAAAAGAGGAAAAAGCTTTTCTGTTTAAGCTTTATCAATAAAACATGCTATAATAGTTGCAGAAAGGTTGGTATTTATGGCTAGGATATTGGTTATTGAAGACAATAGTGACATTCAAGAAATTTTGCGAACACTTCTTACTGAGGAACATGAGGTAATTCAAGCCTTTTCTGGTACAGAAGGAATCATGCGTTTTGACCAAGGGGGGATTGACCTCGTGTTGCTAGATATCATGCTTCCTGGGAAAAATGGGGATCAGGTTTTAAAAGCCATCAGGGAACAAAGTCAAACTCCAGTCATTATGCTAACGGCTTTGAGCGATAAGAAGTTAATCAGTCAATACCTCTTAGACGGTGCAAATGATTACATAGTCAAACCTTTTGATTTGGATGAAGTCTTTGCCAGAGTTACTGTTCAATTACGTCAAAGCATAGAAAAACAGCCTATGGAAATAGAAAAAACTGAAAATCTGCCACAAAACTTGAAAAATATCCAGTTTGATGCAGAAAGTTTTGAAATCAAAAATAGTCAGGAAACGATTCGCCTTGCCAAGAAAGAATGCTTGATTCTCCAAACTCTCCTCAAACACCCTAAGAAAATATTTACCAAGGAAGAACTTTATGAATTGGTCTGGGAGGATAGCTATCTACCTGGAGATAATACCCTCAATACGCATTTGAGTAATCTTCGTAAAAAATTAAACCAGCTTGACCCAAATCAAGAATATATTGAAACCATCTGGGGAGTTGGGGTAAGATTAAAAGGAGACAAGCAATGACTTACATGATAATCTTTATCCTACTGGTACTCTTAATTATTTTATCGATTGCATTGATTCGCTACCATCTAGCACTTAAAAACTTGAGTCAACAGATTGAAGACAAGATTCTCACGGGTAGTATGAAAAGAGTCGGAGTCAACATTTTTTCCAAACATTTTTTACAACTCTACCAGCAAATTGAAAATCTATTTCAAGAAGTGGAACAATCTCGGTTGGTGATGAAAAGGGAAAAACAGACTCTGGATATGGCCATCAGCAATATCGCTCATGATATTCGAACCCCTTTGACTATCGCTTCAGGTTACACCCAACAATTGATAAAGTCTCCTGAAAACCAAGCAGAAACCTTACAAAAAATAGCCCAGCATCTTGATTTAGTTTCTAAACGTTTGGAGGCTCTCCTAGAATACCGTCGGTTGATGGAAGGAGCTGTCAAACCGAAACTGGAAGAAGTGGACCTTTCAGCTTTTATCACCAAGAAGACTCTGGCTTATTATGATGTTTTTCAGGCTGCAAATATCACGCTTGATTTTAAGGTTGAAGCTGGTTTAAAAACGAGGACCGATGAAGACTTGCTGGATCGAATTTTACAAAATTTGCTTGGAAATGTCCTCAAACATGGTAAGGAAGAAGCACGGCTATCTTTGAGAAAGGAACAGGAACAGCTTGTCTTAGAGATTGCAAACCTTGTCAAACAACCCATCAAAAAAATAGAAAATCTCAGCAATCGTTTTTATTCTGAAAATCTATCTGATACGGAAGAATCCTCTGGTTTAGGCCTTTATATCACTGAGGAATTATGCCATCTTCTCAGTGCAGAGATGGAACTAAGCACAGATGGGCAGTGGTTGTCGGTTTTCATTTACTTTTAACGAAAGAAACCTCCTCTGTAGGCTAGAGGAGGTCGTTTTATTATAGACTTTTCTTTTTGAAAACTGCCAGTCCACTTAGATTAAAGATTAGAATAACAGCTAAGGTAACTATAAGGGTATAGAAAATGGATTCACTATTAGCAGTCATAGCATAGAAAAACTGCAATGATAAATATGGCAAAATTTTGATACTTGGGAAGATGAGCATTGGCATAGAAAGTAAGATAGAGCTGACCAAATAGCCAATAAATACTGCAAGATAAGAATGACTAACATAGAGGATGAAGGAAACAATGGAAAGCCAAGCAAGGAGGCAAAGGAATTGAAGGGAAATGGTTATCAGTAGATTGCCGATAAAGCCATCAGGCATAGTTCCAAATCCATTTAAGATAGTTGCTGGAATAAAGGCAATCACAAGGCTGATGATAACTTGCAAGAGTGCAATACAAGTCAATACAAAGGCTTTGGCAAGGAAAAACTCGGTACGAGAAACACCCACTGTTAAATTATTTTTATAGAGTTTGCCGATTAAATCAACTCCAAGAACGAGGCAGGCTAGGACTATGCAGAGAAAAACGAGGTTTGAACCTTGACTAGATGCGTTGATCAGGGCTTGTACACCGTCCCAACCATGGGTTGGAATGTCTGGCTCTTCTGTATTGATTGCCATCAGATGGCCAGTAGCCCCAAAAACAGCCCCCATTAACATGAGTACAAAGAGAATGAATTCTGTAATCCAGAATCCTTTGGAACGGAAAAGACGGTAAAAGTCTGCTTGAATGGTATGTATCATGATTTTTCTCCTATTGAACCAATTGAGTGAAATATTCTTCTAGGTTTTGACGGGCATAGTAAATCTCGTCAATGGCAACATCTGCCAAGGTTAATTCCTTAAGAATCTGTTTGACATCTTGTTCCTGACCAAAGATATGAATTTCGTTTTCAGGATTGACAACCTTGAACTGGAGTTGGATTTGTTCTTTCAATACTTGACAAGCTCTCTCTTGATCAGCTGTCTTAAGAACAATGTAATCCTCACTTAGTGTTTCAAATTCAGCTTTGCTGATTTCACGGATAATCTTGCCTTGATCTAAAATACCAAAGCGATTTGCTAGGAGATAAAGTTCTGACAAGATATGGCTAGAGATGAGAATGGTGATCCCTTTTTCTTGATTGAGCCGTTGAATCATGAGTCGAAATTCTTTGATACCGATTGGATCGAGACCGTTGATAGGTTCATCTAAAATCAGGAAGTCTGGTTTAGATAGAAGGGCAATGGCGATCCCAAGTCTTTGTTTCATTCCTAGCGAGAAATCACGAAAGAATTTTTTACCTGTATCTGCCAAACCTACATAGTCCAGGGTTTCACGAATGACTTGATCAGCATTTGGAATATGCCGAATCATACAGTAATATTTCAGATTTTGATAAGCTGTTAAGTGATTATGAGCTACAGGTGATTCGATAACAGAACCTACTCGAGATAGAGACTTGCTCCACTCATTTTCCGTTTTGCTGGAGAAGAGGGAAACAGTTCCTTTATCCGCAAAAAGTAGTTGCGTAATAATTTTTATCAAGGTGGTCTTCCCAGCTCCGTTCTTCCCGATAAGTCCATAAATATCTCCCTCTCTTATCGTTAGATGAAGATCCTGAAGAATAGCTTGTTTGGCAAAGTTTTTGGACAATCCATGAATGTCAAGTACTGTTTTCATGATTCTCTCCTTTTGATTTATTTTGATAATTTTAGTATAAAGCATAGAAATCAAAGAAAGCTCAAGCATTTCTAAAGAGTTTCTAAAGTTTTAGGAATTCTTAAATATCAAAACCCAGTTGATATGAACTGGGCTTCTTAATTATAAAATATATTTCTCAATCGCACGCGCAACGCCGTCTTCTTCGTTGCTGACTGTAACAGCATCCGCAAGAGATTTGACATGGTCACTAGCATTTCCCATAGCAATACCGAGGCCGGCAAACTGGAGCATTTCAATGTCGTTATTGGCATCGCCCATGGCCATAATCTCTGAGGAATCAATTTTCAAAATATCTGCTAGTCGAGAAAGAGCAGTAGCCTTTGTCGTACCAAGTGGCATAGCTTCATAAATGACAGGCTGCGAACGAACTCCACTGAATCGTTGGCAGAGTTCTGTAGCAAAACGCTCTTCAAAATCGTCTGTTTGGCTCTCTGTCCCCAAAAACATACCTTGGAACATACGGTACTTGCCACTAGTCGCTTTCTCAAGGGAAATTTCAGTCAGGTCTGAAAAGACTAGTTTAGCATCATTTTCAATGACTTGATTGGGCTTGCCACCGAGGACAAAATAGTGTTCCTCATCAAAAAGAGTCAACTGAACATCACTTTTTTCAGCTAGGTCATAGAGGTATTCGATGTCTGCAGGACTAAGTTCTTGCCAGTCAACTAGTCCCCAGTCACTTGTCTGGTGAGTTGAACAACCGTTGTTAACAATGACATATTCATTCTGGAGGTCTAGCCCCAGTTTTTGATAGTAGGGGAGGACACCAAACAGCGGGCGACCTGTACAGAGAACCAGTTTGACACCTTTTTCAATGGCTTGGTGAATAGCAGTAATATGAGCTGGTGGGATTTCCTTGGCTTCATTGAGGAGGGTTCCGTCCATATCCAAGGCTAGTAGTTTAATCATAGGTCTTCCTTCTTTATCTTTTGGTATTATTATAGCATATTTTGGAGGAAAGGAGGAGGAATTATTTTCGTAGTTAAATAAAGCCAATGAAATCAATACTTTAGAGATAGTGCAAGTTTGAAAAAAATAAAAATTAGTTGATTTATTATTTATCCTAATTTTGTGCACACTAAAAAGAGGTCTTGACACCTAAATTTTAAAATTAAAGCACGTTGAATCCGTGCTGTTGTGCGAAGCGAACGGCATCTTGGACAGACATTGTCTTATCAGGATTTCTTATTTCTGTAAGACCTTGTAATCTTGGATTATAACTCTCCTGTTTTAAAAGTACGTGGTAGATGGCAACCAATAATCTGCGACAGATAGCGATGATAGCTTTTCGATGCCCCCGTCGTTTCTTGAGTTTGAGATATTTATTTCGTAATTCAGGGTGCTTCTCTGATTTAACCACGGCGTTAGCTATTTGAACAAGAAAAGGTTTGAGATAGTGACCACCTTTCGAAATACGAGTAGAAAATTTCTTTCCTGCACTTTCATTGTTGGCAGGAACTAATCCGCCCCAAGAACAAAGTTTACCTACAGTACTAAAGACAGTCATATCAGCTCCGATTTCAGAGATAATTCTGAGGGCAGATAGTTCCTCTTTGAAACCAGGCACGGTTTGGATTAACTTGACCTGTTCTTGGTATTCTTGTCCGAGTTTCCGAATCATGGTTTCTAAATCTTCTTTACAGACGGCAAGAGCATCATAGTGTTCCTTGATGGTTCTGATTTTCTCATCTTGTTTAGGTGTCACCTCCCCCTCGATAGCGATTTTCAAGTCCTGCACCTTATCCTTCATTCGCTTGTGAACCAACTGTTCAATGTTTGGTTTGTCCTCTGGATTGTCAAGGATGCTTTGAATAATAGCCTGAGCACTTTTTCCGAACACGTCGGAAATGACACTTGCAATCTGAAGATTAGACCAAGTCAGACAGTTCTGGTAACGATTTTTCTCGCTGACTTGAAGTTGTGTTAATTTCATGCGATAGCGAAACAGGTCTCGAAGCTGTCTAATTTTAAGAGGTGGGATAAAGCTAGAAGCAACTAAATCATGCTTGAAGAGGTCGGCTATCCACTGGGCATCTTTCTTGTCGGTCTTCTTTCCTCTGATAGCCTTGACATACTTGGGGTGAGCCAAGCAAATCTTGCAGGATTTTTCGAGGATATTGAAGACAGGAATCCAATATTTATCGGTAGATTCCATACAGACATCAAAGCAAGAATAGTATTCTAGCCAGTCTCGTAGCTGTACTAACCCATTTGTAAAAGTTGAGAAACGTTTACGATGGTAGCTTGTGAGGGGAATTATAAAAATAGCTGTAATTTACTATGAAAATTATAGTTTCACATGACATTTTTTAGGAAAAGGTGTATACTAGTAAGGCAATATTAATTGTTTTTTAAGAGATGATGAAAATTACAATTTTAGGCTTAAAAATTGAACCTTCCTTTAAATACTAAAATATTTAAGGGGGGGGTATTTTTATAAGTACCCATTTGTAAAAAAGAAATGAGGATGAAAATGAACTTTAAGTCAAGGAAATGTGAAGAAAACGGGGAAAAAGTTTTACGCTATTCTATTAGAAAGCATCATCTGGGAGTGGCTAGTGTGGCAGTGGCTTCGCTATTATTTTTTGCAACTGGCGTGACGACTGTTCAAGCGGATGGACCAGCAGCAGGTTCAGCAAGTACACCAGGTTCACCAGCAGAAGAACAACCAACCGAACATGGCAAACCATTAGACGAAGAAATTGAAGAAAAAGAAAGAAAAGAAGAAGAAGAAAGACGTCAACATAAGGGAGAATTTTTTGAAAAAGATAATCCTTCTCTAGAAAAAAATACCAATACTGAAGATGCTGATGCCAATAGAGTATATAAAGAGCCAAAAGAAGGAACCTCAGCTAAAGGTTTATATAAGGTGTTAGATAGTTTACCAGATGATTTCCAAAATAATGAGTTAAATTACTTGAAAAATATGGATGCTATCGGTGATAAAATAGGTTTAAAATCAGGTGAAATTCGTGAATTGGGTTTAACCCTTGAAAAAATCAATAAGTTGGGCTTAACCCCTGAAAAATTAGAACAATTAGGTGTCGAACCTAGCTTGATTAAAAAATTAAACTTAACTCCTGAAAGAATTAAGGAAATTGCAATTAGACCTGAACTTATTAAAGAATATATTTTGAATGAAAAAGAAAATATAGCATTAAGTTTGATTTTCGAAAAAGTTGAAAAAGAAAGTTTTACTTCAGAAAAATTAAAGGAATTAGGCTTAAAAGATGAACTTTCGAATAGATTGAATCTAACTCCTGAAAAAATTAAAGAATTGTTAGCAAATCCTGAATTGATCAAAGAGTTAAAACTGACACCTGAAGAAAATAAAGAGTTGAATGCCGTTTTTGAAAAATTTGATAAGGAAACTTTAAACCCTGAAATCTTAAAAAAAATGGGAATGAAAGAAGAGCTTATTCAAAAATTAAACTTAACTCCTGAAAAAATTAAAGAGCTTGTCTTAAATCCTCAATTAGTAAAACAATTAATTTTAGAGGAAGAAGAAAATAAAAAAATAAACAATAAACTTATTGAAGCTTTTGAAAAACTTGAAAAAGAAAATCTTACGGTTAATAAGTTGAAAAGCTTAGGACTAACACAAGAGTTAGCTGATAAATTAAAGTTGAATCCTGACAAAATTAAAGAATACCTCTTAAATCCTGTATTAATGGAAAAAGAAAATCTGACAAAAGACGAATTAGAAGTCGTGCATAATGCTTTTGATAGACTTGAAAAAGAAAGTCTTTTACCTGAAGTATTAAAAAAATACAATGAATTCGGAGGATGGAAACCGATCGGTGGAGGTACTTTCGCCATCGGTAAGAAAAATGAATCGGGGTATTTCACAGGTTGGCGTGTTACAGGTTATACTCCTGAAGGAAAACCAATAATAGAACAAGGTGGAATGCTCGGTTCTGATGCTCTTGACCGAATCTACCTTCACGAACAAGCCTTAGACTACAGATTTAAGTATATGTTAATGCTTGCCAAAGGACGCACTATAGCCAATAGAACTGATAAAGCACAAGATGGTTCTGAGTTTAAAATAAAGACAGAAAATAATAATGTGAATAAGGAGAAACTCGCTAATCTACCTGTAAAAGATAGGGATGATCTTATAGCTCATTCTCCTAATATAGAAGGATTTAACGGCATTGAGAAACGCTTCGAAGCTTTTTCAAGTAAATATGGAAGTACTTTAAAACTAGACTTCGTGACAGGTTACATCTCAGATTTTGAATTCAAGACAAAAGGAAGTTACCGTATCGTTGTTAAGGCTATTAAAAAAGATAAAACAGACCCTACAAAAGAAGTAGAAGAAACTATCTATGACCACACTATCAACCATGTCGATGGAGTAGTAGAGAACGAAGAACGCTACAGCCAAGGTGTGGATTTAAGAGCGATTAATAAAATAATTAAAAATTTATTGAAAGATGAATACAATAAAAAAGTCAATGCTCTTGCAGATGATAAATATAAGGTAAGATATCCGGGTGAAAGAAAAGATAAAAATAAACTAGACGCTTTGAGAGAGGAAGCTAAACAAGAACTTGCCAAAAAGGGAGACGTTACATTTGAGTTACCTATAGATAAGGATGAATTGCATGAAGTAGAAAAAAATGGGAAACCAACTAATAAATTTAAAGAGGGAAGTGTTTTTACAGTTTCATATGCAACTGTAGCTAATAAACTCAATAATGAATTAAGAACAATAAAGGATGCGGAGGTTCAAAAAAACTCTCCAGTATGGGCGGTTAGCGCTGAAACATATCCAGACAACCCAACATTAACTAAGTATAAAGATCCAGACCGCGTCTATAAATTATTAAATTTTGTATTGCCTACTGCGAAAAAAATTATCTATCATGGAGATACAGATCAATTAGAACTCCAAACAGATCCAGAAAAAGTGAGGAGTCATCGTGAAGAGCTTAAGTCTAGGTTAGAGGCAAAAGAAGCTAGCTTAGCAAGCAGTACGAATGAAGAGGAAAAAACTAAACTTAAAAAAGAAATCTCAGCCTTAAAATCAGCCATTGGATCCACGAACTCATACACTTACGTAGAAGCAAGAAACGGTAGTAAAGAAGCAAAAATCCTTGGATCACACATGGAAGCAACTGAACAACCTAGTACAAGTGAACTAACAGAAAGTGAGTACAATAGGATAAAGACGAATGAACTTGCTGCGAAGGAAGAAAAAGGTCTTTCAAAATTCACGCACTATTTTGTCGAAAAAGAAAAAGTTAGACGTTCAGATGTACTACCTGATGATAAATTATCAGAAAGAATTACTAAGGAAATTGGTGGCGATGAGGATAAACTAGGTAAAGGTGGATACTTCTCAACAGGAGATATTCACTTAGAAAAAGATATCGTTGCTTATAAGATCCAAATATTTTCAGGTAATAATAAACGAGTTGGGATAAATCCCCAAAGTCCACGTATACAATATAACCTACCAGTTTTAGCAAACTTTTCGATTGTCCAAGACACCTTAAAAGCAGCTCAAGCTTTATCTCATCGTATTCTTGATCAAACCATTAAAGAAGAAAAAGAAAAAGTTGATGAAAAACGAGCTGAAAAACAAAAATTAGTTACTGAATTGGAAAAAAATATACCTCCGCTCGAAGATAAATTGAAGCCTCTTGAAAGCAAACAAAAAGAATTAGAGGATAAACAAAACGAGCTAGGAGATAAAATAAAACCTTTCGAAGATAAACAAAAAGAAGTTGCTGAAAAACTAAAACCAATTGAAGATAAACAAAAAGAACTTGAAGAAAAACAAAAATCAGTAGCAGACAAATTAAAAGATAAAGATAAACTAAGCCAAGATGAATTAAAAAAATTAGAAGATGAGGCTAAAAAACTTGAAGATGAAGCAAAAAAATTAGAGGATGAAGCCAAACCTTTTAAAGATGAAGCTAAGAAATTAGAGGATGACGCTAAAAAAATAAAAGAAGAAGTTCAATCATTAAAAAATGAATTAGAATCTACAAAATCCAAAATTCAACTTGAAAAGGAAAAAATTCAAGATATTGATGAATCTTTCAAAGAAGTCGAAAAAGGCTTAAATAAAATCCACAATCAAATTGACGCAACTACAAGAACCCATCAATTAAAACTTTTATTTAAAGGAAATATTACAGTTAAATATAAGGATAATAATGGAAAAGCGTTAAAAGAGAGTGCAACATTAGCTAAATCTGGAAACTTTATTAGGGTTAATGAGGAAGGAAATTTATCTGAAACAGATAAAAATGATCAATTAGTAAAAACACATAAAGTATTTGAAAATGGAAATGTCCTTGAAATTGTTGAGAATAAAATCGTTAAGGCTTATAAAGTTGATCATAATGGAAAAACAATCAAAACTTATGTGGTTGACGAAAATGGTGATATTTTTGCTAGTGATGAAAAAGGTGAGAAAATCCAAGAATTAAAACTTTATAAACTTGTAAAAGAAGATAGAGTTGAAAAAGTATTGAACCCTGAAACAAACAAGGAAGAAGAAAAAACAATTCATGAAGAATACCTTGCAAGACTAGATAAAGATGGAAAAGTAGCTGGAAAATACAATAAAAAACACTTAATCAAAGGTAAAGATAAACCAGAAGACTTATTAGAAATTAGTAATAAAATCGGTTTGTACTATGATTCAACGAGTGAGTATCTAAGAACCATAAAAAAAGACGGAGTTACTTATCGTTTGAGTACAACTCATAGAGGTGGTGTTACAGAAACATCTAATCGTCCTTCCGGAGTATTATCTTCTGTAAATACAACTGTTACTTATCTGTATGATGAAGTTGCTCGAGCTAAAGTTCAAGTGTTAGAAAGAGATGACAACAATAATCTAATTCCTGTTGAAAATCAAAATGACTTTATTTTGGAATCCCTTGTTGGAAAAGATTTCCCTGCAGAAGCTGTCAATGAAAAGATAGCAGAGTTGAAAAAAATCGGGTATGATATTGTTTCAAGTGATTTTGGCAATGGAAAAACTCGAGTAGCCGATAATGTCAGTGATGTAGAGGATAATATAAGTCAAATTTATACGATTATAGTTAAAAAACCAATAATTTATGCGAATGTAGTAGCGAATTACTACAAAGATGGAACAGAAGAAAAATTAGCCGAAAGTGATACTCAAGAAAATAAAAGAGTGTTTACAGATTATGAAACTAAAGCAAAAAAGATTTCTTCAAAAAAAGTAATCGAAGAAACTGAACTAACAATTACCACAAGAACATATACTTATACTTTGAAAGCTAATCCAGAAAATAGCAAAGGTAAAGTTGTAAAAGGAGGGGTAGTTGTAAATTACTTCTATACTGAAAATGTCGAAGAAAGTGTTGTATTAAAAATAACGATTTGGCGTGATACTGAAGGGAATGAATTGAAACCGTACGAAGTGGGTAAAAAAGCAGCATTGGAGTTTAATGGTTATAGATTTGTTAAAACCGCAACAATTGATGGAATTACAATTCATTTATATGAAAAAATACAAAAACCGTTTATTCCAGGAAAAATACCGACTCCACCTACGCCTGTAATTCCTAATCCACAACCAAATCCGGTAGAACCACAACCAAATCCGGTAGAACCACAACCAAATCCGGTAGAACCACAACCCGAGCCAGAAAAACCGAATAAAACTGAAGAGCCGTGTAAACCAGAATTACCAAATACTGGTACAGAAACTAATGCTGGACTTACAGTACTTGGAGTTTTAGCAGCTTTGAGTGGAATTGGGCTTGTTACACGGAAGAAAGAAGAATATGAGAATTAGGTTTTCTAATCTTTTAGGTTGTTGACAAATTTTGTTTAGGATTCAAATTTCTCAAATTTATATTTTCGAATGACTTCCTAACATAGTAGTATTTGGACGGCAGCAGCCCTGCGGTCTCATGCCTGAGAATACTACTATAGGAAGTCTTCTTTGTTCTTCGTCTGCTTTTTTGAGCAAAATAATCTTCCAAACAACAGAGATATCTTGAGAATTATTTTCGTAGTTAAATAAAGCCAATGAAATCAATACTTTATAGATAGTATAAAAATAAAAATCGCCACCATAAAATCCCGTAAAATGAGGATTTTGTGATGGCGATTACTTCTTGCAAAAAATGTTTTCCAACATACAACGATTGAAAGTTTATTACGTGAATGTCATAGAATAGCCAATTAAGACAATTATGTGGACTTAAATCTCACTATATTTCTATGAATCATACTAATAATCATGTTTGTATAGTACCAAGTTCTGCTGCGATGTCTCGTTTTATAAAAAAATTAAAGGAACATCAAGAAGACTTGACAGAGATGATGCTGATTTTGGAAAAGAAAGTACAAGAAGAGTTACCGGATTTTGGAAAAGAAGTAGCCGTTGACGGGAAAATTATTCAAAGTTACGCCAATAAAGTATCGACTAAAGAACCAGATGGCAGAAGAGAAACGCAGGCTGATACGACCTCAAAAAATTAGTATTCAAATAACGGAACTAAAACTACGAAGTATTATTTTGGTTTCTGATTTCATTTATTAGCAGATGTAAATTATGAACTACCGATAGCTTTTAAAGTGACTCCAGCAAGTAAAGGAGAACGTGAAGTCGCTGAAGAAATTCTTACAGAATCAGAAATCCTATTAAGGAATACAAAAGCAGTGATGGCAGATAAAGGCTATGATAGTGTCAATCTTAGAAAATTCATCGAAGAAAAAGGAATGATTGCAGTAATTCCACCAAGACATATGTGGGGAGAAGAAGATAGTCGTCAATATAAAGACTACCCACTCTATTATAATCAAGATGAAGAAGTATTTTATCGAACAGAAGATTTTCAATTAATATTATTAGTGTACAAAGGGACAGATTCATTGCGTTATGGATTTCATCCAAAATATAATGATAATCGCATTTTTAGAATAAATCGTTCAGAAGATATTCGAATCTTTCCAAAAGTATCCCAATAATCACATAAATTTGAGAGACTTTATGTTTGAGAATCATACGATAAGAGGATTAGAAAAAGTAACTTTATATGTCACAATGGCTTGTTTATGCACATTGGGATTTGCTTATTCAAAAGTACAAAAACAAGAAACAAAGCATTTGAACAGTTGGGTTGCTTAAATAGTTATCCCATTTTTTTAAAATGACGAAATTTCAAGGGGGATAGTCTACCCTTTTTTAGGAACTGAGGCTGTCATTGAATCATTACACCTTAAAATGAAAAGGAAATTTACTTTATGAGATATTTTTTTGGTTTCTGAAACAGATTTTTATTTTCAAAATTCATGATATCGCTATTTTTGCCCCAAAAAAGGGCACAGCGTAAATGATTCAGGAGGAATCTTCGGGTTAATCATGGTATAATAAAAGGTAATGAAAAATTCCAACGAGGCAGAGATGAAATTACTTTATACTGATATTCGGACTTCTTTGACAGAAATTCTAACCAGAGAGGCGGAGGAGCTAGTTGCTGCTGGCAAGCGAGTCTTCTACATCGCCCCCAACTCTCTTTCTTTTGAAAAGGAACGCGCCGTGCTGGAATGCTTGTCCCAGCAGGCTTCTTTTGCGATTACCGTCACGCGCTTTGCTCAAATGGCTCGTTACCTGATTTTGAATGATTTGCCTGCCAAGACCAGTCTTGATGATATTGGTCTTGGGATGGCTTTTTATAAGTGTCTTGCCGAACTTGATCCCAAGGATTTACGTGTTTATGGAGCTATCAAGCAGGATCCTCAATTTATCCAGCAGTTGATTGATCTTTATCACGAGATGATGATTGCTCAGATGAGTTTTTTGGACTTGGAGAGTTTGACGGATGAGGATAAGAGGACCGATTTACTATTGATTTTTGAGAAAGTAACGGCCTATCTTAACCAAGGGCAGTTGGCTCAGGGAAGTCAGTTATCCCATTTGATTGAGGCTATTGAGAATGACAAAGTTAGCAGTAATTTTACTCAAATCGCCTTGGTTATTGATGGATTTACCCGTTTTTCTGCCGAAGAAGAACGAATTGTGGACTTACTTCATGGCAAGGGTGTTGAGGTTGTCATTGGGGCTTATGCTAGTAAGAAAGCTTATACTAGTCCTTTTAGCGAGGGCAATCTCTACCAAGCCAGTGTGGAGTTTCTCCATCATCTAGCCTCTAAATACCAAACACCTGCTCTGGACTGTTCTCAAACTCATGAGAAGATGGATAGTTTTGACAAGGCCTCTCGTTTGCTAGAGTCTTCTTATGATTTTTCAGAATTAACATTGGATGTCGATGAGAAAGACCGTGAAAACTTACAAATCTGGTCTTGTTTGACGCAAAAAGAAGAGTTGGAATTGGTAGCCCGTAGCATCCGTCAGAAAGTGCATGAGAACTCAGACCTGAGTTACAAGCATTTTCGTATTCTCTTGGGGGATGTAGCTTCTTACCAGTTATCTCTTAAAACTATTTTTGACCAGTATCAGATTCCTTTCTATCTTGGTAGAAGCGAATCCATGGCGCACCACCCTTTAACTCAGTTTGTCGAGTCTATTTTAGCTTTAAAACGCTATCGTTTCCGTCAGGAGGATTTGATAAACCTTCTTAGAACAGGTCTATATACCGACCTTAGTCAGGCTGATATTGATGCTTTTGAGCAATATATCCGCTATCTTGGTATCAATGGCTTGCCATCCTTTCAGCAAGCCTTCACCAAGTCCCATCACAGAAAATTTGATTTAGAGCGTTTAAATGCTCTTCGTCTGCGTATTTTAACACCTCTTGAGACCCTATTTGCCAGTCGAAAACAAAAGGCTGAAAACCTCCTACAAAAATGGAATGTCTTTCTAAAAGAAGGAGCTGTGACCAAGCAGTTACAAGATTTAACAGCTACCATGAAAGCCCTAGAGCAGGAAAGACAGGCCGAAGTTTGGAAGGCATTCTGCCATGTTTTAGAACAATTTGCGACCGTTTTTGCTGGTTCGCAAGTTAATCTAGAGGACTTCCTAGCCTTGCTTCATTCTGGGATGAGTCTATCTCAGTATCGCACCATTCCAGCAACAGTGGACACCGTTCTGGTGCAGAGCTATGATTTGATTGCGCCCTTAACGGCTGACTTTGTCTATGCCATTGGGCTGACTCAGGACAATTTACCAAAAATAGCGCAAAATACCAGTCTTCTGACAGATGAAGAAAGGCAAAACCTAAACCAAGCGACAGAGGAAGGGGCACAATTGCTGATTGCCAGCAGTGAAAACCTCAAGAAAAATCGCTACACTATGCTTTCCTTGGTCAATTCTGCTCGTAAGCAGTTGGTTTTGTCGGCTCCAAGCCTTTTTAACGAAAGTGAAAGCAAGGAATCAGCTTATCTTCAAGAGCTGGTCCATTTTGGATTTAGTCGGAGAGAGAAGAGGATGAATCACAAAGGGCTGTCTAAGGAGGATATGGGCTCATATCACAGTCTTTTATCTAGCCTAGTTGTCTATCACCAGCAGGATGAGATGAGTGAGACTGGGCAAGATTTGACATTTATTAAGGTTCTGGCGCGTGTCATGGGTAAAAAACTAGACCAGCAAGGTCTGGAAAATCCTGCCCTCCCAACCAGTCCAAGCAGTAAGCCCTTGACCAAGGACACCTTGCAAGCTCTCTATCCAACTGATCAGGAGTTTTACCTGTCTACCTCCGGTTTGACGGAGTTTTACCGCAATGAATACAGTTATTTCCTACGTTATGTCTTAGGCTTACAGGAGGAATTACGTTTGCGTCCTGATGCCCGCAGTCACGGAAATTTCTTACACCGCATTTTTGAACGTGCCTTGCAGTTTCCTGACGAAGATTCCTTTGACCAACGTTTAGAACAAGCTATTAAAGAAACCAGTCAAGAACGCGAATTTGAAGCAATTTATCAGGAAAGTTTGGAAGCCCAGTTTACCAAGGAAGTTCTGCTTGATGTTGCACGGACGACTGGGCATATTCTCCGACACAATCCATCAATCGAGACTATTAAAGAGGAAGCAAATTTTGGCGGCAAAGACCAAGCTTTTATTCAATTGGACAATGGTCGCAGTGTCTTTGTACGAGGTAAGGTTGACCGTATTGACCGTTTGAAAGCTGATGGGGCGATAGGAGTGGTAGACTACAAGTCTAGTCTAACTCAGTTCCAGTTTCCTCATTTCTTTAATGGACTCAATTCCCAGTTGCCAACCTATCTAGCTGCCTTAAAAAGAGAAGGAGAGAACAACTTTTTTGGTGCTATGTACTTGGAAATGGCTGAGCCCGTCCAATCTCTGATGGCCGTTAAAAATCTAGCAGGTGCAGTAGTAGAAGCCAGCAAGTCAATGAAATACCAAGGCCTCTTTTTAGAAAAAGAAAGCAGTCATTTGGGCGAATTTTATAACAAAAACAAGGCTAATCAGCTGACGGATGAGGAATTCCAGCTCCTACTGGACTACAATGCCTGTCTTTACAAGAAAGCTGCTGAGAAGATTTTAGCAGGCCAGTTCGCCATTAACCCTTATACCGAAAATGGCAGAAGTATTGCACCGTATGTTCAACAACATCAAGCCATCACAGGATTTGAAGCCAATTACCACTTGGGCCAAGCCCGTTTTCTAGAAAAGTTGGACTTAACTGATGGCAAGCGTCTGGTTGGAGAAAAACTCAAGCAAGCTTGGTTTGAAAAAATAAGAGAGGAGTTGAATCGATGAAGCCTATTCCCTTTTTAACTGAGGAGGAGATTCAAAAACTGCAAGAAGCAGAAGCGCATTCGAGTAAGGAACAAAAGAAAACTGCCGAACAAATCGAAGCCATCTACACTTCTGGTCAAAATATCCTGGTTTCAGCGTCGGCTGGTTCTGGTAAAACCTTTGTCATGGCAGAGCGCATTCTAGAACAATTGGCGCGTGGTGTCGAAATTTCTCAACTCTTTATCTCAACCTTTACTGTTAAGGCTGCGACTGAACTTAAAGAACGTTTGGAGAAAAAAATCAGCCAACAAATCCAAGAAAGCAGCGATGTCGACCTCAAACAACACTTGGGTCGCCAGTTGGCAGACCTACCCAACGCTGCCATCGGAACCATGGACTCTTTCACACAAAAATTCCTTGGTAAACATGGCTATCTGATTGATATTGCACCTAATTTCCGTATTTTACAAAACCAAAGCGAGCAACTCCTTCTAAAAAATGAAGTCTTTCATGAGGTATTTGAAGCCCATTACCAAGGCAAACAGAAAGGGACCTTTAGTCATTTGCTGAAAAATTTTGCAGGGCGTGGCAAGGACGAACGGGGGCTGCGCCAGCAAGTCTATAAAATTTATGACTTCCTCCAATCCACCAGCAACCCTCAAAAGTGGCTGAGTGACTCTTTCCTCAAAGGTTTTGAAGAGGCTGATTTTACCAGTGAAAAAGGAAAACTAACTGAGCAAATCCAGCAAGCTCTCTGGGATTTGGAAAGCTTTTTCCGTTATCATATGGATAATGATGCCAAGGAATTTGCAAAGGCTGCTTATTTAGAAAATGTCCAGCTGATTCTGGATGAAATTGGCTCCTTAAATCAAGAGTCCGATAGTCAGATTTATCAGGCAGTGCTTGCGCGTGTTGTCTCCATCTCTAAGGAGAAAAACGGTCGTGCTCTGACTAATGCCAGTCGTAAGGCTGATTTGAAGCCCCTGGCTGATGCCTACAACGAAGAGAGAAAGACCCAGTTTGCTAAACTAGGACAACTAGCAGATCAGATAACGATTCTCGACTATCAAGAACGTTATCATGAAGACACATGGGAACTAGCTAAAACCTTCCAAGCCTTCATGAGTGATTTTGTAGAAGCTTATCGTCAGCGTAAACGTCAGGAAAATACCTTTGAATTCGCTGATATTAGCCATTACACCATTGAGATTTTAGAGAAATTCCCGCAAGTCCGTGAGGCTTATCAGGAGCGCTTCCATGAAGTCATGGTCGATGAGTATCAGGATACCAACCACATTCAAGAACGGATGTTGGAATTGCTGTCTAATGGCCACAATCGCTTTATGGTGGGAGATATCAAGCAGTCTATCTACCGTTTCCGTCAGGCAGATCCGCAGATTTTCAATGAGAAGTTCCAACGCTATGCGCAAAATCCAAAAGAGGGCAAGCTCATTCTCCTCAAAGAAAATTTCCGTAGTAGTTCAGAAGTGCTATCAGCAACCAATGATGTTTTTGAACGCCTTATGGACCAAGAGGTCGGCGAAATCAACTATGATAACATGCACCAGCTTGTTTTTGCCAATACCAAACTGACTCCTAATCCAGACAACAAGGCAGAATTTCTCATCTACGATAAGGACGACACAAGTGAGGAAGAAGAGGGGCAGGCAGAAACGAAACTAACAGGTGAAATGCGCTTAGTTATCAAGGAAATCCTTAAACTTCATCAGGAAAAAGGTGTTACCTTTAAGGAAATTGCCCTTCTAACCTCCAGTCGCAGTCGTAATGACCAGATTCTCCTCGCCCTGTCTGAGTATGGGATCCCTGTCAAAACTGACGGAGAGCAAAACAATTATCTCCAATCCCTAGAAGTGCAAGTCATGCTAGACACCCTTCGTGTCATTCACAATCCCCTGCAAGATTACGCCTTGGTTGCCCTTATGAAGTCTTCAATGTTTGGATTTGACGAAGACGAGTTAGCACGTTTGTCCCTTCAGAAAGCAGATGATAAAATTCAAGAGAATCTCTATGAGAAACTGGTCAATACTCAAAAACTGGCAAGTAGTCAAAAAGGCTTGATTCACACAGCTCTAGCTGAAAAACTAGAGCAATTCATGGATATACTAGCTTCTTGGCGCTTGTATGCCAAAACCCACTCCCTCTATGACTTGATTTGGAGGATTTACAACGACCGTTTTTATTATGACTATGTTGGGGCTTTGCCCAATGGTCCTGCTAGACAAGCCAATCTCTATGCCCTAGCACTGCGAGCTGACCAGTTTGAAAAGAGCAATTTCAAAGGTTTGTCGCGTTTTATTCGTATGATTAACCAAGTTTTAGAAGCCCAGCACGATCTTGCAAGCGTGGCCGTCGCACCGCCAAAAGATGCAGTAGAGCTTATGACCATCCACAAGAGTAAAGGGCTGGAGTTTCCTTACGTCTTCATCCTCAATATGGATCAAGATTTCAACAAGCAAGACTCTATGTCAGAGGTCATTCTCAGCCGTAAAAATGGGATTGGTGTCAAATATATTGCCAAAATGGAGACAGGAGCAGTGGAAGATCACTATCCTAAAACCATCAAACTCTCCATTCCTAGTCTGACCTATAGACAGAACGAAGAAGAATTACAGCTGGCAAGCTATTCTGAGCAAATGCGTCTACTGTATGTTGCTATGACACGGGCTGAGAAAAAGCTCTATCTTGTCGGTAAAGGTTCTCGTGAAAAGTTGGAATCCAAGGAATACCCAGCAGCCAAAAATGGGAAACTAAATAGCAATACTAGACTGCAAGCACGGAATTTCCAAGATTGGATTTGGGCTATCAGCAAGGTATTTGCCAAGGATCATCTCAACTTTAGTTATCATTTTATTGGCGAAGATCAGCTGACTAAAGAAGCTATTGGTCAGTTGGAAACCAAGAGTAATCTCCAAGCTAGCTCCCAAACAGACAATCGTCAGTCAGAAACCATTAAAGAAGCTCTTGAAATGCTGAAAGAGGTGGAAGTTTATAATACACTTCACCGCGCAGCCATTGAACTTCCAAGTGTTCAAACCCCAAGTCAAATCAAGAAATTCTACGAACCAGTTATGGATATGGAGGGTGTTGAGATTGCAGGTCAAGGCCAGTCAGTAGACAAGAAAATTAGTTTTGATTTGCCAGATTTTTCAAGCAAAGAAAAGGTAACTGGAGCTGAGATTGGTAGTGCCACCCACGAACTCATGCAGAGAATTGACCTCAGCCAGAAACCAACCCTTGCTAGCCTGACAGAAACTCTCAAACAAGTTCAAACCAGCCCAGCTGTTAGGGACAAGATCAATCTTGCTAAAATTCTTGCATTCTTTGACACAGCACTCGGTCAGGAAATTCTCGCTCATACCAACCATCTCTACCGTGAGCAACCTTTCTCCATGCTCAAAAGAGACCACAAGAGTCAGGAAGACTTCGTTGTCCGTGGTATCCTTGATGGCTATCTACTTTACGAAGACAAAATTGTTCTGTTCGACTATAAGACAGATCGCTATGATGATCCAAGTCAACTCATAGACCGCTATCGTGGTCAGTTAGCCCTATACGGAGAGGCTTTATCTCGAGCCTATTCGATTGAAAATATTGAGAAATACTTGATTTTACTGGGTAAAGACGAGGTTCAAGTTGTAAAAGTCTAGTAGAATCATCTAGTTAAAAATCTTATCAGTTAATGAAGAAATTATTTGAAAATAGATAAAATTTGATGTATAATAGGCGGTGTCAAGTAGTGTGTCAAAACGCTGTTTGCATATATATATATATATATATATATAGAAAGCAGGCAATAAAATGCTAAGACGTACAAATAAAAACAAGAAATACGCTTTACGAAAAATTGGAAAATATTTTGGACCATGTGTGATTGGTACTATGATTGCTGTCGGAGTAGCTGCAACAATACCATTGAATGAAGTGCATGCTACTACGCCTCCTTATATGCCTATGAAGGTATATGATGTCACTATAACTCCTGAAACTGTATATAAGGCAGACGATTCGAAAGATGTAGGTTATCGTAAAGAAGAGAAAGGTACACCTGGTAAACAAGAAATTTGGACGAAGTTCGAAAAAAGGGATTATTTTGAGGACAAATATCCTGGAAGAAATGTGACTGAGATGCTAGGGGAGCTATATTCTAGAAATCAAGATAAAACATTAGATGAAGATGGTACTGTACCTGCACACCCTGACTGGGCAGAGAGCTATAATGATAATAATGGGAAAGAATTTCCAAAACGTATTGATGAAGATAACAATGGGGAGTTTCGTGACAAGGATATCTATGATAAGGATCTTGGTAGAAATACTGTATCTGCTGAACGTAAGGTAGAATCAAATAAGAAGTTTGTAGCCTTGACAAACACCACTGCTGATCCGGACAATCCTGATGAATCAACTATGATAGATTATGATGACAATGAAGTAGTTGCTGATTATGATTCGGATAACAAAGTAGTACGTTTAAATCCGCATTATTACGAGATAAAAAACGAGGAAGATAAGGTAGATACAGTTATTACTGTAGGAACAAAACCAACAGTCGTGACAGAAGAAATACCATATACAACGCGTTATGTGATAGATGATACAAAAGGAGAAGATTATTGTGAAGTAACCACACCTGGTGAAAAAGGAGAAGAAACAACAACTACAACTTACTCTTTAGATACTACAAATGGAACAGTGACTTCAAAATCTAAAACAGTAATAACTAAACAAGCGGTAAATGAGGTGATAACGCTAGGAGCACAACCAAATCGTAACGTGCCACTACCTACAATAGCTATAGTGGAAGAGTCCAATAATAAAGCAAGTATTGAAGTCAAAGCACCTAAGAAAGATGCGGATACAGTAAGAATCACTTATCCTAAGCGTGATGGCTCTGGTAATGAAGTTCTCACTCTTACCAAGCAATCTGGTGGCGAATGGACTTTAGACAAACAACCTGAAAATGTGACGTTAGATAAGAAAAAAGGTATAGTAACAATTCCACGAGAAGCTATCGTCAATAAACAAAAAGTTCAAGCTCGATCTAAAAATGGGAATAGTGGTTTTTCTCTACCTGTATATGAAGTCCTCTCTATTGCAGAAGCTAAACCGGTAGGTCTAGTAACACGATGGGTTGCTCAAATAGATAATAACAAACTAAAAACACTAAGAGATGAAGTAAATGGAAAAGAACCAGCAGGAGAGTTTGAGGGATATAAATGGGTATCTAGTCGCCTAGAAGACGGTATTTTAACTCATAAATTTGAGGAAATAAATAACGGAAACTCACAATCATCAAACTTAATTCCGGAAAAACCAAGTAGTAAAACTGAAAATCCAGTGATTCGTACAGTATGGCGCGATGAAAATGGAAAAGACTTGAAAACACCATCAGTTGAGAAGCAAGAAGCAGGTGAAGTTGAAGGCTATGAATTTGTTGAAAGCCACCGTGAAGGGGATAATTTGACAGTTCATGTGTTTAGAACAAAGAAATCTCAAACTCCAAGCCCAGCACCAGCTAAAGTCTCAGAACAAAAAGGTGAAGCAGTAGCTACATCAGAAAAGCCAGTAGAAAACGGAATATCTACGAACAAATCTGATAAAGCAGAATTACCAAACACAGGTACAGAAACCAATGCTAGCCTTGCGAGCGCTGGTATCCTAACCTTGCTAGCTGGTTTAGGACTAGGCTTCTTCAAAAAGAAAGAAGATGAAAACTAGATTCTTGTGAGCAAATCATGAGAGAGAACGAAATTGTTCTCTCTTTTTTTAAATGCTACTGGCTTTCTTTTATTAGCTAGCAAGTTTTGAGAATAGAAAAATCAAAAGAACGTTTGTAACATAACTATTTTTATGTTACAAAATTTTAGCCAAACTATAAGTCCATGCAAAAAACCTTGATTTATGATAAAATAGTAGGTAAGAAGAACTCGATTTATATTAATACTCTTCGAAAATCAAATTCAAACTACGTCAGCGTTGCCTTGCCGTACTCAAGTACAGCCTGCGGCTAGCTTCCTAGTTTGCTCTTTGATTTTCATTGAGTATAAATTAACATTTAAAGGAAAATTTTTATGACTACTATTCAATGGTTTCCTGGTCACATGTCTAAAGCGCGTCGACAGGTGCAGGAAAATTTAAAATTTGTTGATTTTGTGACGATTTTGGTGGATGCTCGTTTACCTCTATCTAGTCAAAATCCTATGTTAACCAAGATTGTGGGTGATAAACCAAAACTCTTGATTTTAAATAAGGCAGATCTGGCTGATCCAGCAATGACCAAGGAATGGCGTCAATATTTTGAATCACAAGGAATCCAGACGTTAGCTATCAACTCCAAAGAGCAAGTGACTGTAAAAGTTGTAACAGATGCGGCCAAAAAACTCATGGCTGATAAGATTGCTCGTCAGAAAGAACGTGGTATCAAGATTGAAACCTTGCGTACCATGATTATCGGGATTCCAAATGCTGGTAAATCCACTCTCATGAATCGTTTGGCTGGTAAGAAAATTGCCGTTGTCGGAAACAAACCAGGTGTTACCAAGGGACAACAATGGCTCAAAACCAATAAAGACCTGGAAATCTTGGATACACCAGGGATTCTCTGGCCTAAGTTTGAAGATGAAACTGTTGCACTGAAACTGGCCTTGACTGGAGCTATCAAAGACCAGTTGCTTCCTATGGACGAGGTGACCATTTTTGGCCTTAATTATTTCAAAAAACATTATCCAGAAAAGCTAGCTGAACGCTTCAAACAAATTAAAATTGAAGAAGAAGCGCCTGTGATTATTATGAACATGACCCGTGCTCTCGGTTTCCGTGACGACTATGACCGCTTTTACAATCTCTTCGTGAAGGAAGTCCGTGATGGCAAACTCGGTAACTATACCTTAGATACATTGGATGACCTCGATGGCGACGATTAAAGAAATCAAAGAACTCCTTGCGACGGTCAAGGAGTTAGATAACCCTATTTTTTTAGAGCTTGAACAGGATAATCGCTCAGGAGTTCAAAAGGAAATCAGCAAGCGTAAAAAAGCCATTCAGGCAGAATTGGATGAGGATCTTCGTTTGGAATCCATGCTCTCCTACGAAAAAGAACTGTATAAGCAAGGTTTGACCTTAATTGCTGGTGTTGATGAGGTTGGCCGTGGTCCTCTTGCTGGTCCTGTAGTCGCTGCAGCCGTTATTTTACCTAAAAATTGTAAGATTAAAGGTCTCAACGACAGCAAGAAAATTCCTAAAAAGAAACATCTGGAAATTTTCAAAGCCGTTCAAAACCAATCCTTGTCAATCGGCATTGGTATCATGGATAATCATATCATCGACCAAGTCAATATCTATGAAGCAACCAAACTGGCCATGAAGGAAGCTATCTCCCAGCTCAGTCCTCAACCTGAGCATCTCTTGATAGATGCCATGAAACTGGATTTACCCATTTCACAAACATCTATCATCAAAGGAGATGCCAACTCCCTCTCGATTGCAGCAGCTTCTATAGTAGCCAAGGTGACACGTGATGAATTGATGAAGGAATATGATCAGCAGTTTCCTGGCTATGATTTTGCTACTAATGCAGGTTATGGAACTGCTAAACACCTAGAAGGACTCGAAAAACTAGGAGTTACCCCAATTCACCGAACCAGCTTTGAACCCGTTAAATCACTGGTTTTAGGTAAAAAAGAAAGTTAATTGAAAGGAAATACCATGGAGGAACAGTCGGAAATATTCCGTTCTAAGAAAGAATTCGCCTTTGCATCCAGCACTATCCTATCCCAAGTTGGTCGAGGAATCATTGTCGGCCTCGTCGTTGGAATTATCGTCGGATCCTTTCGTTTCCTAATTGAAAAGGGCTTCCACCTGATACAAGGACTTTATCAAGATCAAGGACACCTATTTGTTAATTTATTTATTATTGCCCTGTTTTATCTAATCATCTGCTGGCTCAGTGCCAAACTGACACGCTCTGAAAAAGATATTAAAGGCTCAGGAATTCCTCAAGTCGAAGCCGAACTGAAAGGCCTCATGACCCTTAACTGGTGGGGCGTTCTCTGGAAAAAATATATTCTAGGAATTCTAGCTATTGCCAGCGGACTCATGCTGGGGCGTGAAGGGCCAAGTATCCAACTGGGAGCAGTTGGTGGTAAAGGAATTGCCAAGTGGCTCAAATCCAGTCCAGTGGAGGAACGTTCCCTGATTGCTAGTGGTGCTGCAGCAGGATTAGCCGCAGCCTTTAATGCTCCAATAGCGGGTCTTCTCTTTGTCGTAGAAGAAGTCTATCATCACTTTTCTCGCTTTTTCTGGGTATCTACTCTAGCAGCTAGTCTCGTAGCAAACTTTGTTTCTCTGCTCATATTTGGCCTAACACCCGTACTGGATATGCCTGATAATATCCCACTCATGACCCTAGACCAGTACTGGATTTATCTTGTCATGGGAATTTTCCTTGGATTTTCAGGTTTTCTCTATGAGAAAGCTGTATTAAACGTCGGTAGAGTTTATGACTGGCTTGGTCAAAAAATTCGTTTGGATAGAGCTTATTATCCAATTCTTGCTTTTATTCTCATCATACCAGTCGGAATTTTTTTACCCCACATCCTTGGTGGTGGAAATCAGCTGGTACTTTCCCTAACTGAGCAAGATTTTAGTTTTCAAGTTCTATTAGCTTACTTTTTAATTCGCTTTATCTGGAGCATGATTAGTTATGGAAGTGGTCTTCCAGGAGGAATTTTCCTACCTATTTTGGCTCTCGGTTCCTTACTTGGTGCCCTAGTTGGTGTTATCTGTGTCAATCTTGGACTTGTCAGTCAGGAGCAATTCCCTATATTTGTCATTCTAGGAATGAGTGGCTATTTTGGAGCCATATCAAAAGCTCCCTTAACCGCCATGATCCTCGTAACTGAGATGGTAGGAGATATTCGCAACCTCATGCCACTTGGTCTTGTCACTCTTGTCTCTTATATTATCATGGATTTGCTCAAGGGTGCACCAGTCTATGAAGCCATGCTGGAAAAAATGCTTCCAGAAGAAGTATCCAGCGAAGGAGAAGTTACACTTATCGAAATACCAGTTTCTGATAAAATTGCTGGGAAACAAGTTCATGAACTCAACTTACCACACAACGTCCTCATCACTACTCAAGTGCATAATGGAAAGAGCCAAACAGTTAACGGCTCAACCAGAATGTATCTGGGTGATATGATTCACCTGGTTATTCCAAAAAGCGAAATTGGAAAAGTCAAAGATTTGTTGTTGTAGAAGTTTTTACATAATTTATGTTATGTAAAAACAAACTTCTTAATTTATTTAAATAACCGATTCTCAGCAATGAGATCGGTTATTTTTTACAGATAAGATATTTCACATACAAATAATTGAACTTTGGTAAAAATAAGACTATAATTAAGTTAGAAATGATAAAACATAAAGCTAGAAAGGAGTTTACTGTATCAAATCTGTATAGTAAGATTAAAATCATGAAAAAGAAAACGATAGCAATTATACAATGTATTTTGTATCTCATAGCTCCTTATATAGCTCTTCAGTTATGTAGAATGAACAGAAATATCGTTACTGATAATCTCTTTTTTATTTTCCTTATTCTGCTGAATATTTCATCCTGGTTTAGTATTTGGAAACTAGAAAAAGCACTAGATAATGATTCACAATAGCAATTCCAAAGATTTAGATCTGTAAAACTAAAAGTTTATGCACAATTGAATTAACTAGACTTAAACCATTGATAAAACTGAATTAGAAGCATAAAGTACATTCTTTAAAAAGTGTACTTTATTTTTATTTTGTACATTATTTTAGAGTGTTATTTTGTATGTTTTTTAGTACATAATATTATCTAATCTAAGAAATTGATTTATACATTTTGTTATAATATCACAGGTAATAGAAGTGTTTACGTTATAGAAAACTAAAAAGATATAAAAAGCTGAATCAGTTATTATCTCTATAATTTAATAATGAAATATCGCCTGATGGTAATTTACAATAAAAATGCTGTATTATTTTTTCATTTAGTATTAGAACTTTTTAAAATATAGTGTTAATAATTCCACAATTAAATTAAATTGGAAATTAGGGTATAATAGCTACATCAAGTATTGCACCATCGTTGAATTTGCTCTTGATTCAAAAAAAGTATATATAGGATAGAAAATATGGAAAATTATAACGTATCTTTAACAAATAAACTACTCAAATTAATTTATGAAGTGTCGGATTTAAAACTAGATTTTAAATCACAGGGATGGAATTATTGAATTAGTACGCTTTATCGGAGTTTTTACCTGAGTCGATAAAAGCTAGCTCATCTCAAGAAAAATTATTTTCAAAAGCAGGTGATATTATTTTAGCCAAATCACTTTGTTTGTTAAATCTAAATTCTAAACCTTTGGAGCAACGTGGCAATGCAGGGGATGTTGTTGCTTTGTCAATAGAATATAATTACGGTATTATCGCAGATGCAAAATCATTTAGATTAAGTCGAACAGCCAAAAATCAAAAAGATTTCAAAGTTAAAGCTCTTAGTGATTGGAGAAAAGATAAAGATTATGCTGTTTTAACTGCTCCTTTTTTTCAATATCCAAATAACAAGAGTCAAATATATAAACAATCACTAGAAGAAAACGTTCTTTTATTCAGTTGGGAACATTTATCAATAATGTTACAGCTAGACTTATCAGAGAACGATTCATTTTCTCTTGAGCAATTATGGAATTTTCCATTGAAACACCGTAAAAGAACGTCCATTGATAACGCAGAAAAAAATTTTATGTCAGATTTCAATCTATATTATTTTATGGATTTATTTAAATTAGAAAAAGAACAGCTTCAAGAATTGTTAAAAATTGAAATTTCAAAAATAGAAGAACGTTCAATTTCTGAAATAGAATACTGGGATAAACAAATCAAGAGAATTAAATCGTTATCACGAAAGGAGGCGATAGAAGAATTGCTTAAAGAAATAAACATTATAACAAAATTAAATACTATTGATAAATTTATAAAAGGACTAGGTGATGAAAGTAGATTGTTTTTATAGTAGAGATTCTATCACAGGATTAAAGGAACTTCCGCCTAACTCAATCCATGCTATTGTTTCGGACATCCCTTATGGGATTGATTACGCTGATTGGGATACAATACATTCAAATTCCAATAAAGCTCTGGGGGGAAGTTCTGATGCACAATTAAAAAATTCTCTTTTTAAACGCCGAGGAAAACCTCTTAATGGTTGGTCGGAAGCTGACAGGCTACGTCCTTTAGAATACCAAAAATGGGTTTCAACTTGGGCTGGAGAGTGGGTGAGGATTGTCAAACCAGGAGGTAGCGTATTTGTTTTTGCTGGTCGTCAGTTTTCTCACAGGGTTATTGTAGCTTTTGAAGAGGCTGGTTTTACTTTCAAAGATATGTTAAGCTGGGAACGAGACAAAGCCCCACAAATTGTTTTGGACCCTTTTGCTGGTAGTGCAACAACTCTACTAGCAGCAAAAGAATTAAATAGAAAGTATATTGGTTACGAAAAGGACTTTGAAATTTATAAAATTGGAAAAGAGCGATTGAACCAATCTCACTTTAAAATTTAAACAAAAAACTAAAAGTTTATGAACATTGTCCTGAATAGCAAGCACTTAATTCCTTAATATAACAGAATTAGAAACATGAAGTACATTTTACAATCGATGTGCTTTATTTTTTATGTAAATTGTCTTAGTTACTTCCTAAAAAATATTTTATTTTAAAAAATAAATTTTGGATTATATACAATTGAAAAATTTTTAGTTTTCACTTTAATTCACTTTAATAAGGTATATTTTAGGCAATTTTGGACGAAAATTTTTTTTTAGTTATTTAGCTGACTTAGATCCGTATTACTCAGGTCTAAGTCTTTTTTAAAAATCCCTACAACATCTTTCCGAAAAACTATAATTTTCTTGAAAAATAAATAAGTCTATGCTATACTACTAGTAGACTTATATATGGAGAAAATACATGAAACGTGAGATTTTACTGGAACGAATCGATAAACTCAAACAAGTCATGCCCTGGTATATTCTGGAATACTACCAATCGAAACTGGCTGTTCCATACAGTTTTACGACCTTGTACGAATACTTAAAGGAATATGATCGATTTTTTACTTGGGTCTTAGAATCTGGTATATCGGATGCTGATAAAATGTCCGATATTCCTTTATCAGTTTTGGAAAATATGTCTAAGAAAGATATGGAATCTTTTATCCTTTATCTACGTGAACGTCCCTTGCTGAATGCCAATACAAGTAAACAAGGTGTTTCTCAGACAACCATCAATCGAACCTTATCAGCACTTTCTAGTCTTTACAAGTATCTGACCGAGGAGGTTGAAAACGACCAGGGCGAACCTTATTTCTATCGTAATGTAACGAAGAAAGTTTCAACTAAGAAAAAGAAAGAAACGCTTGCTGCCAGAGCTGAAAACATCAAGCAAAAACTCTTTTTAGGTGATGAAACAGAAGGGTTTCTAACTTATATAGACCAAGAGTACCCTCAACGACTCTCTAATCGAGCTCTCTCATCATTCAACAAAAATAAAGAACGTGATTTGGCCATTATTGCTCTTCTTTTGGCGTCTGGTGTCCGCTTATCTGAAGCTGTTAATCTGGATCTAAGAGATCTCAATCTCAAAATGATGGTTATCGATGTCACTCGAAAAGGGGGCAAACGTGACTCTGTCAATGTAGCTGCCTTTGCTAAGCCTTATTTAGAGAATTATCTAGCCATTCGAAATCAACGCTATAAAACGGAAAAGACAGACACAGCCCTCTTTTTGACACTCTATAGAGGTGTTCCCAATCGTATTGACGCTTCCAGCGTTGAGAAAATGGTTGCTAAGTACTCTGAGGACTTCAAAGTCCGTGTAACTCCCCACAAACTGCGCCATACCCTAGCAACTAGGCTCTATGATGCTACTAAATCGCAAGTTTTGGTCAGCCATCAGCTAGGACATGCCAGTACACAAGTCACAGACCTCTATACTCATATCGTCAATGATGAACAAAAGAATGCCTTGGATAGTTTATAGTTTTACATAATGTAAATTATGTAAAATAATTATTAAGAAAAAGAAGCTGCTAAAAATAAGCAACTTCTTTTTCTTTATATCTGATACCAGTAAAGTAGCGTGGAATATCAATTGTTTCTATATTTTTGAAATTCTCATTTGCCTACTACTAATTTAACTATAGCAAAAATAATGCAGATAAGGAAGAATATTTTTGCTTGTATGAATTCTAAAAATCAAGCTTTTCTGGATTCAAATCTCTTCATAATCACAGTTAGACGCCAACGGTAGAGAGCCCCGCTCACGATTAGACTAATAATCAAACCAATCCAGTAAGAATAAGCTCCAAAATCTGTTAGAGAGTCGAATACCATAGCTACTGGGAGTGTCACCCCCCAATAACCAACCAAACCAAGGTAAAAAGGAATAACGGTATCCTTATACCCCCGTAAAATTCCTTGAAGCGGTGCCGCAAAGGTATCTGCTAACTGGAAGAAAAGACTGTAAGTCAAAAAACGTGCTGTCAAATCGATAAATTCTGGGTCGTTACCATAAAGACTAGCCACATTTCCTCGAAAAATGTAAAGGAAAGATAAGGTGAAGGCCGCAAAAATAAGGGCAGTCCATCTTCCTAGACCAATATAGGTTTTCGCATCATCAAATCGCTTGGCTCCCACTTCATAGGAAACGACAATAGCCATAGCCGATGAGATACTCATAGGAAAGGCGTACATAAGACTTGAAAAGTTCATGGCTGATTGGTGACTAGCGATAATCAAGGACGAGAACTTAGCCATAATCAAACCAACCACAGAAAAGATAGCCACTTCGGCAAAGACAGTCCCCCCAATAGGCAGACCTAAGCGAACTCCTTCCTTGATTTTATCCATATTAAGCGGAATTCGTTTCTCAAGGTGTAAGGCTTTGAGCTTCTCCTGTTTAAATAAAACCAGAACAGAAATTCCCAACAAGACCCAGTAGGCCAAAGAAGTCCCTAAACCAGCACCAGCACCTCCCAGTTCTGGAACTCCAAAGGCACCATAAATCAAGAGATAGTTAAATCCACTATTCAAGGGAAGTAACAAAAGCATGAGGTACATGGACAGTTTGGTCAACCCCAGCGAATCCAGCAAGGAACGAATGACACTAAAGAGCAACAAGGGGATAATCCCGATAGATAAAAACCAAAGATAGCGAACCGCTACTGCCGCCACTGGTGCTTCTAACCCAATATGATTCAAGATTGGTGGTGCCAAGAAAAGCACCATCCCCAGCAAGACCACAGATAGACCCAAGGCCAGATAGATGAACTGGTAAAAATCAGACGCAACCTCTTCCTTTTTGCCTCGCCCAAGATGGTGACCAATGATGGGTACCAGGGCTGACACAATCCCTGTCAGGAATGTAAAAAAAGGATTCCAGATACTGGTTGCCATAGATACACCAGCCAAGTCCATAGTATTGTATTGACCTGTCATTGCAGTGTCAACAAAAGAGGCAGAATAATTGGCAAATTGGTAGATCAGGATTGGGAAGAAAATTTTTAAAAATAATACTAACTTCTCTCGTAAACACTTTGTCTTATACATACTTCTCTTTCTATTCTGATTTATCTAAACCAAAGAGTTTCAAACCATAGTTTTTCAAACTTAGCGGAGGGTTATTAGATTTTGAAGTAGTATGCCAACACGCACATGTACGACAATAATAGCTTCTAACTAAACCTCCATTATCATATTGAACTGCATGGTCAGCTTTTTCTTTAGTTTCATATTGAATTTTAGAACGATTAGATGCGGGACAGTAAATTCCGCTATTAGATTTTGCTTTTCTCTCCCTACGTTTTCGAAAATAATTCATATTCTAACTCCTATCAAGCTTGATAGACGATTTGTCCCTTACAGATGGTATATTTAACCTGCCCTTTTAAGGTTTCACCGATAAAGGGGGAATTAGTCGCTTTTGAAGCAAAATGGGAGTCCACAAGACGGTCAGCCTTGTCATCAAAAATAGTGATGTCCGCTGGACCATTCTCAGCCAAATAACCTGCTTCAAAGTTGTAAAGCTTGGCTGGGTTGTATGTCATCTTTTCGAGTAATTCCATCAAGCTCAACTCACCAGCTTCCACCAAATAGGTCAAGCCGAGAGACAGGGATGTTTCTAAGCCAGTCATACCAGATGGCGCTTTGGTAATATCCTCAACATTTTTTTCATCCGCATGGTGAGGCGCATGGTCAGTCGCGATAACTGTGATGACACCTGACTTGAGACCTTCAATCACGGCACGACGGTCTGATTCCAAACGAAGTGGCGGATTCATCTTAGCATTGCTACCTTGTGTCAAAAGAAGTGCTTCTGTCTTAGAAAAATGCTGTGGCGCTACTTCTGCTGTGACTTGCGCTCCCAATCCTTGAGCAAACTCCACTACTTTAACACTTTCTTCCTTAGACAAATGTTGAATATGAACATGGGCCTTGGTTGCATAGGCAATCATGACATCACGCGCCATCATAGCATACTCAGCCACCCCAGTCGCACCGCAGATATGGAAATGTTCTTTAGCAATATTTTCGTTAAACCCAAGAATCCCATTCAAACCTGGATCTTCCTCATGGAGACTAATAAAGGTATTGAGTTTTTTGGCTTCCTCCATGGCTTCCTTTACAACTTTACTGCTTTCAAGCGGAATACCGTCATCTGAAAAGCCAACAGCTCCAGCTTCTAAAAGTGCCTTAAAGTCAGTCAAATCTTGGCCATTAAAGTGCTTAGTAATGGTCGCAACTGTCTTGACATTGATTTTTTCCTTGGCAGCTGACTGGAGAACTTCTTGTAAAGTCTCCACATCTGAAATGGTTGGACTAGTATTAGCCATCATGACAACCGTTGTAAAACCACCTGCAGCGGCTGCTAAGGCACCTGTATGAATATCTTCCTTGTGGGTTTGACCAGGTTCACGGAAATGAACATGAATATCGACCAAGCCAGGAGCAACTACAAGACCACTAGCATCAATTATCTCTGCTCCTTCTTCTTTAATCTCAGGCGCAATTTTGATAATTTTCCCATCTTGAACTAAGACATCACACACTTGATCCAAACCAGACTTGGGATCCATTACACGACCATTTTTGATTAGTAGCATCTGCTTTCTCCTTTATTCATAGAAATCAACTTGGGTATCCAACAATTTATCCCCATCATAAACAAACTTGGCTGAAAAGAAGGGTTTATCCTCTAAAAGCCACCCAACAAAGGTATGGTCACCTTCCCAAGTCGGCTTACTCAAAACCTCGTCATAGGGAACCCATTCTAGCGTCCCCTCATTGCAGTCAATCAAGTCCCCCTCAAACTCCGTCACCTTAAAAACATAGGTGTACCAGTCTAAATCTGGCGTAAATTCAGGAAAAGTGATGACACCTTTTAGAACTGGCTTGGCTTTGAGCCCTGTTTCTTCGAGGATTTCACGCGCCGCGCACTCCTGAGGGGTCTCTCCTCGCTCTAGCTTACCACCCACACCAATCCATTTCCCTTCATGGACATCATTGGGTTTCTTATTACGGTGGAGCATGAGTAGTTCTTTCCCGTTATCAATGTAGCAAATCGTCGCTAACTGAGGCATATTTTCTCCTTATCTAAGCCAATCGATTGGCACTTGTCCTGTCTCTTTTAAAAATGTATTAGCCTTGGAAAAAGGCTTGGAACCCCAAAATCCTCTATAAACTGACAAAGGACTGGGATGGGCTGATTCGATAATCAAGTGATGAGGATTGGTAACTAAGGTCTTCTTCTTGCGTGCATAAGCTCCCCAGAGTACAAAAACAACTGGTCTATCTAAATGATTAACCACCTGAATCACAGCATCCGTAAAAGGCTCCCATATCTGCCCAGCATGACCATTGGCCTGACCAGCAGGAACCGTCAAACAAGCATTAAGAAGCAAGACTCCTTGCTCAGCCCAAGACGTTAAATCATGAGATTTCTTAACTCCGATGTCATCTGCTAATTCTTTCAAGATATTTTGCAAGGATGGCGGAGCTGGGATAGAGTCAGGTACAGAAAAACTCAAGCCCTGCGCTTGACCTGGTCCGTGATAGGGATCTTGCCCTAGAATCACCACCTTAACGTCTTCAAGCGGTGTTGTCAATAGAGCCTGAAAAACCTTTTCCTTGGGCGGATAAACAGTACCCTGAGCATAGACCTGCTCCATAAACTGATTGATTTTCCCGAAATAACCCTCAGGTAATTGCTCCTTTATCAAATCATGCCAAGACGAGTGTTCCATAGCCGACTCCTTCATTTTTACTGCCTCTATTATAGCAAAAAGTGGCTATGGAAACCACTTTTTACAGTTTATCTAAACAATCCAGCAAATCTTGGAAGGAATAGACTTCGTAAGTAGGCTGGGCTTGTGTGTGATTTTCGAGGTGATGAGGATTGTACCAGATAGTGTCTATCCCCGCATTATTGCCACCTTGAATGTCGGCGGTTAGGGAATCTCCAATCATCAGCGTCTTTTCTTTACTAAAACCTGCAATCTGTTGACCAATTTTTTCATAAAAGAGAGCATCAGGTTTTTGTGTTTGCAGCTGTTCTGAGATAAATACTTGATTGAAATAAGGTGCTAGACCAGATTGAGCCAAGCGCCCTGTCTGAATGGCAGTAATGCCATTTGTCGCAGCATACAGCTCATAATCTCGCTCGATAAGGCTATCCAAGAGTTCATGAGCGCCTGAAAAAGTTTGCCCCTGCTGGGCAAGGTAAAATTGGTAACGCTGGGCTAGAAAACTACCGTCTTTTTCCTGTCCAAAATGAGCAAATAAACGAGAAAAGCGCGTGTTAACCAGCTCTTGTTTACTAATTTTCTTTTGCTCTAAGTCCTTCCAGAGAGCTTTGTTCATAGGAACGTAATAGTCTTTATAGGCCTGAATATCTGCAACCCCTTCTTCTTTTAGAAGTTGCGTTAAAGCCACATCCTCAGCAACATCAAAATCAAGAAGAGTGTGGTCAAGGTCGAAGAGTAGAAATTTGTAGGACAATTTGAGGTTTTCCTTTCTAGGATAAACAACTTTCACTTCATTCGGTTGTTTAATGTAAAAACTTAAAAGTGGTATAGTATCACAAAGAATAATCGTTCCAATGGATTAATTAATCCATACTATTCTAGTCAAGTTTATTTTTATTGTAGAAAAATCTTCTATAAATTCGAGCAATAGTTAAAATATAAACAAATATAATTCCCAAAATAGATAACACTATTTTCACAAAATTCATTTTAGAGCCTATTACATAGATATGAAAAAGAGGGGCTAATCCTACACATAGAGACAATAGATAACTACTAAATCTTATCTCACCAATTCCTGCAAAAAAATGTTTCATTGTAAATATTCCAATTTTACCTTTCATCTTTATAATCCACTAGCAAATCTATTGGCTTCTCTTTTTTTTGAAAAATCTTGACAACAAATTTACTCCACTTAATGCTACTAAGACTTCAATGGGCAAAAAATAGTAATCCCATATCAAATGAGAAATCAGCAAGGTTAAAAATAGTATACAGTCAATATAACTATTCTGAAAATACTCTGTAATTACATAATACAGAAACACCACAACCATCAAAATTAAAATAACCATCATAATACTATCATCCTGTTCTTAATTTATTGTCACTTTTTCCATCCCATTCCATTCATCAATAGCATTAAAAAATCCAATCAATAAATGATTACCTACTCACTAATACTATTCTAAAATTTAATTTTTGGGGGGATTTAGTAACCCAATACCAATTAGCAATACACCTAATATAAATAAAAGTATTTCCCAAAATTTATTCTCAGTTTTAATAAAAGGTATAAGATACATACTAACCAATATGGAACTTACCCCTAAAGGAGCAAAAACCACTCTGACTCTATCACTTAGTTTAAACATATTTAATTCCCCATAAAATAAGCAAGGGCTACGTTTACTGTAACATTCCCCCGTCTTTATGTAGAGATAATCCCCCATCAAGACACCTCATCTCTTCTTACTCAATAGCAACATAATTATTTGGTGATACGAGTTTCATAAGATTTCTCCTCTTTAACGTTGCATGGTTAGGATAGTTTCCTAACAGGTAATCGTCAACTTTGTTTATAGTACTTTGTTACCTAGATAAGATATCCTTTCTCTACCTGATTTGATTTTAAAGAGAACTAAGATTTAACCATATCTATCTCACCTCTTATTTTTAAATAATTCATACTCTTTTTCTCTGATAGAGGGAAGTGAGAAATTAGAAAAAATTAGTAGAATTGAAAACAGATATGCGTCTTTTTGTATCACTAAAACATAACCTAAAAATATATAGACCATCAAATCTAGTGCGAAAAGATAAAATATCCTCCTTTTCATTATCTCACTTGTCTTAAAGATTCTGTTTAATAGAATCTTTATCGTAGTATCTACACAAATTTTTATCAAAAAGATAAGAGCCAATACACGATTATCAACTGTACCATGAAGAATAAATGGAAATATAGTTAAGATAAAACTAGAAATCTCTAAATATTTTATCCAAGGAGATTGAGACATCTTACTTTTAAACTGACTGATTTTCCTATACTCGCTAGCTAATCTAGTATCAAAATCTTTACCAATTATATTAAAGATTAAGAACTCCAGGATAAAAATACTGACTAATACAATATAAGTAAAAACCTTTCCTGGGAAATATTTATTGATTAAAATCGGGAAACTCATTAACAGAATCGAATTTATGGCTAGACAGATAGATACTATTTTATTTTTCACTGAATATATAGGGAGCGATACTATCGAATAGAGAAACGCTAAAAAAATAAGCAAGAAATACTCTGTGCTGCTAATTAGCGGCGCCCTTAATGATAAAAATAGATAGGCACCCCACACGATGATATGCGCTTTACGAATTGACTCTAAACTACTCATCTACCTACTCCTAATATGTAAAGGGAATCCATTTTTAGTTTACATTCTCTTTCAAACAAGTCATAAGCATTTCATGATATTTCCTTCTTCTAGACATAAACCGATTCAGATTAAAGATACAAATATAATGATAAGGCTTTCTTTTACTTTAGACTACCATAAAACAAGGAATCTTTCAACAAAATTCATTGTCAAACTACTACTCTAGAAGATTGTTAGCCCAAATCTTTCAGAATAGAATAATCCTAACTATCGAACACCCTGACTTCATAAATATCCATGTAATTCTAGACCTAGAATTCCTATAAACTAAATATTTTCGTACTCTTCTAAGTAATTGATTGCCTTAAATTTTAATTTTTAAAGAATTCTAAAGATAGAATAGTCCCATCACAATCTGTTTTGAATGATTCACAATTTAGAAACGCTATGATTCTACTCCTTTTACATTAAAAGGGAACTGCCCCAAAGCAATCCTTTTCTGATTTTGAAATTATTTACTTATACTCTTCGAAAATCAAATTCAAACCACGTCAGCTTCACCTTGCCGTACTCAAGTACAGCCTGCGGCTAGCTTCCTAGTTTGCTCTTTAATTTTCATTGAGTATTAAACTTTGATAGTTGAGATAATCAACAGCCCACCTATAAAAAGAGTTATAGTAAAATTTCTTATTTATTGATTTCAAGCTCCGACAACTGTGTTTGAATAACTGACAGTTCTGCACCAGCCTGAAGAAGAGCTGCTGCAGTATAGGCGCCTTCTACAATTGGAACCCTGTTGATGATGATACTCTTATCACTAAAATCAGCCACCATTTCTAAGTTCATTTTAGCAGAGCCGAGGTCAAAAAAAGCTAATAAAGTATCTGCTGGATTTTCAGAAACAACCCTATCTACTTGATCAAAACTTGTTCCAATTCCTCTATCTTCGGTTCCTCCTACATAAGTAATCGAAACATCTTTAGCTACTTCACTAATCAGTTCAACAACACCTTGTGCAATGTGTTTGGAATGTGAAACGATAACAAGACCAATACTTCCCATTAAACCACCCCAGTTTCTAAAAGAGCAGTAAATAGTAATCCTGATGAGAATGATCCAGGATCAATATGTCCAAGAGAACGTTCTCCTACATAAGATGCCCTTCCTTTAGTTGCAAGTAAATCTTTGGTAGCATTCACTACCTTATCAATAACCCCTTGAGTCAACTGATTATCAGACAAGGCAGCAATAACAGGAGTCCAAACATCAACCATTGTCTTTTCTCCAACTTCTGCTTTCCCACGTTTGACAATCATATCCAAACCACTTTGTAAGATTTCTTCTAATTTCGAATTTGAATCAGCCTTGGCCATACCCATAAAAGCAGAGCCATACAAGGGACCAGAAGCACCGCCTACCTTACTCAGTAGTTGCATTGAGACAAGCTTAAACACATCACTGCTGGTCTCAAATTTCTTTCCTTCTAAGTTTTCCATAACTGCAGCCATGCCACGCGCCATATTTCCACCGTGGTCTCCATCTCCTATAGGGGTGTCTAGCTCACTAAGGTAATCTTTCTGTTCTTGAATCTTTTCATTAAAAAGCTTCATCCATTCAAGTGCTTGCTCAGCATTCATACGACATTTCCTCCTTGAGTCTTACCAAGCTGGTGTAGTAACAGGTGCATTTAGAGCAGCCAACCACTCATCGTCTGCCAATCGAATCAATGTTAATGACAAGCCTGCCATATCAATTGATGTCATATAGTTTCCAATTTTCTTAAACGCCAAGTCAACACCTTTTTCATGGAGTAATTTAGCCACATCATTTGCAAATACGTATTGTTCCATAAGAGGAGTGCTTCCTAAACCATTGATGAGAAGCCCATAGCGTTCACCAGCCTTAAGTTGGAAACCTTCAGATAATTTTTCAACCAATTCTGAAGCCAATTGTGCTGAAGGTTGCATTTTCTCTTTCTTATATCCCGGTTCACCGTGAATACCAACTCCGTATTCAAATTCATCATCTTCTAGAACAAATCCTGGTTTCCCAACTTCTGGAACAGTAGCGCCAGATAGAGCTAATCCAATTGTTTTAATTTCTAAGACAAGTTTGTCGGCCAAGTCCTTCATTTCAGATAATGATTTACCAGAACGAGCTGCAGCCCCCAAAATTTTATGGACTAATATAGTACCTGCAACACCTCGACGCCCTTGGGTATAGAGACTATTTTCAACAGCAATATCATCATCGACTACAACGCTTGCTACATCAATACCTTCCATTTCAGCAAGTTCTTGTGCAATTTCAAAGTTCATAATGTCACCAGAATAGTTCTTGATGACCATGAAAACTCCAGCACCTTCATCAGCCGCCTTAATGGCTTCTAAAATTTGGTCTGGAGTAGGTGAAGTAAAGACTGCTCCACAAATGGCAGCAGACAACATTCCTTCTCCTACAAATCCAGCATGACTTGGTTCATGTCCTGAACCTCCACCAGAAATGAGTCCAACTTTTCCTGTCTTTTCTGCCTTTCTAACGATGACATCAAAACCATCTAAGCGTTCTACCAAGTCATCATGCATGAATGACAATCCCTGCAACATTTCATCAACAACTTGTGTCGGTTCATTTATAATTTTTTTCATGAGAAACTCCTTTCGGTATTTACCTTTGTTTTCGCTTTCATTATATATTTTTTATCGCTGGATGATAAGGGACAGATTCTATTATTTGTCCCCTTTTAAACCCGTTTAAAACATTTTTTTGGTAAAATGAAGTAAGTAAAAGAAAGGTTTCCTATGGCATCATCACTTATTACAAAAAAACGGATTGCCAAGGCATTTAGAGACCTATTAGCTACTAGAGAATTTGACAAAATCTCCATTGTAGATATCATGGAATCAGCTGGCATTCGTAGACAGACCTTTTATAATCACTTTCTTGACAAATATGAACTGCTAGACTGGATATTTGAAAATGACTTAACCGAGTATATCACCAATAACTTGGACTTCATTTCAGGCCAAAAGCTATTACAAGAATTATTTTTTTATTTCGAACAAGAGCGTGACTTTTATATTCAACTTTTTGATATTCAAGGGCAAAATAACTTCTATGACCACTTTATCAGCTACTGTCGCTTGCTTGTATCAAAAATTTTAAGAGAATACGGTCAGATTGATAGCGATTCATCTGCTTATACTTGTTTTTTGCTAGACTATCACTCACATGCTCTAGCAGAAATCGTGAAGGCTTACGTCAATAAAAAAAGTCCAGTTCCACAACCAGACTTTCTAATCATGACAATTATTGGAAAGAGACCACAATGACATTTATTTCAAATCATAAACAGAAAATTATTTCAAGTTACATTTCAGCAACTGTCAGCAGTCACCCTGAATTAGAAAAACACCCTACCCTACCACTAGTCTATCAAAAAAATCGTAATCCTTATCAGGTTCCAATATTGTCGGGTGGAGGTTCCGGTCACGAACCTGCGCATATTGGATATGTGGGAGAAGGAATGCTTACTGCTGCTATCTATGGCCAATTATTTACTCCTCCTACAAGAACTGAAATCTTAGAGTCCATTCGTTTTTTAAACAATGGTCACGGTGTCTTCATCATTGTAAAAAATTTCGAAGCAGACATCAAAGAATTTAGCTGGGCCATTAACACTGCTAGAAAAGAAGGAATTAAGGTCGGCTATAGTCTCGCACACGACGATATTTCAATTGAACCTCACAATAAATTTCAAATTAGAGGAAGAGGGCTTGCAGGGACTATTTTACTTCATAAAGTTCTAGGATATGCAGCTCAAAATGGTGCCGACATAGAGCAACTAACTGATTTAGGTCATGAACTTGCTCCCGAAATCGCAACAATTGGCTTTGCAACGAAATCTGCTAGTCTCCCCCAAGCCACCCTTCCACTATTTAACTTGGAAGAAGGAAATATTTCTTATGGTATTGGGATACATGGCGAAGAAGGCTATCGTATAGTCCCATTCCAATCATCGGAAATCCTTGCAAATGAAATTATAAGTAAATTAAGATTGCACTATCATTGGAAAAAGGGTGATCAATTTATATTGCTTGTAAATAATCTAGGCACTACTACCAACCTAGAAATGGGCATATTTATCAATGATCTCCTTCAACTCTTAGAAATTGAAGGAATCACTATTACCTTTATAAAATCAGGAACATTTATGACCAGTCTAGATATGGCAGGTATATCCGTAACTCTTTGCCCCGTAAAAAATAAACAGTGGTTAGAAGCGCTCAATGCTCCAACGACAGCTTTTGCATGGTAATTTGCTTGTATAACTCAAAAGGGCTACATCACTTGATAGCCCTTTTAATCTTATCTCATATTTAAAAAAATTCATTCTTTCTATTTCAAACAGTCCATCTATCCCTTACAATTCTTCCGATGAGCTTTGAGTTTTTTCAGAGCCCAATCATAGTGACTGGAAGTGCTACTGACAAAGTAGGAACCTAGACTTGTCCCTCCCGTCCACTGATAGATACCTTTGGCAAAGAGTTCGTCATTGCTAAAAACTTCTATCAACTCTAAAACTTCTTTATGTGATTGTTCCAAGAGTCTAGTCGCTTCTTCTAAGGACGTTTTCTGGTGCTTCTTCCAAAAAGCGACATTCATTTCTCCATAAGTTTTCCAATTATAAGGTTCAGGGAGAAAAGGTCTTTCGTGACCTTTTTGATTAGAATGTACCCAAGTCAAAAGTAACTGATGCCATTCATAAAGATGGATCAAGACATCCCGCAGATTTTTATCCCTTTTCCAGTGAGCTTCTTTTTTCTTTAGGTCTCTTGAAAAATCAAATGGAGTCTGTAGCTCATCTTCACTTAATTGAGAGATGAAGAGGTTAAGCTTTTCATAATTTTCCTTAGAGGCCAGCATTAGCTCCTCTTTTGTTTTCGGTCTAGGCACAGAGTTCTCCCTTCATATTACTAGTTATTATTAGAAATTTTTTATCCTTTAAATCTCTATAACTTATCCTTTAATTTCTCAACAAAGAGATAGGCTGCTGGACAGGTCAAAGTATTCTTAATCGTCAAATGGTTGATTTGATGGATCTTTTTGCGATCTGTATGGGGGAACTCTCGACAGGCCTTTGGACGAACGTCATAGATGGAACAGAGATTATCTCCTCCTAAAAAGGGACAGGGCATGGATTTGAAAACCTTATCCCCATCTTCATCCACCTGCAGAAATTCAGCTTCAAAGGCCGGTAATTTCATCTTAAAGTACTTAGCAATACGAGTGATGTCTGCTTCCTTGAAGTCAGGTCCCAATGTCTTGCAACAGTTGGCACAGGCCGTACAATCAATCTCCGCAAAGACTTCCTCGTGAATCTGCTGGGCTATCTTATCTAGATTTTTTGGTGGCTTTTTCTTTAAATTGGCTAAAACTTTACGGTGCTCCTTCTGCTTTTGTAAGGCTAGCTGGTGGTAGTACTCAATATCAATTTCTTTAGACATGGTTTCTCTCTTATTCTATTTGTTTCCCCCTATTATATCATGCCTCTGACTCATTGAAAAGTGGACTTTACAAGACTATACTATTCCCGAATGTATCAAAAAACCTTGCAACTAGGTTACAAGGTTAATGACATTAATCAAAGTTAACGTATTCTTTTTGAAGTTCAAGAACTTCTTCCATTGTTGAACACTCTGTAAGGGCACGGTTAGCGTACTCTTCCATCTTAGCAGTATCCAATTTCTTCATCAAGCTACGTGTACGAAGTACAGATGTTGCTGACATAGAGAACTCATCCAAGCCCATTCCGACAAGAAGTGGAACAGCTTTTTGGTCACCAGCCATCTCACCACACATACCAGCCCATTTACCTTCAGCGTGAGCTGCCTTGATAACGTTGTTGATCAAGCGAAGGATTGATGGGTTATATGGTTGGTAAAGGTATGAAACTTGCTCGTTCATACGGTCTGCTGCCATTGAGTATTGAATCAAGTCGTTTGTACCAATCGACATGAAGTCTACTTCTTTTGCAAATTGATCTGCAAGCATTGCTGCTGCAGGGATTTCAATCATGATACCAACTTGGATGTCATCCGCAACTGCAACACCTTCAGCAAGAAGGTTTGCTTTTTCTTCTTCATAAACTGCTTTAGCTGCACGGAATTCTTTCAAAAGGGCAACCATTGGGAACATGATACGCAATTGACCATGAACAGAAGCACGAAGAAGGGCACGGATTTGTGTACGGAACATTGCATCTCCAGTTTCAGAAATAGAGATACGAAGGGCACGGAATCCAAGGAATGGGTTCATTTCGTGTGGCATATCGAAGTAAGGAAGTTCCTTATCTCCACCAATATCCATTGTACGAACAACCACTGGTTTACCATTCATTCCCTCAAGAACAGCCTTGTATGCTTCATACTGCTCATCTTCTGTTGGGAAGTCTTGAGAATCCATATACAAGAACTCTGTACGGTAAAGTCCAACAGCTTCTGCACCGTTGTTGTTAACACCTTCAACGTCTTTTGGAGTACCGATGTTAGCAGCCAACTCGAAGTGTTTACCGTCAGCAGTCACTGTTTGAGCATCTTTCAAAAGTGCCCATTCAGCTTTTTGTTTAGCATAAACTTCACCAGCTGCTTTAAATTCTGCCGCTTGTTCATCTGTTGGGTTGATAATCACTTCACCAGTAATTCCGTTAACGGCAAGGATATCGCCGTCTTTCACTACTTCAGTGATGTTATTTGTTCCCAATACAGCTGCAATTTCAAGTGTACGTGCCATGATAGCTGAGTGGCTTGTACGTCCACCGATATTTGTTACAAAAGCTTTTACAAAGTTTTTGTCCAATTGAGCTGTATCAGATGGTGTCAAGTCATGCGCAATGACGATTACTTCTTCATTGATAGAAGCTGGGTTTGGCAATTTTTTACCAAGAAGGTTTGCCAATACACGTTTTGTCACGTCGCGGATATCCGCTGCACGTTCTTGCATGTATGGGTTGTCTTCCATGCCTTCAAAGATCGTGATGAACATGTCAGTCACTTCTTTAAGACCTGCTTCTGCATTGACCTTCTTAGCACGAATTGTTTCTTTAATCTGACCAATCAATTCTGGGTCAGCAAGAACCATCAAATGAGCGTCAAAAACTTGAGCCGCTTCTTCACCAAGCGTACCTACAGCTTTCTCGCGGATAAGAGAAAGCTCGTTTTGAGAAGCTTCAAGAGCAACATCCAAACGAGCCTCTTCTGCGTTTGTATCTTCGACTGAAATAGTCTCGAATGACAAATCCGGTTGAACGAGTAGATATGCTTTTGCAACTGCAACACCGTCAGATGCTGCGATTCCTTTAAGCATTTCTGTCATTTCCCTTATGCCAATCCTTCTTTTTCCATTGTTTCTGAGATTGCAGCGATAGCGTCATCTGCATCTGCACCTTCAGCTGAGATAGTTACGTCAGCACCTTGGCCAACACCAAGACTCATAACACCCATAATTGATTTAAGGTTAACTGATTTACCTTTGTACTCAAGAGTGATATCTGAAGCAAATTTGCTAGCAGTTTGTACCAACAATGTTGCTGGACGTGCGTGAATACCTGTTTCTGCCACTACGTGGAAATCTTTAGAAGCCATAGTTTGACTCTCCTTTTGTTCTTTCTTTTTTGAGTTATATGTGATAACCCTTACAATTTGGTATTATACCATCTTCTAGGATTTTTTTCAAGCATTTTCTGGATTTTCCTTCAATTTCCTTTCAGATAACTTGCTGAAAATCTTCTGTCCTAGATAACAAAACACAGGATATAGTTTCTTTAAAAACGATTTATAGGATAATCATTGCTATTTTATAAAACAAACACCACATATTGTGTTTTGTGAGCTTGAGTAGAAAAACAGACCACTATATTTAGTTTAAATCATTGACAAAAATTTATTTTCTGATATACTAAGGTAGTATTAAATTTTGAAGAGGAGTTACACAATGGTAACCGTTTATTCTAAAAACAATTGTGTCCAATGTAAAATGACCAAACGTTTCTTGGACAGTAATAACGTTGAATATAAAGAAATCAATCTTGATGAGCAGCCTGAGTACATCGATCAAGTCAAAGAACTCGGTTTTAGCGCAGCTCCTATTATTCAAACACCAACTGAAGTCTTTTCAGGTTTCCAACCAGGAAAACTGAAACAATTAGCATAATCTTAGTACATCATCCAGAAGAAACTGCTTCTAGGGCTAACTTAGAGGCCTTTCTTTTGTAATTAGATAAGGGAAATTTTATGGGATTAAAACATCTTGAAGACGTGACTTACTTCCGTCTCAATAACGAAATCAACCGTCCTGTTAATGGACAAATCATGCTTCATAAAGATAAGGAAGCCTTGGATGCCTTCTTTAAAGAAAATGTCGTTCCAAACACTATGGTTTTTGATTCAATTACTGATAAAATCAACTACCTCATTGAACACAACTACATCGAAACAGCCTTTATCAAGAAATACCGTCCAGAATTTTTGGAAGAATTGTCACAATTTATCAAAGACCAAAACTTCCAATTCAAGTCTTTCATGGCTGCTTATAAATTTTACAATCAATATGCCTTAAAGACTAATGACGGTGAATATTATCTTGAAAGTATGGAAGACCGTGTCTTCTTTAACGCCCTTTATTTCGCTGATGGGAATGAAGCTGTTGCAATCGATATTGCCAATGAAATCATCCACCAACGCTACCAACCTGCTACTCCTTCCTTCTTGAATGCTGGACGTGCTCGTCGTGGGGAGTTGGTATCTTGTTTCTTAATCCAAGTGACGGATGACATGAACTCTATCGGACGTTCTATCAACTCTGCCCTTCAACTTTCACGTATCGGTGGTGGTGTGGGAATTACCCTCAGCAACCTTCGTGAAGCTGGAGCTCCTATTAAAGGGTATGAAGGAGCAGCCTCTGGGGTTGTGCCAGTTATGAAACTCTTCGAAGACAGTTTCTCTTACTCAAACCAATTGGGGCAACGTCAAGGTGCTGGGGTGGTTTACCTCAATGTCTTTCACCCTGATATCATCGCCTTCCTTTCAACTAAGAAAGAAAATGCCGATGAAAAAGTTCGTGTCAAAACCCTATCACTTGGTGTTGTAGTACCAGATAAATTCTACGAATTGGCGCGTAAAAATGAAGAAATGTACCTCTTCAGCCCTTACTCTGTAGAAAAAGAATACGGTGTGCCATTCAACTACATCGACATTACTGAAAAATACGATGAATTGGTCGCAAATCCAAATATTCGCAAGACAAAAATCAAGGCGCGTGATTTGGAAACTGAAATCTCTAAATTGCAACAAGAGTCTGGCTACCCTTATGTAGTCAATATTGATACGGCTAACCGTGCAAATCCTGTTGATGGAAAGATTATCATGAGTAACTTGTGTTCTGAGATTCTTCAAGTCCAAGAACCAAGCTTGATCAACGATGCTCAAGAATTCCTTCAAATGGGGACGGATGTTTCATGTAACCTTGGTTCAACCAACGTAGTCAACATGATGACTTCACCTGACTTTGGTCGTTCTATCCGTGCTATGGTTCGTGCTTTAACTTTCGTTACAGATAGTTCACACATCGTGGCTGTACCTACGATTGACCATGGAAATAGCCAAGCCCACACCTTTGGACTTGGTGCCATGGGACTTCACAGCTACCTTGCCCAACAACTCATTGAATATGGATCACCTGAGTCTGTTGAATTTACAAGCATCTACTTTATGCTTATGAACTACTGGACTTTGGTTGAGTCAAACAATATTGCGCGTGAACGTGGTATCACCTTCCACAACTTTGAAAAATCGGACTATGCTAACGGAAGCTACTTCGACAAGTATATAACTGGCGAATTCCTTCCAAAATCAGAACGTGTTAAAGAACTTTTCAAAGATGTCTTTATCCCAAGTGCTGCTGACTGGGCTGAACTTCGCGACAAGGTTCAAGCAGATGGTCTTTACCACCAAAACCGCCTTGCTGTAGCGCCAAATGGTTCTATCAGCTACATCAACGACGTTTCTGCTTCTATCCACCCAATTACGCAACGTATCGAAGAACGTCAAGAAAAGAAAATCGGTAAAATCTACTACCCTGCTGCTGGCTTATCAACAGAAACCATTCCTTACTACACTTCTGCTTACGACATGGATATGCGTAAAGTCATCGATGTTTACGCTGCTGCAACTGAGCATGTGGACCAAGGACTTTCACTCACCCTCTTCATGCGTAGTGACATTCCAAAAGGTCTTTACGAATGGAAGAAAGAAAATAAACAAACGACACGTGACTTGTCTATCCTTCGCAACTACGCCTTTAACAAGGGTATCAAGTCTATCTACTACGTCCGTACCTTTACAGATGATGGTGGAGAAGTCGGTGCCAACCAGTGTGAAAGCTGTGTGATTTAGTTTCTAGCATAGAAACACTATTTTTCCCTAAGCAGCACTGATAAAATCAAATCTACTAGGTCATAACATAATTTATGTAACATTTTAAAAGTCGGGCTTCCGACTTTTTGTGCGATACTCCTATAGAATTATGGTGAAATAGACATAATTGTGAGTTCGCAATACTAAACACAGAAAGAGATTTCAAATGGAAACTTACTACAAAGCCATTAACTGGAATGCCATCGAAGATGTCATCGATAAATCAACTTGGGAAAAACTGACGGAGCAATTCTGGCTCGATACACGTATTCCCTTGTCAAACGACTTGGATGACTGGAGAAAGCTATCTAACAAAGAAAAAGACTTAGTTGGAAAAGTTTTTGGTGGTTTAACCCTTCTTGACACTATGCAATCTGAAACTGGGGTTCAAGCCCTTCGCGCAGACATCCGTACACCACATGAGGAAGCTGTTTTCAATAACATCCAATTTATGGAATCTGTCCACGCTAAATCTTACTCATCAATCTTTTCTACCTTGAATACTAAGGCTGAGATTGAAGAAATTTTCGAATGGACCAATACCAATCCTTACCTACAAAAGAAGGCTGAGATTGTCAACGAAATCTACCTAAACGGCAGCCCACTTGAAAAGAAAGTTGCCAGCGTCTTCCTCGAAACCTTCCTCTTCTACTCTGGTTTCTTCACTCCCCTCTACTATCTCGGTAACAACAAACTAGCCAACGTTGCAGAAATCATTAAATTGATTATTCGTGACGAGTCTGTTCACGGAACCTACATTGGTTACAAATTCCAACTTGGTTTCAATGAATTGCCTGAAGAAGAGCAAGAAAAACTCAAAGAATGGATGTACGACCTACTCTATACTCTTTATGAAAATGAAGAAGGCTACACAGAGAGTCTTTATGACGGTGTTGGTTGGACTGAAGAGGTTAAAACCTTCCTTCGCTACAATGCCAATAAAGCTCTCATGAACATGGGACAAGATCCACTTTTCCCAGATTCAGCTGAAGATGTCAACCCAATCGTTATGAACGGTATTTCAACAGGAACTTCCAACCATGACTTCTTCTCTCAAGTCGGAAATGGTTACCTTCTTGGCGAAGTTGAAGCCATGCAAGATGATGACTACAACTACGGTTTGGACTAATACTCTTCGAAAATCTCTTCAAACCACGTCAGCTTCGCCTTGCCGTAGATATGCTCACTGACTTCGTCAGTCTTATCTACAACCTCAAAACTGTGTTTTGAGCAACCTACGGCTAGCTTCCTAGTTTGCTCTTTGATTTTCATTGAGTATAATTCTCCACCACTCTTAACCATCAAAAAGTAAACTAGAAACAACAAAATAATAACTTAATAAAAATATCGAAAGTTTTGAAAATAAACCTCGATATTTTTGTTTTTGTTTTATTTTGTTGTTTTTGTATTTGAATGATGAGCTAGTTTATGGTAAGATAGTAGTAGGAAACGAGGTGATAATATGCTCAAACAAGAAAAATTAACCAAAATTTTAGAGATAGTAAATAGTAAAGGAACCATAACGGTTAAACAGATTATGGATGAAATAGCCGTTTCAGATATGACTGCAAGGCGCTATTTACAGGAATTAGCTGATAAAGATTTGCTGATTCGTGTGCATGGTGGAGCTGAAAAACTTCGAACCAACTCCCTTTTGACTAATGAGCGATCAAATATTGAAAAACAAGCCCTCCAAACGGCAGAAAAACAAGAAATAGCCCGTTTTGCAGGCAGTCTAGTAGAAGAAAGAGAAACTATTTTCATTGGACCAGGAACAACATTAGAATTTTTTGCACGTGAGTTGCCTATTGACAATATCCGCGTCGTGACCAACAGTCTACCTGTTTTTCTGATTTTAAGCGAACGAAAATTAACAGATTTGATTTTGATAGGTGGAAATTATCGCGATATTACAGGTGCTTTTGTTGGCACATTGACCCTACAAAATCTCTCTAATCTCCAATTTTCTAAAGCTTTCGTTAGCTGTAATGGTATTCAAAACGGAGCTCTAGCTACTTTTAGCGAGGAAGAGGGAGAGGCTCAACGCATCGCTTTAAATAATTCTAATAAAAAATATTTACTCGCAGATCATAGTAAGTTCAATAAGTTTGATTTTTATACTTTTTATAATGTATCAAATCTTGATACTATTGTTTCAGATTCTAAACTAAGTGATTCAATCCTTTTTGAGCTATCTAAACTTACTAAAGTCATCAAGCCTTAATCAACTGAAAGATTCTGGGTAACAACTCAATTTCAGAAGTAAATCTTCCCACAATAAAACGCATAGTATCAAGTTTTTTCAACACCTGATATTATGCGTTTTTCTGTATCAAAGACTTTTTGCCCAATTATTTTATCTGCCATCTCAAAGCTATGCATTGAGAAACCTGCGACTTGCTTTCTAGTTTAAAGTTGCTCTTTGATTTTTATTGAGTATAAGCAACGTGATTAGATAAGAGTTTTGCAGAGTACTAGATATAAGATTTAACTTTTTTGGAAATTGGTTACGATTGTTGAAACGGCATAAAATCTGAATCAAAGGAGATAGTATCCCGTTCTTCAGGATTGATAAAATTTAAAAATAGATTTTTGAATTCTTCCAGCTCATAATCTGAATGATAAATCCATTCTTTACCGGTCGAGACATACCATTTCCCAAGACTTTTCAATTCTTCATTCGTCAAACATGGTATTTGAGAACATTTTTCGAAATTTATAATATAAACTTTTTCATAAATAGATTGGATAAAATCTTTGAACATCTTTTTGCCTCACTAAAATTCTATATCTAATGACTCATTCTACTACTCAATCACTTGAGTTTCTGCTACTTTCTTGTACCAGTGAGCTGATTTCTTCGGATAACGTTCTTGAGTTTCAAAATCTACATAGAAGAGACCGTAACGTTTTTCATAACCGTTTGACCAAGAGAAGACATCCATTAATGACCAAATGAAGTAACCTTTTACATTAGCTCCATCTGCAATAGCATCAGATAAGACTTCCAAGTGTTGTTTCACATAATCAATACGACCATCATCGTAAACAGTGTTATCAATAAACTCATCTTTATAACCAAGTCCATTTTCAGTGATGTAAATCTTCTTGTAGTTAGGATAATCTTTCTTCACGCGCATGATTTGGTCATACAAACCTTGAGGGTAGATAATCCAATCCCAATCCGTACGTGGTACATAATCAGGAGCTACACGACGACCAACACCTTTGATTTGGTATTTAGAGCTTCCTTTCTCACCCTTACCATTATGGATAATTTCAGTTTCTCCATCAAAGGCTTCCATCCAGTCACTCATATAGTAGTTGATGCCTAGAAAATCATTCAAGTCTTTTGCGGCTTCTAATGCTGTGAAATCTTCTTCACGAAGATCTAAGCTACCACCATTGGCAGCCAAGATAGCCTCTACCCCTGCCAGAGTCTTTTCAGAGTAGTGACCCAGATAAGTTGCATCCAAGATAAATTTGTTATGGATAATGTCCTCCAACTCTGCCGCAATAACATCTGCAGGATTTTCAGGATCCAAAGGATACTTGGTTGGAAGAGCGTGAACAACACCAATTTCACCTTTATAGCCCCTATCTTTATATAGCTTGACTGCACGTGCATGAGACACCATCATATTGTGGTGGGATTGGAAAACTTTGGCAAGGTCGTACTGAATACCTGGAGGGAATTTCCCAACCAAGTATTGACCATCACCGATTGGGCCAATTTCATTAAAGGTTGTCCAATAGTTGACTTCTGGAAATTCTTCAAAACAGAAAGCCGCGTAGTCTACAAAGTGTTCGATATTTTCACGGTTTAAGAAGTCTCCATTTGAGTGGAGAGCTTCTGGCGTGTCAAAGTGATGAAGAGTTACAAAAGGCTCAACATGACGTTTGTGACACTCTGCAAATAGATTATGATAAAACTCGACACCTTTCTGATTTACTTGACCGTAACCAGTCGGAAAAATACGTGACCAAGCAATAGAAATTCGAATACCATTGACACCATACTCTTCTGCTAGCTTTAGGTCAACTGGATATCGATTGTAAAAATCACTGGCTGGTTCTGCAGTGTACCAGTAGTTATCTTCAAGATATTTATCCCACGCTACTGGTCCTTTACCATCAGTATGTGTAGCACCTTCTGCTTGATAGGCAGCTGTTGCGCCACCAAAAATAAAGTCTTTTGGTAATGTTTTTGTCATTTTTTTCACCTATTTCTTGATTTAAATAAAGTAAAAGTGAGAGGAGAGGAGTCAGTGAGCCATCCTTCTCCATCTCACTTCTTGTACCAAGTCACCGAATTGTGACATGAGGAGGTAAAAACGATATCTTTTTACCGACAAATTAACAAGGCGATTAAGAAATTCGCCATAGCGATTTCCATAACGATAGGAGACTATTTCAGAGTCCCTATCGTTAATCGAATTGTGACATGAGGAGGTAAAACGATATCTTTTTACCGACGAATTAATAAGGCGATTAGGAAATTCGCCATAGCGATTTCCGTAACGATAGGAGACTTTTCAGAGTCCCTAGCCTTAATCGAATTGAGCTTGTACAAATGCAAGAGCACCTTTTCCATCACGAGTTAATTTGATGTATTGAGCTCCCTCTGTTTTCGCAAGTTTAATATCGAGTTTATCTGTTTCTGCTTTCATGTCTTCAAAGTTTGAAGCAACTTGAGGGGCTAGGATAACCAAATCAAACTCTGGTAACATTTCACGGTGAGCACCATAGCCACCTGCTGCTGCTTTCACAGGAACATTGTATTCTGCAGCTGCCTTATTCAAAGCATTTGCAAGAAGTCCACTTGTACCTCCACCAGCACAGAGAACGAGGACATTTGTTTCTTCAGTGATGGTATTTTGTGCTGCTTCTACACCCGCTTTTTCAAGAATAGCATCTGCTTTTGCAGTGTTGAAGTTTGCAGCAACTTTTTCTTTCAATTCATCATTAGACTTACCTGAACGCTCTTCTTCAAGAATTTGTTCATCATAGACCTTAAGGAATGGATAGTAAATGACTACGTCAACCACGATTAGAAGGGCAGCAAGAATGAATGATAGAACTTGGAAGTTTGTACCAAGGACAATCCCCAAAGGTCCAGGAGTAACCCATGGAAGGTTGGCAGTAAATGAGTTCATGCCAAGTGTTTCGATAAAGAACTTAAAGATCCATACGTTTGCAATTGGTGCAAAGATGAATGGGATAAAGAAGATTGGGTTCAAAACAAGTGGTGCACCAAACAAGATTGGTTCATTTACACCAAAGAAAGTTGGAACTACTGAAGCACGACCGATTGCACGGTTACGTTTTGATTTTGTTAACCACATGAACATGAATGGAACAACCAGTGTCGCACCAGTACCACCCATGGTAACGATAAACATTTGTGTACCAGAAGTAAGAATCTTATCAGCGTGCATACCTTGTTGGAGAAGGTTCAAGTTGACTTCGGCATTTGCATAGGTAATAGCTGCGATAGCAGGTTCAACGATAGATGGACCATGAATACCAACAAACCAGAAGAAGGCAAAGGCACCAAAGATAATGGTAATACCAAGATAGCCATCAGCTGCAGAGAATAATGGTGCAAAGAATTTACCGATTGATTCTGCTACACTAGCACCCACAAAATGACGTGCTAGTAAATCAAGAGCATAAAGAGAAACCACTGATAGAGTGAATGGAATCACATCTTTAAAGACTTGTGAGATATTTGGTGGAACTTCGTCAGGCATGCGAATAGTGACATTGTTCTTAACACAAACCTTATAGATTGCTACAGTAACAAAGGCTGCTAGGAAGGCTGAAAGCAAACCTTTTGTTCCGAGGAATCCTGTTGCAAAGCCACCTTCAATTGGATCAGCTGCCAACATCAATAATCCAACAATAGCTGCCAACAGAGTTGACATATAGTTGATTTGATTGGTTTTCTCCATGCTCCGGTTTACTGAGTCGGTCAGTGATTTAGCAGTCGTACCAGCTAGCAAAAGTGCGAGAATACCCATAGAATAGCTATAAGGTTTCATCAATAGAGCCACTACTTCATCAGACCATTTAAAGCCCCATGAGTTTGGTACAAAGGCAATCAAGATAAAAATACTTGAGAAGAGAATAACAGGCATACCTGCAATGAAACCATCACGAATAGCACGAAGATAGATATTACGAGATAATTTCTCAAAGAAAGGTTTTCCTTTCTCAATAAATGTAATTAGTTTATTCATTATTTAACTCCTCTCTTGTACAGTTCAATTAAATGGTGCATCAAATCTTTTAACAAAATAGTTGTCATCAAGTGGTCTTGGCCATGCATCATGGTTACACTATAAGCTAAGTCATCACCTGAAGCTTCCTTAGTCAATAGACTTGTTTGCGCGTGGTGAGCTTCAGCAATACAAGAACCAGCTTCCTCAACTAAGCTATCCACTTTTGCAAAATCACCAGCTTCAGCAGCTTTCAAGGCTTCCAATAGTTTTGAACGAGCATCGCCTGCATAGGCTACGATTTCAAAACCTAACAATGTTACTTCTTCTCTATTCATGATAGAATTCTCCTTATGTATTTTTAATTAAATTTTTATGACAATAAACGTTGGATATGTAGAACTAGATAAACTCGTTCACTTTTATACAAATCAAGACCCGTATGTTGCGTAATCACATCATAGATCTTGGAGCCAATCTCGAACGCTTTTGGATAGGATTGATTGATATGCTCTTCCATATCCAGAAGTGATTGGTTATCATCTCTAGATCTGTCTAAATAATCCAAGAAATAATTCAGATGAATCATAAAGCGATCATAGAAATGGGTATTCTCTTTGGTTCGTTGAATTGCATATTCCTTTAGAACTTCCTCAACATTCCTGAGAATTTCTTTCCTCTTATCAATCGACTCCACAAGTTCCACTTCATTTTCACCTTCAGCATTAATGAAATGATAAGCAATCCGAATAATTTCGTCCTCAGGAAAATGATCCGCTAACTTCTGGCGGTAAATTTCAAATGCTTCATTTGCGATTTGAAAAGCGACAGGATACTTAGTGGAAATATCTGGCAGATTACTATCCTTGTATCTTCCTTGTGCTAGAGCTTGGTAAGAACAGTAAATATGATCTGTCAAGGTTACGTAGAGATACTCTTGAATTGGATAATGATATTTCTTTGATAGCTTATCAATGATCTCATAGGTCACTGTGATAAAATCAAGCGGAACATCTTTGAGGAGAGCCATAAAGTTTTCCCTGGACTCTTCGGTCTTCATCCGAAAGATTTTCTCAACCTGCTGTTCAGCAATCAAATCCCCCTTCTTCTTTCCAAATGCAATCCCCTTACCAATCACAATCACTTCTTCTCCTTTATCATTTCTGACAAGCGAGACATTGTGATTCATTGGATTTAGAATTCGATACATGTCAACCTCCTTTTATGTCTTAAAGGTATATGAGTATAAAAAATGACCACAAATGAACTAGAAAATCAGCCGATTCCTAATTCACCTGTGATCATGCCTAATATTACTTAGTAACACTCACCTTGTATTAACTTGTGATTTAAGTATAGCACAAGTAAGTTAATTTGTAAACCTTTACATACAACTTTTTTAAAAATTTTTAGATTCATGTTCCTAACCTAGGAGGACTTTCTTACACGCGCTCTTTCCATGAAGTCGCTGTTGTTTGAAGAACTTTATTGAGTTCGTCAATGTTTTCAAAACCAGTTGTGCGAAGCCATTCGCGAGCTGCTGCTTCACCATCTTTGATGTAAGCTTCAACTGATCCAGCCCATGTTGCACGGCCACAAAGAACTCCGTTAAAGTTTGCACCTGATTCATGGGCAAATACAAGAGTATCTTGGAAGAGTTTAGCTGATACACCAGCACTCAAATAGATGTATGGCAAGTTAGTTGCTTCATCTTGTGCTTTGAAGAAGGCTGCTGCTTCTTCACGTGTATAAACTACTTCACCTTCAGCGAAGCCTTCAACATATTTAATGTTAACAGGAACTTCAACTTTCAAGACATCAATGTTAAAGCGTGGGTCTGAGAAGACTTTCATAGCACCGATAACTTTGTGTGGTTTTACTTTCGCATATTCTACAGAACCAGCGTCCGCAATTTTTTCATCGTAAGCAAGGATTTCAAGGAAGAATGGGATATCTTCAGCCACACATTCAGAACCGATGCGTTCGATGTAAGCTTGTTTTTCTTGGTTGAGTTCGTCTGAGCTATCTACATCATAGTAAATCAAGAATTTAACTGCATCTGCACCTTCTTCTTTAATACGTTTTGCAGACCAAACATCCAAGCAGTCTGGCAAACGTTTTGTACTTGTTGTGTCATAACCTGTTTTTTCATAAGCAAGGAGAAGACCAGCCTTTTCATCAAGAGCTTTAGTTGCTGGAAGTCCATACTCAGGGTCAAGAAGCATAGATGAAGCGTATTTAGTCAATTCATCTGCTACCAAGACTTTGAGTTCTTCCATTTGAGCCACAGTTGGTTCTTCTGTTTGGTGTTGAGCCATGAGACGTTTCAAAGCACCGCGTTGGTCAAATGCAAGAGCTGAGATGATACCATTTTCATCAGAAAGTTTTTCTAAGCGTGCACGTTTTTGTTCTGTTAAAGCCATTTTATACCTCTTTTACTATTAATTGATCATATAGAGCTTGATAGTTGGCCATGTTGACATGACCAGTCATTTTTTCTTGAGCATTGAGCATACCAAGGACATTTGCCTTGATGAGTAATTCTGCATCCGATTCTTTATGAAGAAGTCCTGAAGAAATTCCTGCCACAGTAGAATCTCCAGATCCGACAGGGTTGACTACCTGAATTCTAGGAATATCTACCTTGTAGAAAGTGTCACCATGTTTGGCAAAGGCACCGTTGGCACCAAGTGAAACAATAATCCATTCAATCCCTGCAAACAAAGGTTCTTGAAGTACTTCTTTTAATTCATCCAAATCCTCAGAAACTTCTCTTCCTAGAAGCTGGGACAATTCCTCATTATTTGGTTTGATGACTGTTGGTTTATGTGGTGATTCAAGAACCGCCTGAAGTGCTGCACCAGAGCAGTCCAAGACAACAGGCTTGCCAACTTGATTAGCAATTTCTACCAAGCTCGCATAGTAATCAACTGGAAGACCAGCTGGCAGACTGCCTGAGATAGCTACTACTTCAACTGACTCCAGAAGATTTTTGAAATGTTCCAAAAAGTCTTGACCTTCCTGTTCCAATACTTCAGGACCTTTTTCAAGAACTTCTGTTTGGTTATCTCCATGAAGAATAGCGATACAGTTACGAGTTTCTCCCTGAATTGAGAAGAAATCTTTCTTTACTTGATCATCGATATGTTCAACCAAAAACTCACCAAGTTTACCACCCACTAAACCAGTAGCAAGAACAGAATCCCCAAATTCTGAAAGTACTCGGGTAACATTGAGTCCCTTACCACCAGCCGTTTTGGTTACATCCACCACACGATTGACAGTATCAATCTTCAACTCATCCAAGGGATAGGAAATATCAATGGATGGGTTCATTGTGACTGTTAAAATCATAGGTCACCTCTTAGTCGTGGTATTCTCCGCGATCCCATTTTTCAAGGAATTCAGTGAAGAAGTTTGCGTCTGTTTGTTGAGCATTGTGACTTTCAAGGTGTTCAATTTTCGCAATCAATTTTTTGTTTTCTTCAGTTGGTTTGTATTCAGCATGGATGAAAGCTTCGATGATATCGCACATGAGCAATTCACCAGTAATCTTACCACCAAAACCGATAACGTTGGCGTTCAATTGTTCTTTAGCATAAAGGGCTGTTGTCATATCACGAACCAAGGCAGAACGGACACCTGGAACTTTATTTACAGCGTTGTTGATACCAACACCAGTACCACAGATACATACTCCAAGATCAGCTTGACCACTAGTTACAGCTTCCCCTACTTTTTTACCAAAGATTGGGTAGTGAGTACGTGTATGGTCATATGTACCAAAGTCAATGACTTCATATCCTTTTGATTTCAAAAATTCTGAAACCGCCATTTTTTCATCTGTTACGATGTGGTCACATCCAATTGCAATTCTCATTTTTATCTTACCTTTCTTACTGTAATCTACTTAGCACATTTTGTTCAACATGTCGACACGAATTTGGTGACGTCCACCATCGTATTTACCGTTAACAAATCCTTTAGCGATGTTTTTAGCCAATTCATCACCAACAAGTTGTGCACCCATAGTGATCATACGTGAGTTGTTGTGGCCACGAGTCATATAAGCTGAACGTTCGTCAGATACTTCTGCAGCAACCATTCCTTTGATTTTTGTTGCAACCATAAATGGACCAGCACCGTAAGCATCAATCACGATACCAAGGTTTTGTTCTTCTTTGTTTACTTCTGCAGCAACAGCGAGAGTCACATCAACAAAGTCTTGACCTTCAGCTGTAACATCCACAACGTGGAAATTTTCTTTTTCTAAGAAGTCTTTCACAACTTCTTTCAATCTCAAACCTGCAGCATCTGCACCGATAACAATAGACATATTGTATACTCCTTTTTATTTTTTCTATGCTGGATTCCAGCAGTGTATTGGCTGTCTTTAAAAAACAGTCAATTAGTCCTCACAAACATAATATACTACTATTGTTTGAAAAAGTCAACAGTTTGTGTTTGTTTTTGTTATTTATTTTTTACTTTTTTATAAAACTTCTATCTCAAACCCTATTTCTTCAACCTGATTGGCTTCTAAGAGACGAACATTCTTCTTATCTTCTAAATGATCTCCTTCTTCAAGGGATGTTGACAAGCCAGACCATGGCTCAAAGGCAATGAAAGGCCCCTTGTTCAAAGTTGACCAGATGATGAGGTTTGGAAACTCTGCAAAGTGCACTTTCAATCCCTTATCATGTTTACGAGAACGAAGGGCAATTGTTCGAGATTGCAATTCATCCAAAGTCACTGCATCTGTGCTGAAAAGATCATAGCTGAGGTCTAATTCTTTTTGACCATCTAGCCATGGACTTCTATCTTGAAAATCCAGCAGACCCGTGTCTGGGAAAGGACGTGGAACAGAGCAAGTCTCTTCTTTCTCAAACTCTATATAGTAATCTTCGTAGACTTCATCATCCAGTAGAGGACAATTAAATCCTGGATGTCCACCAATAAAGTAAGGCATGACCTTGCTAGTTTCTTTATTAATTATTTTGTATTGAGTCCGTACTGTCTTGCCAGTAAGGCTATAAGTGATTTCTAGGCGAAAATGATAAGGATAGTTTTGATAGCTATTCTCATCGTCTTCAATTGCAAAAGTTACACTCTTATCTGTCTGTTCAACTAATTCAAATTCTTTCTTGCGAACCAAACCATGACGAGGAATCTTTCCTTTACTTTCTTGTCCATTATCATCTATATAAAGTGCTGTATCCTCTCTCAGTGAACCACAAATAGGAAAGAGAACAGGAGCTTGTCCACTCCAATAAGTAGCATCTCCTTGCCACAAATACTCCAGTCCCTCAGCATCTTTTATAGAAGAAAGAGCCCCACCAAAACTGTTAAATTGAACTCTTAATTGTTCTGATTTTAATTCAATTACCATTATTTTCTCCGATTTCTTGATAGTTTATAAAAAACTAGGCTGTCACTCCTAAACGGTATGACAACCTAGTTTCAACAATTTACATTTTATAGGAGCGCATTATTTTGCTTTTGCTGCGTACTCTTCGTTACGTTTGATCATTTGTTTTCTGTACCAAGCAAAGATACCGATATAGAATACAAGGAAGACTACAGCACCAAGGATTGCTTTGATATCACCAGTTGTAGTGTTACCAATTGTCCAACCAAGAAGTTTTTCGATTGGTCCTTCAAGAGTTGAGTGAGTGATCAATTGAGTTTCGCTCACACCTGCTGGGAAAGCACCTACACCTTTAGCAAGTTCTGTTGCAAATGGTGCAATAAGTGTACCTGAAAGAAGGAAGAGTGGCAACAAGAGTGTTCCGAAGATGATCATACGGAGCAATTTACCACGAGTTACAACCAAGAGAGCTGGAGTAACACCCATAGCAATGATACCTGCAAGTGGCAAGATACCATTTCCAACTTTTGAAAGAAGCACAGCTTCAATCAACATGATTGGTGCAAGTACGTTAGCACAAGCCCAGATTTCAGCACGACCAGCGATGAATGGCCAGTCAAGACCGATGTTGAATTTACGTCCTTGAAGACGTTTAGTAGCAACGTTCGTAATACCTTGTGATAGTGGTTCTACGGCAGCGATGAACCATGAACCGATAAGTGAGAAGAGTTCCAAAGATACACCGGCAGTCAAACCAAGAGACAACCATCCTCTGATAACAAGACGCCATTTATCTGCATCTTCAACTCCTGCAATTGGATGTGGAGTTCCCATAATACCGATTACAATACCAAGAATGAAACCGATAAAGAATTTAGATCCCCAGAAACCGATTTTCTTGTTCAATTTAGCAGCGTCAAAGTCATATTTATCAAGACCTGGGAAGAATTTTTCAAAAATCTTATCCAAAACCATGATAACTGGGTTCATCATGTAGTTCATGTGAGTTGATGTCATTGGTGATGAACTTGGAGCGTTAAGAAGATCATCAAATGTAGGTTTCATCAAGTCAGAGTTGATAATTTTCAACACACCAACAAGCACGATAGCTGCTGTAGCAATAAAGAGTGAAACCCCTTGACTCACACCATTGTTGTCAGCATACCATTTAATCAAAAGACCTGTGATAGACAAGTGCCAGATATCAAAGATATCAACGTCAAGTGTATCTGTTTTCTTCATTGCAAGCATCACTATGTTGACAATCAACATGATGAGCAAGAAGTAAAGTGTCCAAGCAGAACCCCAAGTGATTGTAGCAAGTGGTGCCCAACCAACGTCAGTAATACTCAATTGGATACCAGTGTTTTCAACGAATTTTGCTAGTGATGCTGAGAAAGCAGTGTTTAGCATACCGATGATGGCACCGATACCTGTAAGAGCGATGGCAAGTTTGATACCACCTTCAAGCGCTTTGGAGAATTTCACTCCAAAAAGTAAAGCCAATACTGTCAAAATGATTAACATGATGACAGGTCCACCCATATCTAAGACGGGTGTAAAGACCTCTTTGATTAGGTCAAAGATTGCATCCATAACAGTTCCTCCCTTTTTTATGTTATATGAATGTTAACAAATTAAAATTAGCTTAACCCGTGTTCTTTGATAGCTGCTTCAATATTATCATATACTGGAGCACTCATAGCTGGGATACGGAATAAGATTGGTCCAGCTTCGATAACTGGAATACCTGGGTCAAAACCAAGGTCTGTCGCAGCAATTGGTGTGAAGATGTCATAACCTTTGATAAGGTCTTCGTTAACGTCTTTGACCATAACTGCATCACAGTGAACATCGTAGCCACGGTTTGAAAGTTCTTCTTCAAGAGCACTTTTAATTTGGTGGCTTGAGTTAACACCTGCACCGCAGGCAGCAAGAATTTTAATCATATGGATCTCCTCCGATTTAATATTTTTAATAGACAAGATTAAGCGATTGCTTCAGCGATATAAGCATAGAGGGCTTCTGGTTCAGAAATTTTTGATAGGTCTTCAAGATGACCATTTCCTGTGAAGAAGTCCATCAACTGAGCAAGAATGTTGGTTTGACTTGAACTCGAGTTATTGATGATAAAGAAGAGTAAGGATACTTCTACTTCCTTATCCGGCGCAATCATATTGTGGAAGGTCACCGGTTTCTCTAATCGAACGACCACAACTTTTTCAGCCAGATTATGAACAATATCTGTGTGAGGAATAGCCACATTCGGCAAATCCTTACCCAAAAATTCCATATCTAAGCCAGTTGGAAATGACTTTTCACGCGTGATCAAGGCTTCACGATAGGTCGGAGTTACGATTTCTCGTTCTTCCAATAAAGTTGCAACCTGATCAAAGAGATGTTCTTGATTATCCGCTTCTAAGCAAAACACAAGGTTTTTGTCAAAGAAATGATCTAATCCCATAAGGTTTTCCCTTCTTTCCATTAACTTTATGCCATAAGTATAACACTATATGAAATCGTTGTCAATAGTTTTCTGTTGATTTTTGTCTCTTTTTTTATATTTTTGTTGTGTTTATAGTTTGTTATATAAAAATAAACACACAAACAAATACTCCAAGCATTTTTCTGTTCTAATACTCAATGAAAATCAAAGAGCAAACTAGGAAGCTAGCCGCAGGTTGCTCAAAACACAGTTTTGAGGTTGTAGATGAAACTGACGAAGTCAGTAACCATACATACGTCAAGGCGACGCTGACGTGGTTTGAAGAGAGTTTCGAAGAGTATAAAAACTAAAAAAGCAGACCATTTAAGCCTGCTTTACTATTGATTCTTATATAAATTTCCTATGAACAAGGAAAAGCAATTATGACAACTTATTCTTCATCCATGCTCAAGACGCTGAGGAAGGCTTCTTGAGGAACTTCTACTGATCCGATGGCTTTCATACGCTTCTTACCAGCTTTTTGTTTTTCAAGGAGTTTACGCTTACGAGAAACGTCACCACCATAACATTTAGCAAGTACGTTCTTACGAAGGGCCTTGATATCAGTACGAGCCACAATATTGTGTCCAATAGCTGCTTGAATTGGCACCTCAAATTGTTGGCGAGGGATAATTTTCTTGAGCTTATCAACGATGAGTTTCCCACGCTCGTAGGCAAAGTCCTTGTGAACGATAAAGCTGAGGGCATCCACCTTGTCTCCATTGAGAAGGATGTCCATTTTGACCAGCTTAGATGGGCGATATTCTGACAATTCGTAGTCAAAACTTGCATAACCACGTGTCGAAGACTTGAGTTTATCAAAGAAGTCGAAGACGATTTCAGCAAGTGGAATTTGATAGATGACATTAACACGGTTATCGTCAATATAGTCCATAGTCACAAAGTCCCCACGCTTGCGCTGAGCTAGCTCCATCACTGCTCCAACAAACTCTTGCGGTACCATGATTTGCGCTTTAACATATGGCTCTTCAATGGTCGCAATCTTGGTTGGGTCTGGGAACTCAGACGGGTTGGACACATCCATAGACTCACCGTCGGTCAAATTAACCTTATAGATAACAGACGGAGCTGTCATGATGAGGTCGATATTGAACTCACGCTCTAAACGTTCTTGGATAACATCCATATGGAGAAGTCCAAGGAATCCACAACGGAAACCAAATCCAAGTGCCTGAGATGTTTCTGGTTCAAACTGAAGACTAGCATCATTCAGTTGCAATTTTTCAAGGGCTTCACGAAGGTCATTGTACTTGTTTGATTCAATTGGATAGAGACCCGCAAAGACCATCGGATTCATCTGCTTGTAACCATGTAATGGCTCTGCCGCAGGATTGGTTGCCAAGGTAACGGTATCACCCACACGCGTATCCTGAACCGTCTTAATAGAAGCCGCAATATAACCAACGTCACCAGTCGCAAGGAAATCACGACCAACTGCTTTCGGAGTAAAAATACCGACTTCGGTCACATCAAAGGTCTTGCCATTACTCATGAGCTGAATCTTATCACCAGGTTTGACCACCCCATCCATGACACGCACTTGGAGAATAACCCCACGGTAGGCATCGTAAACAGAGTCGAAAATCAAGGCCTTAAGTGGCGCCGTCACATCACCCGTTGGTGCTGGTACTTTTTCTACGATTTGCTCGAGGATTTCTTCAATACCGATACCAGCCTTGGCAGATGCTAAAACTGCTTCACTGGCATCCAAACCAATGACATCTTCAATCTCCGTACGCACGCGCTCAGGATCTGCAGCTGGTAGGTCAATTTTGTTAATGACTGGCATGATTTCCAAATCATTATCCAAAGCCAGATAAACATTGGCAAGGGTTTGAGCCTCAATCCCTTGGGCAGCATCGACCACCAAAATCGCTCCCTCACAGGCAGCTAGCGAACGTGAAACTTCATAGGTGAAGTCTACGTGTCCTGGTGTGTCAATCAAGTGGAAAATATAAGTTTCCCCATCTTTTGCAGTATAATTCAGCTCGATGGCATTCAACTTAATGGTAATCCCACGTTCCCGCTCTAAATCCATACTATCCAAAAGTTGGGCCTGCATTTCACGACTGGATACTGTCTCTGTCTTTTCCAAAATGCGGTCTGCTAGAGTCGACTTTCCATGGTCAATATGGGCGATAATAGAGAAGTTACGGATCTTCTCCTGTCGTTTTTTCAATTCTTCTAAGTTCATGATTCTCTTCCTTTCAGGGTATCTATTTATTATAAATTGTTTTTGACATTTTGACAAGACCATACCCTGCTAGGAGTACTAATCTTCAGCGACAAAGCCGTCATTTTCGATAAAGTGGTGTTCTGTCATCCCTTGGTCTGTAAAGACAATCCCATGAAGGACACCACCATAAACAGCTCCTCCATCCATTCCAATCTTGCCATCTTCCGTCATCCAAAGCTCAGCTGTACCGCGTTCTTGCTTCAACAAACCATAGACCGGTGTATGACCAAAGACAATAGTTTTCCCAGTATGATTTTCTGCTTCGTGGAATGGTTTTCTAAGCCATACTTTCTTGTAATCTGTAGTTTCATGCCAGTCGTCCAAGATCAAATCAATACCTGCGTGCACAAAGATATACTTATCTGTCTCTACCACAAACGGCATTTGACGAATAAATTCGACCAAGTCTGCCGCTTCAGTAGCAACACGCTTGGCATCCTCAACTCCATCAACTGGTGCATCCAAGGGACGACCTAGGATAGAGTTAATGGTTGTATCTCCACCATTGCGACGATAATGGTCATAGCTTTCTTCTGGGTCATCGAGCCAAGTCAAAAACATATACTCGTGATTTCCTGACAAACAGATAGCCCCTTGATTATCGACCAAGTCCTTAACCATCTCTAGGACACGGCGACTATCTTCACCACGGTCAATCAAATCCCCTAGAAAGAGCAACTGGGTCTGACCATCCCACGTTTTGAGAAGGTCTTCCAGCACCCCAGCTTTTCCGTGAACATCTCCAATTACATAATAGTCTGTCATCTTATTTCTCCCTGTTTCTCAACAATTCTCTGGCTTGCGTCAGGGCTGCTTCCGTCACATCATCACCTGCCAACATCTTAGCAACTTCTTCCACTCGCTCTTCAACCGTCAAGAGACGAACAGTCGAAACCGTTGAATGGTCATTACTAATCTTCTCAATAAAGAATTGATAATCCGCAATCGCAATCACTTGTGGTAAATGGGAAATAGCTAGAACCTGCCCATGCTGGCCAATCTTGTGAATCTTCTGTGCAATAGCCTGAGCTACACGGCCTGAAACTCCTGTATCCACCTCATCAAAGACAATGCTGGTCTTTCCTTCTTTACGTGAAAAGGCAGACTTAATGGCTAGCATGAGACGAGACAATTCCCCACCAGATGCAACCTTAACCAAGGGTTTAAAGTCTTCGCCAGGGTTGGTTGAAATGTAAAATTCGACCATTTCATTGCCCTCACGGCTGAATTTGCCCTTGCTAAAACGAACCTGAAACTGGGCTTTTTCCATAAAGAGGTCTTGCAGTTCTTGTTTAATCTCTGCTTCTAGCTGCTGAGCCAAGTCATGACGAGCAGATGCAAGCTGACCTGCCAAATCAACAAGATTGACTTCTAATTTCTTGAGCTCTGCTTCCATGTCCTCAGATGAAAGGTTATTGCCTGTCAAGAGATTGTACTCTTCTGTAATCTTGGCAAAATAAAGCAAGACATCGTCTACAGTCCCACCATACTTACGGGTAATAGTATGAAGGAGATCCAAACGATTCTCAACCTGCATGAGACGATTGCCGTCAAAATCAAGATCCTCAATAATAGCTTCCAGACGCTTGCTAATGTCTTCTAAGACATAATAAGTCTCAGACAGAGAGCTTGAAATTTCACGGTATTCAGGGTCATACTCTTCGACACTTTCCATATCATTCATAGCTGAACGAACATTGGCCAGACTTGAAAAGTCTTCATTGTCCAACATACTGTAGGCATTGGTCAGTGTATCCGCAATATTTTTATGGTTGAGCAGTTTATCTCGCTCTTGATTGAGAGCCAAATCTTCTCCAGCCTGCAAGTTTGCTGACTCAATCTCTGCCATTTGAAATTCCAACATTTCGATACGTGCCTTATGTTCTTGTTGGTTTTTCTTGACTTCCAGAACCTGCTTGCGCATTTTCCGATAAGCATCAAAACTCGTCTGATAGGTTTCTTTCAAGTTCCAAAAAGCTGCATCGCCAAATTCATCCAACATCTGGATATGAAGTTGAGGACGCATTAACTCCTCTTGGTCATGCTGACCATGTATATCCACAAGATGTTGTCCAATAGCACGCAAAACAGACAGATTAACCATCTGGCCATTGACACGGCTGATACTCCGACCATTTTGCAAGATTTCCCGACGAATGATAATTTCATCACCCAATTCTAAACCTTGCTCATCAAAAATTTCCTGTAAAAGTCGACTATTCTCAACCGAGAAAAGCCCCTCAATCTCTGCCTTTGGCGCACCATGACGAATAACATCTGTCGTCGCACGAGCTCCCAACATCATATTCATGGCATCAATGATAATCGACTTCCCTGCACCCGTTTCACCAGTCAGAACAGTCATCCCCTTTTCAAAATTGAGGGAAATAGCCTCAATAATGGCAAAGTTTTTTATCGAAATTTCAAGTAACATATAGACCTACCAATTTTTTACTTGTTCAAAGATTTCCTCAGCTAGACTTTCACTTCTGGCAATGACTAAAATTGAGCTATCATCAGCCAAACAGCTGAAAATCTTGTCCGCAAAAGTCTCGGTTAACTGAGCTTTTACAAAAGCCGTATTTCCTGGAATCACTTGGAGATTGATCATCTTATCCATCAATTGAGCCGATTCGATATTATCTTCAGCCAGTTGCAAACTTTTTACGATTGATTTTGGCAATTCGTAGACATAGGTGTTGTCTCTCAAAGGAATTTTGACAATACCTAGTTCTTTGATATCTCGGGATACCGTTGCCTGAGTAGCAGTGATACCTGCTTCTTTCAAATGTTCTACGATTTCTTCTTGCGTACCGATTTGATAATCTGTCACAAATCGTCTAATTTTTTCAAGTCTCTCTTTTTTATTCATTTTTAAATTGACTATGCGCCCTCTCTACTACTTCTTCAATATCAGCAAGAACCTGATTGCTTGCTGACTCTTCTTTTTTCAAATATGCTAAAAACTCAATATTTCCATGTCCACCTTGGATGGGAGAAAAGTCCAAACCAAGGACTGAAAAGCCTTCCTCTACTGCCATAGCTGTGACAGATTCAAGGACATGTTGATGAACCTTGGCATCGCGAATGATTCCATTTTTCCCAATCTGCTCACGTCCTGCCTCAAACTGGGGCTTAACCAAAGCCACAACCTGACCTTGAGCTGCCAAGACTCGATGCAAGGCCGGAAGAATCAGACTGAGGGAAATGAAACTCACGTCAATGCTGGCAAAGCTCGGTTCCTGCTCGAAATCAGTCTTTTCAGCATAGCGGAAATTGAACTGCTCCATACTGACAACTCGCGGGTCCTGGCGTAGTTTCCAAGCCAACTGATTGGTACCAACATCGACTGCGAAGACCAACTCAGCACCATTTTGCAACATGACATCGGTAAAACCTCCAGTAGAAGCACCAATATCAATCGTTGTTGCCCCTTCTACTGTCAAATCAAAGACCTGCAAGGCCTTTTCCAGTTTTAAACCACCACGGCTAACATACTTGAGTTTCTCCCCCTTGAGTTTCAGCTCGGTGTCATCTGGGATTTTCTCTCCTGGTTTATCAAACCGTTCTCCATTCAGAACTGCTACGACTAGTCCAGCCATCACACCACGCTTGGCCTGTTCTCGCGTTTCAAACAAGCCCTGTTTATAAGCTAGTACATCCACTCTTTCCTTAGCCATTGATTCTCAAACTTTCTACTACTTTTACAATCGACTCTGTTTCAAAGGGAACCTGCTGGGCAATTTCTTCTAATTTGGCATTAGCTTGATCCAAAGTCTGGTTACAAAAGGCAATAGCCTCTTCCAAGCCCAACAAGGCAGGATAGGTTGACTTTTCTGCCTGCAGATCCTTTTGTGGTGTCTTGCCAATTTCTTCAAAACTAGCTGTCACATCTAGCACATCATCTCTAACTTGAAAAGCAAGCCCAATCAATTCACCAACAATTTTCAGCTTCACCTGCATTTCAGGTTCCAATTCGGCTATAATAGCAGCCGCTTGGAAAGGATAGGCTAGTAATTTCCCAGTCTTATTAGCATGAATGGTCTGAAGTTCTTCCAAAGACAAATGCTGATGTTCGCCCTCCATATCCAAAACTTGCCCTGCTACCATGCCTAGACTTCCTGAAGCAAGAGATAAGTTGGCAATCAAGTCCACCTTAATCTGACTTGGCAAATCTGCCTGCGCTATCAAGGCATAGGGATCTAGGAACAAAGCATCTCCAGCCAAAATAGCCATAGCTTCACCGAATTTCTTATGGTTGGTCAAACGCCCTCGACGGTAATCATCATCATCCATGGCAGGAAGATCATCATGAATCAAACTCCCTGTATGAATCATTTCCAAGGCCGCAGCCACCTGTGCATGTGCTGGTTTAATAGCCACCTGCAAGACTTCCAGAACTTCTAACAGAAGAAAAGGCCGAATACGCTTGCCACCAGCATGAATGGAATAGAGAACAGACTCTCGCAAACTAAAGGCAAACTGCTGGTCTCCATAAAAATCTTCCAGGACTGACTCGACAAGAGCTAATTTTTCTTGCGTCTTCATTCAAAATCACTTTCTGTTCCGTCTTCTTGCATAACCTTGACCAAGGTCTTTTCAGCCTTGTCCAGCGTCGCTTGGAGCTCTTTTGACAAGACCATGCCCTTTTGAAAGGCAGCAATCGCATCTTCCAGAGCAATTTCACCATTCTCCAAACTTTGGACAATGGTCTCCAGCTCTGCTAGATTTTCCTCAAATTTCTTTTGTTTTGACATCTTTAACCTCTAATTCTACTCGACCATCTCGCATCAAAAGCGTCACTTGGTCTTTTTTCTTCAAACTCTCAACCGAATCTACAACGGACTCTTCTTTTTTGACAATAGCATAACCACGCGCCACGATTCGACTGGTATCCAACATCAACAAGGCTTCTGAAAGTCGCTTGACCTCAGCAACCTTGGCATCATAAACCAAAGCCATTTGGCTGCGGAGAAGCTTGTCCAACTGACCTAGACGATCTTGATAACGTTGGATTTTAGTAACAGGTGATAATTGAACCAGTCGATGCGTCCTTGCTTGGACCAATTGCTTGTTATCAGAAATCCGTGTTCGTAAACTTTGTTTTAAGCGCAGTTGCAGTTGATCCAAGCGTTGCATATAGCCATCATACAAACGCTCTGGCTGTCTAAAGATAACAGACTGACTGCATTTTTTCAAAGCTTCTTGTTTCTTAGATAGGATATTTCGGACTGCCGTTGCCATCCGTTTTTCCTGATTTTGCAAATGAGCTAATAGATCCAACTTGGTCACAGGTGTTGCCAGTTCAGCCGCCGCTGTTGGCGTTGCAGCGCGTCGATCTGCCACAAAATCTGCCAAGGTCACATCCGTCTCATGCCCCACACTAGAGATAACTGGTAAACGAGACTCAAAAATAGCTCGTACCACAATTTCTTCGTTAAAGGCCCAGAGATCCTCGATAGAACCACCCCCACGACCAATAATCAGCAAATCCAAATCGTCACGTTGATTGGCACGCGCAATATTTCGAGCAATTTCCTCTGCTGCTCCATCTCCTTGAACCTTAGTCGGATAGAGAAGGATATCTACACCTGGAAATCGCCTGCTGACTGTCGTGATAATATCTCGAATAACGGCTCCACTGCGACTGGTTACTACACCGATTCGCTTAGCAAATTGGGGCAGAGGTTGCTTGAAGCGTTCTTGAAACAGGCCTTCTTCTGTCAATTTTTTCTTGAGTTGCTCAAACTGAATCGCAAGCGCCCCAACCCCATCAGGCTCAGCCTTTTCTATGATGATGGAGTAGCTACCACTTGGTTCGTAGACCTGTACGCGCCCAATCACATTGATCTTCATCCCTTCTTCCAGGTCGAAGCCTAATTTCTGATAAATCCCAGACCAGATGGTCGCTTGAATAACTGCATGGTCATCTTTTAGGGAGAAATATTGGTGAGTAGGTCGTTTACGAAAGTTGGAAACTTGACCAGTTAAATAGACCCGTTCCAAGTAAGGGTCTTTATCGAATTTCATTTTCAGATACTTGGTCAAAGTTGTTACCGATAAATACTTTTCCATCTCCACCTACTATTCATTTACTTGCTCTTTCATGGGTATTATTATACCAAAAATATGCCTAAAAATCTCCATTTATGTACCATTATGAGGGAAAAATAAATAATAGGTTTACAACAAATATCTGACAGCTTATGGCATAAGAAAACGAGTATCTCCAATTACGGATATACTCGTTTTTTTGATATTTTAAAAGTGAACTTTTGCCTTCTGCTTAAATCTTTTCGACAAAACCTTGATAACTATTTGTTACTTTCATCTTTACGTTTAGTAAACACAAAGAATGATGCTAAAGTTGTTAATAACCCAACCACAGTCATACTCATGTCCGACGCACTCCCCGTACGTGGCAATGTTGGTTTTTCCTCTTTTGGTGGCTTAACTTGTTTTGTTGGTTTCACCATTTTTGGTGGCTCAACCGGTTCTGTTGGTTTCTCCACTTTTGGCGATTCCACTGGTTTTACTGGTGTCTCCACTTTTGGTGGTTCAACAGGTTTTACTGGTTTCTCCACTTTTGGTGGCTCCACTGGTCTCGTTGGTGGCGTTGGTTCTTTCAAGTCAGGCTTAACCGGTGGGGTTGGAGCTTTTGGTTCTTTCAAGTCAGGTTTCACTGGTTTTTCTTTATCGAACTTGTTTGGTTCTTTTGGAGCAACTCCTAATGGTGTTGGTTCTTTAAGTTCTGGTTGTTTTGGTTCAATCGGTGGAGTTGGTGGCGTTGGTTTTGGTGTTTCAATCAATTCTAGTTTCGGTTTCACATCAATATATTCGTCAACGATAGCCGTGTTGATTCCGAATAATTGAGTGAATGGGACGGTTGCACCAAATTCCAAATAGAAGCCATCTTCTGTCACTTTTATAACACCTGCACCTTTGTATTTGTAAGGTGATTCTTGGTTATCCCATACCGGGTTTCCACTGTTAATTTCATCTAATGTTTTATCGGCATAAAATCCATCATCATGTTTATAGACAAAAGATTCATTCAATTTGATAAATGAAGCATTATGAATAGCATACACAATTTCACGATAGGTACTAGGCCATGTATTCACATTGGATCCATATTTGTTAGTCATATAATCTTTGACTTTTTTGAAACCATCTTTTTTGTACTCTTCTTCATCTTTTACGTATGCTGTTTTCAATTCTGCTTTTTTTGTATTCCACTCTTGACGTTTGGAAGGGTCACTCAATAATCCGCCGGGTTTTGATGCTGTTTCGAGATCTACGTTATACAGTTTCTTAAATTCGTCATTTAAGTATTCGTCATAAACTCCTGATTTCCCATAGAATTCCTTAAACATATCCTTATTGTCTGCGAAATAATACGAATTGTCACTATAACCATGCCATCCTGTATTCATAGAACTCACTGCAAACATAACTGGTTTTTCTTTCGTTGGAATCACTTTCGTTCCATCTTCAAGATATAGAGTTGGTTTCATACGAACTCTTGTACTATATCCATGTTTTCTGAAATCACCATAGATTGATACTGAAATAGTTGGATCGTAGGCAGGAGAAATTTGCATTGTATCAACAGAACTACCAGTCTCTAAGACAGTGTATTCATAATCAATACGTGTGACTTTTTTCTTATCGTATGTGGTGTTCTCTAAGTTTGTGTAAGTCACGGTAAACGGTCTATCTTTTTTGGCAATGACAGGATATGTGGTGATATGTGGGTCTTTGCCGTATTCTCGATAACCTGTTACTGTTTCATCCCATCGTTTGATGATCTTATCTGTCAAATTATTTTTTGCTAATGCTTCATCTGATAATTGGTCGCTACTCAACTTTTTATGATTTAGTTTCCAAAAACTTCCGTCTTTCTGAGTATATTTCAACATTGCTAAAGCACCAGTATCACCAGTATCTTTAACTTCTATGCTGATTTTAGCATTTGGTTCTTTAACGAAAATCAAATAGTTTTTTTCTTCGCTTGCAAAACGACCTGGTTTCTTCGATTCTTCTTCGAATTTTTTCAATTTTTCGTTATATTCTGCTCTACGTTTATCGTTTTCAATTTTATCAGCAGCTTCATTAGATTTAACTTGTTTATTGTATTCTGCAAGTTTTGTATTGTATGTTGCGAGTTTAGCGTCATAATCAGCTTTGGCCATATTATAGTCAGTTTGAGCTTTGTCATAGGTCGCTTTATCTTTTTCATATTGTGCTTTTTTAGCATCCCACTCAGCTTTAAGTTTTTCGTATTCAGCTTTTACCTTGTCCGCCTCAGCTTTTTGTTTATTGTATTCCGAAAGGTCACTTTCGTATTTTGTAAGTGTCTCTTTGTTTGCAACTAACGCTTTGTCATATTCAGCCTTCGCCTTATCGTACTCAACCTTGTCCGCTTCATATTTAGCCACACTTTCATTGTAGGCTTTAAGTTCTGCTTCATATGCTTTCTTATCTAATTCATATTTTGTTGTTTCTGCCTTATACGTAGTTAAAGCCTTGCCATAACTATCAAACTCGTTTTGTTGAATGTTTGAAGATTGGTCAGAAGCTTCAACTGTATGCACCCCAAATAAGATAGCAGAAGTTAAGCATGCGCTTGCTAATCCAAATTTTACTGAGTTTTTGTTCATATTACTCACTCTTTCTTAGAACGATTTAGAGAAAACTTAGTTTCTTTTGATTATTTATTTTCTAAACTTAATACATATACAATAAATTTACTTAAATCTAATTCATCTGATTATTTGCTATTTCGAGCTTCTTCCAAAATCTTTGCAATCTTGGTCGTCAAAAGATCGATAGCCACTGTATTGCTGACTCCCTCAGGAATGACAATATCAGCATAACGCTTGGTTGGTTCGATAAACTGGTGGTACATTGGTTTAACTACACCTAAGTACTGGTCAATGACGCTATCAAGGCTACGGCCACGCTCCTCCATATCACGCTTGATACGACGAATAATGCGCACATCATCATCCGTATCCACAAAAATCTTAATATCCATCAAATCGCGCAGGCGCTTGTCCTCCAAGACTAAAATCCCCTCAACGATAAAGACATCTTGAGGCTCCTGACGATAAGTCTTGCTACTTCGTGTATGCTCTGTATAGTCATAGGTCGGGATGTCCACCGGACGCCCTGCCAACAATTCCTTAATCTGCTCGATCATCAAATCTGTATCAAAGGCAAAAGGATGGTCATAGTTGGTTTTGACACGCTCTTCAAAGGTCAAATGAGACTGATCCTTGTAGTATGAATCATGCTCGATCATGGAAATCTTTTCATCAGGAAAATGCGATAAAATGGCTCTTGAAACACTGGTCTTACCACCACCAGAACCACCTGTCACTCCGATAATGATTGGTCTATTTTGCATGCTATCCTCCGTTTTTTTATCCGTCGTCTATTCTATCACATTTTTAGCAAAATTTATAGTCTGATTTGGATAGTCAAGGGGAAGAATTCCATCCCCACACTCCAGTTAGATTAGATAAAAACCTTCCTTGGCTTATAGAGATTGTCCCTTTTTTCTAAAATAGCTAGCAATTGATTGCCTTCAAAGGCAGCCAGTTCTTGTTCTGTTTGTTCGAGTTCGATAAAACGACCAAAGCGCACTTCTGTAGCCTCTTCTGAACTTAGGAAAACTTGTACAAGGTCGCCTGTCCCAATCTCTATAGGATGGAGAAAGTCCAGTTGACCAGCCTCTACTCTTTCAGCAATTTCTTCCAAGGTAAGAGCATCTTCTAGCTGCAAACCCGCTGCACTTGTTCGTGTTAAGTGAGACATATGAGTCGCATAGCCAAGTTTTTCTCCCAAGTCAACTGATAAGGTACGGATATAAGTCCCCTTACTGCATTTCACACGAAAAGTAAAACGTGCAAAATGACCCTCATAAGAAATCGAACTTGTCCGCTCAAACTGATAAATAGTCACCTGACGTTCTGGACGCTCCACTTCCTGACCAGCACGCGCATACTCATAAAGCTTACGACCATTGACCTTGACAGCCGAATACATAGGCGGAATCTGAGTAATAGGCCCAGTCAGACTAGCGATTGCTTCATCGACAATGGTTTCATCCAAAGGCGACAAAACAGGTGTCTCTGCGACCACTTCCCCACTGGCATCCTCAGTCGTCGTGGAATAGCCCAGAGTGATTTCCCCCTCATAGACCTTGCCCTCGTCCTGCATAAACTCGACCATGCGTGTCGCCTTGCCAACCGCAATCGGCAAAACGCCCACCACATCCGGATCCAAGGTCCCACCATGACCAATCTTCTTGGTTCCCAAAACCTTACGCAGTTTAAAAACCGCATCATGCGAGGTCATCCCCGCTTCTTTTTTTAAGTTGATAATACCGTTCATTTTTGCTTTCTCACTCCCCCTTCAGTGCTTCAAATTTCGCTTTCATGGTTGGATTTTTTCGAGTCAATTTTTTAACAGAGACATCTTCCAATTTGTTGTTTGCGAGACGGAGTTGGTTTTCAGATGTGGTTAGGAATTTCTTAACCTCTTCCATCCGTTTTATGGCCTTATCGATTTCATCAATAGCTTTTCCAAAGTTGGTCGAAGCTGAGTTATAGTTCTTGGCAAAAGCTAGTTTAAAGGCGTCCAAATCTTCCTCAAAATTTGTAATATCAATATTTTGTTCGCGAACCAAGGCCAACTCCTGCTTGTATTTAAGGGAATTAAGAGCCGCATTTCGCAAAAGCCCAATCAACTGAATAAAGAACTGAGGACGGACCACATACATCTTTTCATACTCGTGACTGACGTCAACAATCCCTGTATTAAAGTAATCGTTATCGGCCTCAAGCATGGTCACCAAAACCGCATATTCACAGTTCTTCTCCCGACGGTCCTTGTCCAATTCCTTGTAAAAATCTGCATTCTTGTGCTTCTTCTCTGTTCCGTCCGCTTCATTTTTCATCTCAAACATGATGGAAATGATTTCCACTCCATTTTCATCACACTCACGGAAGATAAAGTCCCCTTTGGAACCACGCGCAGAGACCTTGTTATCCTTCTCAAAGTAAGCATTTGGGAAGGCGAAACTACGGACCTTGTTAAACTCACTCTCTGCATAGTGTTCCAGACTTTCACCGATGGCTTTTGTAGATTGTTGAGCTTTGAAATTCTTATAAAATTCGACTTGTTCACTAGCTGCTTTAAGCTGAGCTTCGTAGTTTTGTTTAACAGAAGCAAGAGAGAGTTCGTTTTCTTTTTCTTGCAAGAGAAGCTGATTTTTAACCTGGTCTCGTTCTTTTTCTAGGTCAGAAAGGGTCTTCTGTAGTTGATTTTCATGTTCCAAACGCAAGGTGGCCAATTGGTTTTCCAAGGCCTGTACTTCCTTATCCTTAGCCAAGAGAGCCTGATGACTTGTCTGTTCAACCTCTTTCTTGGCCAATTCTTTTTCTGTATCAAAGTTTTGGATTTGACTCTGCAATTGCGCAATTTCTTGGTCTTTTTGAGCCAGTTTAGACTGTTGTTCATTCATGGCCTTTTGCTCAGCCAAGGCCAGTTCCTGCTTCATCCGGTCGTGCAATTCCTTATCAAACTCTGCCGTTCTCACTTGGGATAAAAGTTCAGCATACTGGCTCTCATTTACTGTAAAGACTGCCCCACAGTTAGGGCATTTGATTTCGTTCATATCGTTCCTCTTTCTAGACTTCTGTAACCATTATATCATGCCTAAGGGAAAATCAAAAACAGTGAGTCGAAACCCACTGTTTATCTTCTTTTACTTTAAATTTTTTCCAAGGCCAAGCGCAAGTCTTCAATCAAATCTTCTACATTTTCAAGACCTATTGACAAGCGGATTTGGTTTGGTGTGACTCCTGCTGCTTCTAGATCTTTTTCTGACAATTGACCGTGAGTGGTTGTAGCTGGGTGAACAACAAGAGACTTAGCATCTGCCACGTTTGCTAGGTCAGAAAAGATTTCCAAATTATCGATTACCTTGCGTGCTTCTGCCTCCCCACCTTTGACATGGAAGGTAAAGATTGAACCCACACCTTTAGGCAAGTATTTCTCAGCTAAGGCATGATAAGGACTGTCTGCAAGTTTTGGATAATTTACCTTTTCTACCTTAGGATGGTTTACAAGGAAATCAACAATTTTCTCTGCATTTTGCACATGACGTTCGACACGAAGTGAAAGGGTTTCAAGTCCTTGGAGCAAGAGAAAGGCATTAAATGGTGACAAGGCTGCCCCTGTATCACGAAGCAATTGGACACGAACAGCGATAATAAAGGCAGCCGCACCTACATCACGAGTATAGCTCAAATTGTGGTAGCTTGGGTCTTCCTCAACAAATTGAGGGAATTTTCCTGAAGCCGCCCAGTCAAAACGACCACTATCGACAATCACTCCTCCAATAGTCGTACCATGCCCACCGATAAACTTAGTCGCAGAATGAATGGCAATATCTACGCCGTGAGAGAAGACGTTAATCAAATAAGGTGTAGCAAAGGTATTGTCAGAAACAAGTGGAATCTGATGTTTATGCGCAATCTCAGCCAATTTTTCCAGGTCTGGAATGTTAATCAAGGGGTTGCCCAAGGTTTCAATCAGAACAAGCTTGGTATTGTCTTTGATAGCTGCTTCCACTTCCTTCAAATTATCAACATCGACAAAGGTTGTTGTGATCCCATAACGAGGAAGGGTTTCTTTCAAGAGATTGAAGGTTCCACCGTAAATAGTCGAAGCAGCCACTAGATGGTCACCAGCATGGGCAAGTGCCAAAATCGTATAAGTCACTGCGGCCATACCTGATGCTGTTGCAAGAGCTCCGACACCACCTTCGAGAGCTGCAATTCTTTCTTCAAAAGCAGCCGTTGTAGGATTTGTAATACGAGTATAAATGTTCCCTGGTTTCCTCAAGGCAAACAGATCGGCACCTTCCTGAGTGTCATCAAAAACAAAGGATGTAGTCTGATAAATCGGTACTGCACGAGACTTGGTTGCTGGATCAACTACTTGCCCAGCATGCAATTGTAAGGTTTCAAATTTAAAATCACGAGTCATAAAACGACCTCCAAATAGTTTCATTAAGGATATTGTAGCACCTTATGGTATAGTTTACCAATATCAGTTTTCTATATTTTGATATAAGGAGTGGCTATTACTTCTTACGAAATCGAAAAAAGCACGACTCAATCGTGCTCATTTTCTTAATCTACATAAGTATCTTCGTTTTTATTGAGGAAGGCATATGGAAGACCCATCAAGAGGCCTCCTCCGATAAAGTTTCCAACGAAGGTTACACCCCAGTGGCGAAGCATATTTCCAACACCGAAGTTAGCAATTGAGTCAGCAGCAACACTGAATTTTACAATCGCGAAAGAAGCAAAGTTCGCCGCAATGTGCTCGTTTGTTAAGAATACAAACATGTAAATCGCTGACAATACAAGCCAAAGTTTGGCACCACCATCTTTGACCAAAACAAATGAAAGAATCGCAATATTTACGAAAATATTTGCCAAAATCGCCTCAAGCAAGATCAATTCATTTGAACGGCCTAACTTCATCTCAACAACACCTGAAATAAAGCTATCGTGAGTCAGATGTGCATAAGCTGCTGAGTGGGCAAAGCCCCAACCTGCTATCAAAGCTCCGATAAGATTGAACAAGGTACAGTAAAGTAAAATCTCAGCTGTTTTTCTCCAAGAGATTTTTTTCAAGAAACTACCAGCAGTCAAAAATATCATGTTTGATGTTACCAACTCGGCATTCAAGAAAACAATGTAGGCCAAGCCCCAAGCGAAGACAAATGGGAAGAGGAAACGTCCACTACCTGGTGCAATTTTATTAATCAAGTCAGCCCCAACTGCACCAGCAGCTGTACTGAAAGTTAAAAATGCACCTGCGAACATAGAACGAATCGCATACTTAAATTTGCTTTGACTATAAAGACTTTCTTTCTTCTTGCAAGCAAATTCAATCTTTGAGATAAATTCTGAAGAAACCATAATAAACTCCTAAAAATTTTTTACCTGATAATTATATCACAAACGTTAAAATTAAGGAAGCGTTTTCTGTATTTCATAAAAGTTTATTCTTATGAAAAGCTTAAAAAATCAGTGAAATCCAGGATTTCACTGATTTGTATTAATAAAATTGTCTATATGGTTGATTGAAAGCTGTTAGGATTTCATCAGATGTTTGTGAATATTCTTTTGTTTCTTTCAAATCGCCTTTTACAATAATACGTTCTGTAGCAGCAAGGTCTTCACAGGTTACTAATGTAATCTCATTTACCCCATCTCTATCATCAACTTCATCAACACGATCCGGTGTAACACGTTTGACTTCACGTATTTCATAAGTATAAACTTTATTTTTATCGGTTAGATAAATCTTCATACCATTTTTAGCATTATCTAAAGGAGAAAATAACATTTTATTAGCATTATTGACACCAAAAATATGATGACTAGCGAGACTATAATTTCCTTTTCCCATCACTTGATCGCGTTTCATCGTACCAGCACCATAGAAGAGATTGACATTATCAAGCCCTTTAAAAATTGGCAGATTCATTTCTAATTCAGGGACTGCAATTCCGCCGATAACTGGTAATTTTTGAGCATCCCATTGAGAAGCTAGAACAGCTTCCGAAGAGATAGCATTGACAGAATCAAAATCAAAATTTCCTTCTGTATCCTGATTTTCTTCTATTTTTTCTTTTGATACCTGACTAACTTGGTACTTATTGGTATTCCAAACTATGAAAATATCACGAATTTTAGCATTAAAAATCAAAGCAATTGATAGTAGTATCAGAAATCCTGCCAGGATATTTGTCAGCAGATTTTTTCGTTTGTTTTTCTTCTTATTATTTTTTTGAGACATTATGCTTCACCTTCTGTTTCGTTTTCTGTCCCAACTTCTTCTTTTTCTGCCGCTGCAACCGTTGTAAAGGTCACAATTTTGGCATCTTGATCCAGGCGCATTACTTTAACTCCCATAGTTGAGCGACCTGTTTGTGAAATATTGGCAACGTTGGTTCGAATCATGACACCTGTATCAGTGATAATCATCAAGTCTTCATCACCTTTCACAGTCAAGAGACCTGATAGAGGACCATTTTTCTCAGCCACATTAGCCGTCTTCATTCCTTTACCACCACGACCTTTTGTTGGATATTCAGTCGCGACTGTACGCTTACCATATCCTTTTTCTGTGATGATAAGAACCTCGTCCTGGTCTGTAATCACACTAGCACCAACAACTGTGTCTCCCTCACGGAGATTCACACCTTTCACACCTGTGGCGATACGACTCATGCCGCGAACGGCTGATTGATTAAAGCGAACTGCATAACCAAACTTGGTACCAATGATAATATCCGTATCTTCTTCTGTTAGTAATACATTAATTAGCTCATCTTCATCTTTGAGGTTCAATGCCTTGAGTCCATTTTGACGAATGTTAGCAAATTCTTTAACACTCGTTCTCTTCACAATACCATGACGGGTTGTGAAGAAGAGGTAAGCATCATCGCTGCGTTCAGACTCAACATTGATAATAGTCTGAATACTTTCACCTTCATCCAATTTCAAGAGATTGACTACTGGTAGACCTTTGGCCGTCCGACCATACTCAGGAATTTCATAACCTTTAAGACGATAGACACGTCCTTTATTTGTGAAGAAGAGCAAGTGATCATGGGTGCTAGTTGACACTAACTCTCGGACAAAATCGTCATCCTTAACACCTGTACCTTGAACACCACGCCCCCCACGTTTTTGAGCAGTAAACTCAGCTTGGTCCAGACGTTTAATGTATCCCTTGTTAGAAAGCGTAATCAAGACATCCGATTCTTCAATCAAATCCTCATCTTCAAGACTCAATACTTCACCGACCATCAACTCTGTACGACGTTGGTCGCCAAACTTACGCTTGACTTCGTCCAATTCGTCTTTGATGATTTGAGAAACACGTTCTGGTTTAGCAAGAATATCTGCTAAATCTGCAATCAAAGCCAAGAGGTCATCATATTCAGACTGAATTTTATCGCGTTCCAAACCTGTCAAACGACGAAGACGCATGTCTAGTATAGCCTGACTTTGACGTTCAGAAAGCTTGAACTTACTCATCAACTCAGCTTGTGCTTCTGCGTCTGTTTCACTAGCACGGATGATACGAATCACTTCGTCGATATGGTCTAGCGCAATCAAGAGACCTTCTAAGATGTGAGCACGCGCTTCCGCTTTTTCCTTATCAAAACGTGTCCGACGAACAACCACTTCTTTTTGGTGCTCAATATAAGCATCCAAAATCTGACGAAGAGACAAAATCTTCGGTACACCATTTTGAATCGCCAACATATTAAAACCAAAATTGGTTTGCATCTGGGTCATCTTGAAGAGGTTATTGAGGATAACATTGGCTGAGGAATCGCGCTTGACTTCAATAACAAATCGAACACCTTCACGGTTTGACTCATCACGTACTGCTGTGATGCCATCAATCCGTTTTTCCTGAACCAAACGAACAATATGCTCATGTACCTTTGTTTTGTTGACCATATAAGGAAATTCTGTTACAACAATGCGCTCACGGCCAGTCTTAGTTTCTTCGATTTCAGTACGAGAACGAAGAACAATAGAACCTTTACCTGTTTCATAAGCCTTATGAATGCCTGATTTCCCCATGACAAGGGCACCTGTTGGAAAATCTGGACCAGGCAAGACTTCCATCAAGTCCTTGGTAGTCACTTCAGGATTGTCCATGACCAACTTCACTGCATCAATGGTTTCACCCAGATTATGAGGGGGAATATTGGTCGCCATCCCAACGGCAATACCAGTTGCTCCATTGACCAAAAGGTTTGGAAAACGTGCAGGCAAGACCAAGGGTTCCCGTTCATTGGCATCATAGTTATCGACGAAATCAACCGTATTCTTATTGATATCTCGAAGCATTTCTAGAGCAATCTTGCTCATACGTGCCTCAGTGTAACGCTGGGCGGCAGCTCCATCACCATCCATGGAACCAAAGTTCCCATGTCCATCTACAAGCATGTAACGGTAGCTCCACCATTGAGCCATACGGACCATGGCTTCATAGATAGAAGAATCCCCGTGTGGGTGATATTTACCCATGACATCCCCTGTAATACGAGCAGATTTTTTATGAGGTTTGTCTGGAGTAACACCCAATTCATTCATTCCGTAGAGAATGCGACGGTGAACAGGTTTCAAGCCATCTCGAACATCAGGAAGAGCCCGGGCTACGATAACACTCATGGCGTAATCGATAAAGCTCGTCTTCATCTCCTTTGTCAGATTGACATTCACTAAATTTTTATCCTGCATTAATAAATGCCTCATTTCACAATTAGTAAGTAACAACATTATACCATAAATTCCCATCTATTTCAGCCTCTAAACCACTAAAACGTTTACATTGAGAACTATAAGGCATATTCGTGACAAAGTTTTTTAAAAGTGATAGAATGAAGTTGTCTGGGGAAAATCCCCTAATAAAATTAAGGAGATGTTTAGAACAATGACTTCAACTAAACAACACAAAAAAGTTATCCTTGTCGGAGATGGTGCTGTAGGTTCATCTTACGCTTTTGCACTTGTTAACCAAGGAATTGCACAAGAGCTTGGAATTATCGAAATTCCACAATTGCATGAAAAAGCTGTTGGTGACGCACTTGACCTTAGTCACGCCCTTGCCTTCACTTCACCTAAAAAAATCTATGCAGCTCAATACTCTGACTGTGCAGACGCTGACCTTGTTGTGATCACTGCAGGTGCGCCTCAAAAACCAGGTGAAACTCGTCTTGACCTTGTAGGTAAAAACCTTGCTATCAACAAATCAATCGTAACTCAAGTTGTTGAATCAGGTTTCAAAGGTATCTTCCTTGTTGCTGCTAACCCAGTTGACGTTTTGACTTACTCAACTTGGAAATTCTCTGGTTTCCCTAAAGAACGCGTTATCGGTTCAGGTACTTCACTTGACTCAGCTCGTTTCCGTCAAGCACTTGCTGAAAAATTGGATGTAGATGCTCGTTCAGTTCACGCTTACATCATGGGTGAACACGGTGACTCTGAGTTCGCTGTTTGGTCACACGCAAACATCGCTGGTGTAAACCTTGAAGAATTCCTTAAAGACACTCAAAATGTTCAAGAAGCTGAATTGATTGAATTGTTCGAAGGTGTTCGTGATGCAGCCTACACAATCATCAACAAAAAAGGTGCAACATACTACGGTATTGCAGTAGCCCTTGCTCGTATCACTAAAGCAATCCTTGACGATGAAAACGCAGTACTTCCACTTTCAGTATTCCAAGAAGGTCAATACGGAGTTGAGAACGTCTTTATCGGTCAACCAGCTGTTGTTGGTGCACATGGTATCGTTCGTCCAGTAAATATCCCATTGAACGACGCAGAAACTCAAAAAATGCAAGCATCTGCTAAAGAATTGCAAGCTATCATTGACGAAGCATGGAAAAACCCAGAATTCCAAGCTGCTTCAAAAAACTAATTTAACTATAGACAACTCCTTGAATCATCAGGGAGTTGTTTTTTTCTGTATTATAGTAGGTTGAAATAAGATATGAACAAATTAATTTCTAGAAATGTTTTAGCAGCCACGGCGTACTATTCTAGCTTCAATACACTATAAAAGCTAAACATTTTATGAAATTTTCGTTCAAAAAACAACATCCTTTTAAAAGCTATCATGTCATAGCTTGGGCATGAAGACAAAAAGACTACCAATCAGATTTACACTCACATTACAAAAAGTATGGAACAAGCAACGATTTACTCTTTAGCTACAGTTACATTAAATCAAAAGTAAAAACTTTGCTCATATACAAAAAAGCCCATCATACAGGCTAGAAAGCTTGATATAATAGGTTTTTTTCATTTTAATTAACGTACTGTACGGATACGCATTGTGTTTGTACGAACAGCTTCTCCAAGTGGTACACCAGCAACAATAACGATATCGTCACCAGATTCTACAAGACCTGCTTCAACTGCTTTACGTTCAGCAATTTCGAACATATCGTCAGTTGAAGATGGAGCATCTGTCAACATTGGGATAACACCCCAGTTCAACATCAATCCACGTTCTGTCAATTCGTCGAATGTCAATGCCAAGATGTCAGCATTTGGACGGTATTTAGAGATCAAACGTGCAGTGTGACCTGTCTTAGTAAGAGTTACAACCAATTTAATGTCCATTGAGTTAGTAGCATCTTTAACAGCTGAAGCCATTACTTCTGTCTTAGAGTTACGTTCAAATGAATCTGAGTTCAAACGACCGTATTCGTTAAGAAGAGTTTGAGCGTTCTTGTCGATTGTAGCCATTGTAGTTACTGACTCAAGTGGGTATTTACCGTTTGCAGACTCACCTGAAAGCATTGTTGCGTCAGTTCCGTCGATAACAGCGTTAAATACGTCTGATACTTCTGAACGAGTTGCACGTGGTTTTTCAGTCATTGTTTCAAGCATGTTTGTTGCAGTGATAACAACTTTACCTGCAGCATTGACTTTAGTGATGATCATTTTTTGGTAAACTGGAACCATTTCGAATGGTACTTCGATACCCATGTCACCACGAGCGATCATGATACCATCAGCAGCTTCGATGATTTCATCCAAGTTATCGATACCTTGTTGGTTTTCGATTTTAGCGAACAATTGAACGTGTCCGTTTCCAGTTTCTTCACAGATTGCACGAACTTCGTTCACATCTTTTGCAGTACGTACGAATGAAATCGCGATGAAGTTGATACCTTGTTCAAGACCGAAACGGATATCGTCGTTATCGCGTTCAGCAAGAGCTGGGAAAGGAATTTTAGTGTTAGGAATATTCACACCTTTTTGTTTAGCGATGATACCATCGTTTTCAACTTCAACTTCAAATTCACGAGTTGCGTCATCTTTAGCAACCACACGAAGACCAAGTTTACCATCGTCAACCAAAACTTGACGACCAACTTCAACATCATCATAGATATCAAGAGCACCAGCAACGTTCAATGCAATCACTTCACGAGTTGATTTGATTCCTTGTTTAGTTGCAACACGAATTTTTTCACCAGTTTTGTATGAATACTCTTTAGCTTCACCTTCGAACAATTCTGTACGGATTTCTGGTCCTTTTGTATCAAGAAGGAAACCAACTTTTTTACCTGCAAGTTTTTCTGCAAGTTTAACAGTTGCCATACGCTCACCTTGTTCTTGGTGGTCACCGTGTGAGAAGTTGAAACGGAATGTGTTAGCACCAGCTTCAATCAATTTAGCAATGTTTTTAGCTGAAGCTTCAACATCAAGTTTTTCACCCCAGTATCCGTCCTCACCGAATTTTTTACCACCACGGATTTCTACCGCAGGACCCAAAGTTGCAACGATTTTTACACGTTTGTTCATGATTTTTGTGACTCCTTTATATATATGACCTTTTTGGTCTTATTAACTAAATTGTAAATTATGACAAGCTCTTATTCAAGCTAGATAGCTCAATGTCAGCTTTGTGTGGGTTGTTAACAACAATCTTACCTTCTGCAGTAAGGCTAAACAATGCTCCTTCTTCTGCAGTACCAAGAATTGGATTTTCAACCATTTTCTCGTTACGGATACCAACCGCAACACCACCGATACCTTCTTTAAGAAGTTTAACAGCATGCGCACCCATACGTGACGCCAATACACGGTCACGCGCAGTTGGAGAACCACCACGTTGAATATGTCCAAGTTCTGTCACACGAAGGTCGCTTGTATCCCCAGCTTCTTTTAATTTTTTACCAAATTCAGCTGCTGACATCACACCTTCTGCCAAGACGATGATATTGTGTTTTTTTCCACACTCATAACCACATTTAATGCTTTCTACGATATCTTCAATCTTGAATCCTTCTTCAGGAATGATGATTTCATCAGCACCAGTTGCAATACCAGCCCAAAGAGCGATATCACCAGCGTTACGTCCCATAACTTCAATAACAAAAGTACGACGGTGACTTGATGACGTATCACGAATCTTATCGATAGCGTCCATAGCAGTTGTGACCGCTGTGTCAAAACCGATTGTGAAGTCAGTACCAACGATATCGTTATCGATTGTACCTGGAAGACCGATAGCTGGGAAGCCATGTTCAGTCAAACGCATAGCGCCGTGGTAAGATCCGTCACCACCGATAACAACTACACCTTCAATTCCGTGTTTTTTCAATTGCTCAATCCCTTTAAGTTGCCCTTCAAGTTGAGCGAATTCTGGGTAACGAGCTGAGTGAAGGAAAGTACCACCACGAGAAATGATGTCTCCTACTGAAGCTGCATCTAGGGGATGAATTTCACCGGCAACCATACCAGCATATCCGTCATAAATACCAAACACTTCCATTCCTTCTGAAATTGCTTGACGAACAACTGCACGGATAGCAGCGTTCATACCAGGGGCGTCTCCACCACTAGTCAAAACAGCAATACGTTTCATATTGGTTTATGCTCCTTTTTCTTTTAACATTCTTATTGATTATACCACATTTGATTTTAAAATTCTTCTATTTTCCGTATTTTTAGCGATAAATCGTTTTCATAACCATTTCATTCAATTTCGCTTCTAATTCATTGGATTTAGCTACAAAATGATGAGGGGAAACGATTGTTTTCTGTTCCTCTTCATACCTGATGATGACTGGGATTGGGCCTTTATATTGGTCTAAAATACGTGAAATTTCTTGATCCGATTCATGATTTTTCACCTGTATCCAAAAGCGTTCAGCAACTGCTTCTCTTATTTCTTGTGCAATCATTTGCAGACGACCATCACGTGACTGGATTTTTCCTTTTATATAGTAGAAGGCTCCCTCTTTTACTTCTTGTCCAACCTGTCGATATAAGTCTGAAAAGAGAGTGACATCCAATTTTTTCTTACTGTCATCTACCTGTAAGAAAGCCATATTTTCGCCCTTTTTGGTACGAATTACTTTTATTTTCTGAACTTCAACCAAAATAATAGCGTAGCTATTTTCTGACAAATTCCCAATTGGGGTAATCGGGTAAATAGCCTTACTTGCAATAGCTTGTAGGGGATGTTTGCTGACACCTATCCCTAAAAGCTCTTGTTCCATATAGAATTTTTCTTGTTCCGTCCAATCTTCCGATTCCTGCCAACTATAAATGGTATCCCCAAACAAACTTCCTAACTCTTTCACAAATTCAAATAGATTAGCTAAATTATTGAATACTTTTTGACGATTTTTTTCAAATAAATCGAAAAGACCAACTTTTACCAAAGGTTCTAGCAGAGGAAGTTTCAAATAATTTTCAGGTAATTTAGCTATAAAATCTTCAATGTTAGAATAGGGTCTATTTTCAATAATCCAGAGAGCTAAATCATTACTGACTCCCTTAATCGATTTCAGACCTAGATAGATGGACTTGTTAGCAATTTTATCGTGATAGGGAATGGTGTTGATGGACAGAGGCGCTACTTCAAAGCCTGCTTCTAAGGCATCTGTTAAGTAATCACTGTTGGCAGAATTCAACATGACCTGATAAAAAATGTCTGGATAATGTGTTTTGAAATAAGCCAACTGGAAGGCCAAGGCTGAGTAGGCATAGGCATGTGACCTGTTAAAACCATAACCTGCAAACTTCTCCATGACATCAAAGACCTGCTCTGCCTTTTCCGCAGTATGTCCAGCTTCTAATGAACCTTGAATAAAAGAAGCCCTCATCTCATGCATGGCAGAGGCATCCTTTTTCCCCATAGCTCGACGCAAAATATCAGCCTTCCCAAGACTAAATCCAGCAAAACGCTGAGCAACCTGCATAACCTGCTCCTGATAGAGCATAATTCCGTAAGTTGGAGCCAAAATATCCTCCAGTACTGGATCCAGAACAGTCACTTCTTCCTGCCCATGCTTTCTTGCCACAAAATTATTGATGTAGTCACTAGCACCTGGTCGATTTAGGGAAGTAGTTGCTACGACATCTTCAAAACAGACTGGTTGCACACGTTTGAGCAGGCGAATAGCACCAGGTTGCTCAAATTGAAAGATACCTTTTGTATTACCAGAAGCAAATAAAGCTAACGTTTCTTTGTCTTCTAAATCTATTTCTTCGATTTTAAGGTGAATATCTTCTGTTTCAGCAAGCAATTCTTGCATCTTCTGGACAAAGGTCAGATTTCGTAGTCCCAGAAAGTCCATCTTCAAAAGTCCGCTAGCCTCAACTCCATGAGCATCATACTGAGTCAGTGGAATTTCATCTCCATGCTTTAGAGGGATGTAATTGGTCAAATCTTGGTCACTGATTACAACACCAGCCGCATGGACAGAGGTTTGTCTTGGATAGCCCTCTATCTTGCAGGCAATCTCAAAAGCTTTTTGGTATTCTAACTTACTATTTATTTGCTGACGAAACTGGAGATTGCCCTCATAGGCTGACTTGAGATTATCACGGAAACTGATTTTCTTGGTAATTGCGGATAATTCATATTCTGGAACACCAAAGCGTTTCAAGACATCTCGTAGAGCTTGCTTGGCTCCAAAGGTTGAAAAAGTAACGATTTGAGCCGCATGTTTACTACCATATTTATTGCCAACATATCTGATAAAATCTGGACGATAAATATCAGGGATATCTATATCAATATCAGGCATGGTATAGCGTTCACGATTGAGAAAGCGTTCAAAAATCAGATTTTTCTCTACTGGGTCAATCCCTGTGATATTCAAAGCATAGGAAACCAAGCTACCAACTGCGGAACCTCGTCCCATTCCCATATAATAGCCATTCGAACGTCCAAAACGCAGCAAATCCCAGACAACCAAGAAATAATCATCAAAGCCCATATCATGAATAACAGCCAATTCTTGGTCTAGTCGATCTTGATATTCTTTACTAGACAATCCCTTCTGGGCAAGCCCAAGCTCAGCGCGTTCTCTCAACTCTTCTACTGCTGGTCTAGCTGGGTTAAAACGAGGCAGTTTCAAACTCGTATCCAAGTCGTAAGAAATACCTGAAATCAGCTTTTCTAAATTGTCTAAGGCTTGCGGAAATCGTTCTAGGAATAATTTCTCTAAAGAACTTGCTGATATAAGGACATCTTGTCGTGAGCGCAAGGGAACTTCTCTGAACGGTAGGTTTTCTTTAATCGCTGTTAAAACTTGAAGAACTTCTCTATCCCTGCTTTCAAAAGCGTTGACCCGATAAAGAGGCAAAATAGGATGATGAAATTCGCTTGTCAGTGTTTCTGGATAAACTCCAATATAATAATCACAGCCTAGATTTAGTGATTCAAGCTCTTCAAAATAAGGCACAATTACCGCAATATCCTCCAGATACTGGGACAAGACTGACCAACTTTTCTCCCCCTGCATCTTGGCTGTTGAAAGCTTCATCAACTGCTGATAGCCCACACTAGATAGAGCTAAAAAGCGCAAATTCACTTCCTGCTCATCTACCAACACTGTCATTTCAAGACCTAGCAAAGGATGAATGCCGTATTTTTTTGTAATCTCTAGAAAGTCGAAAGCACCATAAAGATTATCACTATCCATCATAGCCAGATGAGTGTAGCCATAGTCTTTAGCTGCTCTCACATACTTGTCTATCGAAATAACGCTCTCCATAAAACTATAAACTGTCTTTGTATCTAGTTGTGCGATCAATTTACACTTCTCCTCTATCCTTCTCACTATATTATACCATTTTCACCTATAAAAGGCTGCTCTTGAGAAAAATTTCATCAGCTTACTAATTTACTTTCTATTCATTTGTATTTTTGTCATCGTTTTTTTATATTTATACTATATTATATATAGAAATAGAAAACATATAATATAAATCTCCTAGAATTTTTATATTATACCTATTACGTCTATTATTACACTGTTCTCTATATTGAATTTAGCACTTTATTCATTTTTATTGGATTATTTACTTTTGCAGTTAACAATTCCCTTTCTGCTTTTTTTTTGATATAATAACCTTAACTATCATTCTATATGGAGGTTCTATGCGTTTTAATCAATATAGTTATATCACTTTTCCAAAAGAAAATATCTTATCTGAACTAAAAAAATGTGGCTTTGATTTACAAAACACAGCCAATCCCAAGGAATTATTGGAAACTTTTTTACGTCTCTTATTTTTCACTTATGAGAACACCGACTATCCACTCTCCTGCTTAGCTATAGATAAAGAAACTAACATATTAACTTTTTTCAAATCTGACAAAGACTTGACAGCAGCTATTTTTTATACTGTCGCCTTTCAACTTTTAGGCTTTTCTTATTTGATTGACTTCGAAGACAGTGAAGCTTTTCGTAAAGAGACTGGATTTCCTATTGTATACGGTGACTTGATTGAAAATCTCTATCAGTTACTCAATACTCGCACCAAAAAGGGGAATACTCTTATCGACCAACTTGTTAGTGATGGTCTTATTCCGGAGGATAATGACTACCACTACTTTAACGGCAAGAGTTTAGCAACTTTTTCCAGCCATAATGTCATTCGTGAAGTCGTTTACGTTGAGTCTCGTGTCGATACTGACCAAAAAGGCTTACCAGACCTAGTCAAGGTCAGCATTATTCGTCCTCGTTATGACGGGCAAATCCCTACCATCATGACAGCCAGTCCTTATCATCAGGGAACAAATGACAAGGCAAGCGATAAGGCTCTCTACAAGATGGAGGGCGAGCTTGAGGTGAAACCTGCTCATAAGATTGAACTAGAGGAACCTCAATTAAATCTCGTCCAACCTCAAGGCCAAGCTGAGCTTGTGACTGAAGCTGAGGAAAAGCTAAGTCACATCAACTCTAGCTATACTCTTAATGACTACTTCCTTCCACGAGGGTTTGCTAATCTCTATGTCTCAGGTGTTGGTACCAAAGACTCTACTGGTTTCATGACTAACGGAGACTACCAGCAAATTGAGGCTTATAAAAATGTTATTGATTGGCTTAATGGTCGTTGCCGTGCCTTTACTGACCACACGCGCCAGTGTCAAGTCAAGGCTGACTGGTCAAACGGAAAAGTTGCTACAACTGGACTTTCCTATCTAGGTACCATGTCAAACGGGCTTGCGACTACAGGCGTCGATGGTTTAGAGGTTATCATTGCCGAGGCTGGTATTTCATCATGGTACAACTACTACCGTGAAAACGGTCTGGTGACTAGCCCAGGTGGCTATCCAGGTGAGGACTTTGACTCCCTTGCTGAGTTAACCTATTCTCGTAATCTCTTGGCTGGCGACTATATCCGTGGCAATGAAGCTCACCAAGCTGACTTAGAAAAAGTAAAAGAACAACTGGATCGCAAGTCTGGTGACTACAATCAGTTTTGGCACGACCGCAATTATCTGCTTAATGCCCATAAAGTAAAGGCAGAGGTTGTCTTTACCCATGGTTCTCAGGATTGGAATGTTAAACCACTTCATGTTTACCAGATGTTCCATGCTCTTCCTACTCATATACACAAGCATCTCTTTTTCCATAATGGTGCCCATGTTTACATGAACAACTGGCAGTCCATTGACTTCCGTGAGTCCATGAATGCTTTGTTGACAAAGAAATTACTGGGACAAGATACAGATTTCCACCTTCCTACTGTTATCTGGCAGGACAATACCACTCCTCAGACTTGGTTATCACTTGATAACTTCGGTGGGCAGGAAAACTGTGAAACCTTCTCACTTGGTCAAGAAGAGCAAGTTATTCAAAACCAGTACCCAGATGAGGATTTTGAGCGCTATGGAAAAACCTACCAGACCTTCAATACAGAACTCTATCAAGGGAAAGTCAATCAGATTACTATTGACCTTCCTGTGACCAAAGATCTCCACCTGAACGGTCGCGCTCAGCTCAATCTACGTATCAAATCCAGCACAAACAAGGGGCTTTTATCTGCTCAACTACTGGAACTTGGTCAAAAGAAATACCTACAACCTTATCCAGCTATTTTAAGTGCTAGAACCATTGATAATGGACGCTACCACATGTTGGAAAATCTCTGTGAATTACCATTTAGGCCAGATGCACAACGAGTCGTGACAAAAGGCTACCTTAATTTACAAAATAGAACTGATCTACTGTTAGTAGAGGATATTACTGCAGATGAATGGATGGATGTGCAATTTGAACTACAACCTACTATTTACAAGTTAAAAGAAGGAGATGCTCTTCGTTTAGTCCTCTATACTACTGACTTTGAAATCACCATCCGTGACAATACCGACTATCACTTGACTGTCGACCTCACTCAGTCCACGCTCACCATACCTCACTAAAAAAGGAGTTACATTATTATGAATAAATCTGAACACCGACACCAACTCATACGCGCTCTTGTCGCAAAAAACAAGATTCATACACAGGCTGAATTGCAGTCCCTTCTTGCTGAGAACGACATTCAAGTGACCCAGGCAACCCTCTCACGTGACATCAAAAATATGAACCTATCAAAAGTCCGCGAAGAGGATAACTCTTATTATGTTCTTAACAATGGTTCCATCTCAAAATGGGAAAAACGTCTCGAACTCTACATGGAAGACGCCCTTGTCTTGATGCGCCCAGTTCAACACCAAGTCCTACTAAAAACCCTTCCTGGACTTGCGCAATCCTTTGGTTCTATCATTGATGCTTTGAGTTTCCCTGACGCTATCGCTACCCTCTGTGGTGATGATGTCTGTCTTGTCATCTGCGAAGATGCAGAAGCTGCTCAAAAATGCTTTGAAGATCTGAAAAAATTCGCCCCACCATTTTTCTTTGGTGAATAGCAAAATTCCGTGTCTGATTAGGCACGGAATTTTTTATCTTCTTTACTGAGATGGATTGTCTTTTTTAATTCGTGCTAATCTCAGAGCACGACTTGGATTGAGACGATTAAATAGTTCTTCCAATTTCTTTTCATTCCAAACGTCTGCGGCAGAAACAAAATTGCCATCCGCATCTCGGAAAGATATCGGTTTATCTCCCATACCAGTCTCCTAGTCTACAAATTCAAACTCAAATTTACCAATGCGGACCAAATCCCCATCTTTAGCTCCACGCGCACGAAGAGCTTCATCAACCCCCATACCACGAAGTTGACGGGCAAATTTCATGACTGATTCGTCACGATCAAAGTTGGTCATATTGAAGAGTTTTATGAGTTTTTCACCAGAAAGCACCCATGTCGCATCGTCATCACGACTAATTTCAAAGGCTTTTTCTTCCTCGTCAAATCCATAGTAAGCTTCTTCTTCCATATCTGACTCGTCATAGAGCAAGAATTCTGGTGTCTTATCTAACAATTCAGCTGTAGCATCCAAAAGCGTAGCCAAACCTTGCTTGGTCAATCCAGAAATCGGGAAGATAGCTGGTAACTCTTCAAATTCATCGTAGTTTTCAGCCAATTTTTTCTTAAATTCTTTAAGATTTTCTTGACTCTCAGGCATGTCCATCTTATTGGCTACAATGATCTGTGGACGCTCCATGAGACGGAGGTTATAAGACTCTAACTCCTTATTGATAGCTAAGTAATCCTCATAAGGATCACGGCCTTCGCTAGCTGACATATCAATGATATGGAGGATGACACGTGTACGCTCAATGTGACGGAGGAACTGGGTTCCCAAACCAACACCTTGACTAGCCCCTTCAATCAAACCTGGTAAATCAGCTACTGCAAATGATTCACCTGATTGGGTACGAACCATTCCTAAATTTGGTACAATAGTCGTAAAGTGGTAGGCACCAATTTTAGGTTTAGCTGAGGTAATAACACTTAAAAGTGTCGATTTCCCTACAGATGGAAAACCTACTAAACCAACATCCGCCAAGATTTTTAGTTCCAATTGTAACTCACGTTCCTGACCTGGTTCCCCATTTTCAGAGATTTCCGGTGCGGGATTTTTTGGTGTTGCAAAGCGGATATTTCCACGACCTCCGCGACCACCGTGGGCAACGATAAATTCTTGCCCATGTTCAATCAAATCTGTCAAGACCTTGCCAGTCTCTGCATCACGAACAGTCGTACCTTGTGGTACTCGAACTCTAAGGTCCTCAGCACCACGACCATGCATCCCTTTGGTCATTCCTTTCTCACCAGAATCAGCCTTGAAATGGCGATTGTAGCGGAAATCCATGAGGGTACGTAGACCTTCATCTACAACGAAGACCACATTGCCTCCACGACCACCATCACCGCCCCAAGGACCTCCATTAGGGACATATTTTTCACGGCGAAAGGCAACCATGCCATCACCACCATTACCAGCCTTGACCTTAATCTTGGCTGTATCTAAAAACATACTCATTATTTCTTCTCACTTTAAAAAAGGGCTGGGAAATCCCAGTCACTAAATTTTCTTGAATCTATTTATAGATTACTGAGGGCACCAATTGCAGTTGCAAAAATTCCCAATAAACTTGCTACTAGCATGATAATCACGATAAACAAGGTTATTTTCTCAAACATAGTTTTTTTACGATTTCCATTATCTCCAAATGCCATTTTTTTCTCCTTCGTTACATTCTATTTTCTATTATCTTAGCATGAATTGAGCTAGTTTTCAATAGTCACTTGCTACAGGTGCGATAATCCATAAAATGATATAAGCTACAATTCCCGCTCCGTAACAGCAAGCAAGAACACCCCATATTACGCGAACGATAGTTGGATCCATATCAAGATAATGGGCCACTCCGGCACAAACACCCGCAATCTTTTTGTCATGCCCACTTCTCATTAATTGTTTTTTCATAGCTGTTCCTCTTTCTATTCTTCATGGTCTTTCCAATAATCTCTGATGCTGATTAACTGTATTTTTGAAGCCTTCAGCATGCGTCTAGAGCCTTTTACCGGTACAGCGACCACCTTTTGCGGTAGATACAAAACTGTCTTAAAGATACGCTGACTAACCGTATCATCTTTAGCCAAATCTTTCTGGAAGTTATTTGAAATAATGGCATCCAGATAAAACTCATGCACTCGTTTTCCAAAGTTCTCAGCTGAAATCTCGTACAACTTCTCTGATAAAGTATGCTCATTCATGTTTGGTGTTGCAATCAGGGCCTCCAGAATAGCTCCAGCCAAATCATGTTCACCGTAATACAAGGTTCCAAACATTTTATCACTGATCAGATTGTCCAGATACGGATTTCCATGTGCAATGACAGGCGTCCCACTGGCCAAGCTTTCCAAGTAGGTCAAGCCTTGGGTTTCACTTGTCGATGCCGAGATGAAGAAATCTGCTGCCTTATAATAAAGAGCCGTCTCACTAGGAGCAATCATCCCTGTAAAGACAACAGAGTCTTGAATCTCTAGTTTCTTGGCTTGCTCTTTGAGGTCATCCAGATAAGGACCATCCCCAGCTACCACCAGTTTAACCTTGTCTTCCTCTTTCAGAACTTCTGCAAAAGCTGCTAAAACTGCTTGAATATTTTTTTCATAGGAAATTCTCGAAAGACTCAGCAACATCTTTTCATCATCTTGAATCTCTAGTTTACTACGCAGTTCTTTCAAATTTTCTTGCTTGATTTCTGGACGCTCAAACTTGGCTAATTCAATCCCTGTAGGAATAACACGTTTTTCAACCTTGACTTTATAGTCAGATAGCAAGTCACGGACAATCTCACTCGGGCAAATGACTCCATCCACATCATGCAGGAAACCTCTGACCAGATACTTGACCATACTAGGACGAATCAGCAAACCCTTGGCAATATAATGCACATAGTCTTCGTACTGAGTGTGATAGGTATGGATGACTGGAATCTTCAATTCACGCGCAATCCAAATCCCCAGTAGGCCAAGAGAAAATTCTGTCTGAGTGTGGATAATATCTAGCTGATACTGTTTGGCAATTTCAAGCGCCTTGCTAAAACCTCGGTAGGCAAAGCGACGATCCTTGAAAGCGAAGAAAGGAACACTTGGAATACGAATAATTTGCCAATCTTCGTAGCGATTGACATCCTTATCCGTCGTCGTAAAGATAAAAACAGCATGTCCTTGCTTTTCAAGTTCTGTTTTCAAGGTTCGAATACTGGTCGCAACACCTGAAACCTGAGGAAAATAGGTATCTGTAAATAAACCAATTCGCATAGATTACCTCACTTTTTACTTTCTCCCTAAAGCGGCTTGTTTCTCATAAAAGTCCAACCAGATTTGTAACAAGTGCTCTTCTGAATACTCTCTGGAAATATTCTTAGCCTTTTCTTTGAGATCTTTTAAGACAGCAGGATTCGATTGATATTCCAGAATAGCTTCTTTCATCTCTTCTCTATCTGCTGTCGCCCGATAATTTCCCTCCAAAATTACCTTATAGAGATCCAAATCACGTAACATAATAGGAGCTTCACAACTAGCAGCCTCTAAAATAGTCATAGGAAAGAGTTCATTATAACTAGGTAACAAGAAAAGATCCGCTAGGGCATACAATTCTCGCATCCGCTCTGGTGAGACAATTCCTGGAAAAATTAAATTTTTAGGAGGATTTTCCATGATTTTCTTGTAGCGTTCATAACCATCTGTCATGCCACCAAAAGAGAAACCACCGGCCCAAATAAAGGTAATCTGAGGCAATTCCTCAGCTAGACGGATAAAATCATCAATCCCTTTACGTTTCTGAACTTGACCAGCACCTACTACGATAAACTGATTATCACTAAGACCTAGCTCTGTTCGCAGTCTGACTACCTCTTCTTGTGGAAGTGGATGCCATTTTTCCTTGTTGACAAAGTTAGGAATATAGGTAACTTTTTCACGTGGAATACCAGCTGCCACCAAATCCTCAATAAACATCGGATTGACCACAACCAAGTGCTCCATCCGGTTGTAAAAAGAAAATACATAGCGTTTCACAATTCCCTTTAAGAAAAATGGAATTTTCAAACTCCCCTCAAGTGTATCAGGCAAGAAATGCACATAGCCAATTTTTCTCCCTGAGCGTTTCTTTTGAAATGTTGATAAATAATAGGGGAAATCAATTGTATGAAAGTGAGTCACATCTGCCTCTATTGGAAGATTTTCTGTAACAATCAATTGGTCCTTGGCATCACGGTGAAGAAGACGAACTAATTCACGGTAAGCACCTGAAACTCCTTGTCCTGCTACTTTCTCACTTGAACTCAACATATTGATGCGTAATTTCTTTTTTTCCATAACTACTATTATATCATTTTCTTTGAATAAAATCAGCAAAAGAAAGGAGAGACTAGAGGAAAAGAGGGGGAAATTTCCTCACTTTTCCAAGGGTCTCTCACATCCTTTTATATGTTTACTTAATGCCTAGGGCAATGCGTGCATAGCGACTCATTTTTTCAACGGTCCAGGCTGGATACCAAACTAATTTGACCTCAGTATCCGTTACTTCTGGAACCTCTGTCATGGCATCATAAATCTGGTCTGTCAAAAGGTCTGCTAGAGGACATCCCATAGTTGTCAAAGTCATATCAATCTCTGTTTGCCCTGTGTCGCCATCAAAACGAATCTCATAAATCAAACCAAGGTTGACAATATCGATTCCCAACTCAGGGTCGATGACTTCTTCCAAGGCTGTTAAAATGCGTGTTTTGATGTTTTCAATTTGCTCTTCTGTATAAGCCATATTTCCCTCACTCTTAGTCTTCAATAAAATCACGAAGCGGTTTGCTACGACTTGGTTGGCGTAGTTTTCTCAAAGCCTTGGCTTCAATCTGACGGATACGCTCACGAGTCACGTTAAAGACTTTCCCCACATCTTCAAGAGTGCGCATTTTCCCATCATCTAGTCCAAAACGTAGACGCAGAACATTTTCTTCACGGTCTGTAAGAGTATCCAAGACCTCATCCAACTGCTCACGCAAGACGATACGAGTTGTATAGTCCACTGGATTTTCAATCACTTCATCTTCGATAAAGTCTCCAAGGTGGCTATCATCCTCTTCACCGATTGGTGTTTCAAGAGATACTGGTTCTTGGGCAATCTTCAAGATTTCACGAACCTTATCAGGAGTCATATCCATACGTTCAGCAATCTGTTCTGGTGTTGGATCTTGACCTAATTCTTGAAGGAGATTCCGCTGTTCACGAACCAATTTATTGATGGTTTCAACCATGTGGACTGGGATACGGATGGTACGAGCTTGATCCGCAATAGCACGAGTGATTGCCTGACGAATCCACCAAGTTGCGTAAGTTGAGAACTTGAACCCTTTAGAATAGTCAAACTTGTCAACCGCCTTCATCAAGCCCATGTTCCCTTCTTGAATCAAGTCAAGAAACTGCATACCACGGCCGACATAGCGTTTAGCAATGGAAACAACCAAACGAAGGTTGGCTTCCGCAAGACGTTGTTTAGCTTCGATATCACCAGCTTCAACTGCTAGTGCCAATTCTTTTTCCTCTTCATTGGTCAAGAGAGGAACGACTCCGATTTCTTTCAAGTACATACGAACAGGATCGTTGACCTTAGCCGAAGTTGACCCAATCAAGTCCTCATCGCTGAGTTCTGGCTCTTCTTCAGTGCTAAGAACACGTGCACTTGGATTTCCTTCGTTATCTGTGATAGAAATTCCTGCATCTTGAATCCGTTGCAAGAGATCTTCAATCCCATCAGCGTCCAAGGTAAAAGGAACGACAAGACTAGCATTGATTTCATCATCTGTTGCTGTCCCTTTTTGCTTATGATTACGGATAAATTCTGCTACTTGTACGTCAAATGTTGTTACTTCTTTTTGTTTTGTTGCCATTATTACTCCATTCTTCTCTTTTGGGAAATTAAACGTTCCAATTCTTCTAAGGCTGTATCGGTATCTCCTACATGGCTAGCTTCCTGCACCTTCTTTTTGATTCTCATATTGTCCTGATTCAAGAGAGCCTTGTTTCGAGTCATCTCTACTTCACTAAGTTCCTGCGGTGACATCTCAGCAGGCAAATCCTGAGCTAAAACTTGGTACCAAGCTCTTTCAACTTCCTCTGTCTGTTCTGCTAGAACTTCTGGAGGAAGATTGCCATACTGGCCAAGCAAGTCATATAGGACCTGAAATTCAGGTGTATCAAATGAAAAGCCTTCTCGCAAACGGTAATCGTTCAAAATAAGAGGGAATTCCATCATCCGATAAAGTAGATGGGCTTCTGCCCTCATAATAGCCGATAACTGCTTGGTGACAGGCATAGTGATTTGCGTCGGTCTGGAAACCCCTTCCATGCGATTCTGCCTTTGCGCCTGACGACTCTCATTAACAATCTGCTCAATCTGAGCATAATCAAAGGATGCCAGACTGTCAGCTAAAATATGAATATAGCTGTTTTGAGCAGTAATAGACTTTTCTCGAACAATCAAGGGAGCTATTTTTTCAATAAACTCAATCTGAGCCTGCAGATTTTCACTGTTTTCAGGTTTGTACTGATGAATGTAAAACTCAACCGGACTAATACGAGTTTTCGTTAACAGATAGGCCAAATCTTCTGGACCATTTTTTTGTATATACTCATCTGGATCCAAGTTATCAGGCATGCTGACAATTTGCACAGGCATCTCACCAATTTCATCCAATGCTTTCAATGTCGCGGCTTGCCCAGCCTTATCACCATCGTAAACAAGGACTAACTTCTTGGTTAACCTTTTCAGATGCTCAACATGCTCTCGACTCAAGGCTGTTCCCATAGATGCGACAGCATTTTCAATTCCAGCCCGATAGGCTGCAATGACATCCATGAACCCTTCCATCAGGTAAATCTCACTAGCTTTTCCAGAAGATTTTTTAGCCCTATCCATATGATATAATTCGTAACTTTTGTTAAAAATTGCAGTCGATCGGCTATTTTTATACTTAGAAGTTTGTGAATCCATTTTCTGCCAGATACGACCTGAGAAGGCAATAACCTTTCCTTGGTCATTTGTCAGGGGAAACATAATGCGATTGTGAAAGGTATCTACAAATTGATTAGCATCCGAGAGATAAAACAGTCCCGAATCTAGGAAATCCTCATCACGATACTGACCAGACAAACGTTGATAGAGATAATTTCGTTCTGGAGGTGCTAAACCAATCCGAAAATGCTTGAGCACTTCATCTGTCAAACCACGCTGATAAAGGTAGTTTCTGGCCTCTTCCCCCATGGTCGTTGTCATGAGAATAGCATGATAAAATTTGGCTGCATCTTCGTGCATATCATAAAGAGCTTGGTGAGGCAAAACTTGCTTCTGTTCACTATAAAGCGGTTTTTCTACCTCTATCCCAACACGCTGACCTAAGATTTGGACAGCCTCCATAAATGGAACGCCTTGGTACTCCTCGATGAACTTAAAGACGTCACCTGAGCGGCCACAACCAAAACAGTGATAAAACTGCTTGTCCTCTACAACGTTGAAAGAAGGTGTTTTTTCACCATGAAAAGGACAGAGCCCTAGATAGTTCCGTCCTGCCTTTTGTAAAGAAATCACATCTCCTATGACTTCCACAATGTTGGCATTGTTTTTGATTTCTTCAATGACTTGTTTGTCAACCATACACAATACCTCCATGTTATCATAGTTTACTTTATATAGTATACTTTATTTCAGAAAAAAAGTAAACCATTTCACTCATTTTCCCTACTTTATTCAAAGAGTTGATAATAATCAGAGATTTTCATTTTTGCTTTATCTTCTTGGTTCAAATCTTGGATGATACGACCTTCTTTCATAACAATCAAGCGATTACCATATTTGAGAGCATCTTCCATGTGGTGAGTAATCATAAGAGCTGTCAGCTGATCTTTCTTGACAAATTCATCCGTCAATTCCATCAAGGCCACACTGGTCTTTGGATCAAGCGCTGCAGTATGCTCGTCTAACAAGAGTAATTCAGGTCGTTTCAAGGTTGCCATCAAGAGACTCAAGGCCTGTCTTTGCCCACCTGATAAGAACTCAATTGGCGTATTCAAGTGTTTCTCAAGACCATTTCCTACTTTTTCAATGGTCGCTTGAAATTCATCCTTATAACTAGTCAAGCGTCGTGGTAACAATCCACGCTTTTCACCACGAAATTTGGCAATCAAGAGATTCTCTGCCACTGTCATACGAGGAGCTGTCCCCATCTTTGGATCTTGGAAGACACGAGACAGATACTTAGCGCGCTTCTCTGGTGAAAACTTGGTAACATCCTCACCTAAAATACGGATAGTTCCACTGGTTAGTGATAAAGTTCCTGCAATAGTGTTAAAGAGGGTTGATTTCCCAGCACCATTTCCACCTAAAATCGTGATAAAGTCCTGTTCAAAAATTTCTAAGGAAACATCATTTAAAATAATCTTTTCTTCATCAAAGCCATTTTTAACGACTTTGGTTGCATTTTTTAATTCTACAATTGCTGTCATTTGCTTAACTTGGCTCCTTTCAAGATTGTTTGCTTAAATGTTGGAATCATGAGGCAGACTGCTAAAATCACGGCGCTGTACAAACGAAGGTAACTTGTATTAAAGCCAAGCGCAATAACTGCCCACACTAAGAATTGATAAGCGATAGAACCTACAACGATGGTAACCAGACGTTCTGCCAAGCTCAAACTCTTGAAGATAACTTCTCCAATAATCAAACTTGCAAGCCCCACAACGATAACCCCGATTCCTCGAGATACATCGGCATACCCTTCTTGCTGGGCAATGAGAGCTCCTGCAAGGGCAATCACACCATTTGATAAGACCAAGCCCATAAGCTCCATGCGTCCAGTATGAATCCCGAAACTTCTAGCCATATCAGGATTGTCACCTGTAGCAATATAGGCTTGTCCGAGTTTGGTATCCAAGAAAAAGAGCATGAGAGCAATAACAAGACTGACAAAGATAAGACCTGTCAAGAGTTGGTTCAAATCTGAATCAAAAGGCAAGGCATCCTGGATTTGCTTGGTTCCAAGCAGGCCTAAATTCGCACGTCCCATAATCAAGAGCATGATTGAGTGACAAGAAGTCATCACCAAAATCCCTGAGAGCAAGGTTGGAATCTTCCCTTTTGTATAAAGAAGTCCTGCTACCATTCCAGCCAAACAACCTGCTCCTACAGCAAGTAGTGTCGCTAAAAAAGGGTTCACGCCTTTGGTTATCAGAGTGACAGCAACAGCTCCGCCAAGAGGGAAAGAACCTTCTGTCGTCATATCTGGAAAGTTTAAAATCCTAAATGTCATAAAGATTCCCAGACCTAGAATAGCCCAGACAAATCCTTGAGAAATAATGGAAACAATCATATTTTATTTAATCCTTTCTATATTCATCTTTTTAAAAAATGGGAAGAGTCTCCTCCTCCCTACCTTATTTATTCGATGACTTGTCCTGCTTCTTTGAGAACAGACTCAGGAATCGTAATACCTAGTTCTTGTGCCAATTTTTTGTTAATTACTGACTTACCAGTTGAAAATACATTGACTGGAGTATCCGCTGGTTTTGCACCTTTCAAGACTTGTGCAATCATTTTACCAGTTGCCACACCGAGATCATGTTGGTCAACTACAACGGATGCCAAGCCACCTACTTCTACCATAGCTGTCGCGCTTGGATAAATTGGTTTCTTAGAACTTTGATTGCTAGAGACAACCGTTGGAAATCCTGATGCAATGGTGTTATCAATTGGAACCCAAATAGCATCTACCTTGCTAGTCATAACAGTGACAGTTGAGGCAATTTCATTTGTTGAAGGAACTGCAAATGTTTCCACTGTCAGACCTGCTTTTTCAGCATAAGCCTTAAATTCTTCGACCTGTGTTTTTGAATTGTCTTCACTACTTGAGTAAAGAGCTCCGATTGTTTTCACATTCGGTGTCAAAGCTTTGATGAGTTCAACTTGTTGTTGAGCTGGATTGTGGTCAGAGACCCCTGTAACGTTGCCACCTGGTTTTTTCAAATCTTTGACCAAGTTAGCACCAATTGGGTCTGTAATAGCAGCCATGATGACCGGTAGGTCTTTTGTGGCACTAGCCAAGCCTTGAGCAGCTGGTGTTGCGATACCAACAACCAAGTCATTGCCGTTTGCAACCAATTGTTTACTCATTGTCGCAACCTTACTTTGGTCTCCTTCTGAGTTCATAAAGTCGATTTTAACTTGGTCATCTTTATAACCTTCTTCTGCCAGTCCATCTTGGATCCCTTTATAAATCAAATCAAGAGATGGATGGCTCACAAACTGAAGAACACCAACTTTGGCAACTTTCTTTTCATTCTTAGCTTCTGGTTTATTCATTGAAGAGTAAATCAAGCTTCCTGCTACTAAGACTGCTAATGCAGCAATAATTCCAATTAAACGTTTATTTTTCATTCTATTTCTCCTTTTTTATTCCTTTAAAATACTTCACTTATCTAATACTCTTCGAAAATCTCTTCAAACCACGTCAGCGTCGCCTTACCGTAGGTATATGATACTGACTCTGTCAGTTCTATCCACAACCTCAAAACAGTGTTTTGAGCAGCTTGCGGCTAGCTTCCTAGTTTGCTTTTTGATTTTCATTGAGTATAAACAAGCGACGCCATCGTTTTCTTTCCATACTTAACCTCCATCAAAAAAATCCTCACACAAAAAACTTGTGTGAGGACGTCGATGCGCGGTACCACCTCAATTATAGGGAATTTCCCTATCGCTCTGTCTCGCAATAACGAGATGCACTGTAAGGTGTGCTCACCGAATTTTTATGATTTCAAATTCTAAATAACATTCAGCCCAATTTTCATCATCACCACTTATCTGTTTTCAGCTACCACAGACTCTCTAAAAAGTTTGAATGATTACTTTTCTGAATGGTTAAATTATATCATTTTTCAACTACTTGTCAATAGTCTATTAGAATTTTTTTGATCTTCACTTTTAAAAATGATTAACCTGAATTACGCAATCCTGTCGCAATTCCGTTGATGGTGATATGAATCAATCGTTCTTGATCACTGGACAATTCTCCACGACGTTGGCGTTTGATCAACTCCAACTGAATATAGTTGAGAATATTAAAGTAAGGCATACGGTAATCCAGACTAGCTTTTAGATATGGATTGTCAGCTAAGAGTTCGTCATGTCCTTCAATAGCCAAGATAACGTTCTTAGTAACTTGCCATTCATTTAAAATAGTCTCATAGATGGCCTTAACTTGCTCGTCTTCACAAAGTTTAGCATATTCAAAAGCAATATTCATATTTGATTTTGACAAAACCATATCAACATTTGAAAGAAGCGATTGGAAGAAAGGCCAATTTTGGTACATATCTCGTAAGATAGCAATATTCTCTGGATTTTTATCGATAAATTCCTTGAAGCTTGAACCAACCCCGTACCATCCAGGGAACATAACACGACTCTGTGACCATGAGAAGACCCAAGGGATGGCACGCAAACCACCGATTTCAGTAATCGTCTTACGAGCGGCTGGACGAGAACCAATATTAAAACTTGAAATAGCCTTGATTGGACTCGACTCGAAGAAATAATCATAGAAATGCTCATTACCAAAGACCAAATCACGGTAGATATCGTAACTACGGTCCACTACTTGATCCATAATGGCTTCATAACGATTTGAGGTATTGGTATCGCTCTTCTTCTGAGTAATCATACGGTTAATAGCTGCCGATACTAGCATTTCAAGATTATAGTAAGCGGCGTCTTTATTACCGTATTTATTCCCAATTACTTCACCCTGCTCCGTCAAGCGGATACGATCCTTGATAGACTTGAGCGGTTGAGAAGTGATAGCTTCATAGGTTGGTCCACCACCACGACCGACAGTCCCACCACGGCCATGGAAGAAGGTAACCTTAACGCCAAATTCATCTCCAATAGCAGTCAATTGTTGTTGAGCCTTGTAAAGGGTCCAACATGATGATAAGTAACCGCCATCTTTATTACTATCAGAGTAACCAAGCATGATTTCTTGGTAGTTATTGCGTGAAGCAATCCATTTTTTGGCAAGAGGAAGAGAAAGATATTGTCTCATTGTTTCCTCTGAATGATCCAAGTCTTCAATTGTTTCAAAAAGGGGAACAATCTGAACACGCGCCCTTTCCGTATCCACCAGTCCTACTTCTTTTAATAGAATAGCTAATTCTAGCATATCAGAAAGGCTGGTAGCATGCGAAATGATGGTTTGGCGGATGACATCATCTCCCAACTTATCTTTCAAAACACGAGCCGTCTTAAAAATAGCTAGTTCTTTTGCTAATAATTCTGATTTTTCTGCGTGAGTCGCAGAAAGAATTCGGGGATCTTCTTCTAATTCTTTCAAGAGAAGGTCACACTTTTCTTCTTCGCTCAACTCGCTATAGCGAGAATGAATTCCTGCTGATTTCAAGAGTTCTGCCACACAGGCTTCATAGACGCTAGAGTCTTGTCGCATATCAATTGATGCTAGGTAAAAACCAAATATCTCTACTGCCTGCAATAATTCCACAAAATCACCTGAAATCAAGGACTCGCCCTTATTTTCTAGTAAAGAATCTCGAATGGCAATCAAATCCTTGTAAAAATCATTGGCGGTTTCATAACGAGTTCCAACTTCTTTATCCTCAATCAGATAGGTTTTTGTTGCTTGGATTTTTGATTGAATATCAAACAAGGCACGACGGTAAAGCTCTTTTTCGCGGTAAATCGAGTTATCCTTGGACTGACGAGCCATTTCTCTGACTTGCTTACTTACATTGACAATACTAGTTGAAAGAGAAAACTCACGATAAAGTTGGTAAATCTTTTCATCGTAGTAGTTCATGATGACTTCACACTGAGTGAGTGCAGACTGCTTCAAGGTATCTGCTGTAACAAAGGGATTCCCATCACGGTCACCACCTATCCACATACCCATGGTGATTGGCTTAGCCTGTTTTAAATTCAACCCATGCGCTTGCGCTAAACGCTTATACTCCGTCGTCAAGTGAGGTACAGCTTTCAAAAAGGAGCTGTTGTAATATTCCATAGCATTCGTGATTTCGTTAGTTACTTTTAATTTTTTCTCACGAATCATGTCTGTCTGCATGATAATTTCGATGTAACGACGCAAATCATTGTGCCATTTTTCTTTATTGATCAACCCCAACTTAACATCACGGTATTTACGCAAAAGACTATGGATATGATTTGTTAAATCCAACATACTTTTGCGTTGCACTTGTGTTGGATGGGCTGTCAAAACAGGGACAACATTCAAGTGTTCTAGGATCTCAACGGCATTTTCTTTTTCAGCAACCATTTTGATCGTTGTAGATAATTTACCTAAATAGTCCTGATCAATATTATTTTGATGATTGATTTCATAAGCTAAATCCACATCCTCTGAAATATTAATCAAAAGAGGTAAGATTGAAAAATAGCGTGAAATATAGACCATTTCATCATTTGATAAGCTAGTCACTAGACGGTTTAGACCTTGATAATCTTCTTGAGTTGACAATTCTTTCAACTGCATGATTTTTTCAAAGGTCTCTGGGGCAAGCATGTTTTTAGTAATATCTTCCAGCAATTCTGTTAGAATCAATACTTCTTCTTGCACAACACTTTTATTACTATAGTTTTCTAATTTTTGAAGAGACATAGACTATCCTTTCTTTATTCTACTTCACAGAAGGTTCATTGGTTGATTTTCCAATTCTCGGTACAACTTAGCGCGTTTTTCACTGGCATCAATATTTAAAACAAAGGCCACTGCCACTGATAAGACTAGAAGACTATTTCCACCCTGGGATAAGAAGGGAAAGGTTACTCCTGTAGATGGAATCAAGCCCGAAATCCCTCCGATATTGACAAATACCTGAACCAACATCATCCCTCCGACACCGAGTGCAACCATGGCATTGAAAGGATTCTCCGCTCGGATACCGACCAAGATAATCCGCAAAATCATGAAAAACAAGAGAGCTAAAATAAGACTGGCACCAACAAAGCCAAATTCTTCAATCACAATAGAAAAGACAAAGTCTGTATGAGCTTCTGGTAAATAACCTCGTTTTTCAATCGAGTTTCCAAGACCTAGACCAAACCAACCGCCATTGACCATGGCAAAATAAGAATTAGATAACTGGTGACCCGCATCAGCACGATCGGCAAAAGGATTAAAAAAGGCACTAAAGCGCTTGGCTACATAGCCAAATACTGGAATTTTTGAAAAGGTCTCAACACCGATTAGGCTGATAGTTGTCAAGACAAAGACAGAAGCGGCAGATACGAGCGCCAGAATGGTTGAAAACCAGCGATAAGCGATTCCACTAACTGTATACATAATCAAGGAAACCAATACTAAAATAGTCGCATTTCCTAAATCAGGGAAAATTCCCAAACTTCCAATCAGAACCAGGAGAACGAATCGCCAATCATTAAAAGCACGGGGAAGCCATTGATTTTGAGTCAAAACTTGAAAATCATAAATAGCTATTTCTTCTTGCTGTTTGGAGAATCGGTGAGCCAAATACCAAATAATAATGATTTTTAAGTACTCAGCTGGCTGAATAGTTACTCCTGCAACCGAAATCCAACCGTATGCCCCGTTTACGGAAATACCAATAAAACGAGCCAAGAACAATAAAAGCATTTCTATCAATATAACTAAAATGATTAGTCGCTCATTTCTCAAAAAATCTAGTCTCAATTTATAAATTAAGGCAATCAGTATCAAACTAACAATCCAAAAGATTCCTTGGTTTCGAACCAATTGCAAGGCGCTCTTGCCTTCTTCGATTAAAATAGCACTGGTGGTCGAATAGACCACAATCAAGCCCAAAATAGATAAAAGCAAGTAGGGAATCAAGATGGAATAATTTAATAAGTGCCTCTTACTAATCTTCATAGTATCACCACTCTACTAGGATACAGACAAATCTGTTCCAAATTCCGTTTTATTTTCTAGTTTTGATTGCTATTATACCATTTTTTCAGAAAGAAAAAAACTCTTACCTTACAATCCTTCGAATTTTACTGTTTTTACAGAATTATTTCCAGACTCAAGTTCAAAAAATACAAACCTCAAAAGAGATTTGTATTGATTTGGACTATTCTTTTGATGAACTGCTTGAGCTTGAATCTCCACCACCGATATATTGGGTAAAGATATTTTGGAAGGCTTGGTCCTTAACCTTGATATTGGCTGCTTGCAATTCTTTTCCGATAATGCTTTGAACAAATGTTGAATCATTTTGTTTTTGAGTCAAGATAACAGTTTTTAATTTTTCTTTGTAGTCATCAATATTAGATGATTTTTCTGTTTTCTTAATGAGTTTTACAATGTAATATTGGCTGCTGTAGGCTTGTGTACCAGTGGCTGTAATCACATCAGAAATGCCATTTACATCTAAAGCAAAAGCAGCTTTTTTAACTTGTTCCGGTACTTCTGTTGAAGCAGAATCAAAGGTGATTTCTCCACCATTCGCTTTAGTTTTCTCATCAGTTGAGTTATCTTTAGCTAATTGAGCAAAATCAGCACCTTCTGCCTTGGCTTTTTCGAGAACTTCTTTGGCCTTATCTTCATTATCAAGACGGATGATTTGAGCCGTTACGTCTGGAGTGTATTCGTCAAATGCCTTCTTGTAAGCATCATCTGTCAATTCAGCTTCTGCTGCCTTCTTAACTGCCAACTCAACCAATTTACTTGTACGAATTTGAGCTTTACGTGTTTCAAGAGTCATACCTGCTTGTGACAAGACACGTTGGTAGTTTTCACCATATTGTTTTTCTTCTTCGGCAATAGTGTCGTTGACTTCTTTGTCATCTACTTCTGAACCGTATTGTTTCTCAAATACTTTTTGGATGGTCAGGTTCAACAACACTTGTTGAGCTGAAGGATTGCTCTTCACTTGCTCATAAAACTGATGTTCAGTGATAACATCTCCTTTCATGCTGATAAGGTCTGCCCCTTCTGAACCTTTCGAACAAGCTGCTAAAGTTGCTACTGATAATAGTGTAATGGCACCTGCCAATAGTTTTTTCTTCATGTCTACTCCTTTGAGATAAGTGTTACTCTATCTATTTTACTATATTTTCTTAAATTTTTCTGAAAATCATTCGCTGTCAGGCAATTGAACATCTGCTACATTTTTACGAAGCATGAGAATGCCGTCTCCCAGAGGTACTAGTGTTGCGGTAAGTCCTGGATTGTCTAAGGTTGCATCAAATAGTCTTTGAAGGCCTCGATAAATAGTTCGCTGGCCACGACGGACTTCCATAATATCCTTGGCAACATCTCCACCTTGGAAAATATCATCCAAAACAACCACACCTCCAACTTCCAAATGTTTGAGGATTTCTGGCAGAAAGACGATATATTTAGACTTGGCAGAATCCATAAAGACGAAATCATAGGACTCTGTCAGCGTTGACAAGACATCTACCGCATCTCCTTCTAAAAGTGTGATTTGCTTACTACTGTCAAACTGAGCAAAATTTTTCTTGGCAAAACCAATCATTTCTGGATTGCGGTCAATGGTTGTAATCTTAGCATTTTGCGCATGTTCTGCCATCAAAAGGGCTGAAAAACCGATAGCCGTCCCAATTTCCAGAATGTTTTTAGGCTGCATGGTTTCCATGAGAAAACGGAAATAAGCAACCGTTTCATGGGGAATGATGGGAATATTTTCCTTGCGAGCAAAGTCTTCCAATTCTTTCAGGGAACCTGTGACTTGCTTTTGACGCTGGCGCATCAAGTCCACAATTTCTTCTTTGACAACAGGACGACGCATGTTATGGTTGGCATTCTTACTATACGATTCAACCATCTTATGCCAATCCCAATTTTTCAACAAGGACTTCAAACTCATTCAAACGACGTTCAAAGACTGCAAAGGCATCGTTGAGATAATCTTCCTTCTCCATATCAACACCAGCTTTTCTCATGACATTAAGTGGATAGTCAGATTTACCTGCCTTGAGGTAGTCGATATAGCGGTCACGGTCTTCTTGACTACCATGGACAATCTTTTCAGCCAGGGCTGAAGCTGCTGCAAAACCAGTTGAATATTGATATACATAGTAGTTATAGTAGAAGTGTGGAATGCGGGCCCACTCGTATTGGATTTCAGGATTGTCTTCCTTACTCAAACCATAATACTCTTGGTTCAAGTCTGCGTAGAGTTTATTTAAGAAATCGCTTGTCAAGACTTCTCCATTTTGATCCGCTTGGTGAATGGCGTGTTCAAACTCAGCAAATTGAGTTTGGCGGAAAACTGTTCCACGGAAACCGTCTAGGAAGTTATTGAGAATAGCAAAGCGTGTTGCGTCGTCTTCCACTTCTTCCAATAATTTCTCCGTCAAGATATTTTCATTGGTCGTTGAGGCAATTTCAGCCAAGAAGATAGAGTAATCTCCGTAAACATAAGGTTGCGTTTCACGAGTATAGCTAGAATGCATACTGTGACCTGTTTCATGAACTAGAGTAAAGAGATTGTCTAGATTGTCCTGCCAGTTAAGGAGCATAAAGGCATTGGTATCGTAAGAACCGCCAGAGTAGGCACCTGAACGCTTACCTTGGTTTTCGTAAACGTCAATCCAACGCTCACTGAAAGCACGTTTAACACGGCTCAAGTAATCTTCACCCAAGACTGCCAAGGCATCTTCTGCCTTTTTCAAGGCTTCTTGGTAGGTGAAACTATAATCTACTGACGAAAGCGGTGTATAGACATCGTACATCTTGAGGTCTGAAATCCCCAAAATCTTTGAACGAAGCTCAAGGTAACGATGCAAGAGGGGCAAATGCTTGCGAACTGCTGCTACCAAATTGTCATAAACACTTTCTGGAACAAAATTTGCTGCGAGAGCTGCATGACGAGCACTCTTGTAGTTGCGAACTTTTGCACGATAGTTTTGAACCTTAACATTTGTTTGCAAGGTTTTAGCATAAGTATGTTGGAATTGCTCGTAAGTTGCATAAAGGGCCTGATAAGCATCTCGGCGAACTTCACGATTTTTAGACTCCATCAAACGCATATAAACGCCATGTGATAATTGTACTTCGTTACCATCTTCATCTTTAACAAATGGAAAGACGATATCTGCATTATCTAAAATAGCGAAAGTTTCACTTGCCGAACCAAAGATTTCACTAGCTCCAGCTAATAATTCTTCTTCTCTTTGTGATAGAACGTGTTCCTTGCCTTGCAAAAGTTTGTCAAAATAGTGTTGATAAACCTGCAATTTTAGCTGAGCTTCTAAAAAGTCAGCATACTGCTTTTCGCTAATCTCCATAAATTCAGGCTCATAGAATGAAAAGGCTTGGTCTAGCTGGCTATAGAGAGTCATGGCCTTGGCATAGTACTCTTGGTACTTGGCTTCACGTGTATCCTGGTCATTTTTCATATGAGCATAAACGTAAAGCTTCTCCATCTGGCGTTCCATTTCAAGAGAAAATTCAGTGATTTCTAGAAGGCTATCCGCACTATCTAGGAGATGGCCTTCATACTGAGCTACTGTCTCCAATTGTTCTGTTAAATCTTTTAAGGCTTCTTCCCAAGCCTGGTCAGTTGGGTAGATCGTTGATAGATCCCATGTATCTTTTTCATTTATTTCATTTCTTTGTAATACCATTAGATTCCTCCATCCTTTCTATTCTACCATATTTTTCAAGAAATATTGCTGATAAAAGGCTGGTGGATAAAGCTTTTGCCAATCATTTTGAGGATTTTTTTGGTAATAGGTTTGAAAATACTGATAATAGCTGGTCAAGTCCTTCTCAATTTGGCAAAAATCACCTACTAGTGGTCGAATTTGTGGATACCATTCTTTTAAGCCATAAATCAAGAGATTTTCTCCCTTTTGATAGGCTTCTGCTTGTTCTTTCATCCAAATGGGATTTTGATAATAGAGTTGTTGCTGAATATAGCGACAGATGTCCTTGTCCTGAGAAACACTAAAACTAGATATTTTTTGTTTCTTATAGGGAAAACGTAATATCTCCAGTAGACTATCTTGACCATAGGAAAATTCCTTGATTTGATAGTGGAGTTTGCCTCGAAGATCCTGGTGAATCAGGTATTTGAGTCTTAAAGTCTGTTTTTCCCCGTCCAATTCCCAAACATAAAAGCCCATGTTTTGACTGAAATAGAGAAAACCTTCTTGCAGACGAGTCAACCGCTCCTTGAGCCACAGTTTTTGACCCAGCAACCACAGTACTTGGTAACCCTGACTACGATAGCCCTCACTACGCTCTTTAAGAATTTTTTGAGGCAAGGGACTACACTGAACTTCTAAAGCTAGATTGCCATTTACAAATACATCTGCAATCTGTTTAAGCTCTGGAAGAGGGTATTCTAATTGCACCTCTGAATCTCTTTTCAACCAGTGATAAAGGTATTCCTTATTAGTGAGATGTTCTGGACTTTCATTTTCAGAGGAATAATCACAGTCTTTTAGGGATTTATGGGCAAAATGGGTCCGTACACTTGCTCCTTGCCGCAAACGGAGCTGACCTCCACAAGCTGGGCAGGTGTATGCTTGCTTCTCAAGCTTATCCTCTAACACATTTACCAATTCTCCCCTAGCATCTCTCGCAACAAACATGATTTCCCTCCTTTTCTATATTATTCGTAAAAAAGAAAAAAGATCAGGAAATTTCCTAATCTTCATCACTCTATAATTTTAGAGTTGCAAGCGACTTTCAAGAGCTTGTGTCAACACTTCAGAATAGTTCACTTTCTCACGATCTGCAAGTCTGACTAGCCACTCTGGAACTGTAACATTTTTTCGAATCGCTTTATTATTCTTCACGAAAGGCAAGGGATTGACCTGAATCAAAGTCACAAATCCATCAGAAGCTTTCAACATAGAAATGTCACTAGGAGTAGGTAGAGCCAGTCCTTCATCAATATAAGAAGCTAAAACACTCTCAAGCATTTCCCGAGCATTTTTCATTGCAAGTTCAATCGTTGCTCCTTCAGTGCCGCCTCCAAACTCCGGAAATTCAATCCAGTATCCAGTACCTTCTTTATGAAAAATAGCAGGATAAGATTTTAGCATAATACACCTCCACAATTTCCAAATCAACTATAATCCCAAATCTTTTAATATTTTTCTCTCTAAACCTTTTCCTAGATCCTCATTACCGTGAACTGGAATAGTGACAAGATAGGGAACCCCTTCTTTCTTAAAATGATGATGACTTCCTCTCTTACGAACTTCAATCCATCCATTTGCAAGAGCTAATTTTACCATTTCCTTACCTGTGATTGGCATTTATGGTCACCTTTCTATCTAAAATTATACTTATAATGCGTATTTTTGTCAATTCTTCTATCTTATCTATTCGTAAAAAAGAAAAAAGATCAGGAAATTCTCCTAATCTTCATGTATGTTTACTTGATTTTCTTAGCTAGCATGGTCGCAAAGCGTAGTTGAATGCGATTGCCATTTTCGTCACGACGGTGCAAATGGCCTGGATTCTCATTGTACTTGATCAATTCCCAATCCTTGTAGTATTCAGCCAATTCCCCTTCTTTCAATGTGAATGGAAAGTTCACTGAGCAAGGATAATCCTCCGTGTCCATGGCACAGACGATAAGATTATAGCCACCAACAGTGGTTTTCTCCTGCATATTTTTGATAATTTCAGGAATGCGGTCTGCTTGTAGAAACATGAGAACAACAGTTGATACGATAAAATCATATTCTTGTTCAATGCTAGCTGAATTGATATCGTAAAGACCAACAGGCATGTCCAAATCTTCCTGCTCAACAATACTTTGCAAAATTTCAAGGGCCAGTTCATTTTGATCGACAGCTGTCACATCAAAACCTTGCTGGGCTAGAAAGAGTGCATTACGACCTTGACCACAGCCCAAATCCAAGGCTTTCCCTGGTTTTACTGTCTGCATAGCCTCTAGGACCTCTGAATGAACCGGATTGGTATTGTATTTTTTAGGGAAATAATCCTCAGGTTTACAATAAAATTCCAAATACCATTCTACATCGTCTGTTACAGCCTCCACTCGGTGCCAAGCTTGTGGTTGTGCCATTGGATTGTCAGCCCCTGCTTCAAAGAGATGTTCAGCTAGAACCTCACCATCCTCTGTCAATTCAATAAACTTGAGAGTTCCTTTTAAAACAGTAATCTTGCCCCAAGTCCCAACCTTGGTATTGTGTTTCTGCTGAACAGCCTCTGGCATGGTTTCTTTAGTCCACAAAGGCATACGTTTATAGGCAACTAGTTTTTCCATCTTCATTCCTCTTTTTATCGCTGATTAACAGCTTTCATAACACGCGCGATGTCACGGTTTTGTTCCCGTCGCTTGATTGACTCTCGTTTGTCGTAGTCATGCTTCCCTTTAGCTAGGCCTAAAAGGAGCTTGGCATAGCCATCTTTGATATAGACTTTAAGAGGAACCAGTGTCATTCCTGTTCCTTTAGTCTCTTGTTCTAATTTTTGGATTTGTTTCTTATGGAGCAGGAGTTTACGACGACGTTCTGGTTCCTGGTTCCAGATATTGCCCTCTTCGTAAGGAGCGATATGAACATTGCTCAACCAGACTTCTCCATTTTTTACTTGGGCAAAGCCATCCTTGAGATTGATTCGAGCTGCTCGTACACTCTTGATTTCAGTTCCAGTCAGGACCATCCCTGCCTCTAACGTATCTACGATAGTATAGTCGTGGCGCGCCTTTTTATTTTGTGCGACGACCTTTCCCTCGCCCTTTGCCATGCTTGGCTCCTTTCTTAGCTACTTCCTTGTAAAAAGGTTTCTTGCCCTTTTTCTTCTTGTCTTTTTGTAAATGCTTGCGCTTATCATTTGAGCGTCCTGATTTTCTCTTATCTTCCTTCTTAGCTGAACGACGACTTGAACCACGCCCTCTGTCACTGCAGTTAGACTGTTTTAAGCCTTTTTCAATGACATCAAACTCACTAGGTACGAATGAAAAATCAATCTCTCCAGTCATTTTATCCGCTCTTTCAACTCGGATACGGATTTGCTGACCTACACGGAAGGTTGTTCCTGATTTCTCCCCACGAAGAGTCAAATCACGTTCGTTGAAATGGTAGAACTCAGGCAAATTGGTGATGTGAATCAAGCCTTCAACCGTATTTGGCAATTCGACAAAGAGACCGAATTTAACGATGCTAGACACAACCGCATCGTACTCTTCGCCCACGTATTCTTCCATATACTCAGCCTTTTTCATGGCTTCGACTTCACGCTCAGCCTCGATGGCACGGCGTTCACGGTTTGAGGACTGGGTCGCAATCTCTGGGATCACTTGCTCAAAATGCTCTGCTATTTCCTTAGAACGGCCGTAATCCCGAATCATACGGTGAACAAGAAGGTCTGGATAACGACGAATCGGGCTGGTAAAGTGAGTGTAATAATCAGCCGCTAGTCCATAGTGGCCGTGATTGTGCTCCGAATAGCGAGCCTGCTGCATAGAGCGAAGAAGCATCATGGACAATACATCTGCATAAGGTTCTCCCTCAACAGCACGCATGATGTCTTGAAGTGCCTCCTGGCTAATCTCACTGGCAGTCCCATAAATGCACAAACCAAAACTCGAAGCATAATCAATAAACTTCTGAACCTTTTCAGCTTTAGGCTCCTCGTGAATTCGATAGATAAAAGGCAAATCCAGCTTGCTAAAATGCTCAGCCACTGTTTCGTTGGCCATCAACATGAAGGACTCAATCATGCGCTCGGCAACACCACGCTGACGAAGAACGATATCAACGGGTTTGCCTTGCTTATCCACTAAAATCTTAGCTTCATTGGTATCAAAATTGAGGGCTCCACGTTTCACACGCATGTTTTCTAGAGTTTCATGGAGCTTAGCCATAAGTTCAATACTTAGAACAATTTTCTGATATTCTTGTCTCTTTTCCTTGTCTCCAGCTAGGATATCATTGACATCACTGTAGGTCATACGGAAGCTAGTCTTGATAACTGTTTGTGTAATGGAATAGTTGACCACACGACCATGTTTATCAATCTCCATAATGGCAGACTGGGTTAGGCGGTCAACTTGAGGATTGAGAGAGCAGATGCCATTTGATAGTCGTTCTGGAAGCATTGGAACCACACGGTCAGTCACATAGACAGAAGTTGCGCGGTTAAGGGCTTCCTTATCAAGGGCAGAGCCCTCGGTCACATAGTAGGAAACGTCTGCGATGTGAACTCCAAGCTCCAAATTCCCATTTTTTAAAGCCTTGATATGCACCGCATCATCCAAGTCTTTGGCGTCAGCACCGTCAATGGTAAAGGTAACCTCATCTCTCAAGTCCAGACGGCCCTCCATATCCTTTTGAGATGGAGCATCAGGCACACTTTCTGCTTCCTTAACAACAGCCTCTGGAAATTCTGAGACAATGTCCATAGATTCCAAAACCTCAAGAACATCAATTCCGACATCCGTTGAATGCCCAACCACATCTAGTACACTCGCGACAAAGAAATCATGTTTCTTACTTGGGTATTTGTCGATAAAAACCTTAAGAACTTCTGTTCCCTCTAGTTTTAGAGCTGGTTTCTTAACGTAAATCGGTTGGTTGATTTTCTGATTTTTTGAACGGATGTAACCAGCATACTTAGGTTTTTCCTGATCTAGAACGATTTGGCCGACAACTGTTGTCAAGCTGTGTTCTAATATATCAATAATTTTGGCTTCGGCTGCTGTTCCTTTATTTCGGTCAGCGACTTTCTTAATCACGACCTCAACGGTATCACCATCAATAGCATAGTTGACATCGTTTTTTCCTACAAAAAGGTCGTCCTCCTCGCCTTCTAGGCTGACAAAACCAAAGCCATTTTTATGGGCATGAAAAATCCCCTTGAGGGTAATCTCATGTTTTTTCTTAATTTCTAATGTCAGACTACCGTCTTCTTCAAAGCGTATCTGGTGCTTTCTTTCCATTAAGGACAAGGTTTTAATCAACTCACGAAAATCCTTGGAACCGTCTTTTTCCAAAGCCTGAGCCAAATCATTGACAGTCACCTTTCCCTTGTCTTGTAAATATTCTTTTATTCTATCTTTCATATTTTCTTTCTAGATTTTTTTATTTTCTTTTACTGTAAAACCTTCTCAAATATCTTTTAAAAATAAAAAGAGGCAAAGACCTAGTCCTGCCCATTATTTTCTTATCTACTTGATAATACCGTCAATGCTAAGGCAATGGCTAGCCAGAAAAAGACTAAAATCCCTGTCAAACGCTGCATTACAGCTTCAAAACCGCGTGCTTTACTGCGTTCAAACAAATCACCTGAGCTGGCATCAAATACATTGCTGGATTGGTTTTTGGTTGGTTGCATGAAAATCGCAATCACAATCACAACAGATAATACTAATAAAATGGTTAATAATAGGTTATACATATCAAACTCCTTAAAATCCCTATTATTTTACCATAAAATCTACTTAGATTCAAGATGTAGGGTTACTTTTCTTTCCTTGGGACAATACTTTAAAACCTCAATCTTGTCTGGATGGGTTTTTGAATTTTTACTGGTTAGGTAATTGATACTGCCACAAGAGGAGCATTTGAGATTAATTTTTACTCGCACTAGATTTCCTTTACTTTTAATAATGTTCGAAATTGAAGCAGGTTAAAGAGGCAACTAAAGGCAACACAAAGGCTTGTCGCATAAAAGACAGCATGGTAGCCAAATTGACCTGCTACTGCAGAACCTGCCATGGGACCAACGACACCTCCCAGATAAAAGAATACCTGATTGAAGGCAAAGACCCTCGAAATACCAGCTTTGGGCGTCATCTTGCTGAGAAGAGCATTAACTCCGGGAATCAAGGCACCGGTTCCCAATCCAAAGAGGAAACGATAGAGTCCTAGTTGAAGGGGGCTAGAGGCATTGGCACAGAGGAGATAGATGATGACTGAATAAAACTGGGCTACAACCAAGAGGCGATGGTTGCCCACCTTGTCACCTAGCTTGCCCATAACTCCTGCACTCATCATACTGGAAAAGCCCATACTGGATACAATCAAACCAGACACAAAGAGAAGATTTTCCGTCTGACCTAAGTCGCGCACATAAAGTGCTAAAATAGGGCCAATCGATTGGGCTGAAAATTGGATGACAAAACTGGTTAGAAAGAGGTTGACCAAGAGATAGGGATATTTAACTGATGTAAATAATTCCTTTGTTGGAATGGCCTTTTCCTTGGCTACTGGTTGAAAATCTTCCTTAATAAAGCAAATAGTTAAAACAGCAGCTAAGAATAGAAAACTACCAACTAGTAAGAAAACAGTACGAATGCCAAATAATTCTGCAATAAATCCCCCGATAAAGGGACCAGTTAGAGTACCTGCAACTACGCCTGTAGACAAAGTACCTAAGGCAGAGCCTGATTTTTCCTTGGGAACCTGACTGGCTATCAAGGCAGTTGCATTAGGAACAAATCCTGCAAATACACCGTTTAATAAACGAAGAAAGATTAACCAATAAATATTTGGCACAAAGGCCAAGCCTCCCATAGTGATAGTCATGGCAAGCCCAGCCCGAATCATCATGGGTTTTCGACCGTATTTGTCAGCAAGGATACCCCAGATAGGAGAAAAGAGCGCCGCGGAAATAGCAGAGACAGAAATAGCTAAACCTGCAAAAAAAGCAACTTGCTCTCCCCCTACACCCAAACTTTCCACAAAGATGGGCATAAAAGGCACAACTAAGGAAATACTGGCTCCTGTCAGAAAATTACCAAACCAGGCAATGCGCAGATTATCCTTCCAGTTAATCTCTGTCATCTTGCTTACCTCCCTCAAGAAGGGAGAACACCTGAGTAAGAAGCTGGTCCTGATTCCCATTGTTGTTTAAAACATGGCTGGCCAAATCTTTCTTTTTCTCTAAAGGCCACTGGGCTGCCAGACGAGATTCAGCTTCATCTTTGGACAACTGGTCCCTTTTCATTAAGCGTTCTACTTGGACATCTCGGTCCACATAGACCAACCAAGTCTCATCAAACCAAGAGACGTAGTCCTGCTCAAAAAGTAGGGGAATATCCATGAAGAAAATCTCTTCTGTCTGAGCCAATTGGTCTCTTAATGTAGCTAGTTCCTTACGGATAATCTTTCCTTGGATTTGCTTAGACCATTCTCGTTCTTCAGGATTTGAAAAGATAAGACTAGCTAGGATAGGGCGATTAAGTTCTCCGTTTTCAAGGATGATTTCTTGCCCAAAATGCTGGACTAGAGCCTGAAACAAACGACCACCAGGTTTCTGTAGTTGGTGGACGACTGCGTCGGCATCAACCGCTTGAAAACCTTGCTTTCTTAGAAAATTTGTCACGGTTGACTTACCAGAGGCAATTCCTCCAGTGATTCCAATGATTTTTCCCATCAATTCCTCCTTTGGCAATGAGGACAAAAGTGGGTTCCACGTCCACCTAGTTGGATTTTCTCAATGATGGTACCACAACATGAACATTCTTGACCAGCCTTGTCATAGACTTGATGAAAATCCTGCATAGTTCCATCTTCCCCAAAGGCATTGGTATAGGTCCGAATGGTGGAACCACCTTTTTCAACAGCCTGTCCCAATACAGCAATGGTCTGGTCATGAATGGCAGTCACTTCTGCTGCTGTCAAAGTCTGGGAAGGTCTAGCCGGATGAACCTGAGCTCGCCAGAGAACCTCATCCACATAGATATTGCCAAGTCCAGCTACCAAAGTCTGGTCCAAAAGATGGGATTTGATAGGCTTTTTAGACTTGGATAGGGCAGATTGAAAGACCTGTAAATCAAAGTCTTGTTCGCTTGGTTCAGGACCTAATTTTTTAGAAATAAAGTAGGCGTCTAAAAGGTCAGGAGCCAAGAGTTCCATAGTACCAAACTTGCGAACATCCTCATAAACAAGCGTGCCACCATCCTCAAATTGGAAGAAAACATGGGCATGCTTGCGTTCAGGTGCTTGGTCTGGATAGTAAAAATACTTACCCTCCATCCGTAGATGGGAAATCAAGACCTTGTTTGTCAGGCAGAAAAGCAAATATTTTCCACGACGTCCCATTGACTCAACAATCTGATCAGGCACTTCCTTTTGAAACTCGTCCAAATCTGTCTTAATCATCTTGGGATAGCAAATTTCTACACTCGAAATCTTCTTTCCCAAAATCAATTTTTCTAAGCCACGACGAACGGTTTCAACCTCAGGTAATTCAGGCATAAGTCCTCCTTCTGTAAAAACAAGAAGCAGGCATGAGCCCACCTCTACTTAGTATTCTTTTTCATTATAGCCAAAGTCAGCCAAATCTAACTTTTTATCGCGCCAGTTTTTCTTGACCTTGACCCAAGTTTCTAGGAAAACCTTGTCCCCTAGCATGAGTTCGATATCACGACGGGCCATAGTCCCAATTTTCTTGAGCATGGTACCACCTTTACCAATGACAATCCCTTTTTGGCTATCACGTTCGACCATGATGGTTGCTCGAATATGAACCTTGTCTGTATCCTCGTCTCGTTTCATAGAGTCCACCACTACAGCAACTGAGTGAGGAATCTCTTCACGAGTTAGGTGTAAGACTTTCTCACGAACCATTTCTGAAACCAAAAAACGTTCTGGATGGTCTGTGATTTGATCAGACGGGAAATATTGGAAACCTTCGTCCAGATTTTCACTCAAAATATCCACTAGACGAGAAACGTTATTCCCTTGAAGAGCTGAGATTGGAACGATTTCCTTAAAGTCCATTTGATTACGAAAATCATCAATCTGAGACAAAAGCTGGTCTGGGTGAACCTTATCGATTTTATTCACCACCAAAATCACAGGAACCTTGGCAGCCTTGAGGCGTTCGATAATCATATCGTCCCCTTTGCCACGCGCTTCATCAGCAGGCACCATGAAAAGAACGGTATCCACTTCGCGAAGGGTACTGTAGGCAGATTCTACCATGAAATCTCCAAGGGCAGTTTTAGGCTTGTGAATCCCTGGTGTATCGATAAAGACAATCTGCTCCTTATCAGTCGTGTAAATTCCCATGATTTTGTTGCGCGTTGTCTGCGCCTTGTCACTCATGATGGCAATCTTTTGCCCCATAACGTGATTTAAAAAAGTTGACTTCCCAACATTGGGACGTCCTAAAATGGCTACAAAGCCTGATTTAAAAGTCATAATTTCCTCTTACTGTTTAAAATATTAAATCCCAGATTCGTGGGAGAAAAATCAATGCGCCTGTTAAGGCTGCGAAAAGAGAGATCACTAATACCGCGCCAGCCGCCATATCCTTGGCATTTTTAGCCAGCATGGAAAAGTGATAGTGACTGGCCAAATCCACCACATTTTCGATAGCAGAATTGATAATCTCAAAAGCTACCACCAAGAAAATGCTCAATAGGAGAAAGAGCCATTCGATTCGTGACACCTGAAAAACAAAACCTGCAAGGATGACTACTAGAGCCGTCACGGCATGTTTTCGCATATTTCGTTCTTCCTTGATGGCAGTAAAAATTCCTGTGATGGCAAATTCTAAACTAGATATCAGGTCACGATTTTTCCATTTTCGTTTATTGTCTTGTGAGTCCATAGGCTGTCAAAATTTCTTCTTGTAAACCGAACATCTCCGCTTCTTCTTCCGGAGTGTAGTGATCATAGCCGTTAATATGTAAAAAGCCGTGTACTGCCAAGAAGCCCATCTCACGCTCAAAGCTATGGCCATATTCCTCGGCCTGCTCATGAGCCTTATCAATAGAGATGAACAATTCCCCAATATAGGCATCAAACTCAGACATCATCTCTGCCAATTCCGGATTTTCAAGCAAATCTTCCTCGTCAAAGGCAATTTCCAACTCTGGTTTATACTCAAGGCTAATAACATCTGTCGGACGATCTGTGTCACGGTACTCCAGATTGAGTTCATGACTACGTTCATTAGTCACAAAGGTAACTGCCATCTCCTTGTCTTCTTTTCCTAATTTTTGGGCTGCAAATTCCAAAATTTCTTGGGTTTGTTGCAACATTTCTTTTGAAACTTGACCAGTTTCATCTACCATTTCAATATACATGTGCTTCTCGTTTCTCTTTACTTGGCTTTATTATACCACATTTCCATGATTTTATTCTACCTTTTTGATATAATACTATGGAATACAATCACAAGGAGAGAACGATGTCATTTGACGGATTTTTTTTACACCATATGGTTGAGGAATTGCGAAGAGAGTTAGTGAACGGTCGCATCCAGAAAATCAATCAACCTTTTGAACAAGAGTTGGTCTTGCAAATCCGTAGCAATCGCCAAAGTCATCGCCTGCTCCTTTCTGCACATCCAGTTTTTGGACGCATTCAGCTGACCCAAACAACTTTTGAAAATCCAGCCCAACCCTCTACCTTTATCATGGTTTTGAGAAAATATTTGCAGGGTGCCCTGATTGAGTCGATCGAGCAAGTGGAAAATGACCGTATTGTGGAAATGACAGTTTCCAATAAAAACGAGATTGGAGACCATATTCAGGCAACATTGATTATCGAAATCATGGGAAAACACAGTAATATTCTACTAGTCGATAAAAGTAGTCATAAAATCCTCGAAGTTATCAAACACGTCGGCTTTTCACAAAATAGCTACCGTACCTTGCTTCCTGGATCGACCTACATAGCTCCGCCAAGTACGGAATCTCTCAATCCTTTTACGATCAAGGACGATAAACTCTTTGAAATCCTACAAACACAGGAAACGACAGCTAAAGACCTTCAAAGCCTCTTTCAAGGTCTGGGACGTGATACGGCAAATGAATTGGAAAGGATACTGGTTAGTAAAAAACTTTCCACTTTCCGAAACTTTTTCAGTCAAGAAACCAAGCCCTGCTTGACAGAGACTTCCTTCAGTCCAGTTCCTTTTGCAAATCAGGTGGGAGAGCCTTTTGCCAGTCTTTCTGATTTGCTGGACACCTACTATAAGGACAAGGCTGAGCGCGACCGCGTCAAACAACAAGCCAGTGAACTCATTCGCCGTGTTGAAAATGAACTGCAGAAAAATCGACATAAGCTGAAAAAACAAGAAAAAGAATTACTGGCGACAGACAATGCTGAAGAATTTCGCCAAAAAGGGGAATTGCTAACAACCTTCCTCCATCAAGTGCCTAACGACCAAGACCAGGTTATCCTGGACAACTACTACACCAACCAACCTATCACGATTGCTCTTGATAAGGCCTTGACTCCCAACCAGAATGCCCAACGCTATTTTAAACGGTATCAGAAACTCAAAGAAGCTGTCAAATACTTGACTGATCTGATTGAGGAAAACAAGGCAACCATTCTCTATCTGGAAAGTGTAGAAACCGTCCTCAACCAAGCTGGACTGGAAGAAATCGCTGAAATCCGTGAAGAATTGATTCAAACTGGCTTTATCCGCAGAAGACAACGGGAGAAAATCCAGAAACGCAAAAAACCAGAACAGTATCTGGCCAGTGATGGTAAAACCATCATCTATGTCGGTCGAAACAATCTTCAAAATGAGGAATTGACCTTTAAAATGGCCCGCAAGGAGGAACTTTGGTTCCATGCCAAGGACATTCCTGGAAGCCACGTTGTCATCTCAGGAAATCTTGACCCATCTGATGAAGTCAAGACAGACGCAGCAGAGCTGGCCGCCTACTTCTCTCAAGGTCGCCTGTCAAATCTGGTTCAGGTGGATATGATTGAAGTCAAGAAACTCAATAAACCAACTGGTGGAAAACCCGGCTTTGTCACTTACACAGGGCAAAAGACCCTCCGTGTCACACCAGATCCAGAAAAAATCGCATCCATGAAAAAATCCTGATTTTACTTGAAATCAGGATTTTTAACTTATACTCAATGAAAATCAAAGAGCAAACTAGGAATCTAGCCGCAGGCTGTACTTGAGTACGGCAAGGCGAAGCTGACGCGGTTTGAAGAGATTTTCGAAGAGTATTACTACTTACTCAAATCATATTCAATTATAGAACTAATCTTTGCCACCTAGTTTCTCATTGATTTTCATCATCACACTAGCAATTTTCTCGCCCCAATAAGGGTCTGAGGCATATTCCACATTCATACCAGATGCCTTGTTTCCAAGGAAAGTTCTGCCCCTATCGATATAATTTTCCTTAATCCACTTGCTTGCACCTAAAATTCCCTTATCCACATCATCAAATGTCTTGGCAGAAAGGTACGGGGTCGTATCATAGGCTGTAATTCCAAAGAAATTATTCTTATCTTTGGCAATCTTACTTCGTCCCCAGTCACTTTCTAAAGCACTATGGGCAAGGAGGTAAAGGGCATTGATATGGTAATGTTCTTCGGCTTCCTTAAAGGTAGCTCCCTTATTTTCCAAGAGGCTATTGTTAATGTTTAGCAAACTAAATACCTTATCCAAGTCTTCAGCACTATAGTTTGTAGCCTCTGTCAAATCTTTGAAAAGGAAGGGATTCTCAAGCTTAAAACCATCAAAATGCAGCCCATCTGCCGAATAATATTTCTTGCCTACTTCCATATCAGAAAGATGAGAAGCTACTGGGATACTAGCATTCTGAGCCACATAGTGATAAAAACGGTGGCCATCACTCTCATAATAAGGGATAAAGTCCTTACTAGCATCTAGTGCTTGTAAATCTTCTGTTTTCATATAGCCTGACAAACCAGAAATAGTAATAGCCAAGCGCTTGTCATCACTTTTTCTATCCTTATCTAGCCAGACGACACTACCTTGCGATATATAGGAGAGCTTTTCACCATCTGCATTATAAACATTTGCTGTGACAGGAACTACTTGATAGTAAGCAGCATTTTCGTTTGTAGCTTTTTCTCCAAGCCATTTACCGTCGCTTCCAAGCTGATAACCATCTACTGTCTCATTTTTCGCCATGTAGCCACCGGATTTGCAGTAATACCAGGCTTGACTTTTAGAATCGTAGACCCATTCTTTTTCAGCCATTTTCCCATCAGACTTGAGGTAAAACCATGACTCTTTATCCCAAATCCATTCATCTTTTGCCATATAGCCACCGGATTTGAAGTAGTACCAGGCTTGACTTTTAGAATCGTATACCCATTCTTTTTTAGCCATTTTGCCATCAGACTTGAGGTAAAACCAAGATTCCTTATTCCAAATCCATTCATTGGCTGCCATATAGCCACCGGATTTTAGATAATAATAGTGACCATTTTTGAAAATCCATTCTTTGTCAGCATGTTTTCCATTTTCTTTGATGTAAAACCAAGATTGGTATTGTTTGTCAAAAAGCCAACCTTGCTGTACTTTGGCACCACTGGCATTCACATAAGCCTGGTCAATCCACTGACTTGTCAGTAGATAACCACCAGATTTAAAATAATAGTCCTTCCCTTTAATTTGGAGCCATTCTTTCTCTGCGTGCTGGCCATCTGCTTTGATGTAAAACCAAGCGTCGTATTGAGAGTCATAGACCCAGTCTTCTATTACTTTGGCACCTGTTGCACCGACATAGGAAGTTCCTACCCAAGCATTTCTTTTCATCTTCCCATTTTGGTCAAGATAATAGAAGGCTCCCTTGTCTTCTACCCATTCTGACTTGGCCATATAGCCACCAGATTTGAGATAATAATAGTCGTCACCTTGTTTCAGCCATTCATTTTCAGCATAGTCAGCATCTTCTTTTATATAAAACCAAGATTGATAATGAGTATCAAAAACCCACTCATTCGCTGCTTGACTACCGTCTGCTTTCAGGTATTGTTTTCCTTGCCAAATACCATCACTGGCCATTACACCCTCTGGACTAGCTAAGAAAAATAGCAGGGCTAAAAAAATAAATCTTACTTTCTTCATTAACCTTCTTCCTCTGTTCTTATTTATTTTATTGTACCAAAATTCTCTTAAATTTATATTACAAACTAATAAAAAATCAAGAACAGATTGATTGCAGCTTACTTCAGAGACTCTTTTACTTCCTGACGGAGATTTTCTAAACTGCTAATGCCGTATTTATCCATGACTTTTGGTAGATTTTCGATGATATCAGGGCAGGCATAAGGATTGGTAAAGTTGGCTGTTCCAACTCCAATAGCAGATGCTCCAGCCAGATACATTTCTAGGGCTGCTTCTGCCGAATCCACTCCCCCCATTCCAATGATAGGCAGGTCTGTTGTTTGGGCGACTTGGCGGATGAGTTTGAGGGCTACTGGAAAGACTGCTGGACCAGACATTCCACCTGTTCCATTGGCCAAAATTGGTTTTCTGGTTTTGAGGTCAAAGCGCATTCCAACCAGAGTATTGATCATGGTCAAGCCACTGGCTCCCGCATCTTCTGCAGCTTTTGCGACAGTGACAATATCTGTCACACTAGGGGTTAGTTTGACATAAACTGGCACTTCGGAGGCTTCCACAGCTGCTTTCACCACATCATAAGCCAAATCTGGGTCTTGACCTATCAAAAGTCCGTGATTACAGTGGTCAACATTGGGGCAAGAAATATTGAGTTCAATAGCCTTTACATTGGCTGCCTTGGAAATACCATGAGAAACAGCTGCATACTCTTGTTTTGAAAAACCAGCCACATTAGCAATAATAGGAAGATTTGGATATTCTCTTTCCAACCAAGGTAGCTTTTCAGCCAAAACAACTTCCAAACCCGGATTTTGCAAGCCAATTGCATTAAGCATACCAGCGGGTGTTTCTGCCACTCTTGGAGTTGGATTGCCAAAGCGTGGTTCAAGGGTTGTCGCCTTGATCATAATAGAACCTAAAAGGTCTAAATCATAGTACTTGGCATACTCTTGTCCAAAACCAAAACAGCCTGATGCTGGAATAATCGGATTTTTCAAATCCAAACCAGGTAGAAAAACTTGTAAACGATTTGTAGTCATGATTTTCTCCTTATAATACAACTGTTCCTGTGCGGAAAACAGGGCCATCTTCACAGACACGTTGGCTGACCGTCTCGCTTTCTGGCACTTTTAGGACGCAGGCATAACAAGCTCCCATCCCACAAGCCATACGAGATTCCAGAGATAGATAGGCTCTTGGGTGGTCATAAAAGGTTTGATTGATATACTTCATCATTCCAGGCGCCCCACATGAGTAAACAGCATCAAATTGATTGTCTAAATCCTTGATAACAACGGAAACATTTCCCTTGATACCATAAGAACCATCATCTGTCGTTACAAAGACCTGACCATAGTGAGCTAATTCCGTCTCTAAAATAACAGCAGCCTTATTAGCAAAACCGAGAACTATCACTACTTTCACACCACGCGCATGCAATTCCTTGGCCACCTCAAGCAAGGGCGGTACACCAATCCCCCCACCAACAAGGAGAACCTGATTCTGCTCATCAAGGTCAGACAAATCAAAACCATTTCCCTGAGGACCCATCACATCAAGAGTATCTCCCTGACTTAAGGTTGAAAAAATAGCTGTCCCAGCTCCCTCAATCCGATAAATGAGATGACACTGCTTGTTTGCCTTGTCAATAGACGAAATTGAAATAGGACGACGCAAGAGATGAGCATCATCAGGTACACGCAGATGAAGAAATTGGCCTGCTCGCATAGCTTCAACCATTTCTCCTTCTAGGACTAGTTCAAAGATTGCTGGCGCGATTTCCTCCTGTGCAACCACCTTCATGGTTTCCAAACGAATGGCACCCAAACGTTTCTTACATGTGGGATTCATGACTTTTCCTCCTTAAATTTTAAGGGGACCAGACAAAGAAAAGACCTTGCTAGTGCAAGGCCTCAGTTAAAATCGTACAACAGAAGAGAGCACACCCAAAAAGTCTCCTCTAGAAAATTGTACTATTCTTTTATCCGACACCTTGTGAGTCTCTCTGGACTCCCCTTAAAGGTTAAATTTTTACTAGTATACTCTTTCAGCTAAAAAAAGTCAAGTAGAAAACGAATATTCTACTTGACTTCACGAGATTATTTTTCACGAATGACTTCGACCTTGTAGCCATCAGGGTCTTTGACAAAGTAATAGTTAGGTGCAGTTCCTGGTAGACCATTTGGCTCAGTCACTTCATATCCTTTGGCACTGTGCTCTTGATGAAGCTCCTCAAGATCAGGTGTACTGAGGGCGATATGGGCAAACCCATCTCCAACCACATAAGGACCGTGATCGTAGTTATAAGTCAACTCCAACTCATAGTCGTCACCCTCAAGACCTAGATAGACAATCGTGAAGGCATGGTCTGGAAAATCTCTGCGACGCAATTCTTTAAATCCAAAAGCATCTTGATAGAATGCAATTGATTTTTCAAGATTTTCTACTCGCAAGCAAGTATGTAGCATTTTTGAAGCCATATTTTTCTCCTTTATTTTTAAAAAGACTGGACAATCCTGTTCCAGTCTCATCAGTTGTTATTTACCAAGTTTTGCTTTAGCCGCATCTGCAAGAGCTGTGAAAGCTGCTGCATCGTTAACAGCCAAGTCAGCAAGCATTTTACGGTTAACTTCAATCTCAGCCAATTTCAAACCATGCATCAATTGTGAGTATGAAAGTCCGTTCATACGAGCTGCCGCGTTGATACGAGTGATCCACAATTTGCGGAAGTCACGTTTTTTCTGACGACGGTCACGGTATGCATAGTAGTAAGAGTTCATTACTTGTTCTTTTGCAGTACGGAACAAGATGTGTTTAGCTCCATAGTAACCTTTTGCTAATTTAAGAATACGTTTACGACGTTTGCGTGATACAACGCCACCTTTAACACGTGCCATGTTTTATTTCCTCCAAATATTTCCTAGAATTGTTTACTTACAGTCAAGCTATTATTTCAAGCGAGTAAGCATTGCTTTGATACGTTTGTAATCTCCTGAATGCACCATAGATGCTTTACGAAGATGACGACGTTGTTTCTTAGTTTTTCCGTGGAAACGGTGAGAAGTGTAAGCACGGAAACGTTTAAGTCCACCAGAACCTGTACGTTTGAAACGTTTAGCTGATGCGCGGTGTGTTTTTTGTTTTGGCATGATTTTTTCTCCTTTATTTAACTTTCTGACAATTATTTTTTGTCAGTCGCTGGCGCCAATTGCATGAACATTTGACGTCCATCCATTTTAGCACGTTGTTCGATGATGGCAATATCTTGAGTTGCTTCAGCAAACTCGGCTAAAACTTTTGCACCAATCTCTTTATGGGTAATCATACGACCCTTAAAGCGAATAGATACCTTAACTTTATTTCCTTTTTCAAGGAATTTGCGTGCATTGCGAAGTTTTGTATCAAAGTCACCCTTGTCAATCGTTGGACTTAGACGAACTTCTTTCACAGTAACAACACTTTGTTTTTTACGTTGTTCTTTTTGCTTCTTCTGGTACTCAAATTTGAACTTACCGTAGTCCATAATTTTTGCAACAGGCGGTTTGGCTTGGGGTTGAATCAATACTAGGTCAACATTAGCGTTATCAGCCAAAGCTTGCGCTTCACTGAGTGGCTTGATGCCTAGCTGTTCTCCTTCAAGACCAATCAAGCGAACTTCACGTACACGAATCTCATCATTGATGAATAAGTCTTGCTTTGCTATGGTTTTCACCTCTTTTGTTTTATTAGAGAAAAACAATAGCGGACTCGTAAATATACAAGCCCGCACGTTATGATAGCGTTTCTTAGAAACTTTTCATCCGTAGGGCCAGGCAACTTAATGTCACAAGGCGAGAAGCTCTCACTTCTGCTTTTCTCAACTTTTATATGATACCAAGTTTTCTAGTTCTTGTCAAGATAAAAAGTTATTTTTTTGAAAAGTTTCTGTTTGTATTTTGCCTTGGTTTTCGATTCAAAAAGAGAGAATCAAGTTGATTCCCTCCCTATATTAGTTTTTCTTTAGCTTCCCCATAGGAAAACTAAGCCTTAAAAACTTCTTTTTTACATGAACTTCCCCATCTTTCGATAAATAGAATCCCCACTAACAAAAGGATAATCAGGCAAGGAAGTAAGACCATCCCCATGCTCCAATTCAGATTGACATTATCAATCAGCTTAGGTAATCTTCCAGACAAAATATCCACTGAACGCAAGTAAGTAAAGGGAATCAGATGTGCAATCTCTTGGAGAGGCTGAATGGTTTGGATACCAAACAACAAGCCAACAATCCCAATGAGGGAAAGAAAGAGGACAGGCATTTTTTGCTTGAAAAAGTAAGCAATCAAGTAGACGACTTCCACAATGACGATAAAAGCTAAGAAAGCTAAGAGCAAGCTAGGAAATAACACATCTTGTATTTTTCCAATAGTCACCTCTTGATTCGTTAAGCTATAGATTGGATAGGGATAATCTAACTGTCCAAAACCACTTATCAGACTTCCCGCTAGAAAAGAAAATCCACAGATTCCGATAAACAGCACAGTTACATAGCCCACTCCAACTCCAAGAGAGGACATGGCAAATGTCACTTTTGAAAAAGGATATAACTGAGCTGTATCGAGATGATTTTGATATCTTTCTGCGAACAGTTGTGTTAGCATAAAAATAATAGCAACCACAAACAAGGTTGGGATGATTACCTCTAAAATCCAGACAATCTGATCAATCCCGTGGGTAGGAAACTCCAAAGTATGTGCTTTTATGTTCAAAGGATACAGGGCTTGGTAAATCTTCCGTTCACGGTCAACCCCCATTTTTAATTCAGAGCTAGAAGTCGGGTCATTTGATACAAATTCATAATTATTCTCTTCATCTTGCCACTGCAAATAGTAGGCTTCTTTCCAGCGCCCTTCTTTTAATAAAGTCAGAATTTCTGTCTTTCGCGTCAAAAGATTTTTTTGCAAGTCTAAATCACTTTTAGCAATCTGGTATTCCTCCGAGCTGGTGTCAGACATTTGGGAGAGCTTCTCTTCATTTTCATTGATAGCTCTCTCGTTGGCTGCAATACGAGTTTCCAACCTGCTCTCCAAGCTGAATGAGTTTGCAGTCCGACTATTGAAATAAAAGGTAACACCGAGTACAGATGCAAATAAAAGTAAGATAATCCAGTTTAAACGACTTTTGAAAACTTTCTTTAACAAAAATAGGCTAACATCTTTCATAAACTAAACCTCTTCTATCTGCCCCTGATGAATGGTTACCATGCTATCGCAAATCTCCACTAACTCCTCTTTGTAGTGGGAACTCAAAAGAACCAGCTGTTCTTGCCTATTGATTTGTGCTAACCTATCAAAAAACTTCTGTCGATAATACTCGTCTAAACCATTGGTAATCTCATCCATGAGCCAGCATTTCGCTTGACTCAGGAAATACATGGCAATCACCAAGCGTTGCTTCATGCCTAAGGAACACTTGCGGATGGGAAGGCTGATATAGTCAGACATTTCCCAGTAGGTGATTTCATCCCTCAAGTTTAGGTCTGACTTCCAGATATTTTTTATGAGACAAAGATAGTCCATCCCACTTAAGTTTTCATCCAGCCATTCAATACTCTCATAATAAAATAAAGAAGGAGGGACTGCGATATTTCCACTACTTATAGGAATTAAATTGCTAATGGCGCGGAACAGGGTCGTCTTTCCAGAACCATTGATAGCAAGAATACCATAAATCCTACCCTTTTCAAATGTAAAATCAACATCTTGTAAGATGACTTGTCTCGTTTTTAGGGTAACATGAGTAAGCTGCAACATATCTAGCCCTCCTTTTTATCACTCTTTAAGGATTAATAGCCTCCGCTGTAGTAGTTTATTACCTCATAACGATCATAGTTCCAGCCTCCGCCAACTTTATACTCAGAATAGCTGTAATAACGAGGCCATGACGGAATATCAATATATCTATGTCTGTGATAATTCATACTAGACCTATAGAAGATATTCCAATCATACCGATAAGTTTTAAGAACGCTCACAGCAGATACACTGGACTGAAAAAGACCAATAATCATAAACTAACTAATTAAACGATTTTTACTAATTTTTAATGGTTTTATATCATCAAAATCGAATACGCTTTCATTATATCGTTTTTATCATTATTATGCAATAGATTTTTAGTTTATTTTACTAATATATAATACTTTTCCTTCCTATCGAACGCTTTCGATTTTCCAACTATTCCACCCTTTAAAGCGTATAGCTCCTTGTTGGTCAGTTCGGTAAACTTTGCTATTGATACCTTCCAGTCGTGTCAAAGTTTCCTGATGTGGTAATTTCGTTCGATTACTCTTTCTAACTGAGATGAGGGCAATCTCTGGTTTGAGTTTTTCTAGAAAGGCTGAACTTGATGATTTTTTATTGCCATGTTGGCCAGCTTTCAAAACATCCACTTCTAGGTCAGGATAGTGCTTCAGCATGTCCTTCTCTCCTTTCTCCCCCAAATTTCCAGTAAAGAGAAAGTGCTTATCCAAGAATTTCCCATACAGAACCAGTGAATCTTCATGACCTCCATCTCCAATTTTCCTTGGAGATAGGACTTCTAGCTGACTTCCAAAAATGGGTAAGTTCTCTCCTACTGTCACACTACGCACGCTAGTTTGAGTCGCCTGTAGTTCTGCCACAAATTCCTTCTGTTTCAGACTGCCTTTTGATACTAAAATTTCCCCTACATGGAATGCCTTGGTCACCTCCAACAAATCTCCAACATGTTCCTTGTCCGTGTTGGTCAAAATTAGCTGGTCAATCTTGGCTACTCCTCGACTTTTAAGATAGGGAATCAAGGTTCGCTGAGCATTGCTGGTCGTCGTCTTTTCTTGCCATTTTTCGATTTTCTTATCAGATTCTGCCTTGCCACCTACATCTATGAGAATAGTTTTACCAGCTACATCCCGTAGGAAAATACTTTCGCCTTGCCCCACATCCAGCATGGTGATTTCATTTTCTAGTGGATACTTGGTCAAGAAAAAGAGACCTGTAATCAATAAGCTCAACACCATTAGCCTTTTAATGTTTTTCCTCAAATCATAGACTAAAGCCAAGGAAATTAACAATAAGATTAAAAGCCATGCATTGGGCTGTCCAAAGACCAGAGGTCTACTTGCCACCTGTGATACAAAGCGAATCATTCCCTCCAACCATTCAAAAATAAAATTAAGCTGAATGACTGGATAGAGAAAGGAAAGGGCAAATAAGATAGGCAAGAGCGGTAAGAAGACCATGTCAAATAGAAAGGAAAAGACAAAGGTCAAGAGGATGGACCAAGGTTGAAATTCCGCAAAATAGAAGGATAGAATGGGTAATATTCCCAAAGAAATAACCAGACTTTCTCTGGCAATAGCCTTAAGTCCCTCCTCTTCTTTGCTGGTCATGGTCAAGATAAAAGCATAAGCACAGGACAAGACTCCTCCTGCAGTCAGGAAAAAGTTGGGCATGATGATAAAGAGGACAAGCACCGTCAAGGCAAAATTATCCAAGCCCTTAACACCATGTTGAGCCAGTAACTTTTGTAAGAGACTGCGAATGACCGAAGCTGAAAATCCTGTCAGACCTGTATAAATAAGGGAAAAGGGATAGGTCAGCCATTTCAACTTTTCTTGGGTCAAGCCCAATCGCAAGAGAAGTTTCTTAAATCCATCCATGAAAAAGCCTACCTGCATACCCGACAAGGCAAAAAGGTGGATAATTCCTAAACTAGAATAAAGCTCATTCATCTCCTCAAAATCTGTGTCCAGATGTCCTAATAGAAGCCCCGTCATGTAATTGCGCATAGGGTCTGGAAAGTGCATCTTAATCCAAACTACCGCCTTTCGACGTAAACTGGATAGATTTTCTCCTATATCCCAACTGCCAATCTTTTGAAGTGACTGGATTTTTTTGATAGTAAGCGTCTGGTAAATTCCCTGAGTCTTCAGATAGGCTTGATAGTTAAATCCACCAAAATTTCTCTGTCCTTCTGGCTCCGAAAGTTTTCCTTCAAGTTCTATCTCATGAAGGTCTGTTAAGACTTGAAAGGCTTCTTTCTCCTCCTCGGACTGGAGTTTATAATAGACTTGGAAAGTACGACCGCTAGACTTGCCACGAAAGGATAGACTATCACCATTGACCTTAATAGTGTCAGGCAAAATCCGTACCCTTTCAACAGAATCCGCTAGGTTTTGACTAGCTTGACTCTGTTGCCAAGTTTGAAAGAGAAACCAGAAGCCAAAGATTCCGCAAATCACTAGAAATTTGCTAGCAGACTTCCACGGAAATTGGATAAAGAGACAGACTAGCAGAAAAACGAAGCCCAACAAAGCAAGATAGGATGCAGAAAAAATGGCGTAGTAAAGCCAGAGCAATAGAAAACTCAGATAGATTAGGGGAAGGGGGAAATTCTTAATCCACTGTAACATAGTCTTTTAGCTTTTCTATCGTTTTAGCACCAATGCCAGAGACCTTCTTAAGTTCATCAACCGACTTGAACTTGCCATTTGATTCACGATGGTCTATAATATCCTGAGCTCGTTTGCCACCCAATCCCTTTACCTGCTTGAGCTCTTCCAGACTGGCCTTGTTGAGATTGATCTTCTTGTCCTTGCTTGTTGAAGAAGCTGTCCCCGAACTAGTATGTTGACTAGCTGCTTCTTCTCCCTTAGTGGGAACGTAAATCAGAGCCTCATCACTAACTTTCTGAGCTAGATTGAGCCCCTTGCTGTCTGCTTGCTCTGTCAAGCCACCAGCCTTCTGAACAGCATCATTGACTCGACTACCTACCGGCAAATCATAAATTCCAGGTGCTTTAACAGCGCCTTTTACATCTACTGTGATTAGATCTTGTTCAACCGGTTCTTCCTTTTCTTCCTTCACTTCCTTTTCGGTCGATGAATCCTTGGAAACAGCTGCAACTTCTGCCTGCAAATTCGTTTCCTTGACAGGTGTTTGTGGAGCTGGTTTTAGCAGGAAAAATCCTCCTACAAGCAAGCCCAGACCAGTACAGATGACAATGATTTTATACTCTTTGATTTTCTCGATAATTGCTTCCATATTTTCTCCTCTCTTAGATTATTCGTAAGAGGAAGAAAAAACAGTTGAAAATTCCTTCTCAACTGCTTATTTATTTGCAAAATAGTCTTCCTTGGTCAATACATAATGAACTCTTGTAACGATTCGGCCTTCTTCATGCTGGTCCATACAAGCATATGGTTCTGCATGTGAAAAACGCATGCCTGATTTCTCCATGACCTTTCCTGACGCGGGATTAGCCTTATCGTGTAAAGCAACTAACTTATTCATTCCTATCTTCTCAAAAACTAGCTTAATTACGGCACGATTGGCTTCTGTCGTCAATCCTTGATTCCAATACTTTTTATTGATAATGTAGCCAATAGCTGCCTTCTTAAGAACAGGATCAATCTTGTGTAAGTCAATAGTTCCGATAAATTTGCCATTGCTTTTTAGTTCTATTCCCCAACGTCCCAAGGGATTGGCAAGATAAAACTGAGCAATATTATTTTTAGTTTCTTCTAAATTTTGATTGGTTAGAAAAGTGTAACGTGTATTATCCTTATCCGAAGCATAGTCAAACATAGCTTCCGCATCATCTAAGGTTACAGGTCTAAGCAATAAACGCTCTGTCTCGACTATGGGATACTGGGCTAGTTTTAAAAAGATTGATTCCATACGTTTCCTCCGCTTGAAAAGTTTCTAACTAATATAAGGATATTGACTGAAATATTGTATTGAGATAACTTTAAATACAAAAGAACTATCCTTCAGACAGAGGTTGAGACTCTAATTCTTCACTCTCTTCATTCTTGACAGGTGCTGGTTCATAAGCTCGGATAATCTGAGCAACAACTGGATGGCGAACCACATCCTTGGCTGAGAAATGAACAAAGTCGATTTGGTGAATGTTCTTGAGTTTTTCTTGAGCGTCAATCAAACCGGACTTGACATTACGTGGTAGGTCAATCTGACTGATATCTCCATTGACAATCATCTTAGAATTAAAACCTAGACGAGTCAAGAACATCTTCATCTGCATGATAGTCGTATTTTGCGCCTCATCGAGAATGACAAAGGCATCATCCAAGGTCCGTCCACGCATGTAGGCAAGGGGAGCAATTTCGATAATTTCACGCTCCATGAGACGAGTCGTCTGGTCTTTTCCCAGAATCTGATACAAGGCATCATAAACAGGTCGAAGGTAAGGATCTACCTTCTCTTTAAGATCACCCGGAAGAAAACCTAGACTTTCACCCGCTTCCACTGCTGGACGAGTCAGGATAATCCGCTTGACCTGCCCACGTTTAAGGGCAGTCACTGCCAAGGTCACTGCAAGAAAGGTCTTCCCTGTCCCTGCGGGCCCAATTCCAAAGGTTACATCATGCTGTTTGACACTGTCCACATAAAGTTTTTGACCCAGTGTTTTGACACGGATAGGCTTTCCTGTATTATCTTTGATGATTTCTTCTTCATAAAGGGCGACAAACTTGTCGATTTCATCGTTTTTGACCATGCTAATCGCAGTCACCACATCTGGCGTGCCAACGGTCATCCCACGATTGACCAAGACCATCAAAGCCTGAATAACCTGACGGGCTTCCTCACAGGCAGTCTCTTCTCCCAAAACCTGGACAATCTCCGTACGGGCATGAATCACCACATCAAGCTCTTCTTCCATCAAACGGAGATGGCGTTCATTGGAACCAAAAAGATGAAACAGGTCATCTGGATGACTCAGTTGAATGTCTATTGAATGTTCCTTCAAATAAAGAACCTCTCTAATCCTTTTATTTCTTTTTATTATAGCAAAGGGATGGAGAAATTACTAGCCCAAACCCAGTGAATCATGCTAGTGTTCTAAGTATTCTTGCCAGATAGCGTCAAAGTCTCCTAGGTTGAAAGAGAAACTAGCGTGCTCCTCCAAAAAGCGACTGACCTCATCAAAATCATCGGTGTGTTTTGGGAAGGAAGACTCTTCAAAAGCTAGGTCTGCCAAGATAGCCTTAGGACTGTTACTTTTAGGATTGCGCTCAGTCATGAGCCAAGTGTAAAATGATTTTCTCATATGTCACCCTAAATCAACTCTGTCCCAAACTGGTCTTGCTTGATTTTACCAGCCTTCATCAAGCCGCCAAGTGCTTTCTTGAACTGACCTTTAGAAATGCCAAAGGTTGCCTTGATGTCATCAGGAGATGACTTATCATTTAAGGTCATGAAACCGCCATTGCTTTCCAAGTAGGTCAAAATCATCTGAGCATCGTTTTCCAACATTTCAAAGGAACGTGGTTTGAGAGAGAGGTTCAAAGTACGGTCCACTTCACGAAAACCAATAACACGCGCATCTAAAACTTGACCCAAACGTGGCTCTGCATAGCGCTCGCTAGGATGGATAAAACCAAGCATATTATTCTCTGGCAGGTAAACAAAAGTTCCTGACAGCTTGAGACGGTATACAATGGCTGGCCAGTTTTGGTTCTGCATGTTGTTGTAGGCAGGACGAGCCAGACGTTGGAAGTCTTCTTGATAGGCTAAGAGTCCCCAGATACGGTCTTTCTTGTCCACTTCAAGGCGGATGTAGAGTTTGTCGCCCTTCTTAGGCCAGAGTTCCTTGAGCTCAGGGAGAATATCGAGTGACACAACGATTTCCTTGTCAGGAAGGCCTGTATCCACAAAGACACCCAAGTCTTTACGAACTTCCGTTACAGTTCCCCAACCAAATTGGTCCTGAGTGGCAGTCACTTCTAAGGTTGTCAGGCGGAGCTTTTGCTTCATATCTGTATAGGCGAAACCTTTGACTGTATCCCCTACTGTATGCTGACCTTCTTCCTTAGCAAGAGCATAGGTTTGACCATCCTTTTGCACAAAGTAAAAACGGTCGTTTTCATCGATGATCAGTCCAACGATAAAACTTGCAAGATTTGTATTCATATTTCCTTCTTTCGAATAAAACTCAGCCAGCAATGCCAACTGAGTTTTTCTGTTTATTTTTAGACTTCCAATAGTTCTTTTTCTTTGTTGGCAGTCATGTCGTCGATGTGTTTAACAGCATCGTCTGTTACTTTTTGAATGTCTTTTTCAAGAGTCTTCAATTCGTCTTCAGTGATTTCTTTTGCTTTTTCTTGTTTCTTAGCCTCGTCCATAGCATCACGACGGATATTGCGGACAGCCACTTTAGCATTCTCACCGACTTTCTTCACTTCTTTAGCAAGGTCACGACGAGTTTCTTCTGTCAGAGCAGGGATAACCAAGCGAATAACAGAACCGTCGTTAGCTGGTGTGATACCAAGATCAGAAGCGTTCAAGGCACGTTCGATGTCTTTCAATGAAGACTTGTCAAATGGTGTCACCAACAAAACACGCGCTTCTGGAATCGTAATTGAAGCGATTTGGTTAAGAGGAGTCTCTACTCCATAGTATTCTACATGTACACGGTCGAGCAAGCTTGCATTAGCACGACCGGCACGGATAGCACCAAATTCACGAGCAAGTGAGTGGTGAGATTGGGTCATTCTCTCTTTAGCTTTTTCAATAATTGCGTTAGCCATAATCTTTCTTATTCCTTTTCTTCAATATTATTTGAAACAGTTGTTCCGATATTTTCACCAAATACGACACGTTTGATGTTGCCTGGTTGGTTCATGTTGAAGACAACCAAGTCAATATCGTTATCCATTGAGAGGGTTGAAGCTGTTGAGTCCATGATACGAAGACCTTTATTGATAACATCACGGTGAGTCAATTCTTCAAATTTAACAGCTGTCTTGTCCTTCTTAGGATCGGCATTGTAAACACCATCGACACCATTTTTAGCCATAAGTATGGCATCCGCTTCGATTTCAGCTGCACGAAGGGCCGCTGTTGTATCTGTTGAGAAGTAAGGTGAACCAATTCCAGCACCAAAGATAACGATACGGCCTTTTTCAAGGTGACGAAGGGCACGTCCACGGACATAAGGCTCTGCCACTTGTTGCATAGCAATAGCTGTTTGCACACGTGTATCAACCCCAACTTGTTGCAATGAATCTGCCATCACAAGAGCATTCATAACAGTCCCAAGCATTCCTGTGTAATCTGCCTGAACGCGGTCCATACCTGCTTCTGCTGCAGGTTCACCACGCCAGAGATTTCCTCCACCAATAACAAGGGCAATTTCGATACCTAAGCTATGAACTTCTTGAATCTCTTTTGCGATTGTTTGAACTGTTTGGATATCAATCCCTACGCCACGTTCACCGGCAAGGGCTTCACCTGATAACTTGATTAAAATACGCTTATACTTGGGATTCGCCATTTTCACTCTCCTTCTTTTATCCTACCTATTTTATCACAATTTCTAAGATTTTTATAGTATCATGAGCAATTCTTTGAAAAAAATTAGACCGTTAAAAATTCCGTAACTTCTCAAAGTAATTTCCACTTGCCTAATCAAAGTGGAAATTAGTCTAAAACGGATTTTTATGGTGGAATTAAGTGTGAGACGTTTGAGTTAGAAATGAGGTCTACTATGACAAAACATAAA
>NZ_JAQFJG010000004.1 GCF_030439915.1 Streptococcus sp. SPS1
AAACCTCCTGTTAACTATTTGAACAATAGAACAAGAGGCTACTAGTAATTTTATTTTCATGCTCAAGGCATATTCGAGTTATCTCATGACTCTTGTTCATCCAGTTTTTTTAACAGGCTAGGAAAAGCCCTATTAGACACCACGGATTTGTATTGTTCATCTTCATTATAAGCTAAACTTCTTTTTCTGTCATGAGTTAGCAGGCTCTGCCTGCTTAGAGTTTTTTTATCATAAAAAGTCCTTTCTTTTCGATTGCTTGCCCGCATAGTTGAAAAGGTGTAGAACTTATGATAAACTATAGGTGTATTTTTTTATCATCTTTTCCATTACTTGCTTGATGGAAAGTTTAATCCTCACACTCAGAAGTTTGCCGATGGAGAGTGTGGGGATTTTTTTGTTTAAATTCAACAAAAAACGGTAACTAAATTTATAGTTACCGTTTCTGCGTGGCAGCTTGTGCCAACCAGATTATTTGCACTAGGATTTCTCCTAGGTTAGTAACTATATATTATCAAATATATATCATTTTGTCAAAAATGGAAAGTTGAGTCCTCACACTGAAAGTTTGCCGTTGGAGATTGTGGGGATTTTTTTATTTTCTATTTTTTAAATATATTTTTTATAGCATGCCACAGGTATCTCCAACGGTAATTTTTGTGGAAATTACGATGCCTTTGTAAATCTGTTTTTAGAACATCTTTTGGATATCCCATTTCGCTGGCTAAAACTAGCCAATCTGAGGGGTATGATGCGTCATGCTCCTTTATAGAATAGAGACATAGTTCTAATAAGTTAAAGCCTTCTTTGTTATCAAATAAGGCTAAAGAATGGAAGAAAGTATATAAATCTCTTTGCCCTTTACCATTTCGGTAATCAGCCGGTGTTATCTTTATTTGGTTATGAAACTTTTTGTGGTAACTTAGACTCGCACTTGCTTTATAATTAAACATGCGTCCACCATGAGCAGCACGATTTCTGAATGCTAATATTAAATCTAGTATTTCTATAAATAAAGTTTTATCTGCTGGTGTTAGTTGAGAGCTAGAAAGACCTGTACAAAGAGAAATAATCTTGTCTTTTTGTGGACCTTTTAGGATTTTAATAAAATTGGTGATATTTCCTAGTGTTGTTTCTTTAAAAAGTATCCATGGAGGTATGTGCTTATGTTTGATTCGATAAGAGTTTAAAGGCTCTACAGGTCTATTGGCTGCGATGTCTTTAAGCATATCCAGAAGAAAATCTCTTTGATATTTTTTGTGTTTACGTTGAAATTTCCCTTTATTGTAATTTTTTCTATCCAGATAATCTGATTCTAAAATACCAAAATCTTCTGCTAGAGTATAAGCTAGGGCTGTTCTTAGAGATAACTCTACTTCCAAAGTCGCTTGCATGACCAAACTTCTGATTTGTTTGTCAAGATTATAAAGTGAAACAAGGTGTTCAAATGTTTCCTTTTCTAAAAATGTTTCAACTTTTTTGGATGAATCAAGTAAAAAAATCTTGTATCCATTTACTATTTCGTAATAACCGTAGTTTCTGAGAGCAAAGTTAGCTGCTTTTCTATCTAAAATAGTTAAGTTTCTATTTTCTAATATTTTAATTTGTTTATTAAAATCGGAAAAAGGTTTCATTTTTTCTCCTATAAAGCACGAAAGAGCCTCAATAATGTATTGAGACTCTTTCGGTAGGATGCATCGGGCATCCGGACCAATTCGTATAAATACATTATAGAGTCTTTTGTTATTTTTGTCAAGCAACTATTTCCAAAATGGAAACAGTTGGTTTATTTCTCTCTATACACGCTGACAACTTCCCCGATAGTGCGGATATCGTTGCTTTCGTCTAGATGTATATCAGCACATTCAGGGTTAAGGCTTTCAAGATATCCCTGACGCAGTTTCTTGACATAGTTAGCGCCGTCTACTTGGAAGATACCGATGGTGTTATAGTCAACCTGTGGGGTATTCTTGATAAAGAGGTAGTCACCATTTTTTATCTTTGGCTCCATAGAGTTGCCGACGACATAAGCGATAGCATCGTAGTCGTCTGGGATTTCATCATCATAGAATGAAACCTCCATATCTAAATCGTCGTCCTGCATCGAGCCACTACCAGCAGAGACAACCCCAGTAACACGTCGGTAAGTAGTCTGTCTGTAGTCGTCCAGTCTGATGATGTTTTCCGATACTTCGTTTTTCTTCGTTTCTTCTTCGTTTTGCTCTGTGTACATCTCGCCGTTTGCTTTTTGTCTCTCCAGAAGCTCCTCAGAAGTCCGTAGGACGATTTTTTTATTATCTGGGGTTAATTGTACCACCTTGTCCGTTATCTGCTGTGTGAGCGAATCTGGGGACGCTGTGGGGGTGTCTGCTTTACGAATAGGTGGAAATAAATCGTCAATGGTTACGCTGAGAGCAGAGGATATTTTAAACAAAGTATTCTTTTTAGGAGTACGGAAACCTTTTTCATAGTTTGCTATAGTTGTATCCCCCATATCCACTAAAGTAGCTAATTCTTTTTGTGTTAATCCACGTTGCAACCGATATTCTTTTATTTTTGTACCAATGTATATAGCTAATTCTTTGTCAGTCATATATTTCTCCTGAGTGTTTTCTTAAGTAGATTATAACAAAATATTCACGGAAAGAAAAGTTTTTTTGTTTTTTCGCAAAAAAACTGTTGACACTTCACGAAAAGTGAGGTATAATATAATCAAGCTTAAGGAAATAACAAAAAACAAACCGGAGGGAAATAACATGAATACATTAAACGAGAAAGCAATCAACATCTTTAAAGCAGTAGCTAAGGAAACTTTAATCCAAGGCACTTACGAGGAAAACTTCCTTTACAGCCAACTTGAAGCATTCTGTACTAACTGCCGTCAATTCGCTTTTGGATGGACAGAGTTAGCAGAAGAGATTGAACGTCAAGAGCGTTACCTTCTCGATTCTGGTTTCACTCAAGAGGAAATCGATGACATTCGTTTTGATGCAGCATTTGCAGGAATGTTTGATAAACTAAATGTAGCCTGATTGGTATCACCAAGGTTCGAATCCTTGGCAGGTTGTTGCTCCAAGAGCAAAATAAAACAGGAGGTGCAGCCAATGAGGCGACAGGAACAAAGACCTAAAAAAAGAGAATTCGGCTTAAAAATCCAAATTCTCTGGTTCAAATTCGAACTTCACTACTCAATAGAGTGGTAGAAGTTTACAAGGGGCTGACCTAAAGCCCCTCCCCTTTAAAGGGGTACTGTCATTGTATCATATAGGCTGTATCTCCTGCAAGAAAAAGGAGAAAAAAATGGATTGGAAAAAATTCTTGTTTGGTAACTTTGATTACGAAAAGATAAATCAAGACAATCATGCAAAAACTTCCTTGGAAATTCGAGGTGGACTTATTCCGAGTATATTGTTCTGGTCTGGTATTATCGTACTAATTTTATATTTAATTTTCAGATAGGGAGGTGATTATGGTTTGCAAATTCTTTTATATAAACTGAGGAAGGAGAAAAATATTTCTCAGAAAGAAATGGCAGATGTTATCGGAAAAAGCGAGAATAGCTATCGTAACAAAGAATTAGGTAAACAAGATTTTAAACTGAGTGAAATGTTCAAAATCGCCCATTATTTCGGTAAAGAATTGGGCGATATATTCACACCTCAGACTTCACGAAAAGTGAAATAAAACACCTAAAATCAAAAAAGGTCAAACTTTTTTCAAAATCGATAGAATAATTCTATCAAAACTGTTGACAAGTACCAACAGTTTTGAAAAGACCTATTAGTAGAAAGGAAAAAGTCAATGTATGGAGCGAAAATGAGGGAGCTGAGAACGGCTCAAAAGCTGGGCTTGCGTGAGCTTGCCAAGCGAACCTTGATAGACTACACGACCTTGTCACGGATCGAGAACGACCTGAAGGCGGTGACGCTGTCGCAGGCGGTGGTCATTGCTAAGGCGCTAGGGTGTAGGGTAGAAGATATGTTGTAGGAGGAAGGAGAGGGGATGCTAAAACTGAATATCTCTTTAAGAAGTACGTCTGTAGATGAAGCTATTGAAAAAATAGCTCGCATTAAAGAAGCACATCCAGAAGATGTGCTCCAAATAGATGTTACGATTCTGGATGATTATCTTTTAAGTTCGTAACAGTTTCATAGAATCGCTTGTAGAATTGTTCAATGGCTTCTTCTGTTAATCCAGATTTTGGAACACTTTGTGCAACTCGAATATTAAAGTGTTCGACGGTAATTTTTGTAAGTTCTAAAGCGATTTCTTTGTCAGATAGTGTCATTACATCACCCCCTTTCTGATTTTATTATAGCAAAAAGGGGAGAACAATAGAAAGGAAGACAGTGGGAAACTATTTTAACACTGGGGAAAGTAAGAAGAGGAATAATATGAACAACGCAGCGCAAAAAGTAACACGGATTGACAAAGATGCCTGGGAGATTGCTGCAGAGCTGGCGAATGAGTACGGAGTATCTATTTGTAACATCATCAGCGAGAGCGTCCGCTACTGTGCAGAGAATGCCGAATTTAAGGAGATGGACGTTGTCGTTAAACGATTGGTAATCGGCAGTAAGGTGCTGGAGTAGGAGGAGAAGATGAATGAACTCGAAAAAAAAGCCCTCAATGAAGTATTGAGGACCGTTAGACTTATAAATGAAAAAGTTGCTGAGATTGGGGAACTGCAAAGTCAACAAGAGCTAGCTATTTCTTATCTTCGGGGAATAATAGACGGTTCTGTGTCCGATTAATCGTCTTTCCAGCTCGTCTAATAATTACCTTACCGCCATGCGATGTTTTAAAATCAAAATCATGCGTGTGTACGAGAGGAGAATAAGACTGTTGCTTTTCTAACAGATTTAGTATCTTGTTTAGCTTTTTAGTTATTTTATCATCAAGCTCATCTAATGTAACGCTTTTATCAATACGACTTTCAGGCATTTCGAAGTTTTCAAAACTTAGTATTTTAGATTTCAAATTCTCTTTAGACTCTTCAATTTTTGCCACATCGGTATCGTAGAATACGGTACGAGTCGTCATAACATCAAAAGGAAGATTTCCTCCTACTTTTATGATTGGGACTAGTGGAAGTTCAAGCGCCTGTCTGAAACCTAACTCGTAGAATGCGTTGGGATTATGGTCTGTCATATCTGCTATAACCATAGGAGCAGTTTTAAGGTAATTGATAATTGTAGTGTTGATGTTGTCAACCGCATTGACGTGGTCAACACGTACAGGCTTATAACCAAGGTCTTCACAAACGGGGGCGATAAGATATTTATATACATTGTCAGCTCGCTCTCTGGTAGGTGTTCCAGATTCGCCAATAGCAGTTACAATAAAACAAATTTTTTCAGTCATTTTTTTCTCCAATCGTTTTTATTTTCATTATACCAAATTTAGAAAGGAATACTATGAACGAAATTTTTAATTTTTACGGACAGGAAGTCCGTACTTTGACAATTGATGACGAGCCTTGGTTCGTCGGGAAAGATGTGGCGGATATTCTGGGGTACCAAAATGGTAGTCGAGATATTAATCGTCACGTAGATGATGAAGACCGTCAAAACTACCAAAACGGTACTTTTGGAAATAGAGGTGTTACTGTTATCAACGAATCTGGTCTCTACTCTCTTATCTTATCCAGCAAGTTGCCTCAAGCAAAAGAGTTCAAGCGCTGGGTGACATCAGAGGTTTTACCAGCTATTCGTAAGCAGGGCGGATTTATCCGCGAGGATTTGGACGAGGATGCCTTTATTGCTCTCTTTACTGGTCAGAAGAAATTGCGTGAGCAACAGGCGACCATGCTAGAAGATATTGACTACCTCAAGAGTGAGCAACCGATTCATCCAAGCTATGCTCAGTCGCTCCTGAAGAAGCGCAAGGCTAGGGTTGTGGCATGCCTGGGTGGTATTGATAGCCCAGCTTATGCGGATAAGATTTTTGCTCAGTCGGTATTTAGACAAGCTGAGATTGATTTCAAAGATCATTTCAATATTAGTCGCTATGACCTGCTACCCAAGAAGCATGCGGATGCCGCTCTTGCTTACTGGATGACATGGGAGCCAAGCACTAATACTAAAATGAAGATTATGGAACTGAACGCTTTTAGTCAAGCGTAGGGGTAGGCATGGAAGATAAAATCATCGAACTTGCTGATTACTTCATCAGCGAATCCACAACGTACAGAGAAGCTAAAATAGCGTGTGAGAAGCTATTAAAACAAGTCAGCCATGAGATAGAACTCAGGGCGATGGAAAGTAAGACAGTTTGACAACAACGCAAAAAAGCACCTAACGAAGTCAGGCGCATACTTAAATAATTAAAGCCATTATATCACAAAAATGCTTGCCCGCATAGTTGAGAGGATGTAGAAAATGGAAGGTATCACGTTACAATTACGATTGGACGGCGAAAGTGCTGAATTGTTCACCAATCAATTATTGGCCTTTGCTGAAAAGCAGGTCAAGGAGCAGTTAGAGAATGATCGCATGCCAATCAATCAACAAGCTTTGATGAAGAAGTTTGGCTTCACTCATGGCTATATCAAAAAGTTAGAACGTAAAGGATTGAGATTTCGTAAGCAAGGAAAAGATATTATGTATGATGTCAATGATGTTTATGAGATTTTGGAATTAGAGAAAGAAGTACGAAAATTAAGAGCGTAAGGAGAAATAAGATGTTTGAACCACCGATTTTAGACCAGTTAATGGGTGTTGGAGCCTTGCTGATTGGATTTGCAGGGGCTTATCGTCATATCAAACTACAAGAGGAGCGTAATGAAAAAGAGAGACAAGAAGAGCAAGAATTTGCGTCTATGATTATTAAAGGCTATAACCATGCTTACGAACGTGGTAGAGAGGCAGAACGTCAAGAAATCCGCAAGAATATTCGTCGTCCGTTCAAGGGCTTCACCTACGACAATGAACCGCCTGTAGGCTTGCGTCCTGAACCATTAGCATTGCCAGAACCTAAAATGCACATCTTGAAGTGAGGAGGTCAGGAAATGGAAAGATTGATTCAATGGCTGGATGATCAGATTATGTATATTAAAGAAGCGATAGAAAGGGGATCAGCTACAAGACATGCTATTACGATTTGGGAATATGATCATAAAAATCTATTACTAGTCAAAGAATACATAACTGACTATGAAAAATTAACCAAGGACTATGAAAAAATTGTTAAGGACTTTGAAAAACTAACAAAAGACTATCATGATGTGATCTCTCAAAATCGTCTGCTCAAGCTTGAAAAACTAGAGTTAGAAGGTAGGCACATCTATGAGGATATGCGGATGAAGTACCGCGCTAACCGTAGGAAATGGGGTGTGAAATTATGGCGTTAAAAAACAAGCGGTATTTCTGGATCCAGCTTGCTCAGGACTTCTTTAAGTCAAAGGAGATGAAACTACTTCGCAAGATTGCTGGCGGAGATACACATACCATCATTTATCTCAAAATGATGTTAATTAGCTTGGAAGACGGAGGGCATATTTACTATGATGGACTTGCAGACAATCTAGCCGAAGAAATCGCTCTTGTCATTGACGAAAATGTTGAAGATATTAAAATTACATTGATTTTTTTAGAAAGCAAAGGATTGTTGACTAGAAAAAATGACAGGGACTATTTCTTAGAGCAAGTTCCTGAGATGGTAGGTAGTGAAACAGCAACTGCCAGAAGGGTTCGCAAGTTTCGAGAGAACAAACAGGCGTTACAATGTAACACCGATGAAACAAAGTGTAACGGAGATATAGATATAGATAAAGAGATAGATATAGAGATAGAGAAAGATATAGATAAAGATAAAAATAAAAATCCAGTCGAGCTCATCGTGGAAGAATATCAATCTCGTATTGCTCCGTTAGATGGAACTCAATTTGAAATCTTGAAAGAGTTCATCATTTTGGATGGAATGGAAGCGAAAGTTGTTCTGAAAGCAATTGGTTTTGCTGCTGACAATGGTAAACGGAATTTTAGTTATATTAAAGCAATTTTGACGAATTGGAAAAAAGACGGGGTCTTGACGATTGCAGCAGTCGATGAACGTGAGCGAGCCTACAAAGAAAGTAAAATCAAGGGTCAGTCAGAGAATCAAAAATCAAATGTTCCTGAATGGTCTCAACCTAACTATGTGAATACCACGAGCGAGGAGGACAAGGAAGAGCTTGAAAAACGGAAACGTGAATTACTTGAAAGGCTTGAGAATAGAGGTGGCTGATGTTTATTTTAAGACATGGGACAAGAGAGGATAAGCCGTTTCTGAGGTCCGTGGTTATCGGAGTGACTGGATTGGACATTTCATGTTCTGAGGAGAAGAAAGCCATGCGGTTTGTTTCTCGGGCGGCTGCCGTACAGGTTGGAAAGGCTTTGAGGGGTTCCTTTGGGAACTTTTACCCTGTTGAGCTGGAGTGATGTTAAATCTCTACTTCGTCTACAACGGGCACTGCAAGTTTTACCTTGGGACGTTTGACAATGTGGATGAACTTATCGAACAGATGAAAGATCATCAGTGGGCTTTCTCAGGTATTACCAGACCAAAATTCAAGAAACACATCGGAAAAGACGATGTACGTTTTGATTATGGTGCGGTAGATTGCTATTACTTAGCAACAAAATCAACGTGCCGCGAACCACGTTAAAAGCGAGCTAGAATATACGTCAGACTTGGACGAATGACGTATAAAGAATTTGCTAGCTCTTGTGTCTTTGAGCCATGAGGGGCAAGAGCTGGATTTTTTAAAAACAAGTTGGAGGAAGCGAAGATGAATAAGCAGGAATTGATTGATTATTGTAACGTCTTAAAAGAAAGTAAAGGTAGATTTATCAATTGTATTGATGTAGACAGAATCATCAATACAATCAAACAACTAGACGAACCCAAACAGGTCAAAGTTAAGCCGTTTGTGGCGGATTGGTATGAAGAGAATAAGGATGATTTTGAAACAAGTTTGTTTCAATGTATCTATGAGCTTTTTAAAAAGCGTAATGATAGCGAGCTAAATGAATTTGAAAATTGGGTAATTGATGAAAATACCAAACCATTTAAAACCCTCGTCAACATGCACCAATTTGGCTACGAGGTCGAGAAAGAGAAGCGGTATCTTGTGAAGATGAAAGGTATGTCCGAAGAGAATACATATTTGACATTTAGATTTGGCCATACGTGGATGCTAAGCAATTTCGAAGAGTGCAAAGAATTTCGCTTGCACCACACCCGCAAACAACTCGAAGAAGCTGGCCTCGGCTGGGTATTTGATTGCCCAGGGATTGAGATTGAGGAGGTTGAGTGATGAGTTATGATTTGGAAATCTTAGGAAAAATAGAAAACGGACAATATATTTGTATCGATGAACCTAGATATAGTTCTCCAACTTACAATCTTGGAAAAATGTTTAGGGTGGCTATGGATTGGGATTTCGACCAAGGCACAATTTACAATATCGCTGATGTTTTAGATAACATTCAACGTGGTATCTCTGAATTAGAACGGTACCCTGAAAAGTATGTGCAGTATGAACCTAAAAATAGATGGGGAACAGCCAGCGATGCATTGGAGGTTTTAAAGTCATTGAAAGAGTGTATTTTAGAACAAGATATTGACGCTAAGTATTTATATGTGAGGTGGTAAATTGAAACGACCAAACAGATACCCGTACACTAAAAACCAATGGGTTGAAGAAACCGTTGATCACTATACATATAAAAGCGATATTTGCTATACAAGTCACATTTTAGAAAATAGACTTACTGGAGAAATTAAGAGCAAGGAGGTGTGGTGATGCAAAGATACAAGCAACGATTACACAAGATCTACATGACCATGTCGAAGCCGTAAAAGAATATGGTGGTTATAGAAGCATATCAGAAGTGGTCAATAAAGCACTTGAAAAGTTAGTAAATGAACATACCGACAATGAAATATATAAATATTATTTGCAAAAAGTAAGAGATGGAAGAGAGGTCACAGATTGAAACGATTCATAGCTATCTGGATTCTTCTATCTGCTGGACTAAACATCTGGCAGATGGACAGGATTGCAGAACTAGAAAAGAAAAAGCCGATGGTTATCTACAAGGCTGATAATGCAGGCGCTGAGATATTCGGTAAAGTCGTCGAGAAAGGACGACATGGAAAGCTATACACGCTAACGATACGTGATTACGGTGTGTTCGTGGTTACGAAGGAAGTGTATGATAAAGTGAAAGTTGGGAATGAGGTAAGAATATGAATTATAAAGTGACAGTCGATGGCAAGGAAATCGAATACGGTGCATTGGTTGAAAAATCGCGTTTTTCAGAAAAAGAATGGTCTGCTATTTATGCGGAAATCGTAAAACAAAATCAGCCAGAAGTTTTTGAAAGCAAGAAAGCAGATACTGACTACATAGATGTATTTGGTGCTCTAATTGCTCTTGAAGAGCGATATGAAGCATTGCTTGAGCTATTACCTCAAGATCAGTTCTCTTACGCTGGCACACATCCAAAATGGGTAGCTGATGCAGTGGCAGAGAACACGCTGAATAAAGAGGACACAATGCTAGATGTGTCGGATTTGATTGGACGATGTGAAACTCTGGAAGAATTGAAGAACGAACTGACAGAGTATTTTGATTTAGAAGAATTGTAGGAGTTATCATGAACACACTAGAAAATGTAAAACAATGGTTTATTGACCGTGATTTAGAAAACGGTGGACGGTTAGACAAGCAGTCACTTAAACTTAGCGAAGAGTTCGGTGAACTATGTTCAGGCTATCTTAAGAAGAACGAGCAACTGACCAAGGATAGTATCGGAGATTGCGCAGTCGTGATTGTCGGTTTGGGATTGTTGAGCAAAGTGGATGTGGATAGTATTTTTGAAGAGTCGAAGAATGTTAGAAAGAACGATATTATGACATCATTCGCGTACGCAAATACATGTATTAGCAACATTCAAACAGAACAACATCTGAAACTTATGACCTTACGTATAAAATCATTGACTCTATTGATTGGTCATCTAAAATCAATCAGTAAATCGCTAGGTTATAGCTTCGATGAATGTTTTGAGTTAGCATACCAAGAAATCAAAGACCGCAAGGGTAAATGGATAGATGGTTCGTTCGTCAAAGAGGAGGATTTGGTATGATACCGAAATTTAGGCTGTGGAATAGAATTACATCACAATTACATCTTGTTGATGGATTATACTTCGATGATAAAGAAGCTGAATATGTAGATGATGATAACGTACTAAGATTTATTGGCTTTAAAAACATCGAACTCATGCAATCAACAGAGATGGTACAGGTACAATAACACTAGTTTTTGATGGGAAAATAATTTAAAAAAAGGAGTAAAAACAATGTTTACACGATACAATCATGAAACAGGAAAAACGACACTCACAAAACTTGCTAAGGGCGGTATCATTACAGTTGCAGCTGTTGCTTCACTTGGTATTTTTCGTCTCACGGCCGTGAAGCTTATCCCGGCTAATACAGTTGGAGTTAAGGTTAGCGCAATTGGAGGTGTGCAAGAAAATACCATGCAAACAGGATATCATCTAAAAATGCCATTTATTGACAAAGTCTACACCTTATCTACATCTGTTCAAACAAAAACAATGGAGAAAATCACGACTCAGACAAAAGACGGTCAATGGTTGAATACAAATATTGATGTGAAATATCGTATCAATAAGGAGAAAGCTATGACGGTATTCTCTAACTACACTACCTTGGAAACAGTAAATGATAGTGTAGTATCTCCAGCAGTTCAACGTGCTATAGAATCGGTAACAGGTAATTATGATATCTATGATGTGCTGGGTGACAAGCGTAATGAAGTTTATGAAGCGATTGATAAGGCTCTCAAAGAAAAATTTGAGTCTTACGATTTGGAGTTTGTATCATTTACCATCACAGACCAAGATGCAGGAGACGAGATTGAAGCAGCAATCAAAAATGAATCTGTAAAACAAAAAGAAATTGATACTGCTAAACAGGAACAGGAAAAAGCTAAAGTTGAAGCCGATACCAAGAAAGTTCAAGCTCAAGCTGAAGCAGACGCAGGCATCATCAAAGCAGAAGGTGAAGCCAAGGCCAACAAAGCTAAGTCAGATTCAATCACAGATAATCTTATCCGGATGAAAGAAGCAGAAGCCAGAGAGAAGCATGGCTGGGTCACTGTTAACGGTGCAGGTAGTGTGATCACGAATCATGAGTAAAAATTATCAATTTGGTAAAAATAAAAACATGTCAGGAGGTAAGATTTGGCAATAGACATCAAAAAAAGATTGAAGGCTTTGCCTTATATCGATATCAAAGCTAAGTCAAAGCACCAAGAAATCATCAGTTTGAAGTCAGGTATTTTACGAGGGCAGCAGTTCGACAGCATGCCAAAATCAAAAAGTAATAAGAATCAAACTGAAGAATTGAATGTGTTGATTATTGACAAGTCAGAACAGCTATATAAAGAAATCAAACAAATGTACCACGAACGTGACGAACTCGTTCAAGCGATTGAGTCGCTCGATGATCCAGTGGAAAACATCGTGATGCGATTATTGTACATTGACGGATTATCTTGGAAAGAAGTTCAAATAAAACTAAATTGTAGCCCTGCCACCATCCAACGAGCAAAATATAAAGCGTTACTAAAATTATCTAAAATGTATGATAAGAATGATAGCAAATGATAATTTTAATGTGGTAAATTAGTATCATGAAGAATAGCAGAGAAAAACCTCTGCTTTTTTTGCATTAAAAGGAGGTGAGGATATGTGGTAGTTGTTGAACCAATCCGAAATAGAGATGATGTTCAGCTTATGATTGAATGGCTGACATTGCATAGCGCAGTCAAAGAGTCAGATAGACAACGTAACCTCATGCTCTTTTTGTCTGGTGTTAATCTGGGTTTTCGTATTGGCGATATTGTTAAACTTAAAGTAAAGCACGTTAAAGGCTGGCATGTCCAGATTGTTGATGAAAAGACAGACAAGCCAACCAAACGAAAGATGCCAAAGAAATTCAAGAATGCTATGCGACAGTACATCAAAGACAAGAAAGATGAAGACTTCCTCTTTCCAAGCCGAAACGGAAAGCACCAGCACATAAAACCTAACACAGCTTATAAAATCATCAAGAAAGCCGCTGAAGAAGTTGGTCTAGAAAATATAGCGACTCACTCGATGAGAAAAACCTTTGGCTTATTCATGTACGAACAAACCAAGGATGTCGCTCTGATAATGGACCTACTGAATCACTCAAGCCAGAGTATTTCACTTCGGTATATCGGCAAAAATCAAGATTCACAAGACAGAGCCATGACGAAATTTCAGGGCTTTTAATTTTTTTATTTTAACATCAATTCATTGTTTTAAGGTTATGATGATTTCATTTCGCGCATGCAAGATAAACGCTTGATAAAGCTGAGTTAAAACTCATGTAGCGAGTTCACTAGAATATGTAAAATAAGGAATTGAGAGAGTAAAAACAAAGGAGATTGAACAGTTATGAAAGGTATTATTAAAAGACTTTTTAATAAAAGAGCGACTAAACAGAAACCATTAGGAAAAATTGTAGCTGGAGTCGAAATTGAAAATTGCTCAGAATTAAAAGAGTTAACTCAAGAATATTGTGAAGCAATCAAACACTTGAACAATTGCATTGACAAGCTAAATAAATTTGAGCTCAAAGTATCAACATCAATAATCAAATGATTGAAGTTTCAACTCGAGAAGAACGAAACCAGTTTTACAATTCCAGCGAGTGGAGAACTATAAGAAGGCAAGCACTTAAACGAGATCATTACGAATGTGTATGGTGCAGGGATGAAGGTAAGGTCACGACTACTAACTTGGAAGTTGACCACATCAAGGAGCTAGAGTTCTATCCAGAGTTCGCTCTTGACTTAGATAATCTTAGAACACTGTGCAAAGCATGTCATAATAAGAGGCATAATCGTTTTGATAAGAATGACAGAAATTTCCGAAAAGATGAATGGTGGGGTTAGGTGAATGAACCTTAGACACCCCCCGGTCAAAAAAATCGGAAATTTTCAAAGATGTCGGTAAGCGGTCTGCACTCGACTGTCCAAATTTTTAACAAAAAATTAAAGGGGGTGGGGGGTAATGGAAGAATACTCGGAAAAAAATATAAAAGAATTAGAAAATCAGCTACTTTCTAAAATCGGCTATTTCAGTCCTAGAAAAAAGGATGCGATTCAGTATGAAAAAGTCAATCGCTATCTTTATCTTGTCCGGCTGCTTTATGAGCTGAAAGCTAAACTTCATGAAGACGGATTGGTCATCACTGTTCACAATGGACAACAGAGATTCCAAAAAGCGAATTCTCTCATCAAGGAAATCAACACAACCAGCAATCAGCTTTTGGCTATTGAGCGATCGTTTGATTTTGAGGTTGAAAATTCTCCTGTTGAGAAACCGACGTCTGGAAGTGACCTGCTATGATTTCTCATCCGCTGGTTGATGACTACATCAAAATGGCCGAACGTGAAGAAATTGTCGTCAACAAGGAAAGGAAGTTGCTGTTTAAAATCATCAAGGAGAAAATCTATCCTCGTGATGATTTGTATTTTGATAATGACTTAATTGACAAGTTCATTCGGTTTGCGGAAAAGAATTTTTTCCCTCTGGCCAAGTATCAGCTTTTCTTGACTCCGTTTATCTTTCTTTTTCGGAAGGAAGACGGGGAGCCGCACTTCGACGAGTATCTATACACACTTGCTCGTGGGGGTGGTAAGAATGGTTTTATGTCGGCGAGATCCTCGTTTTTTATCAGCCCTATCTATCCTATCAGAGATTATGATGTGACCATCACTGCTAACTCTGAGAAACAGGGTAAGGTTTCCTTTGAGGAAGTCTATGAGACTATTCAAAGGCGTGGTCTTGAGGACCATTTCTATCTAACTAAAATGTCTATCACAGGTCGAGCGAACAACTCGGTCTTTTCTTTTCGGACGAATAATCCGAAGACCATGGACTCGGCTCGAGATGGTTGTCTTGAGTTTGACGAGATCCACCAGTTTGAAGATGATAAGGCCGTGAAGGTTCAAAGGTCTGGTCTTGGGAAGATTGCGCATGCTCGGACTTTCTACAACGGTACGAATGGGTATGTGCGTGAGGGATTTTACGACAAGTTGATAGAGAAGTCTATGCAAATCTTGAATGGAGAGGTTGATGATTTCAGGCTATTCCCTTTTATCTGCAAGCTAGACAATGCGGATGAAGTGGATGACATGAAGAACTGGCCAAAAGCTAATCCGATGTTGGATGAAAGCACGCCTTACGCTAAGAGATTGCTTGCTCGAACCAAGGCTGACTATGATGATCTTGAGCTGGAGCCGTCTGGTCGCCAGGAGTTCATGACTAAACGGATGAATCTTCCTGAAGCAGACCTTGAGAAAGATGTGACGACTCGTGAAAAATTACTTGCTTGTTTACGTTCGCCTAGTATTGACTTATTGGGTAAGTCCTGTGTTGCAGGATTTGACTATGCTAGTATTCGAGATTTTGCGAGTGTTGGTTTGTTGTTTAAGAATGGGGATGAGTTTATCTGGAAACAACATTCATTTGCTCGTAAAGCGTTTTTGAAAGCTTTCAAACTAAAAGCCCCTATTCAGGAATGGGCAGATAGAGGTTTGTTTACGATTGTGGACGGTCCTAGCATTGATCCGCGGTTGTTGGTTGCGAAGCTGGAGGAATGGAGTAAGTTTTATCAGATTGAGCTTGTGTGTGCAGATGGTTTCAGAATGGACTTGTTAAAACCTCTTTTGGAAGAGGCTGGTTTTGAATATGAGTTCTTGCGCAATCCTGGGGCTATTCAATCCAAGGTTGCACCAATAATTGAAGACGGATTTGCCAATGAACGGTTTGTCTTTGAGAATGATAACTCTATGATTTGGTATACGGATAATACCTATATCAAAGAGGACAGGGATGGCAATAAGCGTTTCTTGAAGAAAGAGCCTGTCAGAAGAAAGACGGATGGTTTCCATGCCTTGATTGCTGCTCTATACAAACGTGAGCTTGTACATGAGTCAAACGTTGGGAAATTCCTTGACATGTTAGAGGATTGGGAGTTTTAGGTAATGACATTATTGTAATTGAATGTAGCTCTGTTTTTTGATATACTAATTCTGATATTTAATGCAATATTATTTTGCTAGTAGGATTAGGAGATGGACGAATGAACAGACAGGAACAATTACTTGAATTAGAGAATGAAATAGCTAAAGCAAATAAGGAAATTGATAATTTAAAATCAGGTATGACTCCTGGTCAGATGATTTCAGTGATTTTTCTTTTTATAAGTATTTTTATGATTTTTATACTTTCTGGTTTTTTTGTTAAATTCTTTGGTTTTATATTAGCTTTTCTGTCCATCTTAGGAATAATTGGTGCTTCTAATCAAAAAAGCGAGAGAGTTAGTTGGTTGGAACAATGTTGTATAGACTTGGAATGTGAAATAGAGAAAAAGAAACAAGAGTGGTTAGAAGAGGATATAAAACCAAAATCTGATTCAGGTAAAAAAACTGATAATAAGCAAGAGTTCACAGATAAAGAAATTGAAAGTGGTCTTGTTTGGAAACGAAGATTTACCGTTGTGGGGACTTTTTATCGAGATTCTGGAGAAGTTCCTTTTTATAAGTTACAAAAAGATTTAGATCATTTAGAAACGGTTAAAACAAATAATTTTCAATTTAAACCAGAACCAGACAATCCTTATCATGGTAATGCGATAAAAGTAATAGTTGAAGGTTATTTTGTTGGTTATGTACCTAGAGAGTTAGCAAATCAACTTATCCATTATATGGAACCGTCTAAGTATAGGACAGAGGGTTATGTAAGAATATCTAAGGTAAGCCTAAAACGAGGTAAAGAAATAAAATATGCAGTTGTTCCTAAAATCTACACTAAATAGTAGTTTAAAGCACTAGAGAAATCTAAGTGCTTTTAATTTTGGGTGGGTGGTCGGCAAAAATAAGAGGAAGGAGGGGAAGCATGGGGTTCTTAAATTTATTTAAGCGTGATGCGCCTGATGTTGGTTTTGATTTTGAAGAGTTGGAACGAATGTTGGGGCGTTTGCAGTTAAAGAGTTTAGCGATTGATAAGTCGGCGGAGTTTGTGGCTCGTATTTTTGCTAAGTCGGAATTTCGATATATGGTGGAGAATCATCATGTGGTGTCAGACTGGGATTATATTTTAAATGTACGTCCCAATAAGAACGAGTCGGCCTCAGAGTTCTGGCAGAAGGTCATTTATCGCTTATTGACGAAAAATGAAGTACTCATTGTTTTGTCTGATGATAAGCAGTTACTGGTAGCTGATGCTTTTACTCGTAGGCGTTATGCTCTGTATGATGACACCTTTGAGATGGTGTCTGTCAGGGATTATACATTTCAGAGGAAGTTTGCTATGAGTGATGTCATCTTTCTCCAGTATAATAACAATCGCTTGCAAGAATATGTATCTGACTTGTTTTCTGATTATGAAAAACTGCATACTCGTCTGGTGGAAGCTTTAGCTAGAAATAATCAAATTCGTGGGGTTCTAGCTACAAAAGCGAATGGAACCTTTGACGATGACAAGAGAAAGAAACTGCAGAGATATGCGGACAATCTTTTTAAGTCCTTTACGTCTAAGACGGTTGCCATTGTACCGACAATGGATGGTGTGGAGTATTCGGAGTTGACCAATACGGTAGGAACTTCAAATTTATCAGTTGAAGAATTGAAAAAACTGAGACGTCAATTTGATGATGAGGTTGCGGATATATTAGGTTTGCCGACGGCTTTGATGCATGGAGATATGGCTGATTTGTCTAATAGTCAGAAGATGTTTAACAGTTATTGTTATGAATCGCTGGTTAAAAAAGTAGGTGATGCTCTAAACCATGCTATTGTGAGCTCGGCTGGATACGCCAATCAGAAAAAATTTGTGATTTTTGGCGAGGGTGGACTGGATAAGTTTGCTCTGGCTGAGAACATAGATAAACTCATCTCATCTGGGGCTATGACTCGAAATGAGGTGAGATTGGAACTTGGTCTTGAGGCTGTTCCTGGTGGGGATTCTTTCCTTATCACTAAGAACTATCAGGGCGAAAACGAAATAGAGAAAGGAGGAAATGAGGATGACAATCATTCAGATTAAGGGAGCGATTGTATCCAATGATGACCGCTGGTTTTATGATTGGCTAGACATGGATGCAACTGCTCCTAAGGATATTGTACTGCCGACGACGGGAGAAGATGTGGAGGTGCACATCAATTCTGGCGGTGGTGATGTGTATGCTGGTAGTGAAATCTATACGGCATTGCGTGCTTATCAGGGGCATGTGACGGTAAAAATCGTGGGAATTGCTGCTAGTGCTGCAAGCGTCATCGCTATGGCTGGTGATCAGGTGGAAATTAGTCCTACAGCGCAAATCATGATTCATAATGTATCTGCTGGTGTGCGTGGTGACCATAAGGCGCTCTTGCATGAGGCTGGTGTGTTGGAAGGTTTTAATAAGTCAATTGCGAGTGCTTATATGGATAAGACTGGTAAGGCTTTAGATGATTTGTTGGAACTAATGGATCGTGAAACGTGGTTTGATGCTCGTTCTGCTGTTAATCATGGCTTTGCAGATAAGGTCATGTTTGAAAGTCAAGAAGCTCCTGTGTTGGTAGCTAGTCAGACACCTGTGATTCCTCGTGATTTTATCGAAAAAATCCGAACTGCGATGACACCAGATTTGGAGTTATTGGCAGACTTGGTTCGTGATAGGTTGAATAATAACTCATCTATTCTAGAAGATAAGAAAAAAGAAGACAAGACGACTGAACCTGTGGGGTTGGGTCGTTTTCCATTTTAAGAAAGGAAATAAAAAAACAATGATGAAACTTGGTAATGAATTTACAACTGCTCGTCAGAACTTTATGAATGCAGTAGAAACTGGTGCTCCTATGGAGGAGCAAAATAAGCTCTATAACGAGATGATTGAAGCATTGACAGATAAGTTGCAAGACGACGCTAGAGAGGCTGCTCGTAAAGAAATCGCAACTATGAATCCATACGATGCGCAGTTGACTGCTGAAGCTCGCGAATTTTTCAACAACATTGAGAAACTTCCTCCTGCAGGGATTGAAAAGTTCTTCCCTCAGGAAACAATTGACCGGATCTTTGAAGATATGGTGGCGGCTCGTCCCCTTCTTCAACACATCGGCTTGCGTAATGCAGGCATTCGCTTAAAATTCCTCAAGTCTAGTCGTTCAGGGCAAGCGGTTTGGGGTAAAATCCATGGGGAGATTCAAGGTCAGCTTAAACAAGAGTTTGCTGAAGAAGAAGCGATCCAGTCTAAGTTGACTGCTTTTGTTGTAATCCCTAAAGACTCTGAAAAATTTGGTCCTGCTTGGTTGCAATCTTATGTCTCTATTCAAATTACAGAGGCCTTTGCTGCTGCTCTTGAAGCTGGTTATTTGAATGGTGATGGGGACAACAAGCCTATCGGGCTATCTCGTACTCTTACAGGTACTGCAGAAAGTGAAAAAGTAACTTATGCTGAGAAACAGGCTCAGAAAAAACCATTGACTTTCGCAGACTCTGCTACCGTGGTAAAAGAGTTGACGGAGGTTTATAAATACCATTCTACAAAAGCTGACAATACCACTCCTGTTGCAGTAGAAGGTAATTTGGTTATGGTAGTGAATCCTGCAGACGCTTGGGATGTGAAGAAGCAATATACGTCTCTCAATGCTCAGGGTGTATATGTAACAGCGATGCCTTATAACCTCATCTTGGTTGAGTCTGTTGCTCAAACTTCTGGTAAGGTGACGACGTTTGTCAAAGGTCGCTACGATGCCTTTGTAGGTGGTGGTATTGAATTTGGACGATTTACCGAAACCTATGCTTTAGAAGACTTGAATCTCTACACTGCTAAGCAATTTGCTTATGGTAAAGCGCATGATGAAAAGACTGCTGCTGTGTGGACACTGAGCATTGCAAAATAAAAGGTGACGAAGGATGGAGACTGAAGCTAAACTTCATTCCCTCCTTATTCCTTTTAAGGAGCGGATGAGAATTTTTCATAGCGGAGAAGATGCGAATCTCTCAAGGATGTTAGAAAGTTCTCAAATGGTTATTACCCGCTTGGTAGGAAGTGGGAATATACACGATCATCAAACAAGGGAACTCATTTTAGAACGTGCTCGCTATGTCTATAATGACCAAGTTGAATTTTTTTATGAAAACTTTAAAGCGGATATTTTAGCATTATCGTTAAATGGGATAGAAATGGAGGATAGTGATGATTAAGGTATTAAAAGAGTTTTATGACCTCAAGGAAGGAGTCGTTAGGCAAGTCGGAGAAAGTTTTGAAGCGACAGAAGAGCGATTTGCTGAGCTAAAGGAACATTTACCTGACTATGTCGAGTTGGAAAAGTCGTCCAGAAGTCGTAGCTCTAAGGAAGTAGTGAGTGTAAATGACCAAGAGTGAGGGACCAAGCTATCGCTATAAAAAGCCTGAGGCTCAAAATGGAGACCTAAGAACTCCCTTGACTTTCTATACTTCTAAGGTTAAAGAGGGGGTTGATGGTCGTGATATGAGTTACGAGAAGGTTTTTTATACGATGGGTCAAATTTATTCTCCCAGTATGAAAGACTTTGAGATTGCGACTGGAAAAGCGATGAAAGCTAAGATGACTTTGAAAATTCGTGACCCTCTGACAGATTATCAGCCTGACAGTCGGCATTTTGTCGAAGTGGGGGATATCCGTTTAGTTGGTAAGAAATGGCAGATCATTGATGTGCGTCCGGATTATGATAATAGGGATTTTTTGATAGTTATTATCGGAGGTGGTCGTGATGTCTAGTGGAGCTAATCTGAAAGGATTTGATGATATTTTGAGGAATATTGAGGCTCGACTAGGAGAGCCAGTAGTTCGTAGAAAGGTCAATAAGGCTTTGAAGGAGACGGTTGAGGAGTTTGAGCCAACTTTCAAACAGGCTATAGCGGTGTACGCTGACACTGGGAAGACGGTTGGTGCGGTCGTTCATGGAAATGTGACTGGTACATCCAGCGGAGTTCCAATGGTTAAATTAGGTTTTAAAAGTCCTCGTTGGACTCTTATTCACTTAAATGAATTTGGCTATGCAAAGAATGGGCATCCTCGTGGCTTCGGTATTATGCGTCGCTTTTTTGAAGGCAGTAAACCAGTCTTCAAATCCAAAGTTGGCATGAAGTTAAAACAGGAGTTTTTGTAATGATTAAGGACAAATTAACTGAACTCTACAACGCTTTGGAAGAAGATGAGTCTTTATCTGGTATCAGCATCAAGTCATTTGAACGTCCTGAAACTTTGGGAGATGACGAGACCAGTATTGTCATTATTCCTGTCGGACCTCCAATGCAAACCGCTCATGGTAGTAATACTAGCCTGGCAAAGACTTTTCTCTATCAAATCAATGTAGAGTCTACTAATCGATTGGAGTGTAAAGAACTCCAAGGAAGAATTGAAAAAATAATGGAAGATCAGGGATTTTATCAGACCGAAGGTGGTCTGGAACAATGGATTCCTGATATCAAACGCTATGTAGATGCTCGGACCTATAAAGGTCAGAGTGCTCTATACGAAGAATACTAAATGAAAGAAAGAGGTGCTATAAATGGCATTAGTTGGTTTTAAACGTATGACAATTCGTGTGTTGGATGGTAACGCTACTCCAACGCTCGGACAAAACCTTTTCGTAATCGAAGGTAAAACTGGTGAGGGTGCAACTCGTACTGCTAAAATTTCTGGTCTTGCAAGTGATCCAATTAAAACGTATGGGAGCGATATTGCTTACCATGTTTCAAATCGTGGTGTTGGAGATGTGAAGATGGAAATGACTGCAGTTGATATTCCTTCTACAGTGCTAGCTAAAATTCTGGGTCATCAGGTCAAGGATGATATTATTGGAATTGGTGCTGAAACAGTCTCACCATTTTGTGCAGTGATGCTTGAATCTAAGACTGCAAATGGAACTCAAGCACAAGTAGGATTTTTCAAGGGTCAGTTCTCTATGGATGCTGAGGAACTTGAAACTCTTAAAGACAAACAAGAAGAACTTCCAGATGATAATTTGAGTTTTGCAGCAATCGCAAGTGATGATACAGAAACGAAAGGTTTATATTACATCAAATATATCGGTAAGGATGAGGAAAAGCTCAAAAAGTTCAAAGGTCAGCTTAAAATGGTTGCTGCAGGGTAAGAAGAGGGTGCAAGCTCTCTTTTTCTCTTTTTTCTAGAAAGGAAAGTATATGGCTAAGGTTAAATTTACAATCAAAAATGACAAGGGAGAAGATGTCCTAAAAACGAGCAAGGAAATCACAACTCGTGATTATCGTGATTATTTGGTCATGAACGACTCTTTGACAAGTGATTTATCTGAGGTAGAGAAGCTTGATAAGCAACTGGGATTTATTGCTAGTTTATTTGATGATGTGACAGTAGAACAATTGCTAGAATATACAGATTTTGCAAAAGTTATTTCTATTTTTACAGAAATCTATTCTCACCTGGTGGGTGATGTAGACCCAAAGGGAAAGAGCTAGCACCTGGGCAAGCTATTCAACGTTTTTATGGATTTATCAAGCAAGTTACAGAGGGTCCTTATGGTATGAGTATTCGTGATGTGATGGATACTAGCTGGGAGGACTTGATGGGGGTCTTGGGAACAATGGAAACGAGTGAACAAGAAGAAGTGCTTGACTTGGCAGATTTTTTAGAGAGTCTATAAGTCATTGCTTTACAAATAGGAAAGGTAGGCATATAATAGAGCTATATAAGGGAGGTGGAAGAAATGTCTCGAAAAGAAAAGGCACGCAAGCGATTTTGGTTTTGGTTTACCATTTTTATCCTTTATCTTGCTTTTGGCTTGTATTGTATTTGTACAAATTTTGGAGATACCTTGGGCATGCTCTTGCTATCACCCTTTATCTTTGCTTCCTTGCCACTCTATGCTTATCTATTTCTTGGTTTGTTTATCTGGGCTTTTATGAGCCTGGCGATGGATGATTTTTATAAAGAATGATGAAAAGTCCGTAAGGGCTTTTTTCTTTGCTCTGAGGAGTTAGGAAGGAGAACAAAATGGCAAACGGTACGCCGTTAGGAGCAATGTATATAGAGCTAGGGCTGGATGTATCGAATTTCAATCCTACTCTAACTGGTGCAAAAAACGCTGTAAAGTACTTTCAAAATAATGTCCGTTCTTTGGATAGTACTTTAAAAGGGAATGAAAAAAACGCTAGCTTACTTCAAGCAAAATACAAGACTTTAGGACAAGCCATTGATTCACAACGTAAAGTTTTGGATGAGATGAAGAAAAGTTTTGACAAACTTGATCCTGGAGCGGCTAACTTTGATAAGGCTGCTGCTGATATTCAGCGTGAGAATGCCAAGTTAGCAGCAATGGAAGGCCAGTTACGTGGTGTTGAAAAAGCTTTGCAAGATGTAGGGCGTGAAAATAGTTGGTCTGGTAAGATGGATGCCTTGAGCGAAAAATTTGCTAAAGGTGGAGAAAAATTGCGGGCTATGGGCGATGCAATGAAGCCTGTGTCTGCTGCTTTATTAGCTGGTTTTACGCTTTCTACTAAGAAAGCTATTGACTTTGAAAGTCAGATGAATACAACTAAATCTCTGTTAGCTGATACCATTCCAACAGCGGATGAACTGAACAGTACCACACAAAAGCTGGGAGAAAGTTCAAAAAATTGGGCGAAGCAGTATGGGATTTCTACTGCATCTATCAATGAGGGGATGCAAGAAATTATCAAGAAAGGTTTTGATGCCAATCAAACAATCGAAGCCATGCCTGCTATCCTAGACGCTGCAAAGGCGTCTGGTGAGGACTTCAATACGGTAATGAACGCCACTACGAATATTTTGCAACAATTTGGGCTATCTACTCAGGATACAGAGCGAGTAACCAATAGCTTAACCTTTGTCGCCAATAAAACGGCTGCTGGTTTTGCTGATATGGGGGCTGCAATGGAGTATGTTGGTCCCGTTGCTAAAAACGTTGGTATGGACTTGGAAGAGACTGCCGCTGCTGTTGGTCTTTTGTCCAACAATGGTATTGCTGGTGAAAAGGCTGGTACGGCTCTGCGTGGGGCTTTGACAAGGCTGCTAAAACCATCTGAGCAAAACGCTGAGGCAATGGAGAAGCTTGGTTTTTCTGCAGAAGAATTTCGTAGCGGCGCGATTAAGCTACCTGATATTTTGGATCGTATCAAAAAGAATACGGAAGGGATGACAGATGCACAGAAATCGGCCTTGATTGCTACAGCCTTTGGTACAGAAGCTCAGACAGCGATGAATATCTTGGTTGACCAAGGTGGAGATGCTTTGCGTAATCTTGCTAACGAAACCAAGGGGGCGACAACTTATACCAAGGATTTAGCAAATGAATTATCTAAGTCTTCTAAAAATGGTGTGGAACGTTTTAAATCTAGTTTAGAAGTTTTACAGATTAACATTGGTCAGAAATTATTACCATTACTAACTCCTGTGATTGATAAGGTGAACCAATTTATCGACTGGCTAAGTAAGGCTCCTCCAGCCGTACAGAGCTTGGCGGTTGGTATTGGTGGTTTTTTGGCTTTAGGATATCCTTTGTTAAACTTCCTAGGTAATGGTGCGACAGCTCTTAGTATCTTGATAAAACACGCTGGTAAATTAGGAGGACTGTTACAAGGTGGTCTCGGTCTTGCTAAATTGACAGAGCGTGCTGCTAAATTAAAAGGACTGTTACAAGGTGGTCTAGGTCTTGCTAAGGTAGGAAGCGAAGCTACTGTTTTAGCGGAAGGAGCTGGCGCTGCTGCATCTAGTTCTAGTCTCTTGTCTGGAGCTATTGGGGCTTTGACAAGTCCTATTGGTTTGCTGGTGGGTGGTGCTGCTTTACTAGCTGGAGGATTGGTCTATCTAGGGAATAAGAAAGACGAGGCGCGCATTAAGGCGGAGGAATTTGGGTCTCAGTTGAGTGATACTGCAAGGAAAGAGTTAAGAGATTTCCAAAGTAAGGTAGATGATACCAGCACAGCAGTTGCTAACTTTGGAACCCATGCTGGCGCTGCTGAAAAAGTTTCCGAGGCTTTTAGAAAACTTCATGAAGAGGTAGCTGCAGGCGCTGAAAAAGCCAGTCAGAGAATGGAAGAACTGGCTAAAAAGTGGGGTATTAGCGATGAAGAAATCGCTAAAATGAAAGCAAGAAATGACCAAGTAGTTTCAAATACCGATGCAATGGCTAATCAGGTCAGTGAAATCTACAAACGTCACAATGGCGACGCTAGCAAGTTTTCTCAAGAAGAAAAAGAAATCGTCTTGAATAACCAAAGAGAGATGATTAAAGCTAGAATCGAAATGATGGAATTATCTGGCGAACAACAAAAGGCTGCACTTCAGGCTCTGAATGGAGATATCGGCAGTTTAAATGAGACTCAATTAAAACACACAAGAGATGTGTTGAAGAAGGCTCTGGACGAAGAAAATCAGTTATACAAAACATCAAAAGATGAATTGAAACAGATGCTTGAAGGTAAACTCATTGATCGAGAGACTTATAACAAAAAACTGCAAACTCTTGAAACAGATCATAACCAAACCATGGAAGCTTTAGGTACTAAGTATTACCAGGTTATGCAAAATCTTGACTCTAAGGTCAAAGCTCGAACTGGTCAAAGCTGGAACTACTGGGAAGAGGCTAAGAGGGTTCTCGAAGAATATGGTTTGTCTTATGAAGTAATCGGTCAAAAGGCAGCAGAAGCTTCTCAAAAAATGGGTGATTCTAATAGTATCCTTGCTAAGTACACTAGCGAAATGAGCAAAGAGACAAAAGAAGCGAATGATGCTTGGTCTTTACTTGTTGGTAATATCAATGAGAATGGGAACTTTGAGATTAAATCCAATGTAAAAGAAGTAATTGGGGAAGCGACTAAATCTGCTGAGGGTTGGGAGCAATTGCAATTTATTGTTAAAAATGCGAATATCAACTCAAATGCTAGGGTAACGATTGCTGAGGCTCTTGTTGAGTCTGGTAAGTGGTCAACCATGACACTGGAAGAAAAACAGTTGATTGTCCAAAACCAAGCAGGACTGCAAGCTATCTTTGATAGTGAAAACCATCTTAGAATCTGGAACAGTATGCCTGCGGAAGTCAAGCAACTGCTTTTGGAAAATACAGATGTGATGAATAAGGCTGAGGAAGCTTCCAAAGCGCTCTATAACTACGATGTATTGACTCCTAAGCAGAAAGAGTTGCTGGCTACGGATGAGAATTTCAGAAAGGCTGTTGCGCGTTCGACTGACACGCTAACGACTTGGAATGCAATTACTCCATTTACAAAAGATTTGAAACTAGATCCTACAAATGTTTTGAACAACGGGCAATTGTCAATAGATAAAATCATGGCTTGGAATCTATCTAATCCAGAGAATAAGTCATTAAATGCTACTGACAATACTAGTGAAGCAGTTGCTAGTGCAAAAGCAAGTGTAAACTCTCCGAAACAAGAAGCTCCTATCAATTTGTTTGCGACCGATCAGACTGGTGGCGTAAGAAACGAAACGAGCAATGCTATCAACGCGATTAAGCAATATAATCCAGTGGATATCCTTGCCAAGAATAGCACTTCTAGTACTGTTAGTGAGGTCAAAAGTGGCGTTAATAGTATTCAAGACAAAACGGTTACAATCAATGCTCAAGATAATGCCTCTGGAGTTCTTGCAGGCATTAGGAGTTGGATTACTAGGGTAACTGGTGATTTCTTTACGAATGTTTTTGCTAGTCGGCATGCTCAGGGTACCAACTACCACCCTGGTGGTCTTGCTATGGTCAATGACCAACGCAATAGTACTTACAAGGAATTAGTCACTCTTCCAGATGGTAGGAGCTTCATTCCTGAAGGTAGAGATGTCTTGCTTCCTCTTCCTAAAGGAGCTAAAGTTTTACGAGCAGATAAGACGAAACGCTTGATGCGTGAGATGGGGGTTCCTAAATATGCTGCAGGAGTTGGCATTCCGAGTGATGCTAAATTTATTCGTGAGATGGAAGAAGCGCAAGCTAAAATAGTGGTTCAAGCCAAAGGAGATACAAATAGCAAAGACAGCGATAAAGTCGTGTCTGAGATAGCGATTCTGAGAGCAAGTATGGAGAAGATCCTTACTGCTATCCTTGAAAAGCCGTCAGATACTTACCTGGACGCTGATAAAATTTCAATGAGCGTCTACCAACGTCAAGGTGCGATTTATGCTAGGGAGGGAATTTAATGTTTTACATGATTATCAATGGTTTCAATACATCAACTATCCCTCACTGCGTGGTGACGGATTTTGGTCAGGTGGAGGGTGCTAAGCCTAGGGTGGTTGAAGATGCTAACCTCTATGGAGCCAACGGAAGTTATCGGGTGCTAGATGGGGGCTACGAGAGTTATGAACGGACTTTTTCGTTCTACATTCCTAAGTTACTGGATGTTTCTACTATCGTGGAGAAATTTCAGCCTAAGGACAATGTGCTAGAGTTTAGCTACCAGTTGGGGTCTGTCTTTTATGCGGATTTTATTGGTGCGACCTATAGCTCTCATGGTATGCATGCCTGGAAACTAGAGCTTAAGTTGAACATGCAACCGTTCCGCTATCAGAAAAATGTTGCTCCTCTTATCTTTACCGCAAGCGGTAATGTCAACAATCCAGGTTCTGTCTATAGTGAGCCTGTGATTGAGATTGAGGGGGACGGAGATATTTCTTTGACTATTGGACGGACAACTATGCACTTGACCATTAGACGAAAAGTGACCATTGACTGTAGGCATAAGAAACAAAATATCTATAATGCAGATGGTGCGGTTCAAAATACGCTACGTAAACGTGGAGGCTTCTTTGAGTTAGCAGTCGGGAATAACGGTCTGGTCTTTACTGGTGCGGTCCGTAAGGTCACAGTTAGGCCAAATTGGAGGTATATCTTATGATTTATCTTACTGAAGGCAATACGCCTTTAAATGAGGCCTACAATGACGAAATCGTCCAGGAACGGAACAATACCTATCAACTGACCTTTCGTTTTCCTACATCGGATCCCAAGTGGGAATTGCTGAAAGAGGAAAACTTTTTGACAGCAGATGACCTGCATGGCGAGCAGGATTTTTATATTTTTGAGGTTGAAAAGCAACAAGGATATATCCAAGTCTATGCCAATCAGGTTATCAGCCTGTTAAATAACTACATCGTCAGCTCTATTGAGGTTGACCGTGTCAGTGGTACAAGGGTATTGAGCGCTTTTGCTGGTGGTATTACCAGAGACAATCCTTTTTCTTTCTTCTCAGATATTGATAATAGACATACGCTCAACATAAAGGATAAGAATGCTATGGAGGTCTTGGCTAAAGACAAGCATTCTATCCTTGGTCAGTGGGGCGGAGATATGGTGCGAAATGGCTACAATTTACGCTTGTTGAAAAATGGCGGTTCTGAGAATGAATCGCTTTTTATGTACAAGAAAAACCTGTCTAGCTACCAGCATAAGACCTCAACGAAGTCTTTAAAAACTCGGATAACCTTTAAAACGACTGTTAAGGGTGAGGGAGAAAATGCGGTTGATCATGATTATATGGTGGTGATTGATAGTCCTTTGCTTGGGAACTATAGCCAAATCTACGAAGATGTCGTGGAGGTCAATGACCAAGATGTGACAGATGAGGCTAGCTTGATTGAATACGGTAAGCAGTATTTTCGGACGAGTATGTGCGACATGCTAGAAGATAGCCTTGAAATCTCGGTTGTCGGCCAGAGCGATGTAGCGGTTCGGATGTTCGATGTGGTCAGCATCTACCATGAATGGTACGGTCTTGATGTTCGTAAGAAAATCACGAAATACACCTATTCGCCAATGGCAAAACGCCTGAAATCAATTGGTTTTGGGACATTCCAATCCAGTCTTGCGAATGCGATAGGTGGGATTGTAAATGATGCCGTTTTGAATGAAAGCCGAAATCTGCATCAGATTTTTGAAGAACGTTTGAAAAAGGAAATCGCCAACGCTGACCGTGCGTTTGACGCTGAGTTTGCCAAGCGTGAGAAAGCTATCACGGATGCCATCGAGCAGTACAAGGCTAAGGCGGAAGAGTTTGGCGCTAAAATCCATGAGGAAATGGAGAAAGAGCGTCCTGAGTTCGTGAAGCGAATCCGTGAAGAGTTGATGAGTGGTGCGGACTCCATCTCTGAACTAAGCAAGAAACTGGAACAGGTTAGTGAGACTGCAAGAGTCAACGCTAGCTTGATTGGTGGGGACGGCAATACTCAGTACAATAAGAATCGCCTCAATGGTGGCACGGCTAAGAAAATCAGTTACGGAACGGATTTTGTGGAAGTCGGACACAATGGAGAGGGCTTTGAACTTGGTAAGCAGTACGTCATCAGCTGGTCAGCAACCTGCACGCCTTACGGTAAGACGGATGTGACTGTGGTAGTCAATAAGACACCCTTCTATGGTGGCCACGTTCATTTAGCGCCTGCTAATACGGTCATGCCAGCGATTGATAAAGACCTGACCCAGAAAGAAGAGCAGGTCTTAGCAGTTTACTACGGTGCTTATCGTCTGACATTCTCAGGGGACTGGTATCAGAACGTAGAGCAGTCTGTGACGATTGACAATCAGACAAGACGGATTGAACTAGCGCCAGTCTACAAGACGGTTGCGGATGGGCAAAATGCTAGATATGAGGGGAGTTGGAGCGAGAGTCCAACTTTTATTTTTGATGGAGGTAGAACATGACGGAAACAATCCCAGTAAGGGTTCAACATAAACGCATGTCAGCACGAGACTGGGCAAGTAGCACTCTGGTCTTGCTTGACGGAGAGCTAGGTATTGAGAGTGATACAGGAAAGGTCAAGGTCGGAAATGGCCGTGACCGATTTTCAGCTCTTCAATATCTAACTGGTCCTAAAGGTGACCGTGGAGAGCGTGGCTTGAAAGGGGAACAAGGTATCCAAGGGGAACAAGGTATCCAAGGAGTTAAAGGAGAGCGAGGGGAACAAGGTATCCAAGGGCCACCAGGACGCGATGGTGTGGTTACATTTGAAAGTCTAAGCACGGAACAGAAAAATTCGCTCAAGGGGGAAACAGGTTCAACAGGAAGCTCTGTATTTGTCAGATATTCAGAACATAGTGATGGGCATGATATGACAGATGTCGTTACAGAAAATAGTGTCTATATTGGAATTTGCACAGCTCCTACAGCACCCCAAGAATATACGGCTTATCAGTGGATGAGAATTAAAGATGACAATTTAGATGTCACAGTTGAAAATAATATTTTAAAAATCCAAAAAGGAAGTAAGGTGAGTGAAGTGACGCTACCAAAAAATGATCTTGTCATTGCCTACCAGTTGGCGAATCAGCTTGTCAATCCAACACAAAAGAATTCATTTACGTTGGCCTTAAATACAAAAAAAGGATTAGGAGCAGCGTTGATTGTCATAAAAGGAGATAACCCTGATAATCCATCCCCAGAAAACCGCCCTCTGCTATCTGTTGAAACTTTTGAAGATTTGAATCAGTTGGAGGGGGAACTATTATCGTGGATTTTACCGATTAGTGGCTATCAAAATTGGGAAACAATGCTCATCAGTAATTTTGAGATATTAGATTTATATTTAAAAAATGTGACAGTTGTTCCAGATAATGTAAAACAATATTTGAGTGCTGAAATGAATAAGAACTCAGTGCTGTTTCAATTCTTAGCAGGTCATCCGAATGTTTCAAAACTTATAAGCGGTACTCCGATTGACTTCGGCACACTGAATCACCTGAAAGAATACCTTGCTATAATCGAAAACGGCACCTTGCTAACACAATTGTTTAGCAATCCGAATAACTTAAATTATCTGTTCTCAAATGCAACGGCTGTCCAAACTCTGTTCTCAAATGCAACGTTTATCCAAGCTCTTATTGCTCATAATGATGTGTTACAACAACATGCTAAAACGCTTTACACTACTGTATCCACATCTAATAAATGGATCAATACGGGATTCAGATCAGCTTATTCCTCTATAATATTTCCAACTTCCGCAAAAAGTATTGTATTTGTAAATGCAGGAGGCTATTATTCTAATGGAGTAGGTCGAGTTTCCCATCCTGACAAAACAATTGCAGGGGAAGGTCGTATGACAAGGATATCTAGTGAACGCAAATTAAATACAGACAATCTAATTGTGACGCTTCCAGGTGGACAAGGTAATTCAACATCTGGTACCGCTGGTTTCATCTATGAGATTTGGACACTGAAAGAATAGGAGGCTAACACATGGACATTACCATTCAAAACGTTCGGTCGCCTGCTCTTGAGCACAACGGGCAGTATTACAAAGTCTTTCAGCCGCGGACACGAGATGAACAACTGAAACTTCATCATATGGGCTGTGTGGGAGACACGGTGCTAACGGATATCCAGCTGGAGCAGGGGGATTTCCCTACTAGCTTCGTGGAGCCCACTGTCACGCAACGCACCTTGTCAGGTCTCTTCAAGGATATGCGTTCTATTGAACTGGAATTGAGAGACCCAAACAGTACTCTCTGGAGCAAAATCCAGCAGAATAATCAAGGGGCGCTGACCCAGTTCTTTGATGAGAATGTCAAGAGTGCCATCGCTCAGACTGCTAAAGAAATCAGGCAGGAAGTGCGAAATGCTGCTAACAGTGCGAGGGTTGAAGTGACATCGGAAGGTGTGACCATCGGCTCTACTACTTTAACTGGTGAGCAGTTAGCCTCTACCATTTCCGCAAGTCCGGGAGGGGTCGATATCATCGCTCCAAAAGTTCGAGTGAAGTCTGACATGATTGTGGATGGTGCGGTGACTGCTGGGAAGTTAGCAGCTGGTTCTGTGACTGCTGACCATATCCAAACAGGTGCCATCGCAGGCGATAAAATCAGCGTAGACGATGCCCTGATTCGGAACCTGACCGCTAGAGATGCCTTGATTGACAAGCTGACATCTAAACGCATCTTTGCGACAAAAATTGAATCAGTCATTACTAGCTCAACTGTTTTAGAGGGCTATAAGGGATGGATTGGTGGATTTCAATTAGGAACACATGATTCAGGTTCTGGTCGTTGGCTTACTGGTCGGAATCACTTCTCGGTTGGAATGGGTGATGGTGAAGGTGGCAGCGGACGTACAGCACTTTGGGTAAATTGGGGATCTGATTGGAGCGAACCTGGATACTATGCATGGTTCGTAAAAAATAATGGCAAGATGTATTGTTATAATACTGCTGAATTTTGGAAAACACCAATTATCCACGGCGACCTGAAAGTTACAGGTAGAATATTCTATGACAATGGTACTTGGATATATTCAAGTGAGTACGAAAAGATAGGACGAAGCAGTAAAGATTATTTTTATTTGGAAAAAGCTAGTGGTTCCAGAGACTGGTTTCCAGCTTGGAATGATGCATCTGACCGACGATATAAGGAGAATATCAAAGATAGTGAAGTATCTGCTCTTGAAATAATCAATAACCTTAAAACTTACAGTTATCGTAAAAATATTGATGGACAAATTGAAGATATAGCTTGTGGTATCATGGCTCAAGATGTCAAAAAGTATGCATCTGACGCTTTTCGTGAAACGCCAGATGGAATCTATACCTATAATACCTTTGCTTTGGTTCCTTACTTAATCAAGGCCATCCAAGAACTAGACCAGAAAATCAAAGAAATGGAGAACACACATGGATAATAACACAATCGACAAGCTAGTCGCTGAGTCACTCGTTAACCGTTTGGGTGATATCGAATTGAACTATGCGTATTTAAATGTATACCATACGCTGGCTTTGGCTGAATTGCAGGCCTTTAAGGCAGTGCTGGAATATGACCCAGCCCTCAAAGAACTATTTGACGAAACGCAAGCAAAAATGAAAGGAGCTAACAAATGAGCTATGAACTTGCAATCAAGCCCTACTTGAAAGGTGGGGAAAATGTAACAGTTGTCGCCATCAAGATGGAAAACAAGGGGCGCTATTCTTATGAGCAGTGCGAATTGCCAGGGAATCGCACGCAGGACAATGAAGAGGTGTTGATTCAAGCAGTGCTAGACCATATCCGTACTGAGTTAGACCCAACCAGCGCCATTGTCAAAAACCAAGAACAATTGGCTAAGACGACGGAAGCGCTGGAGAGAGCCAATCAGCTCATGGATGGCATGCAGAAGGTCAATCTCCAGAATGCTCAGGATATTGAGGATATCTTAGCGCGATTGGAAGGGCTGGAAGCTCAAGGAGAGCCTGACCAGGCGGAGAAAGAGGAGACGGACGAGGACACCCCTCAGGTTACGGACACAGAAAACCAAGCTGATGAACCAGCCCCAGCGCAGCCAACTACTGAACAACCAGTAGCAGAAGCACCTACACAACCAACCCCAGCGGTAGAAGATAACAAAGAAAGCGAGAAAGAAGATGACATTTCTGAAACGACAAACCAAGAGAGCCCTAGTGAAGACAATGGAGGTAGCAACAATGAGTAAGATTACACTAGACCAAGCAAAAATCGACATGTACATCAACCTACTGGAACGTGGAGCAGTTGACTTTTCATGGGTACATAAACGCTGGAAAGACCGTGTGCGCAAGGAATTGAAGCGCCGTGGTTTGAACCATTTGGCAAACTAGCGAGGTGTTTATGACAGAGATTGAGCACTTATTGATTCGGTTTCTCTTTTCTCTGATTCCTGTGGTTGTCTTGTATTTTTCCATGAAGGACAGGGCAACCAAACAGGAAAATCGCATTACAGCCATAGAAAAAGACATTGAGAACTTACGCGAATTTCGAATGTCGGCTAACAAAAGATTGGATAACCATGACGAACAAAATAAGGCTATTCTGGTGCTGGCTGAACAGGTCAAATCGCTAGGTGAAGATGTGAGAGAACTGAAAACCTTGATACAAAGTAAACAGTAAAGAAAGAGGTGCAGAATGGTCTGTAATCTCAATATGACCAATTTGCGGCAAATTGACGGTGGGCACCTGATTAAGCAAGGGGACTTGGCTTCCACCTTTGGTTTTGCCCTCTTAGACGAGGACTACCAAGTCATTTCCTCTCTGGAAGGGGAGGAGGCGCTGATCAGTCTAACCAAGGAGGGCTACCAGTGGAAGAAGCAGGTAGCTGTTACCAGTCAAGGTGTGAGTTTTCATCTGGATGCTATCTTGCCGATTGGGAGTTATCGCTTGGAAATCACGGCTGGAGGCTATGTTTTCCCCAGTGATAAATCTGTCCATATCAAGATAGTCGCCTCAGATAAAGAATTGGTCACAGAAGAAGTCCATGCTTTAAAAGAGCTGGATATAGCAAAAGAAGTCGAAAAACAGCTTGCAGGTAGAACTGCAAGCGAAGGTGGAGTATGTCCGGAATTTCCAGACTTACTCATGCACTATAATTTAGGGAAGGTGTGAATATGGACACAAGTAAACTAATTGCATTCGCTCAAGCATTAGGAGCGGATAACAAGACAATGAAGCAGTTGGTCGATACGAAGATTGACAATGCTACTTTAATGCAGGCTATCGAGCAGGCTAAAACCGAAGTCAAAAACGACATTTTGGGCGAGGGTGTCCCTGAAAACCTTGACACACTTAAAGAAATCGCTCAGATGATTGCCAGCATGAGTGGCGATACTGAAGGCGCAGTTGTTCAAAAACTAGCCGACCTCGGCCGTCGTATTGATGAGTTTGCCAATCTTGATTTGGTCGCAACCTATAATGCAGCGAAAGCGTGATTGCTATGAGCAATTTAGAGGAATTTGCTCAAGCGGTTGGCCGTGATGTGAAGGTGCTGAACCAAAAGCCTGAACCAAGGCTGACCTTGACAGGCAATACCCTCGGTATTGTCGGGGGTAATAATGTCACTTTACCGCTACCAGATAACGTAGGCCATGAAATCCGTGGCACTGGCTCACCAGAAGGGCGTATCACTGCCGAAATCGGAACAACCTATGTAGATGTCAATGCGACGAATGGCGCTCTTAAGTGGATAAAAGAAAAAGGTAGTGGCAACACAGGTTGGCGTGTTTTGATTGGTGATACAGGTTGGAGAACGTTAAATGTTCTGAATAAGTTAGGAAACGCTAAAATTCAAATCAGAAGAATTAATGACGAAGTTATTGTTAAATTTGACGGGCTATCATACGGCTGGTTTGGAATGAAACCAATATCTCAACAGAGCGGTAATATCATTAATAAAACAATCGGCTCAAAGAAGTATACGTGGGTCAAAGTAGATATAGGTAAAGGAAACGAGGTTATTCCAAAAGGATTTAGAAGCTCTAGCTCAATACTCTCAGGATTATATGGAGATTTAGGAGATTTATTAGGTAGCACTTATTTAGGAGGAACATCGGACCAAAACGCTCTTCAATTGAGATACGCTATGTCAAAAGAAGAAGTAACAGATACTATACTATCTCAAATACGAGTTAGTCCTATCGTATTCACGACAGACGACCCGTGGCCAGCAACATTGCCATAAATAGAAAGGAAAAACATATGACACAATTTAATGAATTTATTATCGCTTTTGCGACAGGCTTTTTAGCGGTAGTCGCAGGCAGCATGGTAAAAACAGTAAAAGATTATCTTTTGCGAAAAGGCGGAGAAAAAGCGGTTATTATCGCTGAAATCCTAGCCAAGAACGCAGTTCATGCCGTGGAGCAGGTAGCTGTTGCGACAGGTTATAAAGGTGATGAAAAACTGGCACAGGCTCGTGCTAAAATCCGTGCAGAGCTGACCAAATATAACATCAGCATGACGGACAAGGACTTAGACACTTTTGTTGAGTCAGCCGTGAAGCAGATGAACGACGCTTGGAAAGGACAAGAGTAATGGATATCGATACAAGCAGACTACGTACGGACTTGCCACAGGTTGGGGTGCAGCCTTATCGACAAGTCCACGCCCACTCAACAGGCAACCGCAACTCAACAGCTCAGAATGAGGCGGACTACCACTACAGAAAGAACCCTGAGCTTGGGTTCTTTTCTCATGTCGTTGGTAACGGTCGTGTCATGCAAGTAGGCCCTGTAAATAACGGATCTTGGGACGTTGGAGGCGGTTGGAATGCTGAGACCTATGCAGCAGTTGAATTGATTGAAAGTCATTCAACTGAAGAAGAGTTCATGACAGACTACCGCCTTTATATCGAATTGCTACGAAATCTAGCAGATGAAGCAGGTTTGTCGAAAACGCTTGATACAGACGACTTGGCAGGTATCAAAACGCATGAATACTGTACGAATAACCAACCTAATAACAACTCAGACCACGTTGACCCTTATCCATATCTAGGCAAATGGGGCATTAGCCGCGAACAGTTTAAGCAGGATATTGAAAACGGCTTGACAATTGAAACAGGCTGGCAGAAGAACGATACTGGCTACTGGTACGTACACTCAGACGGATCTTATCCAAAAGACAAGTTTGAGAAAATTGACGGAACCTGGTATTACTTCGACGGCTCAGGCTATATGCTTGCAGACCGCTGGCATAAACACTCGGACGGCAATTGGTACTGGTTTGACCAATCAGGCGAAATGGCTACAGGCTGGAAGAAAATCGCTGAGAAGTGGTATTATTTCAACGAAGAAGGCGCCATGAAGACGGGTTGGGTCAAGTATAAGGATACTTGGTATTACCTTGACGGTAAAGAAGGGGCGATGGTATCAAACGCCTTCGTCCAGTCCGCAGATGGAACAGGCTGGTACTACATCAAACCAGACGGAACAATGGCTGATAAGCCAGAGTTCACAGTTGAATCAGATGGCTTGATTACGACTAAATAATTTTAAAAAATAAAATGAAAGGAAACTTTCTAAATTGTTCTTTCACCGCAGGCTCAAGCTTGCGGTTTTTTATTTTGCAAAAAGACGCATTTTGAACGATTAGAAACCAAAATAGAAGTCCTATTGTCCAAAAAAGCGTTTACATGAAGAATAGAGAGGTGTTTTGTCAAAAATAAAAACAGTGAAATTAGTCACTGATCCTTTTGTAAACTATTAGAATTAAATTAAAACATTCTCAACTATACGGGCAAAAATGAATACGAAGATGAATACGATTTAAAAAAATGATGGAAATTAGTGTAAATGATTTAAAAGAAAAATAAGTAAAAACTCAACTATCAACAAGCAACGGAAAGTGTTTATAAACGCAAATTCTTTATTAAATAAATTGGTTTTGGGTATTGAGAATATAGAAATTTAAGGAGAAATAGATGTCAATTATGACAATCATTTTAGCAACGATTGTTGCTTTGGAGCATTTTTACATTTTTTATTTGGAAAGTATTGCAACGCAATCAGAAGCGACTAGTCGTGTCTTTAACATGGACAAGGAAGAACTGGCTCGTCCGTCAGTAAGTTCATTGTTTAAAAATCAAGGGATTTATAATGCTTTGCTAGGAGTCTTTCTCTTGTATGGCATTTATTTCTCGCAGAATTTAGAAATTGTGACTATTTTTGTCTTGTTTGTGATTGGGGCGGCGACTTACGGTTCTCTAACAGCAGATAAGAAAATTATTTTGAAGCAAGGTGGGCCAGCTATTTTGACCTTGATTAGCATTTTACTTTTTAAATAAACTCAAAAGGTCAATCCTAGTCTCGCTAGTCCTTTTCACTCCAGAATAAGGGAAATATGTTATACTTGTCTTTAAGAAAAGAGTTTTATTGAAATGGTTTTGAGGAGTTAGAAATGAAAGTATTAGTGACAGGTTTTGAGCCCTTTGGAGGGGAAAAGGTCAATCCAGCCTTGGAGGCCGTTAAAGGTTTACCAGCTGAAATCCATGGTGCTGAGGTCCGTTGGTTAGAAGTGCCAACAGTCTTTCACAAATCGGCCCAAGTATTGGAAGAAGAGATGAACCGTTATCAACCTGACTTTGTTCTTTGTATCGGCCAAGCAGGTGGAAGAACCAGCTTGACGCCTGAACGAGTAGCCATTAACCAAGACGATGCACGCATTCCTGATAACGAAGGTAATCAACCGATTGACCTTCCCATTCGCCCAGATGGTGCTTCAGCCTACTTTAGTAGTTTGCCGATTAAAGCGATGGTTCAAGCTATAAAAAAAGAGGGATTGCCGTCCTCTGTTTCCAATAGTGCAGGGACTTTTGTCTGCAATCATTTGATGTATCAGGTCCTCTATTTGGTAGAAAAGAAATTTCCACATGTTAGGGCAGGGTTTATGCACATTCCTTATATGATGGAACAGGTAGTGAATAGACCGACTACCCCAGCTATGAGTTTAGTGGATATTAGGCGAGGGATAGAAGCAGCAATCGGCGCCATGATAGAACATGGGGATCAGGATCTCAAGTTGGTAGGTGGAGAAACTCATTGATAGAAAAAAGCTTGAGGGAAAAACCTTCAAGCTTTTGGACGTTTTCGAGCCAGTACTGCTCGGTAGAAAATTATTTTATTGATTTGAATGTAGGGTAGGAGTGTGAAACTAGCAATTCCAAAGGTAATCCAATTGAGGAAATACCAAGGAAGGAGTTGTAAGTCTAGAACAAAGCGCTGAAATTTGTAACCTTTCATTAAGAAACGGCTGGTTTTAAGGATTTGTCCTGGTTTGGCTTGTCCTAAGTCTAGGGTGTCACAGAGGAGAAATTCTACCTGCGAATAGGCATAGTATTGTGGAATATAGAGACTATTTCCGACAATCATCAAGAGGATACTTGCTAGAAAGTAAAGACCAAAGGTCATGAGGAAACGCTCAGTTTCAACTGACGTGAGATCCAGATTGGGAAATTCAGGATGAAGGGCAACGAATTTCTTTGCAAGAAAGCTACTGTAAAAAAGGAAGTGAATTCCAAGCAAACTAGGAATGCTCCATAAGAAGAGATAGAAACGTTTGAGAAGGAGAGTCAAAAAGGTTTGTGAAAAGTGCTCTTCGTTAAAGAGAGTGAGACTATTTTTGACGGATAGTTCTGTATCTGGATTCTTGATGAGTTTCAGAGTTGTATAAACTGAACTGGTTAGAAGAATAGTTCCGATAAAGGAGACTAATAGAGGAAAAAGGTAGGCTTGGAATACATGACCAAGAACGCTTAAAAAGGGTTGTTCTAAAACACTCTCATTGATACGCTCTAAGGGATTGAGGAAGCCAGACAAGATGACCAGTATACTAGGTAAGAGATAGACGAGAAAGAGGCGGGGATTTTCAGCCTGAAATTGTCTAGCTTGCAGACGAACGGTTTTTAAATCAATTTTTGGGTATTTCATTCTCTCATTATACCATAGTTCGTGACAGTTCCGGCTTTTTTTGATAAAATCATACAGTATGCCCTTGGGCACAAAGTATGAACTGGGACTGTCTTTCCCAGCTTCGGAGGTAAAAAATGTCAGATTCACCAATCAAATATCGTTTGATTAAGAAAGAAAAACACACGGGAGCTCGTCTGGGGGAAATCATCACTCCCCACGGTACCTTCCCAACACCTATGTTTATGCCAGTTGGGACACAAGCCACTGTCAAAACTCAGTCGCCTGAAGAATTGAAGGAGATGGGTTCAGGGATTATCCTGTCAAACACTTATCATCTCTGGCTTCGTCCTGGAGATGAACTCATTGCACGCGCTGGTGGTCTCCACAAATTCATGAATTGGGACCAGCCTATTTTGACAGATAGTGGTGGTTTTCAGGTTTATTCCTTAGCAGATAGCCGTAATATCACAGAAGAAGGAGTAACCTTTAAAAACCATCTCAATGGTTCCAAGATGTTCTTATCGCCAGAAAAAGCTATCTCTATTCAGAATAATCTAGGTTCAGACATCATGATGTCCTTTGATGAATGTCCTCAGTTTTATCAACCATACGACTACGTTAAGAAATCAATTGAGCGTACCAGCCGTTGGGCTGAGCGTGGTTTGAAGGCTCATCGTCGTCCGCATGACCAAGGATTATTTGGGATTGTGCAGGGAGCAGGATTTGAAGATTTGCGTCGCCAATCGGCTCATGACCTTGTCAGCATGGATTTTCCAGGCTACTCTATCGGTGGTTTGGCAGTGGGAGAAACCCATGAAGAGATGAATGCAGTCTTGGACTTTACAACTCAATTGCTACCTGAAAATAAACCTCGCTATTTGATGGGGGTCGGAGCACCAGATAGCTTGATTGATGGTGTGATTCGTGGGGTGGATATGTTTGACTGCGTCCTGCCGACTCGTATTGCTCGTAACGGAACTTGTATGACCAGTCAGGGGCGTTTGGTTGTCAAGAATGCCCAGTTTGCTGAGGACTTTACGCCACTGGATCCTGAGTGTGATTGCTACACATGTAAGAACTATACACGCGCCTACCTTCGTCACCTGCTCAAGGCCGATGAAACCTTTGGTATCCGCTTGACTAGCTACCACAATCTTTACTTCTTACTCAACCTGATGAAGCAAGTGCGACAAGCCATCATGGCTGACAATCTCTTGGAATTTCGTGAGTATTTTGTGGAAAAATATGGCTATAATAAGTCAGGACGCAATTTCTAAAATGGAATTGATATAAGCTAAAAATCCTAAGTTTTCTCTTAGGATTTTTCTTCTTTTTTTGATAGAATAAAGTGTACAATGAAAGGAAGAATAAACTCGTATGCGCATTAAATGGTTTTCCTTGATTAGGATTATAGGTTTACTTTTGGTACTCTTGTATCACTTCTTTCAGACCATCTTTCCTGGAGGTTTTTTCGGGGTAGATGTCTTTTTCACGTTTTCAGGCTTCCTGATTACGGCTCTACTCATCGAAGAATTTTCTAAGAATCACGAGATTGACTTGATTGGATTTTTTAGGAGACGCTTTTATCGGATTGTTCCACCTGTGGTTTTGATGGTCTTGGTAACCATGCCCTTTACTTTCTTAGTTCGACAAGATTATGTAGCTGGAATTGGGGGTCAGATTGCAGGTGTCTTAGGCTTTATGACCAACTTCTATGAACTTCTAACAGGTGGGAGTTATGAATCTCAGTTCATTCCTCATTTGTTTGTTCATAATTGGAGCTTGGCCGTTGAGGTTCACTACTATATTCTTTGGGGATTGGCAGTTTGGTTCTTATCTAAACAGGCTAAATCAAATGGTCAGTTGAAGGGGATGGTTTTTCTTTTATCTGCCACTGCCTTCTTGATCAGCTTCTTCTCCATGTTTATTGGTAGTTTTCTAGTAACCTCTTATTCCTCTGTTTACTTCTCCAGTTTAACTCATGTCTATCCATTCTTTTTGGGAAGTATCCTAGCAACTATTGTAGGCGTTCGTCAGACGACTTCCCTCGTCAAGCAGTTGGATAAAATCTGGGATTTACGAAAGACCCTGTTGATTTTTGCAGGAGGTTTTGCCTTCTTACTCATTTTGACCTTCTTTGTCAAATTTACCTATCTCTTTGCCTATCTTATTGGCTTCTTGCTTGCCAGCCTTGCAGCTCTTGCTATGATTCTGGCGGCGCGTGTCTTACATGAAAAGACTCCTAACGTGCAGGAGCCAAAGATGATCAGCTTTTTAGCGGATACTAGCTATGCGGTTTATCTTTTCCATTGGCCTTTCTATATCATTTTTTCACAGTTGACATCAAATCTTCTTGCTGTATTACTGACTTTGATTTTTTCTTATGGCTTTGCTAGCCTATCATTCTATGTATTGGAGCCGTGGATTGCAGGCAAGAACACACCTATTATACAAACTCTTCGTCCCCTGCCTTATATTCACGCAATTCTTGCAACAAGTACAGGAATCTTGGCCTTCATTGTCTTCTTAGTAACTCTGTTGGCACCACAAGTGGGAGCGTTTGAGACAGATTTAACTGTCAATGGCTTGAAGCAAGCTGCAACAAATATTGCCCAAACAAAAGTGATGGCAGAACGAGCAGAAGCTGATAGTTTGGGGATTGCTGATGGTACTATGTTAATTGGTGACTCAGTGGCTTTAAGGGCAAATACAGCTTTGCAGACAGCCCTTCCAGGAGCACAGATAAATGCTCAGGTCAGCAGAACAACCAAGAATGCCAATGAAATCATGCTAAACAATAGCCAGAATAAATTTTTACCTAAGATGGTGGTCATTGCGACTGGGGTAAATAATCCTGAAAATTACAAGGAAGACTGGGACAGTATCGTGAAAAATCTTCCTAAGGGCCATCATATGGTTTTGGTGACTCCTTATGAGGGAGATAAGACAAAAGAGACCTATGCCATCGTTGAGAAGGCGGCTGCCTATATGAGAGAATTGGCAGAGAAGACACCTTACATTACGATAGCAGATTGGAATCAAGTTGCGAAAGAGCATCCAGAAATCTGGGCAGGAACAGACCAAGTCCATTTCGGAAGTGACACTAGCACTATTGAAGTAGGAGCAAAATTGTATGCAGATACCATTGCTACAGCCTTGCAAACAGCTCAAGACAAACCAGTCAAATCAAAATAACCTGTATTACAGAGAAAAGAGTTGGAGAAATCCAGCTCTTTTAAAATATCTCTAGAAAATAGGTCTATACCATTTACAAATAAAAAAGAAAGGTTTATAATGTAATTGACATAATAAATTGTAGAATCAATCTTTTAAGGAGGTTAACATTATGCCTAACTATATTAAAGCAGATCAATTTTTCTACCCACACGGGGTTCGTCGTGGTGGATACTTGGAACTTGTGGACGGCAAGTTTGGAAAACATGTAGAGCAAATTCCTGAAGGAGCAGAGGTGATTGACTATACAGGTTATAGCATTGCACCAGGTCTTGTGGATACTCATATTCATGGATATGCAGGTGTAGATGTGATGGACAACAACATTGAAGGGACATTGCATACTATGAGTGAAGGACTTCTTAGTACCGGTGTTACCAGTTTCTTGCCCACAACTTTAACAGCCACTTATGAGCAATTGCTTGCAGTCACTGAAAATCTTGGAAACCATTATAAAGAAGCAACAGGTGCTAAGATTCGTGGGATTTATTATGAAGGTCCATATTTCACAGAAACTTTTAAGGGGGCACAAAATCCAACTTATATGAGAGACCCGGGTGTTGAGGAGTTTCATTCTTGGCAGGATGCTGCAAAAGGGATGCTAAATAAGATCGCTATTGCACCAGAACGTGATGGGGTGGAAGATTTTGTACGTACTATTACAGGTGAAGGTGTGACAGTTGCACTTGGACACTCAGATGCGACATTTGAACAAGCTAAGAAGGCAGTTGATGCTGGAGCTAGTGTATGGGTACATGCCTATAATGGGATGCGTGGTTTAACACACCGCGAACTCGGTATGGTAGGAGCTATGTATGAGCTCCCACATACTTACGCAGAATTGATTTGTGATGGTTATCACGTAGATCCAAAAGCTTGTGAGATTTTACTTAAGCAAAAGGGGACAGAAAACATCGCTCTTATTACGGACTGTATGACAGCTGGTGGGCTTGAAGACGGTGACTATATGTTGGGAGAATTCCCTGTTGTAGTAGCAAATGGAACTGCACGTCTCAAATCTACTGGTAATTTGGCAGGTTCTATCCTCAAACTTAAAGATGGTATGAGAAATGTAGTCGAGTGGGGTATTGCAAATCCACACGAAGCGGTCATGATGGCCAGCCTCAACCCAGCAAAATCCGTTCACATCGATGATGTCTGTGGTCAAATCCGTGAAGGCTACGATGCTGACTTTATCGTACTAGATAAAGATTTGGAATTGGTAGCAACCTACCTAGACGGTGTGAAACGTTATCAAGCATAAGAGAGAAGGCAGAAGTTAGAGACTAGCTTCTGCTTTTTTATCTATATTACTTTACCGGTAAATGAAAAAGTTAAAAATATCACAAAAAATCTTGAACAAGCAAATGAAAAGGTTTACAATTATATTATAAATAGTACAAATAAAAAAACGGAGGAGTGCTTTATGAAAGCCTATACTTATGTTAAACCAGGACTTGCTTCTTTTGTTGATGTAGACAAACCAGTTATTCGTAAGCCAACAGACGCTATTGTGCGTATCGTAAAAACCACTATTTGTGGAACAGACCTCCATATTATCAAAGGGGATGTTCCTGCTTGCCAAAGTGGTACCATTCTTGGTCACGAAGGGATTGGGATTGTTGAAGAAGTTGGGGAAGGAGTTTCTAACTTCAAAAAAGGCGACAAGGTCTTGATTTCTTGTGTCTGTGCCTGTGGTAAATGCTACTACTGTAAAAAAGGAATTTATGCCCACTGTGAAGACGAAGGGGGCTGGATTTTCGGTCACTTAATTGATGGTATGCAGGCTGAATATCTACGTGTCCCTCATGCAGATAATACTCTTTACCACACTCCAGAAGACTTGTCAGATGAAGCCTTGGTTATGCTATCAGACATTCTACCTACTGGATATGAAATTGGTGTCTTGAAAGGGGAAGTAGAACCTGGTTGCAGCGTAGCCATTATTGGTTCAGGTCCAGTTGGATTGGCTGCTCTTTTAACAGCTCAATTCTACTCACCAGCTAAATTGATTATGGTGGACTTAGACGATAACCGCTTGGAAACTGCTGTATCATTTGGTGCGACTCACAAGGTTAATTCTTCAGACCCTGAAAAAGCCATTAAAGAAATTTATGATTTGACAGATGGCCGTGGTGTAGATGTCGCTATCGAAGCTGTTGGTATTCCTGCAACATTTGATTTCTGTCAAAAGATTATTGGTGTAGACGGAACAGTTGCCAACTGTGGTGTACATGGTAAACCAGTTGAATTTGATTTAGACAAACTTTGGATTCGCAACATCAATGTAACAACTGGTTTGGTATCTACAAATACAACTCCACAATTGTTGAAAGCACTTGAAAGTCATAAGATTGAACCAGAAAAATTGGTAACTCACTATTTCAAACTCAGTGAAATTGAAAAAGCCTATGAAGTCTTCAGTAAGGCAGCAGACCACCATGCAATTAAGGTCATCATCGAAAACGATATTTCTGAAGCCTAGGTAGTAAAAAGATTTTGGAACACAAGCAAATAGAAATTCAGTCATCCATCAGATGACTGGATTTTTTATCAAAAAATTAAGAATGAGCATATTTCTTTTCTTGTCTGGCGGAATTGGTTATAATATACGGTACAAAGGAATGAATGAATATGTATCGTGTTATAGAAATGTACGGAGATTTTGAACCGTGGTGGTTCTTAGAAGGTTGGGAAGAAGATATTGTAGCAAGTAAGAAATTTGACCAGTATTATGATGCTCTCAAATACTACAAAACTTGCTGGTTTAAATTAGAACAAGAATCCCCTCTTTATAAAAGCAGAAGTGACTTGATGACCATTTTTTGGGATCCAGAAGACCAACGCTGGTGTGATGAATGTGATGACTATTTACAACAATACCATTCTTTGGCTCTTTTGCAGGATGAGCAGGTTATCCCAGATGAAAAACTACGCCCAGGCTATGAAAAACAAACCGGTCGGGAAAGGCATCGTTCTTGCCGTATGAAATTAAAATAGAGAAAAAGTAACTTTTTTGGAGTTGCTTTTTTTATTTTCCCAAATCTTTGCGAATAGTATAGGTGAGGAGGTAAGTATGGTTCAAGAAATTGCACAAGAAATCATTCGTTCGGCTCGGAAAAAAGGAGCGCAAGACATTTATTTTGTCCCCAAGTTAGACGCCTATGAGCTTCATATGAGAGTCGGAGATGAGCGCTGTAAAATCGGTTGTTATGACTTTGAAAAATTTGCGGCCGTCATCAGTCACTTTAAGTTTGTGGCGGGTATGAATGTGGGAGAAAAGCGACGCAGTCAACTTGGTTCCTGTGATTATGAATATGATCAGAAGATGGCGTCCCTACGTTTATCTACTGTAGGTGATTATCGAGGGCATGAGAGTTTAGTCATTCGTTTGTTGCATGATGAGAAGCAGGAGTTGCATTTTTGGTTTCAGGATATTGAAGAACTGGGCAAGCAGTACAGGCAACGGGGACTCTATCTTTTTGCTGGTCCAGTCGGCAGTGGTAAGACAACCTTAATGCACGAATTGGCTAAATCTCTCTTTAAAGGACAGCAAGTTATGTCCATCGAAGATCCTGTCGAAATCAAGCAGGATGACATGCTCCAATTACAGTTGAATGAGGCAATCGGACTAACCTATGAAAATCTGATAAAACTTTCCTTACGTCATCGGCCAGACCTCTTGATTATCGGAGAAATTCGGGACAGCGAGACGGCGCGTGCAGTGGTCAGAGCCAGTTTGACAGGGGCGACAGTCTTTTCAACCATTCACGCCAAGAGTATTCGAGGTGTTTATGAGCGCTTGCTGGAGTTGGGTGTGAGTGAGGAAGAATTAGCAGTCGTTCTGCAAGGAGTCTGCTACCAGAGATTAATCGGGGGAGGAGGAATCGTTGACTTTGCAAACAAAGGCTATCAAGAACACCAGCCAACTAGCTGGAATGAACAGATTGACCAGCTTTTTAAAGATGGACATATCACAAGTCTTCAGGCTGAAACGGAAAAAATTAGCTACAGCTAAGCAAAAAAATATCATCACCCTGTTTAACAATCTCTTTTCCAGCGGTTTTCATCTGGTGGAGACTATCTCCTTTTTAGATAGGAGTGCCTTGTTGGATAAGCAGTGTGTGACCCAGATGCTCACGGGTTTGTCTCAAGGAAAATCATTCTCAGAAATGATGGAAAGTTTGGGTTTTTCAAGTGCCATTGTCACTCAGTTATCCCTAGCGGAAGTCCATGGAAATCTCCACCTGAGTTTGGGAAAGATAGAAGAGTATCTGGACAATCTGGCCAAGGTTAAGAAAAAACTAATTGAAGTAGCGACTTATCCTTTGATTTTGCTAGGTTTTCTTCTCTTAATCATGCTGGGGCTACGGAACTACCTACTACCACAACTGGATAGTAGCAATATTGCCACCCAAATCATTGGCAATCTGCCACAAATCTTTCTAGGCATGGTAGGGTTTGTTTCCATACTTGCCCTTTTAGCACTAACTTTTTATAAAAGAAGTTCTAAGATGCGCGTCTTTTCTATCTTAGCACGCCTTCCCTTTCTTGGAATCTTTGTGCAGACCTATTTGACAGCCTATTATGCGCGTGAGTGGGGGAATATGATTTCGCAGGGAATGGAGCTGACGCAGATTTTTCAGATCATGCAGGAACAAGGTTCACAGCTCTTTAAAGAAATCGGTCAAGACCTAGCTCAATCCCTACAAAGTGGCCGCGAATTTTCTCAAACCATAGCAACCTATCCTTTCTTTAAGAAGGAGTTGAGCCTCATCATCGAGTATGGGGAAGTCAAGTCCAAGCTGGGTAGTGAGTTGGAAATCTATGCTGAAAAAACTTGGGAAACCTTTTTTACCCGAGTCAACCGCACCATGAATCTGGTGCAGCCACTGGTCTTTATCTTTGTGGCACTGATTATCGTTTTACTTTATGCGGCAATGCTGATGCCCATGTATCAAAATATGGAGGTAAATTTTTAACATGAAAAAAATGATAACATTCTTGAAAAAAGCTAAGGTTAAAGCTTTCACACTTGTGGAGATGTTGGTGGTCTTGCTCATCATCAGTGTGCTTCTCTTACTCTTTGTACCTAATCTGACCAAGCAAAAAGAAGCAGTCAACGATAAAGGAAAAGCTGCTGTTGTTAAGGTGGTGGAAAGCCAGGCAGAGCTTTATAGCTTAGATAAAAATGAAGATGCTAGCTTAAGTAAGTTACAAGCAGATGGGCGAATCACAGAAGAGCAAGCTAAAGCTTATAAAGAATACCATGCTAAACAAAATACCAGTCAAACCGTTGCAGATTAAGGCATTTACCATGTTTGAAAGTCTATTGGTTTTGGGTCTTGTGAGTATCCTTGCCTTGGGCTTGTCAGGCTCTGTTCAGTCCACTTTTGCAGCGGTAGAGGAGCAGATTTTCTTTATGGAGTTTGAAGAACTCTATCGGGAAACCCAAAAACGCAGTGTAGCCAGTCAGCAAAAGACTAGTCTAAACTTAGATGGGCAGACGATCAGTAATGGCAGTCAAAAGTTGACAGTTCCTAAAGGGATTCAGGCACCATCGGGACAAAGTATCACATTTGACCGAGCTGGGGGCAATTCGTCTCTGGCTAAGGTTGAATTTCAGACCAGTAAAGGAATGATTCGTTATCAATTATATCTAGGAAATGGAAAAATTAAACGCATTAAGGAAACAAAAAATTAGGGCAGTGATTTTACTGGAAGCAGTGGTTGCTTTAGCTATCTTTGCCAGCATTGCGACGCTCCTTTTGGGACAAATTCAGAAAAATAGGCAAGAAGAAGCAAAAGTTTTGCAAAAGGAAGAAGTCTTGAGGGTAGCTAAGATGGCTCTGCAGACAGGTCAAAATCAGGTAAACATCAACGGAGTTGAGATTCAGGTGTTTTCTAGTGAAAAGGGATTGGAGGTCTACCATGGTTCAGAACAGTTGTTGGCAATCAAAGAGCCATAAGGTCAAGGCTTTTACCCTGTTAGAATCCCTGATTGCCCTCATTGTCATCAGTGGAAGTTTACTTCTCTTTCAAGCTATGAGTCAGCTTCTCATTTCAGAAGTTCGCTACCAGCAACAAAGCGAACAAAAGGAGTGGCTCTTGTTTGTGGACCAGTTGGAGGCAGAATTAGACCGTTCGCAGTTCGAAAAAGTGGAGGGCAACCGCCTCTATATGAAGCAGGATGGCAAGGAAATTGCGATAGGTAAGTCAAAATCGGATGATTTTCGAAAAACTGATGCCAGTGGACGAGGTTATCAACCTATGGTTTATGGCCTCAAATCCGCTCAGATTACAGAGGACAATCAACTGGTTCGTTTTCGTTTCCAGTTCCAAAAAGGCTTAGAAAGGGAGTTCATCTATCGTGTGGAAAAAGAAAAAAGTTAAAGCGGGTGTTCTCCTTTATGCAGTCACCATGGCAGCCATCTTTAGTCTTTTGTTACAATTTTACTTGAACCGACAAGTCGCCCACCATCGAGACTATGCTTTAAATAAAGAAAAGTTGGTTGCTTTTGCCATGGCTAAACGAACCAAGTATAAAGCCGAGCAAGAAAGTGGGGAACAGGTTTTTAATCTAGGTCAGGTAAGCTATCAAAACAAGAAAACTGGCTTAGTGACGAGGGTTCGCACGCCTAAGAGTCAATATGAGTTTCTGTTTCCTTCCGTCAAAATCAAAGAAGAGAAAAGAGATAAAAAGGAAGAGGTAGCGACCGATTCAAGCGAAAAAGCGGAGAAGAAAAAACCAGAAAAGAAAGAGAATTCCTAGCCAATCAAACTACTTTGTGCTAAACTAAAAACATGAAACATGATTTTAACCACAAAGCAGAAACTTTCGATTCGTCTAAAAATATCTTCCTTGCAAACTTGGTTTGTCAAGCAGTCGAGAAACAGATTGATCTTCTATCAGACAAAGAAATTTTGGATGCTTCTTGTATGAATAATCGGGGTAGATACCTATCCGAATTTTTAAATTTTTCTAGTACAAAGAAGTTACTAAGGAACATCGCGAAAGGTTCTGTTAATCAATCCAATATAAAGGCAAGGAGTAGTAAATACGAAACAAATTTTAAAATTTTTTAAATTGAAATTTGGCTTTTAACATGAGGGGTCTCCCTTCACCAAATTTGAGTCTGCCTATCCCTTGACTATTCTTTCCTTTCACAAACGAGTCGCTTATTCAATTATAAGTTTACGTGCTCCTAGTCACAGTTCTTGTGCTTGATGGAAAGAATGACACCTATAAAAATGCGAGGTAGTGGCTGTACCACTTACTTATTCACCTCCCCGTGATTTGTAGTAGTGATAGGCTTTCTCACTATTATTATAAAACAAAATAAAGAGCACAACACTTTTTCATTCTGTATTGTACCTTGAGTGAAACGAAAGGAATGAATTATAAACATAAAAGTTTAGTATATAGATTATTTCTCTCAAAATATGTAAATAAGATAGAATACTAAATTTATAGCAGACTTAGAGAAAAGCAGAAACTAGCAATGACACTAGTTTCTGCTTTTCTCCATAATAATTAATTTCCCCCTTTTTCCTTCTAAATCTTTTTTCACAACAAAAAAACCGGAATTTCTATATGCTTTTTGAGCCAATATATTTTTCTCATTTACAGCTAATACAATATGGTTAATTTCTAATTTTAAAGTTAAGTCTATGAACTCAAATATTTCATTCAGAGCATTAGAACCATATCCTTGCTTTCTGAAATTATCATCAATAGAAAATCCTCTAATAAGCGCATAATCATTTTGATAATAGCCATACTCTTTAGGACCCGTGTTTAGGTGTAGGCAAAAAAATCCAATTACTTTATGGTCTTTATTAAGTATTACTATTGGGTATCTATACTTATCTTCTTTAGACTTTTCAATAATATTTTTTGGGGTATCAGTATGTGTAATATCATTTAAAGAATAAGAACTTAAAGAATGGTAATGGTCAACTTCACTATACAAAGATAATTTCATGATAATTAATTCCGTTCTCTTTATGTAGGATACATAACTAAATAGGACTCTAGGTATGTAGATTTTTTATGAAATGTCCTATAAAAATCAGATATATTTAGAGTTATTACTTTAGTCCTTTATTTTCATTATTAGACTTCCTGCAAAACTAGAATCCTAGTTCATGATTGATAATGCCAGCAATCGAATTCATTCGTAATCCGAAGCGTTTACGATGATTTCGATAGGTTGTTGAAAACATTTTAAACGTTTTTACTGTGGCAAAAATATTCTCAACCTTGCTGCTCTCCTTAGATAGTGCATGGTTACAGGCTTTGTCTTCAAGAGTTAATGGCTTAAGTTTACTTGATTTCCTCGGAGTTTGTGCTTGAGGATATATCTTCATGAGTCCTTGATAAGCACTGTCAGCCAAGATTTTACCAGCTTGTCCGATATTTCTGCGACTCATTTTGAACAACTTCATATCGTGACAATAGTTCACAGTGATCTCCAAAAAACAATTCTCCCTTGACTTGTGACAATTGCTTGAACCTTCATAGCGCGGCATTTCTTTTTACCAGAATAATTCTCTAATTGTTTTTTTAGGGCGATTGATTTTTACTTCCGTCGCATCAATCATTACCGTGTCCTCAGAACTGAGAGGAGTTCTTGAAATCGTAAAACCACTTTGAACAAGAGTTACTTCAACCCATTGACTCCGATGGGTTAAGTTGCTTTCGTGAATACCAAAATCAGCCGCAATTTGTTCATAAGTTCGATATTCTCGCAAATATTGAAGAGTGGCCATAAGAAGGTCTTCTAGGCTTAATTTGAGTTTTCGTCCCCCTTTTGCGTGTTTACCTTGATAAGCTGTTTTTAATACAGCTAACATCTCTTCAAAAGTCGTGCGCTGAACACCAACCAGGAGCTTAAATCGTGCATCAGTTAGTTGTTTACTTGCTTCATAATTTTATTGTATCATATTTTTGTTTCACAGGAAGTCTAATAAATAAAAACTCTTTAAAATTTTGTTGGGAAAATGGGAAAAGATATAAATGGAAACTTAGTATAACACTTGGAAAACTCTGTAAAAATAGTAAGTCAATTCATGCTTCGTTTTTTCTCTAGGGAAGTTGGGCGGCTATATTTCTATGACCATTTGTCGGAATAAACATCCCTGCCAAGGGTCTATAGAAAAACTTTTGTTATCAGATTTAGATGCCCAACTTGTCATTTATACTCTTTCATATAGGACTTTCTATAAGGATGGAAAAAAGAAGGGAAATTTGATAAGATAGGAATATGGATTTTGAAAAAATTGAACAAGCTTATACCTATTTACTAGAGAATGTCCAAGTCATCCAAAGTGATTTGGCGACCAACTTTTATGACGCCTTGGTGGAGCAAAACAGCATCTATCTGGATTGTGAGACTGAGTTAGAGCAGGTCAAGGAGAACAATCATGCCCTTAAACGCTTAGCGCTTCGCAAAGAAGAATGGCTCAAGACCTACCAGTTTCTCTTGATGAAGGCTGGGCAGACAGAGCCCCTACAGGCCAATCACCAGTTTACACCAGATACCATTGCTTTACTTTTGGTGTTTATTGTGGAAGAGCTGTTTAAAGAGAAGGAGATTACGATCCTCGAAATGGGTTCCGGGATGGGAATTCTAGGCGCTACTTTCTTGACCTCGCTTGATAAAAAGGTGGATTACTTGGGAATGGAAGTGGATGATTTGCTGATTGATTTGGCAGCAAGCATGGCAGATGTAATTGGTTTGCAGGCTGGCTTTGTCCAAGGAGATGCTGTTCGTCCACAAATGCTCAAAGAAAGCGACGTGGTCATCAGCGACTTGCCTGTCGGCTATTATCCTGATGATGCCGTTGCGTCGCGCCATCAAGTTGCTTCTAGTCAAGAACATACTTACGCCCATCACTTGCTCATGGAACAAGGGCTTAAGTACCTCAAGTCAGATGGATATGCTATTTTTCTCGCTCCGAGTGATTTGTTGACCAGTCCTCAAAGTGACTTGTTGAAAGGCTGGTTGAAAGAAGAAGCAAGTCTGGTTGCTATGATTAGTTTACCTGAAAATCTCTTTGCCAGTTCTAAACAATCTAAGACTATTTTTATCTTACAGAAGAAAAATGAAATAGCAGTAGAACCCTTTGTTTATCCACTTGCTAGCTTGCAAGATGCAAGTGTTTTAATGAAATTTAAAGAAAATTTTCAAAAATGGACTCAAGATACTGAAATATAAAATAGATTTTGTTATAATAGATGAAAACGCTTAAAAAGGGGTATCGTGTTATGACAAAAACAATTGCAATCAATGCGGGAAGTTCAAGTTTGAAATGGCAATTATACTTAATGCCAGAAGAAAAAGTGTTAGCCAAAGGTTTGATTGAACGTATCGGTTTGAAAGATTCAATTTCAACTGTAAAATTTGATGGCCGTTCTGAACAACAAATTTTGGATATCGAAAATCACACTCAAGCTGTTAAAATCTTATTGGATGACTTGATTCGTTTCGATATTATCAAGGCTTATGATGAGATTACAGGTGTTGGACATCGTGTTGTTGCCGGCGGAGAATATTTTAAAGAATCAACAGTCGTTGAGGGAGATGTTTTAGAAAAAGTTGAAGAGTTGAGCTTGTTGGCTCCTCTTCACAATCCAGCCAATGCGGCAGGTGTTCGTGCCTTCAAGGAATTGTTGCCAGACATTACCAGTGTAGTTGTTTTTGATACTTCATTCCACACAAGTATGCCAGAGAAAGCTTATCGTTACCCTCTACCAACAAAATATTACACAGAAAACAAGGTTCGTAAATACGGTGCCCACGGCACAAGTCACCAGTTTGTAGCAGGAGAAGCTGCAAAACTATTGGGACGTCCATTAGAGGATTTGAAATTGATTACTTGCCACATCGGTAATGGTGCTTCTATTACAGCCGTTAAAGGTGGTCAATCTGTCGATACTTCAATGGGCTTCACTCCACTTGGTGGTGTGATGATGGGTACTCGTACAGGAGATATTGACCCAGCTATTATTCCTTATTTAATGCAATATACAGAGGACTTTAACACGCCTGAAGACATTAGTCGCGTCCTTAATCGTGAATCAGGGCTTATGGGTGTCTCAGGTAAATCTAGTGATATGCGTGATGTGATTGCTGCGAAAGAAGCAGGAGATCATGATGCTACCTTGGCCTATGAAATCTATATTGATCGTATCCAAAAACATATCGGTCAATACCTCGCAGTCCTAAACGGAGCAGATGCTATTATCTTTACAGCGGGTGTAGGAGAAAATGCAACCGATGTACGTGAAGATGTTATCTCAGGTATCTCTTGGTTTGGCTGTGATGTTGACCCAGAAAAGAACGTCTTTGGTGTGACAGGAGACATCTCAACAGAGGCAGCGAAGATCCGTGTATTGGTTATTCCAACAGATGAAGAGCTAGTTATTGCCCGTGACGTTGAACGCTTGAAAAAATAAGTAAAACTAGTAAAAATATTCCGTACAAGGAGTTGGGAAAGAGATTTTCCTGCTCCTTTTTCTGATGAAATTGTCCAAAACCTTGCTATGATTGGCTTTTTTGAAAAATATGGTATAATAGTAGTAATTTAATAGATGGAGTTGAGTTTTGAAGAAAAACTTTCGTGTAAAAAGAGAGAAAGATTTTAAGGCGATTTTCAAGGAGGGGACAAGTTTTGCCAATCGCAAATTTGTTGTCTACCAACTAGAAAACCAGAAAAACCATTTTCGAGTAGGTCTATCAGTTAGCAAAAAACTGGGGAATGCCGTCACTAGAAATCAAATCAAGCGACGAATTCGACATATTATCCAGAATGCAAAAGGGAGTCTGGTAGAAGATGTCGACTTTGTTGTCATTGCTCGAAAAGGAGTCGAAACCTTGGGATACGCAGAGATGGAGAAAAATCTACTCCACGTATTAAAATTATCAAAGATTTACCAGGAAGGAAATGGGAGTGAAAAAGAAACTACAGTTGACTAGTTTGCTAGGACTGTCTCTATTAATCATGACAGCTTGTGCGACTAATGGGACAACTAGCGATATTACGGCAGATTCGACTGATTTTTGGAGTAAATTTGTTTACTTCTTTGCGGAAATCATTCGCTTTTTATCGTTTGATATCAGTATCGGAGTGGGGATTATTCTCTTTACAATCTTGATTCGTACAGTCCTCTTGCCAGTCTTTCAGGTGCAAATGGTGGCTTCTAGGAAAATGCAGGAAGCTCAGCCACGCATTAAGGCGTTGCGAGAACAATATCCAGGTCGAGATATGGAGAGCAGAACCAAGCTAGAGCAAGAAATGCGTAAAGTCTTTAAAGAAATGGGTGTCAGACAGTCAGATTCTCTTTGGCCGATTTTGATTCAGATGCCGGTTATTTTGGCCTTGTTCCAAGCTCTATCAAGAGTTGACTTTTTAAAGACAGGTCATTTCTTATGGATTAACCTTGGTGGTGTGGATACAACATTTGTGCTTCCGATTTTAGCAGCAGTATTTACCTTTTTAAGTACTTGGTTGTCCAACAAAGCCTTGTCTGAGCGTAATGGAGCTACGACGGTGATGATGTACGGTATTCCGGTCTTGATTTTTATCTTTGCAGTTTATGCGCCAGGTGGAGTCGCCCTATACTGGACAGTGTCCAATGCTTATCAAGTCTTGCAAACCTATTTCTTGAACAATCCATTCAAGATTATCGCAGAGCGCGAGGCGGTAGTTCAGGCACAGAAAGATTTGGAAAATAGAAAAAGAAAAGCCAAGAAAAAGGCTCAGAAAACGAAATAATAAGGAGGAATCTGGTAATGGTAGTATTTACAGGTTCAACTGTTGAAGAAGCAATCCAAAAAGGACTGAAAAAATTAGATATTCCAAGGAAGAAGGCACATATTAAAGTCATTTCCAGGGAGAAAAAAGGCTTTCTTGGTTTATTTGGTAAAAAACCAGCCCAGGTTGACATTGAAGCTATTAGTGAAACGACTGTTGTCAAAGCAAACCAACAGGCAGTAAAAGGTGTTCCGAAAAAAATCAATGATTTGAATGAGCCTGTTAAAACAGTTAGTGAAGCAACTGTTGATTTGGGTCATGTTGTAGAGGTGATTAAAAAGATTGAAGAGGAAGGTCAAGGTATTTCTGATGAAGTCAAGGCTGAAATCTTAAAACATGAAAGACATGCCAGCACTATCTTGGAAGAAACTGGTCACATTGAGATTTTAAATGAACTTCAAATCGAGGAAGCGATGAGGGAAGAAGCGGGCGCTGATGACCTTGAAACTGAGCAAGACCAAACTGAAAATCAAGACTTGACAGAGATGGGCTTGAAAGTTGAACCGAGCTTTGATATTGCCCAGGTGGCTACGGATGTGACTGCCTATGTTCAAGCGATTGTGGATGACATGGATGTTGAAGCCACACTTTCAAATGACTATAACCGTCGTAGCATCAATCTACAAATTGATACCAATGAACCAGGTCGTATTATCGGTTATCATGGTAAAGTTTTGAAGGCCTTGCAACTATTGGCTCAAAATTATCTTTATAATCGCTATTCAAGAACCTTCTACATTACAATCAATGTCAATGATTATGTCGAACACCGTGCAGAAGTCTTGCAGACCTATGCGCAAAAATTGGCGATTCGTGTTTTAGAAGAAGGGCGTAGTCATCAAACAGATCCCATGTCGAATAGTGAACGCAAGATTATCCACCGTATTATTTCACGTATGGATGGCGTGACTAGTTATTCTGAGGGTGATGAGCCAAATCGCTATGTCGTTGTAGATACAGAATAAACAAAATCAGGCTTGACCTGATTTTTTGCTAGCTAGAGGAGATTAAACTAATGTTGAATAAGATAAGAGATTATTTAGACTTTGCTGGTTTGCAGTACCGTAATCCTGACAAAGCAGGAGCAGAGCGAGAGAAAATGCTGGAATTGCGCCACAAAGGCCAAGAGGCTCGAAAGGCTTTTACAGAACTGGCTAAAGCCTTTCAAGCAAGCCATCCAGAATGGCAACTCCAACAGACTAGCCAGTGGATGAATCAAGCGCAGCGTTTGCGACCACATTTTTGGGTCTATCTACAGAGAGACGGACAAGTGACAGAACCTATGATGGCTCTTCGTTTGTATGGAGTACCCTCTGATTTTGGTGTCTCACTAGAAGTTAGTTTTATCGAGCGCAAGAAAGATGAGCAAACTTTGGAGAAACAAACCAAGGTATTAGAAGTTCCAGTTGTAGAAGGGATTTATTATCTAGCCTACTCTGATGGTCAAAGTCAACGGTGGGAGGCGAACGAAGAAAATCGTCAGATCTTAGTCGAGAAGGTAGGCAGTCAAGAAATCCGAAAAGTTTTAGTTAAGGCAGATGTTTCTTTTATTGAAAATCAATCATTGGAAGTGATTTTAGAAAAATTAGATGAAGCTTATGAACGTTTACTTCCCTACTATCAGGCGACCAGAGGGTAGAAGTCACGAGACTTATCTAGCGTCGAATTGTTTAATTGCTATTCTATGTATTTTTTCATATAATAGTAAAATAGAATGTGTGATCCAATAATCACCTCAAATAGAAAGGAAATTCTATGTCAAATCTATCTGTTAATGCAATTCGTTTCCTAGGTATTGACGCTATCAACAAAGCCAACTCAGGTCACCCAGGTGTGGTTATGGGAGCAGCTCCGATGGCTTACAGCCTCTTTACAAAACAACTTCGTATCAATCCAGCTCAACCAAACTGGATTAACCGCGACCGCTTTATTCTTTCAGCTGGTCATGGTTCAATGCTCCTTTATGCTCTTCTGCACCTTTCTGGTTTTGAAGATGTCAGCATGGATGAGATTAAGAGCTTCCGTCAATGGGGTTCAAAAACACCAGGTCACCCAGAATTTGGTCATACAGCAGGGATTGATGCTACGACAGGTCCTCTAGGGCAAGGGATTTCAACTGCTACTGGTTTTGCGCAAGCAGAACGTTTCTTGGCAGCTAAATATAACCGCGAAGGCTACAATATCTTTGACCACTATACTTACGTTATCTGTGGAGACGGAGACTTGATGGAAGGTGTCTCAAGCGAGGCAGCTTCATACGCAGGTTTGCAAAAACTGGATAAGTTGGTTGTTCTTTATGATTCAAATGACATCAACTTGGATGGTGAGACAAAGGATTCCTTTACAGAAAGTGTTCGTGACCGTTACAATGCCTACGGTTGGCATACTGCCTTGGTTGAAGATGGAACAGACTTGGAAGCTATCCATGCTGCTATCGAAACAGCTAAAGCTTCAGGCAAACCATCTTTGATTGAAGTGAAGACTGTCATTGGATACGGTTCTCCAAATAAACAAGGAACTAATGCCGTACACGGTGCTCCTCTTGGAGCAGATGAAACTGCAGCTACTCGTCAAGCTCTCGGTTGGGACTACGAACCATTTGAAATCCCAGAACAAGTTTATGCTGATTTCAAAGAACATGTTGCAGACCGTGGCGCATCAGCTTATGAAGCTTGGACAAAATTAGTTGCTGACTATAAAGAGGCTCATCCAGAATTAGCTGCAGAAGTAGAAGCCATCATCGATGGACGTGATCCAGTTAAAGTGACTCCAGCAGACTTCCCAGCTTTAGAAAATGGCTTCTCTCAAGCAACTCGTAATTCAAGCCAAGATGCCTTGAATGTTGTGGCGGCTAAATTACCAACCTTCCTAGGTGGATCAGCTGACCTAGCTCACTCAAACATGACTTATATCAAGACTGACGGACTTCAAGACGATGCCAATCGCTTGAACCGTAACATTCAGTTTGGTGTTCGTGAATTTGCAATGGGAACGATTTTGAACGGGATGGCTCTTCACGGTGGACTTCGTGTATACGGTGGAACTTTCTTCGTCTTCTCTGACTATGTGAAGGCAGCTGTTCGCTTGTCAGCCTTGCAAGGACTTCCTGTGACTTATGTCTTTACTCACGATTCAATCGCAGTTGGAGAAGACGGTCCAACGCATGAACCGGTGGAACATTTGGCAGGTCTTCGTGCCATGCCAAATCTGAATGTTTTCCGTCCAGCAGACGCGCGTGAAACACAAGCAGCTTGGTACCTTGCAGTGACAAGTAAGAGAACGCCAACTGCCCTTGTCTTGACACGTCAGAATTTGACTGTTGAAGAGGGAACAGACTTCGACAAGGTTGCAAAAGGTGCCTATGTTGTCTATGAAAATGCAGCAGACTTTGATACCATCTTGATTGCGACAGGCTCAGAGGTTAATCTTGCTGTCTCAGCTGCCAAAGAATTGGCTAGTCAAGGTGAAAAAGTCCGCGTAGTCAGCATGCCATCTACAGATGTCTTTGATAAACAAGATGCAGCTTACAAGGAAGAAATTCTTCCAAATGCAGTTCGCCGTCGTGTTGCAGTCGAAATGGGTGCAACTCAAAACTGGTACAAATACGTTGGTCTTGATGGTGCCGTTCTCGGTATTGATACCTTCGGAGCCTCTGCCCCAGCACCAAAAGTATTGGCAGAATATGGCTTTACTGTAGAAAATCTTGTAAAAGTTGTTCAAAACTTGAAATAATCCTAAAAATCAGGGCGCAAGCTCTGGTTTTTCTTACTAGAAAAGCAAGGTACAATCTTGTAAAAGTAGCTGAAATTTGATATAGTAGTCCTATGTAAAAGACAAAGGAGAAACGAATGAATCCAAATTATACATTTTTAATCATGCTAGCCCTTATGTTGGGCTTGATGTTCTTTACGCAACGTTCTCAAAAGAAACAAGCAAAAAAACGTATGGAAAGCTTAAATAAGCTGCAAAAAGGCTATGAAGTGATTACAATCGGTGGACTTTACGGAACAGTCGATGAAGTAGATACGGAGAAGGGAACAATTGTTCTTGATGTAGATGGAGTTTACTTGACTTTTGAATTAGCTGCTATCAAGACCGTATTACCGCTGAAAGAAACAGCTTCACTAGAAGGCGCAATTGAAAAATAAGACGGGATTACGAACTCCCGTTTTTCTATAAAAGAAAGGAAATGGGATGAAAAAACTAGTCTTTGTCTGTCTAGGAAATATTTGCCGTAGCCCTATGGCCGAGTTTGTGATGAAATCGATGACAGATAACTACGAAATCCAAAGTCGAGCGACGTCCTCTTGGGAACATGGCAATCCGATTCATAAGGGGACTCAGGGAATTTTGCAACAGTATGAGATTCCTTATGACAAAGGCAAGACATCGCTTCAGATTAGTAAGGAAGATTTTGAAGCCTTTGATTATATTATCGGCATGGATGCTTCAAATGTTTCTGACTTACGTCAGATGTGTCCAGCAGACTGTCAAGATAAGATTTACTCATTTGCATCTGAAAGTGTTCCAGATCCTTGGTATACAGGAGATTTTGAGGAAACCTATCAGCGTGTTCAAGAGGGCTGTCAAGCTTGGTTAGAACGTTTAGAAAAGGAGAGTGAAGGTGGAAAATCTTAAGAATGTTTACGAAAAGTATCGAGTGTATCTGACTCGTCCACGTTTAGAGCTTTTAGCAGTAGTTGCCATTGTTTTCTGTGCTGTACTCGTCTTTTTTCTAAATATTCCCGGAAAAGGTGTTCTAAAGCTTGATAATGGAACGATTGTTTACGACGGTAGTCTTGTACGTGGTAAAATGAATGGCCAAGGAACCATTACCTTCCAAAATGGGGACCAATATACAGGTGGTTTCAACAATGGAGCCTTCAACGGAAAAGGCACCTTTCAATCCAAAGAAGGCTGGACCTACGAAGGTGATTTTGTAAATGGTCAGGCTGAAGGAAAAGGAAAACTAACAACAGAACAAGAAGTCGTTTATGAAGGGACTTTTAAACAAGGCGTTTTTCAACAAAAATAAAGCCTCCTTATCAAAGGAGGCATTGTTAGAATTACAAAGTAAGCGCTTACCTGCAAATCCCTATCTTTCCAAGCTCCTCTTCCAAGCAAGTTTGTGAAATAAAAAACATTTGAAATAAATTTCACAAACTTTAAAAGAAAAGCTTGCTAAGAAAAGAAAATAACAAACATTTCACAAGGTGCTAAAAATTCTTTGTGAAATACTTATGAAACTGTTTACAAAATATAAATAATGCGTTATAATAAACTTGTGAAAAAATTAACAAAGGATTAAATCCTTGATAGCTATGGAGGAAAATATGGCTGATAAAAAAACTGTGACACCAGAGGAAAAGAAACTCGCTGCTGAAAAACACGTAGATGGCTTGGTGCAAAAAGCTCTAGTTGCTCTTGAGGAAATGCGTAAACTCGATCAAGAACAGGTCGACTACATCGTAGCTAAAGCGTCAGTGGCAGCTTTGGATGCCCACGGAGAATTGGCTCTACATGCCTATGAAGAAACAGGACGTGGTGTATTTGAAGACAAAGCGACTAAGAACTTGTTTGCTTGTGAACACGTAGTAAACAACATGCGTCATACTAAGACAGTTGGCGTTATCGAAGAAGACGATGTAACAGGTTTAACCCTTATTGCTGAACCAGTTGGTGTTGTTTGTGGTATCACTCCTACAACAAACCCAACATCAACAGCAATCTTCAAATCATTGATTTCATTGAAGACACGTAACCCAATCGTCTTTGCCTTCCACCCATCAGCACAAGAATCATCTGCTCATGCGGCACGTATCGTCCGCGATGCAGCTATCGCAGCTGGTGCTCCTGAAAACTGTGTGCAATGGATTACTGAACCATCTATGGAAGCAACTAGTGCCCTTATGAACCACGAAGGTATTGCAACAATCCTTGCAACAGGTGGTAATGCCATGGTTAAAGCCGCATACTCATGTGGTAAACCAGCTCTTGGGGTAGGTGCCGGAAACGTGCCAGCTTATGTTGAAAAATCAGCAAACATTCGTCAAGCAGCACACGATATCGTCATGTCTAAATCATTTGATAATGGTATGGTCTGTGCATCTGAACAAGCGGTTATCATTGATAAAGAAATTTACGATGAATTTGTAGCAGAGTTCAAATCTTACCACACTTACTTTGTAAACAAAAAAGAAAAAGCTCTTCTTGAAGAATTCTGCTTCGGCGTGAAAGCAAACAGCAAAAACTGTGCTGGTGCGAAATTGAACGCTGACATCGTTGGTAAACCAGCAACTTGGATTGCAGAGCAAGCAGGATTTACAGTTCCAGAAGGAACAAACATTCTTGCTGCAGAATGTAAAGAAGTTGGTGAAAACGAGCCATTGACTCGTGAAAAATTATCACCAGTTATCGCAGTTTTGAAATCTGAAAGCCGTGAAGATGGTATTACTAAGGCTCGTCAAATGGTTGAATTTAACGGTCTTGGACACTCAGCAGCCATCCACACAGCTGACGAAGAATTGACTAAAGAATTTGGTAAAGCTGTTAAAGCTATTCGTGTTATCTGTAACTCACCTTCTACTTTCGGTGGTATCGGGGACGTTTACAATGCCTTCTTGCCATCATTGACACTTGGATGTGGTTCTTACGGACGCAACTCAGTTGGGGATAACGTTAGTGCCATTAACCTCTTGAATATCAAAAAAGTCGGAAGACGGAGAAATAACATGCAATGGATGAAACTTCCTTCAAAAACATACTTTGAACGTGATTCAATTCAATACCTTCAAAAATGTCGTGACGTTGAACGTGTCATGATCGTTACTGACCATGCCATGGTAGAGCTTGGTTTCCTTGATCGTATCATCGAACAACTTGACCTTCGTCGCAATAAGGTTGTTTACCAAATCTTTGCTGATGTAGAACCAGATCCAGATATCACAACTGTAAACCGTGGTACTGAGATTATGCGTGCCTTCAAACCAGATACAATCATCGCTCTCGGTGGTGGATCTCCAATGGATGCTGCTAAAGTAATGTGGCTCTTCTACGAACAACCAGAAGTGGACTTCCGTGACCTTGTCCAAAAATTCATGGATATCCGTAAACGTGCCTTCAAATTCCCATTGCTTGGTAAGAAGACTAAATTCATCGCGATTCCAACTACATCTGGTACAGGGTCTGAAGTAACACCATTTGCCGTTATCTCTGATAAAGCGAATAACCGTAAATACCCAATCGCTGACTACTCATTGACACCAACTGTGGCAATCGTAGACCCTGCTTTGGTATTGACAGTTCCTGGATTTGTTGCTGCGGACACTGGTATGGACGTATTGACCCACGCGACTGAAGCTTACGTATCACAAATGGCTAGCGACTACACTGACGGTCTTGCACTTCAAGCCATCAAGCTTGTATTCGAAAACCTTGAAAGCTCAGTTAAGAATGCAGACTTCCATTCACGTGAAAAAATGCACAACGCTTCAACTATTGCTGGTATGGCCTTTGCCAATGCCTTCCTAGGTATTTCTCACTCAATGGCCCATAAGATTGGTGCCCAATTCCACACAATCCACGGTCGTACAAATGCTATCTTGCTTCCATACGTCATCCGCTACAACGGTACACGTCCAGCCAAGACAGCAACATGGCCTAAGTACAACTACTACCGTGCAGATGAAAAATACCAAGATATCGCACGCATGCTTGGTCTTCCAGCTTCTACTCCAGAAGAAGGTGTGGAATCTTACGCAAAAGCTGTCTACGAACTTGGTGAGCGCGTAGGTATCCAAATGAACTTCAAAGCACAAGGAATTGATGAAAAAGAATGGAAAGAACATTCTCGTGAATTGGCCTTCCTTGCTTATGAAGATCAATGTTCACCAGCTAACCCACGTCTTCCAATGGTTGACCACATGCAAGAAATCATCGAAGATGCTTACTATGGCTACAAAGAAAGACCAGGACGCCGTAAATAATTGTTATCAGCCTAGAGGCAGGAATTTCCTGTCTCTTTTTTGTAATTCTATTTGAAAAATGGTATAATCATCGCATATATTTATTTGAAAATCAAATCTTTTATAATCATGCGAGGGGCAAATGAACAAGATAAATGAGTTAGGGGATAAAGTGCGACTTTTAAGAGAGGAGAAAGGCCTTAGTCGTCCAGTTTTTTGCGGGGATGAATCCGAATTATCAGTCCGTCAGTTGGTGAGAATCGAAAAAGGAGAATTTCGCCCGACGATAAAAACACTAGAATATATTGCAGATAGATTAGAAATTCCGTCCTACGTCTTGATGCCAGATTATAAGGAATTACCCAAGCGTTACCAAGAATTAAAGTACTTTCTTTTACATCATCCTGACTATGGAGACAAGGAGTTGCAGGAACAAAAGGAAGAATATTTCGATGAGATTTTTGAGAATTTTTATGATGATTTGCCACGTGATGAGAAGATGATAGTGGATTGTCTTCAAGCTATAGATGCAGTGAGAGCGACGGATAATGAACAGTATGGGATAGCGCTTTTAGATGAATCTTTTGAGGAACTATGGAATCAAAGAGAATTTTCCTTTTCAGATCTTTTAAAAATTAGATTGTATTTTTTGTGTAGTTATTTAGAAAATATAAAAAAAGGACAGTTATCTATTAGCGAACAGCAGAAACTTCAATTAATGTTTCAAAAAGTATGTGATAACGTAGAAAATAGCAGTACGGACGATTTATTTCTTGTTCGTGATGTATTATTTGCAGGGCTGGGAAGTTGTGAATTATTGAATGACTTAGAGTTATTTAAGTTAGCTGTGGAAAAACTTAATTGGATTTCTGAAAAAACACGAGATTTTCAAAAACAACCGATTGTCTTGATGGTGGAGTGGAAATATTATCTTCGGACTGATTATGATACGGCAAAACAAAAGTATGAAGAAGCAAAAATGATGGCGAGGATGTTTGGCAATGAGAAGTTAATCGTTAGTTTAGATAAGGAATGGAGTAAGGATAATAAAAGAGTCTAAGGAAAACTTGACAGTAGAAAACGAAGTAAATGTTTTCACAATAAAAGGCATAATATCAGTCATACAAAAACTTTGATATTATGCCTTTTATTATGGAAAGACGTTTTAAATATTAGCTTTGAATTGAATTTTTGTCTAGTCTAATTTATATTATATTTTGAGAAATGTGATATTTTTGAATACTAGTTTAGATAGCTTTTTACTCTAATTTTACCAGTTTAAATAAAATAGTGACATTTCTGTCATTGGAGAATTTTTTATAAACTGATATAATCCAATGTGTAAGCAAGAAGTTTACTAATTTTTGTTTACTTGAAAAGTTATTGAATAATGTAATTTATCATTAACTTCATTTATATAAAAGGAGGTAGTTAAAGATGGTTAAGTTTTTTTCACTTTTAGGAACGTTGCTTTGGTGGAAATAGACAATCGTTGCTATTTTTATGAAGGTGAGAAGCATGCTAGAATTTGAACGAATAAATAATGTTTTATTGCCTAGCATGTCAGAAGTTGGAGATGTACTGCTCATTCGACAAACGCTATCAACTCTTCTTCAAGCGGAAATAAGAGTTAACGGCTATTTATTGGATTTGATTACAATAAAACCCCAGATATTAAAAATCTATCCATTAGTCGGTATAGCAAATAATGCACTTATTATTGTACGAGAAGTAAATGAGGGACTTGATATGACGTTGGAGAATAACAGGACATTTAGGAATATTGATTTTTTCAGAAGATTAAAGTAGGAATCACAGAAAAGGAGAAAGAATAAATGTGGCGTTGGGTATGGAGAATTATAAAATGGATTCTGATTAGTTTGATATGGGAAGCTATCTGGGGCTGGGTTAAACAATGGTTTAGTAAATAGGAGGAATTATTATGTGGAGCTTCGTATGGAGAATTATCAGATGGATTATTATTGACTGGATTTTAACAGCAATTTGGGGCTGGGTTAAACAGTGGTTCTAGTTTAGAAATTAATAGAACAGAGTTGATTTTTACATAAAATATTAGTAAAATTAGAAATTAATATAAAAGGAGAAAAAATGAAAGTAGAGAACATTTCGTATAGGATAAATAGTAGGATACTGTTTAACAATATTTCTTTTGATACTTCAAATTCAGGTCTTACACTGATTACTGGAAAAAATGGCTCAGGAAAGTCAACATTATTGAAAGTATTACTAGGAATTGTTCAACCACATTCTGGCTCATTGATTTTTGAAGAAAAAGTTAGCTATGTTCCAGATTCTTCGGACAACTATTTCATTGGTTTATCTCCTAATTTATTATTCGGATTTTTACAGAAACAATTTTTTATTGAAACAAATTTGTTCGAAGAACGGTTAAGAGAATTACGAGAACAATTTTATTTGAATGAGAAATTAATGACACAAACAATTCAATCATTGTCATTAGGAGAAAAGAAAAAAGTAATGCTTATAGCAGCATTTTTATTGGATTCGGACTTGTATGTTATGGATGAACCTTTATCAGGTTTAGATCAAATTTCGGTTGAAAATCTGCTTCAATTGATGGAGCAAAAGATAAATCTAGGCAAACACTTCATTATTGTAAGTCACGAGAGGCAAGAAATTTTACCGACAGTTGATCAGATTATTTCTTTGTAGAGGAAAGTTATATGGAAAAGTTTTATTATTCTATTACTCTATTATTCCTATCTCGACAGGGATACTGGAATGATTCGAATAATGTTAAGGAATTATCGTTGCTTCAATCGACCTACAAATATTTTTTTTCATCTGTTAGTTTGATTTTTATATTTTGTTTTGCTAAACAAGAAGTTTATAAGCTATTAAGTGCAAATCAAATTTGGGGTATCCTATCATACTTTGAATTAGTAAAAATACTTGTTCCTGCAATTTTGTTATTAGGAATAATTTATGAAAATATTTATGTTTTAAAAACTAAAACAGAGAGTACAATGAGGATATTTTTCAATGTCACAGGGAGAGAATTTTGGAATATAGTATTTTTAAAGAATTTAATTCTAGTTTCCCCCATCTTAGTAGTTATTTTTTTCTATGATATTTCTTTAGGAATATTTGCGTGTCTACTTGTTTTTTTACTTAATAGTATATTTTTTATACCGAAAATCAGGTATGTTAGGCCAAGGTTTAAAAAATCGTTCAGTATGACCTATTTATTATCTGTCGTTGATGGTTTGACGGTGTTTAAAGCGATGACTATACCTGTATTTTCAACTTTTATGTTTATGTTCATGTGGTTGGTTTTACCAGATTTTTTAGGAATTGATATCTCGAATAAAGCGATGATATTGAATACAGCTTTATTTTCAGGGACAGTATTTTTTAGCAATAAAGGGATAAATTTTTATTTTCTTACTTTAAATAAGGACTTCCCTTATCTTAAGGCTGTGGGGGTCAATCTTAATAGGTTTATAAAAAAAAGAATTTGGTCTTTAAATTTTATTAGTATCTTAGTTCCGTCGATCTCGCTATATTTCTTTTTAAATTATCTGGGGTACGGTTTTATAGATATTTCCCTATTTCTTTTCGGAGTTTCTCTAGCATATTTTTTATGCCAAGGGATACAAATGTTAGAGATAATTATATTTAGAAAGTATCATTTCAAGAATGCGAAAGAATTAGATGCTTTTTCAATTCCTATAAATACAAGGATAACGTTGTGCATTATTCGCTTCGTACCAATTATGGTTTGCTTATTATTCAATCAAATTAAACTATTTGGTTTATGGGGCTTGATATTGTTAAATATAGTTTATATCAGTATTATTTATTGTAGTTTATATCGACATATGTTGTCAAAAGTAATTAAAGGAGATAATCATGTCCATTTTATCCATTAAAAATATTTCAAAGTTTTACACTTTGGACGGTAAACATCAAGAGCAGGCTCTAAGAAATATAAACCTGCAGATTGCAAAAGGTAAAATTACAGCGATTTATGGTCCGTCAGGCTGTGGCAAAACCAGTCTACTCAATATCATCAGTGGTTTAGATAGACAATATGAAGGAGATTTAGAGTTTAAAGGGGAATCCCTCCGTGACTTATCAGAGATTGAACTAACTCAATTTCGTAAAAACAAGATTGGATTTGTGTTTCAAAACTTTAACCTCATTCCTCATCAGTCTGTCTTGGACAATGTCAAGCTACCTCTCTATGTCAAAGATTTATCTGACAGGGAGATGACAATGATTGCAAAGGAGCAATTAAGTAACTTGGGCATGGAGCCTTTTGTAGCTAAAAATGTTAAACAACTTTCTGGCGGACAAAAGCAACGTGTAGCAATAGCGCGTGCTTTGGTGAATCAGCCTGATATGATTGTAGCAGATGAGCCAACGGGTTCGCTGGATTCTCAATCCCAAGAAAAGGTATTGGAGGTATTTAAAAATTTAGCCCAAACAGGGAAAACAGTATTGATTGTAACCCATAATCCAGAGGTTGCCGAATATGCAGATGTGATTATCAAAATGAAGGATGGTGAAGTCGTTGAAGAAGTCAAAAAATAAAGGATTATCATTGAAAAATAAATTCAAACTTTCTTTAAATAACTTTCTGGAAAGAAAGTGGCGTAACCTATTGATTGCGCTAGCAACCTCAATCGGTTTTGTAGGAGTCTTAATTTCTTTCGGCTTGGGAAATGCATTGATTTCGATGATTGATGAAAATACGAATGGAGGTCAAATCCCTTCTCAAGTTCAGATTGCTTTAAACACAAAAAATGTTGGACGAGGCTTCTTGAACCAAGATGATAAGAACTATATCACGGATACAGTTGGAAAAGAAGCTATTAAATATTTGGAGAGTCCTTTTGGGATGATCATGTCAAATATTACTATAGATGGTCAAGAAATGGATCTGAGTCAAACGATGCCTTCTTATGCTCAAGTAGTGAGTCTATATGAGGATACAAGTATTTCTGTTAGTAGTAATGAGGCGGACAAAGTATTAGCTGGCTCCCTCTATACTGATGCAAATGAACAGGGCTTGACGATTCCAAGCAGTTTACTAAAAAATTGGAATGAACAGACAGGAAACAATCTGACAGCTACTGATCTTATTGGCAAATCAGTCTCAGCAAGTATTGTAGAAAATGCTGCCGAAGCTAGCAAGACTGCTCAATTTCAAACAAAGATTGTGCGTGTGATCAATGATGAAGATGACATGGAGGACAGCAATAGTTTCATGCCGTCTCATCAAATGGAAACGATTTTGAAAGAGGCTGGATTTACAAAAGCTGTATCTTATTTTATCTTGGAACTCAAAGATCCATCACAGACAAAAGCGATAACAGAAGAATTGCAGAAAAACAAGAAGTATACTGTTCTTTCTCAACAGAAGGTTCTTGATATTGTGATTACTTTTATTCGTGTCATTCAGGGATTGTTGATTGTACTTTCATCACAAGCTATTGTGGTAGCAGCGGTCATGATTGGTATCATTATTTACATCAATATCATGCAACGTTCTAAGGAAATAGGTGTCATGAAGGCAGTTGGTTATCAAAATCGTGATGTCAAAGGAATTTTTATTTACGAGGCTATCTGGATTGTAGGAATCGCCTTGCTGCTGGCATTTTTGGTTGCACAAGGGGTGGGAAGTTTGGCGAATGCGATTGTAAGTCACTTTTACCCATCCATCACGAAGGTTTTTGAATTAAATTTGTTATCTGTTTTAGGAACTCTAGCTTTCGCTCTCTTGCTTGGTTATGTATCAGCTTACTTCCCGGCGCGTAAAATTAGTAAAATGGATCCTGTAGAATCGCTACGATATGAATAGTAAGGGATTACTTGATTTACAGTTTAAAAAAGAAACTAACATAGAAAAACAATGTCCGTACTTGCAATTAAACTTAAATAGTTATATAATAGGTTTGTTGAAAGGTGATTTGTAGTGATTCAAGTTACTCTTTTCACAATAAAAATTTCATGATTTTCATAAGGAGGAAATCACTAATGGTAGTTAAAGTTGGTATTAACGGTTTCGGACGTATCGGTCGTCTTGCTTTCCGTCGTATCCAAAACGTAGAAGGTGTTGAAGTTACACGCATCAACGACCTTACAGATCCAGTTATGCTTGCACACTTGTTGAAATACGACACAACTCAAGGTCGTTTCGACGGTACTGTTGAAGTTAAAGAAGGTGGATTCGAAGTTAACGGTAAATTCGTTAAAGTTTCTGCTGAACGTGATCCAGAACAAATCGACTGGGCTAACGACGGTGTAGACATCGTTCTTGAAGCAACTGGTTTCTTTGCTACTAAAGCAGCTGCTGAAAAACACTTGCACGCTGGTGGTGCTAAGAAAGTTGTTATCACTGCTCCTGGTGGATCAGATGTTAAAACAGTTGTATTTAACACTAACCATGACGTTCTTGATGGTACTGAAACAGTTATCTCAGGTGCTTCATGTACTACAAACTGTTTGGCTCCAATGGCTAAAGCTCTTCATGACAACTTCGGTATCGTTGAAGGTTTGATGACTACTATCCACGGTTACACTGGTGACCAAATGGTTCTTGATGGACCACACCGTAAAGGTGACCTTCGCCGTGCTCGTGCTGCTGCAGCTAACATCGTTCCTAACTCAACTGGTGCTGCTAAAGCAATCGGTTTGGTTATCCCTGAATTGAACGGTAAATTGGATGGAGCTGCTCAACGTGTTCCTGTTCCAACAGGTTCTGTAACTGAATTGGTAGCAGTTCTTGAAAAGAACGTTACTGTTGATGAAGTGAACGCAGCTATGAAAGTAGCTTCAAACGAATCATACGGTTACACAGAAGATCCAATCGTATCTTCAGATATCGTAGGTATGTCTTACGGTTCATTGTTTGACGCAACTCAAACTAAAGTTCTTGACGTTGACGGTAAACAATTGGTTAAAGTTGTATCATGGTACGACAACGAAATGTCATACACTGCACAACTTGTTCGTACTCTTGAATACTTCGCAAAAATCGCTAAATAATTCTTGAGTCGATAAAAAGCAAGGCCTCTTGGTCTTGCTTTTCTTATATGGAAAAATGGATGACACAATCATCCATTCTTTTTTAATTCTTTTTCAAAAGTATTCGAGAGGGCAGTGAAGCTTAATTTCTCTAATGTAAGCGGATGGGTAAAGGACAGTCGAAAGGCATGAAGCATAAGCCGACTTGTTTTTGATTTACTATTATAGAGAGGGTCGCCTAGGATCGGGGAGTTATGATGGGAAAGGTGGACACGAATCTGATGGGTTCGCCCTGTCTTTAGTTTGCAACGAACCAAGGAAGTCTTATTTGAGAATTGCTTTAATCTGCTTACATGCGTTTCAGCATATTGCCCATTTTTTGCATCAACTATTCTTTTTCTACGATCATGGCGATCACGTCCAATTTTGTCTCTGAAAACAAGCTCTTTACGGTTGGCATTTCCATCAACTAGAGCCCAATATTCCCTAGAAATCTCTTTTTTCTCCAATAAGCGATTGAGAATGGGCAGGATAAAAGGATTTTTGGCAAAGAGAATCAAACCACTGGTTTCCATATCCAGGCGGTGAACGACATAGCAGGTTTGGCCAACATAGGCACTGACATGGTTAAGAAGGGCGATTTCGTTTGGCTGATTACCATGCGTTTTCATACCCTCAGGTTTGTTCACAATAACCAAGTGTTGATCTTGATAGACTTCTTGAATTAAGTCTGGGTTGCCCCAAGGGATTTCTTTTTCGGGATAATCTTCCTTGTCAAAAGTTAACTGGCAAATATCTCCAGGATTTACCATCTCGTTCCAGTGAACTTCTTCTTGGTTTATCAAAATATGTTTCTTGATTCTCAAAAAATGACGGATTTTTCTAGGGATGAGGAGTTGTTCCTCTAGTAATTGCTTAACCGTCATTGGAGGTAAAGAGGCGGGTAATGTAAATGTGAATTTCATACAGATATTGTAACAAAAAAAGCCCTATTTGGATAGAAAATAGCTAAATTCTTGTCTTCCTATGATGAAGATGATAAAATAAACGCATGAAATTAGATAAATTATTCGAGAAATTTCTTTCTCTTTTTAAAAAAGAAACAAGTGAACTAGAGGACTCTGATTCTACTAGCTTACGTCGCTCTCGTAGTGATCGAAAAAAATTAGCCCAAGTGGGTCCAATTCGAAAATTCTGGCGTCGCTATCACCTAACAAAGATTGTTCTTATACTAGGTTTGAGTGCAGGATTACTAGTTGGAACCTATTTGTTTGCTGTAGCCAAGTCAACCAATGTCAATGATTTGCAAAACGCCTTGAAAACTCGGACTATCATTTTTGACCGTGAAGAAAAAGAGGCTGGTGCCTTGTCTGGTCAAAAAGGAACCTACGTTGAACTGACTGACATCAGTAAAAACTTGCAGAATGCTGTTATTGCGACAGAAGATCGTTCTTTCTATAAAAACGACGGGATTAACTACGGCCGTTTCTTCTTGGCTATTGTCACTGCTGGTCGTTCAGGTGGTGGTTCTACTATTACCCAACAGCTGGCTAAAAACGCCTATTTGTCACAGGATCAAACTGTTGAGAGAAAAGCAAAAGAATTTTTCTTGGCTTTAGAATTGACTAAAAAATATAGCAAAAATCAGATCCTAACTATGTATCTTAACAACGCCTATTTTGGAAATGGTGTGTGGGGTGTAGAAGATGCGAGTAAGAAATACTTTGGAGTTTCTGCATCAGAAGTGAGTTTGGATCAAGCTGCGACTCTGGCAGGGATGCTCAAAGGGCCGGAACTGTATAATCCTTTGAATTCCGTAGAGGATTCTACCAATCGTCGCGATACTGTTTTGCAAAATATGGTTGCAGCGGGATATATTGATAAAAATCAAGAAACTGAAGCTGCAGAAGTTGATATGACTTCGCAATTGCACGATAAGTATGAAGGAAAAATTTCAGATTACCGCTATCCTTCTTACTTTGATGCTGTGGTTAATGAAGCTGTTTCCAAGTATAATCTAACAGAGGAAGAGATTGTCAATAATGGTTACCGCATTTATACAGAGCTGGATCAAAACTACCAAGCAAATATGCAGGTTGTCTATGAAAATACATCGCTATTTCCGAGAGCAGAGGATGGAACATTTGCACAATCAGGAAGTGTAGCTCTTGAACCGAAAACAGGAGGAGTTCGTGGAGTTGTCGGTCAAGTTGCTGACAATGATAAAACTGGATTCCGGAATTTCAACTATGCAACCCAATCAAAACGTAGCCCTGGTTCTACAATTAAGCCTTTAGTTGTTTATACGCCAGCAGTTGAGGCAGGTTGGGCTTTGAATAAGCTCTTGGATAACCATACCATGCAGTATAACAGCTATAAGGTTGATAACTATGCAGGAATCAAAACGAGTCGAGAAGTTCCTATGTATCAAGCCTTGGCAGAATCGCTTAATCTACCTGCTGTTGCCACTGTTAATGATTTGGGCCTTGATAAGGCTTTTGAGGCAGGAGAAAAATTCGGACTCAACATGGAAAAGGTCGACCGTGTTCTTGGCGTCGCCTTGGGAAGTGGTGTCGAAACCAATCCTCTGCAAATGGCTCAAGCATATGCTGCCTTTGCAAATGAAGGTTTAATGCCGGAAGCTCATTTTATTAGTAGAATTGAAAATGCTAGTGGACAGGTTATTGCAAGCCATAAAAATTCACAAAAACGGGTGCTTGATAAAGCTGTAGCTGACAAGATGACCAGTATGATGTTGGGGACGTTCACCAACGGAACTGGTGTTAGTTCATCACCTGCAGACTATGTCATGGCAGGGAAAACTGGTACAACCGAAGCAGTTTTTAATCCTGAATACACAAGTGACCAGTGGGTAATTGGTTATACTCCGGATGTAGTGATTAGTCACTGGCTTGGTTTTCCGACCACTGATGAAAATCACTATCTAGCAGGATCTACTTCAAACGGTGCAGCCCATGTCTTTAGAAATATTGCAAATACCATTTTACCTTATACGCCAGGAAGTACCTTTACAGTTGAAAATGCATATAAGAAAAATGGAATTGCACCAGCTAACACAAAAAGACAAGTACAAACTAATGATAATAGCCAGACAGATGATAATTTGTCTGATATTCGAGGACGTGCGCAAAGTCTAGTAGATGAGGCTAGTCGGGCTATCTCGGATGCTAAGATTAAGGAAAAAGCTCAAACAATATGGGATTCGGTAGTCAATCTATTTCGCTAGGGTATCCACATTAACTCCCTTAGCCTTGATCATCATTTCAGGAGAAAACTTTTGGTTATGGTAGTGGAGAATCTTTTCCTTTATACTCAATGAAAATCAAAGAGCAAACTAGGAAGCTAGCCACAGGTTGCTCAAAGTACAGCTTTGAGGTTGCAGATAAAACTGACGAAGTCAGTAACCATACGTATGGCAAGGTGAAGCTGACGTGGTTTGCTCTTTGATTTTCGAAGAGTATTAGTTCCTTGGTTAAGCTTGATTTCTTGACCGAGCGCTTGCGATGATTTTCATAAGACTGTTGAGCATAGTCGGCAGAATAAACCTCTTTAAAGCGCCCTTTTCCAAGACATTGTCGGACTGTCCCACGCTTGATTTCAGTATGGATAGTTTGAGGAGCTTTTCCAAGTAGAGAGGCAATTTCTCTATTTGATTTCCCTTCCTTTTTCCATCGTTCGATTAAGCGATGGCTATCGATTGTCAAATGTTTGCCTTTTGTAGTATAAATGTTTTGCATCTCTGTGCCTTTCTTGTGTTTTTGGTTGAACAACAAGTATAACACAGAGGTGTTTTCTTATGCCTATAACAGCTTCAAGCCTCTTATCAAATGAAATTGAGGACTAGCTATAAGCTAGTTGAACTATCTAATTTTTAGGAAGACTGGGTGGCTAACTTCATTATAGAACTTTCAAACATAGTTTTCTCTGAAATTTTTTCAAACAATCTTCAAAAAATACTTGAAAGTGTTTACAATTAGTGATAAAATGGAATAAGTAGAAGCATGAAAACGAAATTTTCATACCGCCTCTTTTTTTGGAGTCTCGTGAGGTATGATATAGAAAGGAAATAGAATGAATACAGACGATACAGTAACGATTTATGATGTCGCCCGTGAAGCAGGAGTTTCAATGGCGACGGTTAGCCGTGTAGTCAATGGCAATAAGAATGTAAAAGAGAACACCCGTAAAAAAGTGCTTGAGGTGATTGACCGTTTGGATTACCGTCCAAACGCTGTGGCGCGTGGTCTTGCAAGTAAAAAGACAACCACTGTCGGTGTCGTGATTCCAAATATTACCAATGGTTATTTTTCGAGTTTGGCCAAGGGGATTGATGATATTGCAGAAATGTACAAATACAATATTGTCCTAGCTAATAGCGATGAAGATAACGAGAAAGAAGTTTCTGTTGTCAATACTCTCTTTTCAAAGCAGGTAGATGGCATTATCTTTATGGGTTATCACTTGACAGATAAAATTCGCTCAGAATTTTCGCGTTCACGTACTCCGATTGTTCTCGCAGGAACTGTCGATGTTGAGCACCAGTTGCCAAGTGTCAATATTGACTATAAGCAAGCAACGATTGATGCAGTGAGTTACCTTGCTAAAGAAAATGAGCGTATTGCTTTCGTTAGCGGTCCGCTAGTGGATGACATCAATGGTAAGGTTCGTTTAGTTGGCTACAAGGAAGCCTTGAAAAAAGCAGGAATCGCTTATAGTGAGGGTTTGGTATTTGAATCTAAGTATAGCTATGATGATGGTTACGCCTTGGCAGAGCGTTTGATTTCATCAAATGCAACTGCAGCAGTTGTGACAGGTGATGAGTTGGCAGCAGGAGTCTTGAACGGTTTGGCTGATAAGGGTGTTTCTGTACCAGAAGAATTTGAAATTATTACTAGTGATGATTCACAAATCTCACGCTTTACCCGTCCAAACTTGACAACGATTGCTCAACCTCTTTATGACCTTGGTGCCATTAGTATGCGTATGTTGACTAAGATTATGCACAAGGAAGAGTTGGAAGAACGTGAAGTTCTCTTACCTCATGGATTGACAGAACGTCGTTCAACACGAAAACGTAAATAGAAAAAATCAGGGAATCGAGAAGATTTCCTGATTTTGTGCTCTTAAACAAGAGATGTCGACTCAATGAATACCACAGAGCGGACTAGGCGGCTGGTTAAAGGCTGCGCAACACACTGCTTTGAGGTTGTAGATGAAACTGACGAAGTCAGCTCAACACACTGTTTTGAGGTTGCAGATAGAACTGACGAAGTCAGCTCAAGGCACTGTTTTGAGGTTGCAGATAGAACTGACGAAGTCAGCTCAAAACATGTTTTTGAGGTTGTAGATGAAACTGACGAAGTCAGCTCAACACACTGTTTTGAGGTTGCAGATAGAACTGACGAAGTCAGCTCAAGGCACTGTTTTGAGGTTGCAGATGGAAGCTGATGCGGTTTGAAGAGATTTTCGAAGAGTATTAGCCTTCCATATAGTCTTTCAAAGCTTGTCCTTTTAGTCCGGCATTGAGGGCAATGAGGAGTTTCAAGCGGGCTTTTTGGGCATTGAGTTCTTTAACAAAGAAGACACCTGCCTTTTGCAACTGTACGCCTCCACCCTGGTAGGCATAAACAGGCTCGGCAATACCGTTAAAGCATCGTGATACCAGAGCGACTGGGATTCCTTTTTGCAGAAGGCTTTCTAATTTTTGAGCCGTTTCTTTGGGAATATTACCAGCTCCGAAGGCTTGGATAATCAAACCGTCCAATTGTTCCAAATCCAGCATATCAATCAGCTCATCTGTCATACCAGCATAAGCCGAGATGATAGGGACTAATCCTTGTATGTGATCAAGGTCAAAGCGGACACGAGGTTCAGCTGTTTTAAAGTAGAGTATTTCCTGTTTCATAATCAGGCCAAGTGGCCCGTGTGTTGGAGTCTGGAAGGTGCTGACGTTGGTCGTATGTGTTTTGGTGACATACTTGGCAGCGTGGATTTCATCGTTCATAACGACCAAAACTCCTTTGTCAGCAGCCCTGTCATCGCTAGCCACCCGTAAAGCACTCAGATAGTTATAAACACCGTCGCTACCGAGTTCGTTGGAGCTGCGCATGGCACCTGTTAGAACGATAGGCATATGGGGAACTTCCATGGTATCAAGGAAATAGGCTGTTTCCTCTAAAGTATCGGTCCCGTGTGTAATCACCACCCCATCGTAATTATCTGCTTCCTCTTTCATTTTTTGGTAGAGGGCCAGCATATGTTTGGGTTTGATATGGGGGCTTGGCAGGTTAAAAAAGTCTAAGGCGTGGACTTGGATTCCTTCAAGTGGGTTGGACACATGATTCATGGGATTATCTGAACTCGTCACAACAGCGCCAGAAGCATCGGCCTGCATGGAAATAGTCCCACCTGTATGTAAAACAAGGATTTTCTTAGGCATGATTTACTCACTCTTTCTGAAATGTGGTATAATCATTGTATCACAAAAGGGGAGATTGGGATAGGATGGAAGTCAAAGCTGTTTTTTTTGATATCGATGGAACCTTGGTTAACGATCGCAAGAGTGTTTTGAAATCCACTAAGGACGCGATTAAGATTGTCAAAGAACAAGGGGTGCTTGTCGGCGTAGCGACAGGGCGAGGACCTTTTTTTGTTAAGGAATTGATGGACGATTTGGATCTGGATTTTGCGGTAACCTACAATGGCCAGTATATCTTTAATAAAGAAAGAGTCTTGTTCACGAGCCCAATTTCCAAGTTACATTTGCGCCATCTAATTGCTTATGCTAAAAAAGAGGGCAAGGAGATTGCCCTAGGGACCAAGGATGCCATGCTGGGTTCTAAAATCATGTCTTTTGGTCTGGGTTCTTTTTCTCAACGAATCAGTCGCTTCGTTCCCTCTGTCTTAACTCGGACGGTGAGTCATTCCTTTAATCGCATGGTCAGCAAGGTTGTTCCCCAAAAGGAAGAAGACCTGCTTCATCTGATGAATCAGCCTATTTACCAAGTTTTGATGCTGATGACACCGGAAGAATCTGAGAAGGCGGCGGCTGATTTTGAAGACTTGAAATTGACACGTAGCAATCCTTTTGCAGCAGATGTCATCAATCAAGGAAACTCTAAATTGGAAGGCATACGCCGAGTTGGGAAAGAATATGGCTTTGACCTCAACCAAGTCATGGCTTTTGGTGACTCAGATAATGACCTTGAAATGCTGGCTGGTGTCGGTATGTCGGTCGCTATGGGAAATGGTAGTAGCAGTGTCAAGGAAGTTGCCAAACACATTACCACTAGCAATCAGCAAGACGGAATACACAAGGCCTTGGAACATTTTGGTGTTTTGGCTTCAGAAAAAGTTTTTGTCAGCCGTGACTATCATTTCAATAAGGTCAAGACCTTCCACCACATGATGGATGAACGGACCCAAGAAGAACCTCGAGCTTGGGATTTAGAAGGTGCAACCCACAGGGCTGGCTTTAAAATAGAAGAATTGGTGGAGTTTGTTCGAGCTGCCAGCCCTTCTGAAGAGGACTTTGGTCAAGCTCTATCGCAACTTCATCAAGCTCTTGATAAGGCAGCAGAGAAAGTAGCCAAGAAGACACCTGCTCAGCAAGATTTGGTAGGGCAGGTGGATGCCTTGATTGATACGCTTTACTTTACCTATGGTAGTTTTGTTTTGATGGGGGTGGACCCAGAACGTATTTTTGATATCGTCCATCAGGCCAATATGGGGAAAATTTTTCCAGATGGCAAGGCTCATTTTGATCCAGTGACCCACAAAATCTTAAAACCAGATGATTGGGAAGAAAAATATGCTCCAGAACCTGCTATTAAAAAGGAACTGCAGCGCCAGCTCAAGGCTTACGAACGCCATAAAGAGAGAAATAATACTCAATGAAAATCAAAGAGCAAACTAGGAAACTAGCCGCAGGTTGCTCAAAGCACTGCTTTGAGGTTGTGGATAGAACTGACGAAGTCAGCTCAAAACACTGTTTTGAGGTTGTGGATAGAACTGACGAAGTCAGTAACCATACCTACGGCAAGGCGACGTTGACGTGGTTTGAAGAGATTTTCGAAGAGTATAAATAGTAAATAAAAAGGAGCGCTGAGCTCCTTTTCTTCGTGATTATAAGGTTTTTTCTTGTTCTCTCACAACCAGCAAATCGACCTTAGCATGGCGGAGAATGTATTCAGATGAAGAGCCGACCAAGAGGCGTTCAAAGGCGTTGAGACCAGTTGCGCCAACGAGGATGAGGTCTACTTCTTCAGCATCGGGAATAGTACGTGCCAGTAGGGTCTTTGGATTTCCCATTTCAATGACGATGTGAACATCTGCTACCCCAGCATCTTTAGCACGTTTTTCGTACTCTTTCATCAGACTTTCAGCGTCGACTTGGAGTTGTTCGTAAACTTCAGCGTCAAAGGTGGATACGCTTTGGAGAGCGCGTGTGTCAATGACATGGGCGATGGTGAGTTTAGCGTCGTTTCGTAGAGCAGAATGAACTCCCTTGATAAAAGCCAAGTCCGCTTCCTTAGAACCATCGATTGCGACCATGATATTTTGGTAACGTTGTGCCATAATGAAACCTCCTGAAATTTTCTTACTATAATTGTAAACCTTTTCACTATAGAAGTAAAGCAAAAAAAGTATTTTTTAAAAGAATGTTAGCACTTAAAATCTATATAAATATATGATAAAATAAAAGAAAGGATAGCAGGAAAGAAGTGAAGGGAGGGAGAATGATGAAAAACTCTTTTCAAGAAACAAAAAATTCAAATTTCCTTTATTATGGAATCATCCTAGTTTCAGTCTTGGTAGAAGTTGTCATGATCTGGCAATTAGAGAGTCTGGTACCGCTTCTCTATCCAGGTTTTATTGGATTTTTAGTCTTTCATGTACTCTACCATTTGCTATTATTCCTAGTCGCTAAAAGAAGTGGTCGCTGGGATTACTTGATGATATGGGGGATTTTCCTCATGTTCAATCTTCTCTATGACTCCTTTTTAGGCTTGCTTTTTCTAGTTTTATCTTTTGGTATGTGATGTGACTTTCGCAAAATACCTGCTATCTCCCCTGTCTTGGCCTCGCTTTTAGCGAGGTTTTTTTTCTATCTTAATCTAGTAAAACATTTCAGCAAACTTGTCGCATTTTCTTTCTAGTGGTATAATGTTACTATCTCGATGAATTGAGGAAACAAGATGAAAGAATATAACAAGTCTAGTAAGTTAGAGCATGTTGCTTATGATATCCGTGGTCCTGTTTTGGAAGAAGCCATGCGGATGCGAGCAAACGGAGAAAAGATTTTACGTCTGAATACAGGAAATCCAGCAGAATTTGGTTTTACAGCGCCAGACGAAGTCATTCATGACTTGATTATGAATGCGCGTGATAGTGAGGGATATTCTGACTCCAAAGGGATTTTCTCAGCCCGTAAGGCCATTATGCAGTATTGTCAACTGAAGAAATTCCCAAATGTAGATATTGATGATATCTACCTTGGAAATGGTGTTAGTGAGTTGATTGTCATGTCTATGCAGGGGCTTTTGGACAATGGGGATGAGGTCTTGGTACCTATGCCAGACTATCCTCTTTGGACAGCGGCTGTCAGCCTAGCTGGAGGAAATGCTGTTCACTATATCTGTGATGAAGCTGCAGAATGGTACCCAGATATTGACGATATCAAGTCAAAAATCACTTCCAACACCAAGGCAATCGTCCTTATCAATCCAAACAACCCAACTGGAGCCCTTTATCCGAAGGAACTCTTGTTGGAGATTATTGAGATTGCCCGTCAAAACGATTTGATTATCTTTGCAGATGAAATTTACGACCGCATGGTAATGGATGGCCATGTGCATACGCCTGTGGCTAGCTTGGCACCAGATGTTTTCTGTGTTAGCATGAATGGTCTATCAAAATCTCACCGTATCGCTGGTTTCCGTGTAGGTTGGATGGTCTTGTCTGGTCCTAAGACACACGTTAAAGGCTATATCGAAGGGCTCAATATGCTATCCAATATGCGCCTTTGCTCTAACGTTTTGGCTCAGCAAGTCGTCCAAACTTCCTTGGGTGGCCACCAGTCAGTCGATGAATTGCTCCTTCCTGGTGGACGAATTTACGAGCAAAGAAATTTCATCTACAATGCTATTAAAGAGATTCCAGGTCTCTCTGCTGTTAAACCCAAGGCGGGGCTCTATATCTTCCCTAAAATCGACCGCAATATGTACCGTATCGATGATGATGAGCAGTTTGTCCTTGATTTCTTGAAGCAGGAAAAGGTTCTCTTGGTGCATGGTCGAGGCTTTAACTGGAAGGAACCAGATCACTTCCGTATCGTTTACCTTCCTCGTGTTGATGAACTAGCCCAAATCCAAGAAAAAATGACTCGTTTCTTGAAACAGTATCGTAGATAGGGCTTAAATACTATCGTTCGAATCACAGTATTTCGCTAAGACGCTTGTCAAAGCCTGGCTTTCTTGTTATAATGGATAGGATGGAGGCATTATGGCACTAAAAAAAGCAAGCCTAGCTTGTGCGGTTTGTGGTTCGAGAAACTATTCAATCAAGATTAGTGGAAACCCCAAGCCTACACGACTAGAAGTAAATAAATTTTGTAAGCATTGTGGTAAGTACACTACACACAGAGAAACGAGATAGGAGAGAGCGATGCGTTTTATTGGAGATATTTTTAGACTTCTTAAAGAAACAACATGGCCAACTCGCAAGGAAAGCTGGAGAGATTTTCGTTCTATCATGGAATACACAGCTTTCTTTGTAGTAATTATTTACATTTTTGACCAGTTGATTGTTTCAGGTTTGATTCGATTTATTAACATTTTTTAGAAGAGTAGTGAAAGTACACTAAAAATCTTCTATTTATGAAAGGAAATATCATGGATAGTTTTGATAAAGGGTGGTTTGTTTTACAAACTTATTCTGGTTATGAAAATAAGGTAAAAGAAAATCTATTACAACGTGCACAAACCTACAATATGTTGGATAATATTCTACGTGTTGAAATTCCAACACAAACAGTGCAAGTTGAAAAAAATGGAAAGAGAAAAGAAGTAGAAGAAAATCGCTTTCCAGGTTATGTTCTTGTAGAAATGGTCATGACAGATGAAGCTTGGTTTGTTGTTCGAAACACACCAAATGTTACAGGATTTGTCGGATCACACGGGAACAGATCAAAACCAACTCCATTATTGGAACAAGAAATTCGTGACATTTTGATATCTATGGGACAAACTGTTCAAGAATTTGATTTCGATGTTGAGGTTGGTCAAACTGTACGAATTATTGAAGGTGCTTTTGCAGATTACACTGGTAAGATTACAGAAATTGATAATAACAAAGTGAAGATGATTATCTCTATGTTTGGGAATGACACAGTTGCAGAAGTAAACCTAAACCAAATCGCAGAATTATAACCCTGAGAGAGGCTTGTCCTCTCTTTTTTGTGCAGTTTAGACGGTGTAGGGAACAGAATGGGGAGAAATAACCAAATTAGCTTTTTGATTTGTTAAACTGTATTTAGAAAGGGGAAGATTATGCTTAAAGAATTGTATGAAGAAGTTCAGGGAATTGTATACAAGTGTAGAAATGAATATTACTTGCATTTATGGGAACTATCGGATTGGGACCAAGAAGGCATGATTTGCTTACATGAATTGATCAGTAGAGAAGAAGGGCTTGTAGAAGATATCCCTCGTTTAAGGAAATATTTCAAAACCAAGTTTCGAAATCGAATTTTAGACTATATCCGTAAGCAAGAAAGCCACAAACGAAGATATAATAAAGAACCCTATGAAGAAGTGGGTGAAATCAGTCATCGTATAAGTGAGGGAGGTCTCTGGCTAGACGATTATTATCTCTTTCATGAAACATTAAAAAATTATAGAAGCAAACAAAGTAAAGAGAAACAAGAAGAACTAGAACGCGTCTTAAGAGATGAACGCTTCCGAGGGCGTCAAAGAGTGCTAAAGGACTTACGTATTGTGTTTAAAGAGTTTGACATCAGGTTAAAATAATCAAATTTGGAAAAGCTAACTTGCTAAAGTTGGATTAACCAAACAGAATCTGCTGTATCCTAGAAAAGGAAAAACTGCTAAGAAACAAGCTAGTTCCAACTTAGCCATAGTTTTTAGTTTTCGTATCTTTAAATCAGCTAAAATAATCCACAACTATATATATATTGTAACTGATAAGATATCGAACAAGTCTAGTATAAAAGAAGTACTTTTCAAGAAATGGTAAAAATCCTAAGAGAACCCTGCCGTACGAAACAAGCTAAGGGTATTTCGAAAAACAAAGAAGTACAATTTTTTATAGGAAAAGATTTCGTCAAAAAATCGTCAATCCCCTTGAAAAATCTAGCTAAATAGGGTATAATGTAAATAATCATTTGTCGTAGGTTTTGTCTGAAATATTGTCCAGACAAGGCTCACAGCAGTTAAATCTTCTGAAAAAGTCAGATTTAGCTGCTCTTTTTGTGCTTTTTTTCAGGATTTTGAGTACTTGTAACAAAGATTTAAAGATTCTGAAAATTTATCAAGAGGACACGGTGATAAGGGTTTTACAACCATATGACGATTAGAAAGCCTGATTGACAAGGCTTGGAACTTATTTACAAAGGAGAATCATCTTGGCAGGACATGACGTTCAATACGGGAAACATCGTACCCGTCGTAGTTTTTCAAGAATCAAAGAAGTTCTTGACTTACCAAATTTGATTGAAATTCAAACTGACTCATTCAAAGATTTCCTAGACCACGGTCTTAAGGAAGTGTTTGAAGATGTATTGCCAATTTCAAACTTCACAGACACAATGGAGTTGGAATTTGTTGGATATGAAATCAAGGAACCAAAATACACGCTAGAAGAAGCTCGTATCCACGATGCTAGCTACTCAGCACCAATTTTTGTAACCTTCCGCTTGATCAATAAAGAAACAGGCGAAATCAAGACCCAAGAAGTTTTCTTTGGTGATTTCCCAATCATGACGGAAATGGGTACTTTCATCATCAATGGTGGTGAACGTATCATCGTATCTCAGTTGGTTCGCTCACCAGGTGTTTACTTTAATGATAAAGTTGATAAAAACGGTAAAGTGGGCTACGGTTCAACTGTTATCCCTAACCGTGGAGCTTGGTTGGAACTTGAAAGCGACTCAAAAGACATCGCCTACACTCGTATCGACCGTACTCGTAAGATTCCATTTACAACCTTGGTTCGTGCGCTTGGTTTCTCAGGTGATGATGAAATCTTTGATATCTTTGGTGATAGCGAATTGGTTCGCAACACTGTTGAAAAAGATATCCACAAGAACCCAATGGATTCTCGTACAGACGAAGCTTTGAAAGAAATTTACGAACGCCTTCGTCCAGGTGAGCCTAAGACAGCTGAAAGCTCACGTAGCTTGCTTGTGGCTCGTTTCTTTGACCCACGTCGCTATGACTTAGCAGCAGTTGGTCGTTACAAGATCAATAAAAAGCTCAATGTTAAAACGCGCTTGCTTAACCAAACAATTGCTGAGCCATTGGTAGACCCTGAAACAGGAGAAATCTTGGTAGAAGCTGGAACAATCATGACTCGTAGCGTGATTGAAAGTATTGAAAACCATTTGGATGGCGACTTGAACAAGATTGTCTACATTCCAAATGATGCTGCTGTAGTAACAGAGCCAGTTGTTCTTCAAAAATTCAAGGTTGTTGCCCCAACTGATCCAGACCGTGTAGTCACTATCATTGGTAATGCCAATCCAGATGACAAGGTTCGTATCGTCACTCCTGCAGATATTCTTGCTGAGATGAGCTACTTCCTCAACCTGGCTGAAGGACTTGGTCGTGTAGATGATATCGACCATCTTGGAAACCGTCGTATCCGTGCGGTTGGTGAATTGCTTGCCAACCAAGTACGCCTTGGACTTTCTCGTATGGAACGTAATGTCCGTGAACGTATGTCTGTTCAAGACAATGAAGTCTTGACACCACAACAAATCATCAATATTCGTCCTGTAACAGCTGCGGTTAAAGAATTCTTTGGTTCATCACAGTTGTCACAGTTCATGGACCAACACAACCCACTTTCTGAGTTGTCTCACAAACGCCGTTTGTCAGCCTTAGGACCTGGTGGTTTGACACGTGACCGTGCTGGATATGAAGTACGTGACGTGCACTACACTCACTATGGTCGTATGTGTCCAATCGAGACACCTGAAGGACCTAACATCGGTTTGATCAATAACTTGTCATCTTACGGACACTTGAATAAGTATGGCTTTGTTCAAACACCATACCGTAAAGTTGACCGTGAAACAGGTGTTGTTACGAACGAAATCGTTTGGTTGACAGCCGATGAAGAAGATGAATTTACTGTAGCACAGGCTAATTCTCGTCTGAATGAAGATGGGACATTTGCTGAGAAAGTTGTCATGGGACGTCACCAAGGGGTCAACCAAGAGTATCCAGCTAACGTTGTTGACTATATGGACGTATCACCAAAACAGGTAGTTGCCGTTGCGACAGCATGTATTCCTTTCTTGGAAAACGATGACTCCAACCGTGCCCTCATGGGAGCCAACATGCAACGTCAGGCTGTGCCATTGATCAATCCTCAAGCACCTTACGTTGGTACTGGTATGGAATACCAAGCAGCCCACGACTCTGGAGCGGCTGTGATTGCTCAGTATGATGGTAAAGTTACTTACGCAGATGCTGACAAGGTAGAAGTTCGTCGTGAAGATGGTTCATTGGACGTTTACCACATCCAAAAATTCCGTCGTTCAAACTCAGGTACTGCTTACAACCAACGCACTCTCGTAAAAGTTGGCGATGTTGTTGAAAAAGGCGATTTCATCGCTGATGGACCTTCTATGGAAAATGGAGAAATGGCACTTGGACAAAACCCAATCGTTGCCTACATGACTTGGGAAGGTTACAACTTCGAGGATGCCGTTATCATGAGCGAACGCTTGGTCAAAGACGATGTCTACACATCTGTTCACCTTGAAGAATACGAATCAGAAACGCGCGATACAAAGCTTGGGCCTGAAGAAATCACTCGCGAAATTCCAAACGTTGGTGAAGATGCCCTTAAAGACCTTGACGAAATGGGTATTATCCGTATCGGTGCTGAGGTTAAAGAAGGTGATATCCTTGTAGGTAAAGTAACACCTAAGGGTGAGAAAGACCTTTCAGCTGAAGAACGTCTCTTGCACGCTATCTTCGGAGACAAGTCACGTGAAGTTCGTGATACTTCTCTTCGTGTACCACACGGTGCCGATGGTGTCGTTCGTGATGTTAAGATCTTTACACGTGCAAATGGAGATGAGCTGCAATCAGGTGTTAACATGCTGGTTCGCGTCTACATTGCTCAAAAACGTAAGATCAAGGTCGGAGATAAGATGGCCGGACGTCACGGAAATAAAGGGGTTGTCTCTCGTATCGTTCCTGTAGAAGACATGCCTTACCTTCCAGATGGAACTCCAGTCGATATCATGTTGAACCCACTTGGGGTGCCATCACGTATGAATATCGGTCAGGTTATGGAGCTCCACCTTGGTATGGCTGCTCGTACTCTTGGTATTCACATCGCAACACCAGTCTTTGACGGAGCAAGTTCTGAAGACCTTTGGTCAACTGTTAAAGAAGCTGGTATGGATAGCGATGCTAAAACAATCCTTTACGATGGACGTACTGGGGAACCGTTTGATAACCGTGTTTCTGTCGGAGTCATGTACATGATCAAACTCCACCACATGGTTGACGATAAATTGCACGCGCGTTCAGTCGGACCTTACTCAACCGTTACCCAACAACCACTCGGAGGTAAAGCTCAGTTTGGTGGACAACGTTTCGGTGAGATGGAGGTTTGGGCTCTTGAAGCATATGGTGCATCAAATGTCCTTCAAGAAATCTTGACTTACAAGTCTGACGATATCAACGGACGTTTGAAAGCCTATGAAGCTATTACAAAAGGAAAACCAATTCCAAAACCAGGTGTTCCAGAATCCTTCCGAGTTCTTGTCAAAGAATTGCAATCTCTTGGTCTTGACATGCGTGTCCTAGACGAAGATGACCAAGAAGTGGAACTTCGCGACTTGGATGAAGGAATGGACGAAGATGTCATCCACGTAGATGACCTTGAAAAAGCCCGCGAAAAAGCAGCACAAGAGGCTAAAGCAGCCTTTGAAGCTGAAGAAGCTGAGAAAGCAACAAAAGCGGAAGCAACAGAAGAAGCTGCTGAGTAAGAAAAAGCAGTTCACTTAGAATAGAAAGGGAAGAAATAGTGGTTGATGTAAATCGTTTTAAAAGTATGCAAATCACCCTAGCTTCTCCAAGCAAAGTCCGTTCATGGTCTTATGGAGAAGTCAAAAAACCTGAAACAATCAATTACCGTACCTTGAAACCAGAACGTGAAGGACTCTTTGATGAAGTGATCTTTGGTCCTACAAAAGACTGGGAATGTGCTTGTGGTAAATATAAACGCATTCGTTACAGAGGAATTGTTTGTGACCGTTGTGGGGTTGAAGTAACGCGTACGAAAGTTCGTCGTGAGCGTATGGGACATATCGAATTGAAAGCTCCTGTATCTCACATCTGGTACTTCAAGGGGATTCCAAGCCGTATGGGCTTGACCCTTGATATGAGTCCTCGTGCCCTCGAGGAAGTTATCTACTTTGCAGCTTATGTGGTGATTGATCCTAAGGATACACCACTTGAGCACAAGTCTATCATGACAGAGCGCGAATACCGTGAGCGCTTGCGTGAGTATGGTTATGGTTCATTTGTTGCCAAGATGGGTGCCGAAGCCATCCAAGACCTTTTGAAGCAAGTAGATCTTGAAAAAGAAATTGCTGAACTCAAAGAAGAATTGAAAACAGCTACTGGGCAAAAACGTGTCAAAGCCATCCGTCGTTTGGATGTTTTGGATGCCTTTTACAAGTCTGGAAACAAACCTGAATGGATGATTCTCAACATTCTTCCGGTTATTCCACCAGATCTTCGTCCAATGTTGCAGTTGGATGGTGGCCGTTTTGCCTCATCTGACTTGAATGACCTTTACCGCCGTGTTATCAACCGTAACAACCGTTTGGCTCGTTTGCTTGAGTTGAATGCGCCTGGTATCATCGTTCAAAATGAGAAGCGTATGCTTCAAGAAGCGGTTGACGCTTTGATTGACAATGGTCGTCGTGGTCGTCCAATCACAGGACCAGGTAGCCGTCCTCTTAAATCATTGAGCCACATGCTTAAAGGGAAACAAGGACGCTTCCGTCAAAACTTGCTCGGTAAACGTGTTGACTTCTCAGGACGTTCCGTTATCGCCGTTGGTCCAACTCTTAAGATGTACCAATGTGGTGTGCCACGTGAAATGGCGATTGAGCTCTTTAAACCATTCGTGATGCGTGAAATCGTTGCCCGTGATATTGTGCAAAACGTCAAAGCAGCTAAACGCTTGGTGGAACGCGGAGACGAACGTATCTGGGATATCCTTGAAGAAGTGATTAAAGAACACCCAGTGCTTTTGAACCGCGCACCGACCCTTCACCGTTTGGGTATCCAAGCCTTCGAGCCAGTCTTGATTGATGGTAAGGCCCTTCGCTTGCATCCGCTTGTCTGTGAAGCCTACAATGCCGACTTTGACGGGGACCAAATGGCCATCCACGTACCGCTTTCAGAAGAAGCCCAAGCAGAAGCTCGTATCTTGATGCTAGCTGCTGAGCACATCTTGAACCCGAAAGATGGTAAACCAGTTGTTACTCCATCTCAGGACATGGTTTTGGGTAACTACTACTTGACCATGGAAGAAGCTGGTCGTGAAGGTGAAGGAATGGTCTTCAAAGACCGTGACGAAGCGGTTATGGCTTACCGTAATGGTTATGTTCACCTTCACTCACGTGTTGGTATCGCAACAGATAGCTTCAACAAACCATGGACAGAAGAGCAAAAACACAAGGTCTTGCTTACAACAGTTGGTAAAATCCTCTTCAACGACATCATGCCAGAGGGTCTACCATACTTGCAAGAACCAAACAATACCAACTTGACAGAAGGCGTTCCAGCTAAATATTTCTTGCCACTTGGTGGAGATATCAAGGAAGCTATCAGCAAACTTGAACTCAACCCTCCATTCAAGAAGAAAAATCTTGGAAATATCATCGCTGAAATCTTCAAACGTTTCCGTACGACAGAAACTTCTGCTCTACTTGACCGTATGAAGAACCTCGGTTACCACCACTCAACTCTTGCAGGATTGACAGTGGGTATTGCCGATATTCCAGTCGTTGATGACAAGGCTGAAATCATTGAAGAATCACACAAACGTGTAGAACAAATCACAAAACAATTCCGTCGTGGTATGATTACAGACGACGAGCGTTACAATGCCGTTACAGCTGAATGGCGTGCTGCCCGTGAAAAACTAGAGAAACGTTTGATTGCCAACCAAGATCCTAAGAACCCAATCGTTATGATGATGGACTCTGGAGCCCGTGGTAATATCTCAAACTTCTCACAGCTTGCCGGTATGCGTGGTCTGATGGCGGCTCCGAACGGACGTATCATGGAATTGCCAATCCTTTCAAACTTCCGTGAAGGTTTGTCAGTACTCGAAATGTTCTTCTCAACTCACGGTGCGCGTAAAGGTATGACCGATACGGCCCTTAAGACAGCCGACTCAGGTTACTTGACTCGTCGTTTGGTTGACGTTGCCCAAGACGTTATCATCCGTGAGGACGACTGTGGAACTGACCGTGGTCTCTTGATCCGTTCTATCGCAGAAGGAAAAGAGATGATCGAGTCTCTAGAAGAACGTCTCAATGGTCGTTACACTAAGAAAACTGTTAAACATCCAGAAACTGGTGCAGTGATTATCGGTCCAAATGAGCTGATTACAGAAGACAAGGCGCGTGAAATTGTCAATGCTGGTGTGGAAGAAGTGACTATCCGCTCTGTATTTACATGTAACACTCGTCATGGTGTCTGCCGTCACTGTTATGGTATCAACTTGGCGACTGGTGATGCGGTTGAAGTTGGTGAAGCAGTTGGTACAATCGCTGCCCAATCTATCGGGGAACCTGGTACACAGCTTACAATGCGTACCTTCCACACGGGTGGGGTTGCCTCAAATACCGATATCACTCAGGGTCTTCCTCGTGTCCAAGAAATCTTTGAAGCCCGCAATCCTAAAGGGGAAGCGGTTATCACAGAGGTTAAAGGACAAGTTACAGCTATCGAAGAAGATGCATCAACTCGTACTAAGAAAGTCTTTGTTAAGGGTGAAACTGGTGAAGGTGAATACGTTGTTCCATTTACAGCTCGTATGCGTGTTGAAGTTGGGGACCAAGTAGCGCGTGGTGCTGCTCTTACAGAAGGTTCTATCCAACCAAAACGTCTCCTTGCAGTTCGTGATGTCTTGTCAGTTGAAACTTACCTTCTCGGTGAAGTACAAAAAGTTTACCGTAGCCAAGGGGTAGAAATCGGTGACAAACACATCGAGGTAATGGTTCGTCAAATGATTCGTAAAGTCCGTGTCATGGATCCAGGTGACACAGATCTTCTCATGGGTACCCTTATGGATATCAATGACTTTACAGATGCTAACAAAGACGTCCTTATCGCAGGTGGAGTTCCAGCGACAGGTCGCCCAGTCCTCATGGGAATTACCAAAGCCTCACTTGAAACAAATAGTTTCTTGTCAGCGGCTTCCTTCCAGGAAACAACTCGTGTCCTTACAGATGCAGCTATCCGTGGTAAGAAAGACCATCTCCTTGGACTTAAAGAAAATGTTATCATCGGTAAGATCATCCCAGCAGGTACTGGTATGGCTCGTTACCGTAACCTTGAACCACATGCTATCAACGAAGAAGAATACCTTAATCCTCCAGTAGAGGAAGAAGGAAATGAAGAAACAACAGAAGTAGTTGTGGATACTGCCGTTGAAACTGTGGAAGAAACAGTAGAATAAGAGAGAATGAGAGAGCCCTCGGGTTCTCTTTCTCTTTTTCTGAAAACTTTCTCCATTTTTCCATGAAATGTGGTAAAATAATACTCAATGAAAATCAAAGAGCAAACTAGGAAACTATCCGCAGGTTGTTCAAAGCACTGCTTTGAGGTTGTAGATAGAACTGACGAAGTCAGCTCAAAACACTGTTTTGAGGTTGTGGATAGAACTGACGAAGTCAGCTCAAAGCACTGCTTTGAGGTTGTAGATAAGACTGACGAAGTCAGTAACATATACCTACGGCAAGGCGACGTTGACGTGGTTTGAAGAGGTTTTCGAAGAGTATAAAAGAAAGAAGCTGACAAAGGAGACAGGGATGGAACAAACATTTTTTATCATTAAACCAGACGGTGTAAAAAGAGGACTAGTGGGTGAAGTGTTGAAACGCATCGAACAACGTGGATTTACAATCGAAAAATTGGAGTTGCGTTCACAGATTTCAGAAGAGCTGATTGACCAGCACTATCAGGACTTAGTTGACCAGAGTTTTTACCCACTGATTTGTGAATTTATGACTTCAGGCCCGGTTCTTGTGGGTGTCATTTCTGGTCCTAAAGTAATCGAAACTTGGCGGACCATGATGGGTGCAACTCGTCCAGAAGAAGCTTTACCAGGGACTATTCGAGGTGATTTTGCAAAAGCGGCTGGAGAAAATGAGGTTATTCAAAATGTTGTTGTACATGGTTCAGATTCAGAAGAGTCAGCTAAGCGAGAAATTGCTCTTTGGTTTTAAGAGTGAATTGGCTCAATCAATTGGTTAAAAAACTCATTTGAATAGAAAGTATAGTCAATTAGTTTAAGATATGACGCATGATATCAAACTTTTTAGTTTTTGATATGGTGCGTTTTTTGATTAAGTGACTATTAGTTCGTATCGCTCCGTTAGGTGCAAGACAAAAAACACCCGCTATGCGGGTGCGCGTCGAAGGTTATACCAAAAAACTCCAAACGCGATACAATAAAGGTGTTCAAGCCAATTGTAAAGCGAAAGGTGAAAAATATGGCACAAAAGGTTCTTTTGTCCTGTTCTTGTTTCAATCAACTATAATATTTAAGTAACTCATCGTGCAATTAAAAACAAGGATTTTTATTTCAGACGATCCATCGTGAACACTTCATCAGCCATCTCCCAAATTGCCGGATTATGTGTTGCGATAATGATTAGCCTATTATCATCTCGAAGAGATAGCAAAATCTCCATAATCAACTGAGAGGTTGCTGGGTCTATTGAAGCTGTTGGCTCATCTGCCAGAATAAGGGGTGGATTCTTTAAGATAACTTTTGCCAAGGCAACCCGTTGCGATTCTCCGCCCGATAACTCAAAGATGCGCTTATCTAGGTCAAGATAAGCCAGGCCGACCTGTTCTAAAGCCTGCTTCTGCCTCAACCGCTGTTCCGACCGACTCAACTTTTGACCAATGAGACCTAGCTTAAGGTTTTCTTCAATACTTTGGTTTTCAATTAAGCCAAAGTTCTGGAAGAGGTAGCCCAATTCGTGACGGAAAAAATCACTCGATTTATAATTGGCCAAGTCTTTACCTCGGTAAAAAATCGTCCCATCATAAGATTCTAATTTCCCAATCATATTCATCAAGGTTGTTTTTCCGCTACCACTTGAACCAATTAAGGCATAGACTTTTCCAGCCTCAAATGTCATTGAAAGATTCGAAAATAACTCTCGTTCTCCAAAAGATTTACTCACCTGTTTAAGTTCAATCATATTAACCTCCCTTCAAAACAAGCATGGACATCTTGTTTTCTTTCTGCATTTGGACATGTAACTGTAAAAGAGATAGACCAGTAAAGAGTAACAAGACTAAGAAAGCAACTACTATCTCTATCATAAGAAATACACTCGCAACAAATCCCAGTAAAAACACACCCAGTTGAGCAAAGAGATAAGTGCGATGGATTTCTAAGAACCTGAGACCTGCAATGCGTTTGATAAAAATGGCACGTCTAAATTCTTCAAAGTAGAGCCTATTCATAGTGTTAAACAACAAGATTGAAGTTGCAATCCCAAGCACAGCTCCTGCTAGCATTACCCAACGTTCCCTCTGGATATTATCCAATAATGTGATGTAGTTGTGGTAACCTGTTTGCATTTCTGAGACCCAATTTTCAATGCCTTGTCTCTGGATAAGCTCCTGGGCATCAGACAATTGATTAAAGAGAACGTAGTTCTGTACTGCGTCTACCCAAAACACAATGGACTGTGGACCAGTTGATTGGGGTGTTATAACAATGATGATTGGATCTTTCAAAAACTGCTGGTAAGAAATAGGGGTCGTATTATACACAAAACGATCATGACCTGATTCCAAATAACCTACCGTAGCAGTCATTTGCTGTCGTTCATCTTTACTAGACATGCGACTGGTTAAGTCGTCTTCAAAAACAGATTTATAATGTTCTTCCTCTGAACGGAGGTGTTCAGGCAGCAATAAGACAAACTCCCCTACATCAAGGTGATTCATCTTTTGCTTAATAGTTGTATCTACAGGAATGTTTTGACGCTCCAAGTATTGCGGTGTGACGATAAGGACATTGCCATTCGGGCTGTAATTGTGCCATTCTGTAGAGGTTGTCAAGTTTTTGGAGGAAGCCATGCCATTTTGCAAAGTACGGTCAATTAACTGGTGTCTAGATAAGAAAGCCTTTTGTTCTGAAACAGCCAGATCCATCAATTGATACCAAGTTCTGAGTTTTCTTTGAGCTTGTTCATCAAAACCAGGACTCGTTCCTTCACGGCTGATTGATAGGATAGTCAGTTGCCTTTCCTGACTCCAAACCTCTTGTCCAATCCGATGCTGTTGCCAGGCTTGGGAATACTTTAAGCTACTCCCTATTCCCAGCGTTACAATAATAATCGCTAATAGTTGACCGATTAAAATCAAACTAATGATTCCTCTGACAGGCACTTGCCCTTTTATAATCTGCATCAGGTGTATCTTTTTTATCCCAACTGCGAAGAGTTGAGCGAAAAACAGGGAGATCGACAACAAGATGAGATTATAACAGAGCAAGCCTGCTCCTATGGTCATTAGGGATTGCGTTGGAAGCGACAGAATTTTTTGCATAAGAATGGCGAGCACGCCAGCTAAACTGAAACCAACAGCTATCCCTTTCAAATCCTCACCAACTGGTCTAAGGAAAATGGACCACCGTTTCTCTCCTGAAATGAGGCGAATGCCCGACGACCGTAATTGGCTAATTTGACTAATTAAAGTCAGTGCTCCAAAGGTTAAGATGAAAATCAATAGACTGATTAACTGAAATCCGTTACTAAAGATAGCCATTAACGTAGATAGTTTAGATGGAATTGTCAGGTGCATGTTAGTCAAGCCAAGTTGACTTAGCTCCTCCCTTAGCAAGTGAATATCTAGGTTTCCATTGAATACAAAATAGTTTGTTTCAACACTACTACTTTGAGCATCTTCTAGATTTTTTTCCTGTAGCCCATCAGGCAACTTTCCGTTCCCAAAGGTCGTATAAGAAAACACTGGAGTACCTTCTGAGTTAGGATCCTGGTGTTGAATCGCAATAAAGCTATCCGTTTCTTCTGCTAGTTTTTCCAAGCGTGTAGCAACATGTTGAAAAGTTGTTTCAGGGGAAGAATCATGTACAACAACGTTGGGGTAATAATGGGAGACATATGTATCAGTCCAAATGGTAAATACCCAAACAAAGAACAAACTAGCAAGCAGGTTGGATATGAGTATAAATAATTTTTTCATAGTGCATTCCTTATTCTAAAATAGAGGACAGAAATACCCATGCCCTCTATAAACTAACAAGCTTACTAAACTATTGATAAAAGAATCTTCTTCAATTATTCTTTACCATCCCGCATCAAATGTAACTTGCTCCCCAATTATTTGGATCATGATAGCCTCCATAGGTCCACTCGCCACCACGGTGAGAAGCTACCAAAACAGGAAGAGCCAAACTAAATGCCAAAACGGCAAGGGATGATGCAACTACATATTTTAATTAGAAATCTCAGTCTGAATTATAGTATCCTATTTTTTCCTCCTTTCTAACTGCATGTTCCTTTCTACAGACAGAGATCTAATTTTATAAACCAATCTTAAATACTTTAGATTTTGTAACTCATAATTTTCAACAGTTGGTTAACTATGAAAGCATTTTATCAAACATCTCCATTCTTATATCTATCTGGTATTGTTACAAGCTCTCATCAGAATACCTTTCTCTAAATAGTTGAATTTTAAAGTAATACGACATCAATCAGCCTTCCCAACATCAAGACCATTGGACTTCTTTTGTGATTACACTCGAATCTCCAATTGTTTATTCTTCTGAATGAATTGTTGGTAAGGAATTGTATTACTAAACGTAAAAACACCTAGTAATGCTAATATAGCTAATTTTTGAATTCCACGATTATTTTCATTCGTGAAACCCTTTTCTTTTTCGTTATCCTTATTTTAACAGATATATTTTATTTAGCCAAGCATTTTTATGTAATTTTTGACTTTTTTTTATTTATTATCGTAAAGAATTATTTATTCCTTTAACTTGCTATTTTGAACTAAAAATTTTATAATGAAATTAAGCAAATAGGAAGGTTTATTATCTTTAATGAATACACTCGCAGAGAAATTCAGATTGAAAAGAAAAGAGTTGAGACTCTCCCAACAAACTCTTGCAGAAGGAATTTGTGAACAAAGCCAGATTAGTAAAATTGAGAGAGGGCATTTCATTCCCTCCGCAGACCTTTTGTTCAAACTCTCCCAACGACTCGAAGTGCCATTAGATTATTTTTTTAATGAACAAATTGAAATTAAATCTAACCTCTCTAATTTCAAGCAATTATCTGCTCGACTATTAGATGACAGAAATTATGACAATTTGGAATATATTTATAGAATAGAGATTGAACGAAGTACTTTTCTAACACTAGAAGACCGAACTTACCTTGAATGGATTAAAGCTATTATTGACTTCTATCAATATGACAGTAAGTGTGAGGCTATTTCTTCATTGGAAAATATATTATTAAAAGTAGCCTCAACTACTCTGATTTATTTAAAGGCATTGAATACTCTATCTAACTTCTATTCCTTAGTAGGTCGTGAACAAGAATATGAGGCAAACTACTCTCATTTGATGGAGTTATATCAGACAAAAAATTTTGAGCATCAAGAGTTTTTATTTGGCTACATCAGAGTTCGTTACAACTACGCTCACTACCTAGTGTCAAAGGAAAAATATAACGAAGCCATCCAAGAAGCTCTTGAGACGATTGAACTCTGTAAACAAAGACAGACAAGCTACCAACTGGCTCCTCTACTTATTCTTGTAGGAAATGCTGGAGCCAAATTTCTAGACAAAGAACAAGTCAAAAATTATTATATAGAAGCAAGAGAGTTATGTAAGATTTATAACAATCCTTTAATGTTGATGAAGATAGAAAATTATTTGAAGGAATTAGATACTGTTTAGTTAATCTTGACATTATAGTTTTTCTGAAACGTTAAATAACCTGTAAGGCTGATAGTGAAATGAATACTATCAGCCTTATTTCAAGTTTATATTCTTCGAAAATCTCTTCAAACCACGTCAGTTCTAACTCCAACCTCAAAACAGTGTTTTGAGAAACCTGTGGCTAGCATCCTAGTTTGCTCTTTGATTTTCATTGAGTATTAGTCTCTCGTGTTTGTTTAGCGTCTAAAAGAGACATTTGAGAAGATTGGAAACAGTTCTCTCTTTTCTCCTAGTATAATGATTGGTAGGAAGGGAGAGAAAAGATGAAATCAATGAGAATCTTATTTTTGTTAGCTTTAATTCAAATCAGTTTGAGTAGCTGTTTCCTATGGAAAGAATGCATCTTGTCCTTTAAACAAAGTACAGCTTTTTTCATCGGAAGTATGGTCTTCGTTTCAGGAATCTGTGCTGGAGTAAATTATCTTTATACCCGTAAGCAAGAAGTTCATAGTGTCCTAGCCAGTAAGAAGTCAGTGAAGCTTTTTTACAGTATGTTACTCTTAATTAATTTATTAGGAGCTGTCCTTGTTTTGTCAGACAACTTGTTCATCAAAAATACGTTGCAGCAAGAATTAGTTGACTTTTTATTGCCATCCTTTTTCTTTCTATTTGGGCTAGATTTGTTGATTTTTTTACCCTTGAAAAAATACATGCGCGATTTTCTTGCTATGCTAGACAGAAAAAAGACAGTATTGGTGACTATTTTAGCAACACTTCTCTTCTTAAGAAATCCAATGACCATTGTCTCACTTCTGATGTATATTGGACTGGGTTTGTTTTTTGCAGCCTATCTTGTCCCAAATTCGGTTAAAAAGGAAGTTTCCTTTTATGGTCATATTTTCCGAGATCTTGTATTGGTCATTGCTACGCTCATTTTCTTTTAGAGAAAGCTTGTTTTTATGGATGTTATGATGGTAAGTTTAGCAGGAAAATAGACACAAAAGAAAAGTTTTTGGTATAATAAGAATATGTACACAAAAAATGAAGAAGAGCTGCAAGCCTTAGGGGAACGATTGGGCCATTTATTAGAAAAGAATGATGTTTTAATCTTAACTGGAGAACTGGGTGCAGGTAAAACGACCTTTACTAAAGGACTTGCTAAAGGTTTACAGATTTCTCAAATGATTAAGAGTCCAACCTACACTATTGTGAGAGAGTATGAAGGTAGACTTCCACTTTTCCATTTAGATGTTTATCGTATTGGAGGAGATGCGGATTCTATTGATTTAGATGAGTTTCTCTTTGGTGGCGGAGTGACTGTTATTGAGTGGGGGAATCTCTTAGGAGATGCCTTGCCAGATACTTATTTAGAGTTGGAAATTCTAAAAGAAGAAGACGGTCGCAGATTACATTTCCAAGCAAAGGGTTTGCGTGCAGAAAAACTCTTAGAGGAGCTTCGACATGGAGTATGAATTGCTCATTAGAGAAGCAGAGCCTAAAGATGCAGCTGAATTAGTGGCCTTTTTAAATCGTGTAAGTTTGGAGACAGATTTTACCAGCCTAGACAGAGATGGTATTCTCTTGACCAGTGAGGAGATGGAAATATTCCTCAACAAGCAAGCTAGTTCGGACAATCAGATAACCTTACTTGCATTCTTAAATGATAAAATTGCTGGTCTTGTAAATATTACAGCTGACCAGCGCAAGAGAGTCCGTCATATTGGAGATCTCTTCATTGTGATTGGAAAAAGATATTGGAATAATGGATTGGGAAGTTTGTTGCTAGAAGAAGCGATAGAGTGGGCACAAGCAGGTGGCATTCTGCGTCGTCTCCAACTGACTGTCCAAACTCGTAATCAAGCAGCAGTCCATCTTTATCAAAAGCATGGCTTTGTAATTGAAGGTCGCCAAGAGCGTGGAGCATATATAGAAGAAGGGAAATTTATCGATGTTTACTTGATGGGTAAACTGATCGATTAGTAGAAATATGGTTAAAAAAATTATTGGAATGGTGCTAGCTTTACTTTCTGTAACTGTAGTAGGAGCAGGTATTTTTGCTTATACTATTTATCAACAAGGGACAGAAACCTTAGCTAAAACCTATAAAAAAATCGGCGAAGAAACCAAGGTTATAGAAGCAACTGAACCTTTGACCATTCTGTTAATGGGAGTGGACACCGGAAATGCTGAACGAACTGAAACTTGGGTCGGTAGAAGTGATAGCATGATCTTGATGACAGTGAATCCTAAAACGAAAAAAACAACGATGATGAGTTTAGAGCGGGATATTCTGACCCGCATTGAATCAGGGAATGGTCAGGCTCATGAAGCGAAACTGAATTCAGCATATGCAGATGGTGGAGCAGAGCTTGCTATAGAAACCATTCAAAAAATGATGAATATCCATATTGATCGCTATGTGATGGTCAATATGAAAGGGTTGCAAAAACTAGTGGATGCAGTAGGTGGTATTACAGTCAATAATACCCTAGGTTTCCCAATTTCTATCAGTGACCAAGAAGAATTTAATACCATTTCTATCGGTGTTGGGGAGCAACATATTGGGGGAGAAGAAGCCCTAGTCTATGCACGAATGCGTTACCAAGATCCTGAGGGGGATTATGGTCGCCAAAAACGTCAACGTGAAGTTATTCAAAAAGTCATGGAAAAAGCCCTCAGTTTAAATAGCGTTGGTCATTATCAAGAGATTCTAAAAGCTTTGAGTGACAATATGCAGACCAATATTGATTTGTCTGCAAAAAGTATCCCTAACTTGCTAGGCTATAAAGATTCATTTAAAACCATTGAAACTCAGCAGTTGCAGGGTGAAGGAGAGATGCTTCAAGGTGTTTCTTACCAGATTGTTTCGAGAGCACATATGTTGGAAATGCAAAATCTACTCCGACGTTCTTTGGGACAAGAAGAAGTCACTCAGCTTGAAACCAATGCGGTCTTATTTGAAGATTTATTTGGCAGAGCACCTGTTGGTGATGAAGATAATTAACTTTTGATACAAATAAAAAATCAATCGTAGGAAAATTCCTGCGATTTTTTCAAAAAAATACGAATAGATAGGTAGGAGGTAGCATGAAAGCAGAAATCATTGCTGTTGGAACAGAGATTTTGACAGGACAGATTGTCAACACCAATGCTCAGTTTTTATCAGAAAAACTAGCAGAGATTGGGGTAGACGTATATTTTCAGACGGCTGTAGGAGACAATGAAGCTCGTCTCTTGGCTTTGCTTGAGATTGCCAGTCAACGTAGCAGTCTGGTGATTTTGACAGGCGGTTTGGGACCAACTGAGGACGATTTGACCAAACAAACTCTAGCTAAATTTTTAGGGAAAGAATTAGTCTTCGATCCTCAGGCCCAGAAGAAGTTGGATATCTTTTTTGCCCAGAGACCAGACTATGCCCGAACACCGAATAACGAAAGACAAGCTCAAATTGTAGAAGGAGCGACTCCACTGCCAAATGAAACAGGACTGGCTGTGGGAGGAATATTGGAAGTCGATGGAGTGACCTACGTTGTCCTTCCAGGTCCACCAAGTGAATTGAAGCCTATGGTTTTAAACCAACTTCTACCCAAGTTGATGACAGGGAGCAAGCTGTATTCCCGAGTTCTTCGTTTCTTTGGGGTTGGCGAGAGCCAGCTGGTGACGATTTTGGCTGATTTAATTGATAATCAGATCGATCCTACCTTGGCACCTTATGCCAAGACAGGAGAGGTAACCTTGCGTCTGTCAACAAAGGCTAGCAGTCAAGAAGAGGCGAATCAAGTGCTGGATATTTTGGAAAATCAAATATTAGGTCGCCAGACCTTTGAAGGCCTTTCTTTACGAGAACTTTGTTATGGTTATGGGGAAGAAACTAGTTTAGCCAGTATTGTGGTAGAAGAACTGAAAAGGCAAGGGAAAACCATCACGGCTGCTGAGAGTTTGACAGCAGGGCTTTTCCAAGCAACTGTAGCGGATTTTTCAGGAGCTTCCAGTATATTTAAGGGTGGTTTTGTGACCTATAGCTTGGAGGAAAAATCAAGGATGTTGGATATTCCTGCCAAGGATTTGGAAGAGCAGGGTGTGGTGTCTGAATTTACAGCTCAGAAGATGGCTGAGCAGGCACGAATCAAGACCCAGTCTGATTATGGTATTAGTTTGACTGGAGTGGCAGGACCAGATAGCCTAGAAGGGCACCCAGCTGGGACAGTCTTCATAGGCTTGGCACAGGAGCAAGGAACTGAGGTTATCAAGGTGAATATTGGAGGCAGAAGTCGAGCAGATGTACGTCACATTGCGGTTATGCATGCCTTTAACCTAGTTCGCAAGGCTTTATTAAGTGACTAACTTTTGATATAATAGTAGATAGGTCTGAGGACCATTAGAATGTAGGAGAATAGAATGGCGAAAAAACCAAAAAAATTAGATGAAATTTCAAAAAAATTTGGGGCAGAACGTGAAAAAGCCTTGAATGATGCTCTTAAATTGATTGAGAAAGACTTTGGTAAAGGATCAATCATGCGTTTGGGTGAACGTGCCGAGCAAAAGGTGCAAGTGATGAGCTCAGGTTCCTTGGCGCTTGACATTGCCCTTGGTTCAGGTGGTTATCCTAAGGGACGTATCATCGAAATCTATGGGCCAGAGTCATCTGGTAAGACAACGGTTGCCCTTCATGCAGTTGCACAAGCGCAAAAAGAAGGTGGGATTGCTGCCTTTATCGATGCGGAACATGCCCTTGATCCAGCTTATGCTGCGGCTCTTGGTGTCAACATTGACGAATTGCTCTTGTCACAACCAGACTCAGGAGAGCAAGGTCTTGAAATTGCAGGAAAATTGATTGACTCAGGTGCAGTTGATCTTGTCGTAGTCGACTCAGTTGCAGCCCTTGTACCTCGCGCGGAAATTGATGGAGATATAGGAGATAACCACGTTGGTTTGCAGGCTCGTATGATGAGCCAGGCCATGCGTAAACTTGGCGCCTCTATCAATAAAACCAAAACAATTGCCATCTTTATCAACCAATTGCGTGAAAAAGTTGGGGTCATGTTTGGAAATCCAGAAACAACACCTGGTGGACGTGCTCTGAAATTCTATGCTTCAGTGCGTTTGGATGTTCGTGGTAATACACAAATTAAGGGAACTGGTGACCAAAAAGAAACCAATGTTGGTAAAGAAACTAAGATTAAGGTTGTAAAAAATAAGGTAGCTCCACCGTTTAAGGAAGCCGTAGTTGAAATTATGTACGGAGAAGGAATTTCTAAGACTGGTGAACTCTTGAAGATTGCAAGCGATTTGGATATTATCAAAAAAGCAGGGGCTTGGTATTCTTATAAAGATGAAAAAATTGGGCAAGGTTCTGAGAATGCTAAGAAATACTTGGCAGAGCACCCAGAAATCTTTGATGAAATTGATAAGCAAGTCCGTTCTAAATTTGGCTTGATTGATGGAGAAGAAGCTTCAGAACAAGATACTGAAAACAAAAAAGATGAAGCAGTTCAAGCAGATTCTGTGAATGAAGAAGTAACTCTTGACCTAGGCGATGAGCTTGAAATCGAAATTGAAGAATAAGCTGTCAAAGTAGTGGAGAAATCCGCTGCTTTTTCGGTTTTTTGTTCAAGATTTCAGATTGACTATAGTTTGCTGTTTCTTGTGGCTCCACTAGAAAGCTGATATAATAGCCTTATGAATAAAAAACGAACAGTGGACCTGATACATGGTCCGATTCTTCCCTCTCTCTTAAGCTTCGCCTTCCCAATCTTGCTGTCAAATATTTTTCAACAGCTCTATAACACTGCTGATGTCTTGATTGTTGGACGATTTCTTGGCCAAGATTCCTTGGCTGCAGTAGGGGCGACGACAGCGATTTTTGACCTGATTGTAGGATTTACTCTTGGTGTTGGAAATGGCATGGGGATTGTCATTGCCCGTTATTACGGGGCTCGGAATTTCACTAAAATAAAGGAAGCAGTAGCAGCAACTTGGATTTTAGGTGCTCTTTTGAGCATTCTAGTGATGCTACTGGGCTTTCTTGGTTTGTATCCTCTTTTACAGTACCTAGATACCCCTGCAGAAATTCTTCCCCAGTCCTATCAATATATTTCTATGATTGTGACTTGTGTTGGTGTCAGCTTTGCTTATAATCTTTTTGCAGGCTTGTTGCGGTCTATTGGGGACAGTCTAGCTGCCCTTGGATTTTTGATTTTTTCTGCCTTGGTTAATGTGGTTCTGGATCTCTATTTCATTACGCAATTGCATCTGGGAGTTCAATCGGCAGGACTTGCTACCATTATTTCGCAAGGCTTATCAGCGGTTCTTTGCTTTTATTATATCCGTAAGAGTGTGCCTGAGCTACTCCCTCAGCTCAAGCATTTCAAATGGGACAAGGCCTTATACGCCGATCTTTTGGAGCAAGGTTTGGCTATGGGCTTGATGAGTTCAATTGTGTCCATCGGCAGTGTGATTTTACAGTCTTCTGTTAATACCTTTGGTGCAGTGATTATTAGTGCCCAGACGGCAGCTCGACGCATTATGGCCTTCGCCCTTCTTCCCATGACCGCTATTTCTGCATCAATGACGACCTTTGCCTCTCAGAATCTTGGGGCTAAGCGACCAGACCGCATTGTTCAAGGTCTTCGAATCGGTAGTCGTTTAAGTATATCCTGGGCAGTTTTTGTTTGTATCTTCCTCTTTTTTGCCAGTCCAGCCCTGGTTTCCTTCTTGGCTAGTTCGACGGATAGCTACTTGATAGAAAATGGAAGTCTCTATCTGCAAATCAGTTCAGCCTTTTATCCTATTTTGAGTCTCTTGTTGATTTATCGAAATTGTTTGCAGGGTTTGGGGCAAAAAGTCCTTCCGCTGGTTTCTAGCTTTATCGAACTAATCGGGAAAATTGCTTTTGTGGTCTTGATTATCCCTTGGGCAGGCTATAAGGGAGTTATCCTTTGTGAACCCCTAATCTGGGTTGCCATGACCATTCAACTGTACTTCTCACTGTTCCGTCACCCCTTGATAAAAGAAGGCAAGGCAATCTTGGTAACCAAAGTGCAATCCTAGTTGGATTTACTGAATAAAATCTATTTCCTCTAGTGAAAATCGAAAAAACTTGTGTTATAATAAGAAAGATTAAAATGTGAAAAAGGAGATTCCTAATGGGACGTAAATGGGCCAATATCGTAGCCAAGAAAACGGCTAAAGATGGAGCTAACTCTAAAGTATATGCAAAGTTTGGTGTAGAAATCTATGTAGCAGCTAAAAAAGGTGATCCAGATCCAGAATCAAACTCAGCCTTGAAATTCGTTATCGACCGTGCTAAACAAGCTCAAGTGCCAAAACACGTTATCGATAAAGCTTTGGACAAGGCTAAAGGAAACACAGACGAAACCTTTACAGAAGGACGTTACGAAGGTTTTGGACCAAATGGTTCTATGCTGATCGTGGATACTTTGACTTCAAACGTTAACCGTACAGCGGCTAATGTCCGTGCAGCTTTTGGTAAAAATGGCGGAAATATGGGCGCTTCAGGTTCAGTTTCATACCTCTTCGATAACAAGGGTGTTATTGTATTTGCAGGTGAAGATGCCGATGCAGTCTTTGAGCAATTGCTAGAAGCAGATGTGGATGTGGATGATGTAGAAGCAGAAGAAGGTACAATCACAGTTTACACAGCTCCAACTGACCTTCACAAGGCTATCGTTGCCCTTCGTGAGTCAGGTATCCAAGAATTCCAAGTGACAGAATTGGAAATGATTCCTCAGTCAGAAGTAGAATTGTCAGGGGATGACCTTGAAACCTTTGAAAAACTTTACAGCGTTCTTGAGGACGACGAAGACGTACAAAAGATTTATACGAACGTAGATGGGTTCTAATTTAACCTAGAGAACATAATCCTAAGTGAAAAAATCACTTGGGAGTTTTTTTATCTACAAATTAGTTCTCATAGAAACTTTTTCTTGACATCTCTTTTCAAAGTGATAAAATAGTTCTCATGAAAACTTATTTAGTTCCTAGGAGAACTAAATACAAGGATTAGAAAGGAGCAATCATGGATAAACCGATGTTGGTCTTTAAGCGTTTTAGTCATCAGATTCATCTGATGGTACAAAGGGAAGCCAAACGTTGTGGTATTGAATTTATGGGTGGACCGCAAGGTCAGGTTGTACGTTTTTTGGATATCCGTGAGGAAAACCAAGACTTGGTCTTGATTAAAGATATTGAGCAAGAACTCAATATTAGCAAATCTGTTGCTAGTAACTTGGTCAAGCGTATGGTGCAAAATGGTCTGGTAGAATTGGAGGCGAGCTCTAGCGATAAGCGGGCTAAGTTTGTTCGTCTGACGGAAAAATCGCGTTCTCAAATGCAAGAATTTAAGGCCTTTTTTAAACGCATAGACAAGCAGTTGTTGGCAGATGTAGATGAAGGCGAATTACTGATTTTTGAGAAAGTCCTGGCTCAACTACAGGAAAATATCAAGAGAATAGGAGGAGATAATGAAGAAATTAGCAAAACGAATTAGTGGAAAAGAATGGGGGATGATTTTACTAGCCATTCTCTTTACCTGCTTTTCAGTTTATCTAGAGTTGGAAGTGCCGACCTATATCTCTAAAATCACGGATTTACTAGGAACTCAGGCTACCAACTTGGATGAGTTATGGCAACCAGCAGGTATGATGGTGGGAATGTCCTTTCTTGCCTTCTTATCCGCAGTTGCAGTTGGATTTTTTGCGTCCAGAGTGGCGGCTTCTTATACTAGTAGGCTGAGAAGTGATATTTTTAACCGAGTTTTGGATTACTCGCAGACAGAGATTAAGAAATTCTCTATTCCCAGTCTCCTAACTCGTACCACCAATGACATTACTCAGGTTCAGATGTTGATTACCATGGGCTTGCAAGTAGTTACGCGTGGTCCGATTATGGCTATCTGGGCTATTGGGAAGATTTTAGGTCATTCAGAATACTGGCTCTGGGCCGTACTTGTGGCAGTGATTGTCAACGTTTTAATGACGACTGTTTTGATGACGTTAGCCTTTCCAAAACAGTCCTTGATTCAAAGTCTGACTGATAAACTGAACAGTATCACTCGTGAAAGTTTAACAGGTATTCGTGTTGTTCGTGCTTACAATGCAGAAGATTACCAAAATGAAAAATTTGCAGCAGCAAATGATGAGCTGACACGTTTGAATTTGTTTGTCAACCGTCTTATGGCTATTTTAAACCCCATCATGATGGGAATTTCAAGTGGTTTGAGTGTGGCGATTTACTGGATTGGGGCCTATGTAATCAACGATGCTGCTCCGACAGCCCGTCTGCCTCTCTTTAGTGACATGGTTGTTTTCATGTCCTATGCCATGCAGGTTGTCATGGGCTTCCTTCTCATGGGGGCACTCTTCATCGTTCTTCCCCGAACCATGGTCTCTGCTAAGCGGATTAATCAAGTTCTAGATTTGCATTCGTCTATCCAAAATCCTGCTCAAGTGCAGCAGGCTGATGAAAACCTCAAAGGCCAGGTCGAATTTAAGGATGTGACCTTCCGCTATGCGGCAAATTCGGAAGCGGTTATTGAGCACGTTAGTTTTAGAGCAGAAGCTAGTCAAACAGTGGCCTTTATTGGGTCAACAGGTTCTGGTAAATCAACTCTGGTCAATCTGATTCCACGTTTCTACGATGTGTCAGAAGGAGAAATTCTGGTGGATGGTGTCAATGTTCAAGACTATGACTTGAAAGATTTGCGCAACAAGGTTGGTTATATTCCTCAGAAAGCGGTTCTCTTTTCAGGTGATGTCAAGGGCAATTTAGACTTTGGACAGAGTCAAGAAACACCACTTAGTGAGCAGGCTATGTGGCAAGCTCTGGAATTGGCCCAGTCTAAGAACTTTATCGAAGACAAGGAAGCGGGCTTAGAGTCAGAAGTGGCCCAAGGAGGAACCAACTTCTCAGGTGGTCAAAGACAGCGTCTGGCCATTGCGCGTGCCTTGGCTCGGAAACCAGAAATCCTCATCTTTGATGACTCCTTCTCAGCCTTAGATTACAAGACAGATCGAGTCCTACGCCAAGAGCTAGCAGAGAAAACTAAGTCTATGACCAAGCTCATTGTTGCACAGCGTATTTCAACGATTATGGATGCAGATTTGATTTTGGTCTTGGATCAAGGGAAAGTCGTGGGGCAAGGCACCCACAAGGAACTTCTAGCTAATAACGAAGTTTACCAAGAAATTGCCTATTCACAACTATCGAAGGAGGAATTGGAACATGGAAAATAAGAAAATGTCTCTCTGGAAACAGAGTAAACCCTATCTTGCAGGCCTCCAGTTTGCCCTTCTGCTAGCCTTTCTAGCAACAATCGTATCCAATATCATTACTGTATATGGTCCAACCCGCATCAAGGAAATGACTAATATTATTGCCAGTGGTCTGGAAACAAGTGTAGATGTCGCGACGGTTGCAGCCATTGGTGGTTTTTTGGCCGTCATTTATGTGATCGGACTTCTATCAAATTATTTGCAGGCCTTTCTGTTTACAACAGCTATTCAACGTTTTTCAGAGCGTTTGAGAAGAGCTATTGCAGAGAAAATCAATAGCCTACCATTGGGATATTTTGATGGACACTCTCAGGGGGATACTTTGTCTCGTGTAACCAATGACGTTGACACTGCAGCCCAGTCCCTTAATCAAAGTCTGGGAACAGTTCTTTCATCCACTTTACTGGTCGTGGCAGTCTTGGTAACCATGTTTGGGATGAACTGGATTTTAGCCTTGGTGACGGTTGTGTCAACTCTTATCGGTTTTGCTTTCGTGTCTGTCTTTATGGGCAAATCCCAGGGCTTCTTTAAGAGTCAGCAACAAGATTTGGCAGCTGTCAATGGCTATGTGGAGGAAATGTACTCTGGCCATAATGTGGTGACCAGTTACAATGCCATCGAGAGTACGAAAGAAGAGTTTGCGATATTAAACCATCGTCTGCATGACAGTATCTGGAAATCTCAGTTTATTTCAGGGATTATGATGCCGATTATGATGTTTATTGGGAACTTTAGCTATGCCTTGGTGATTATCGTTGGTGCAGCCTTGGCCTTAAATGGGCACATCAGTATCGGTATTATCGTTGCCTTTATGGCCTACGTTCGTATTTTTTCTCAGCCTCTTTCACAAATTGCCCAAGGGATTACTAGTTTGCAGCAGGCTAGTGCGGCCATGGGACGTGTCTTCGAATTCCTAGCTGAAGAGGAAATGGAAGACGAATCCCATAAAGAAAGACAATTGAGCGATATGAAAGGTCAAGTAGTCTTTGATCGAGTCTCCTTTGGTTATACACCAGAGCGAACCATTATTCATGACTTTTCTGCGACCGCTCATGCAGGTCAAAAGGTTGCCATTGTCGGACCGACCGGAGCTGGGAAGACAACCATTGTCAATCTTTTGATGAAGTTTTATGAGATTGATAAAGGAAGTATCCGCATCGATGGCGTGGATACCAAGGAGATGAAGCGTTCGGAAGTACACGATGCCTTTTCAATGGTCTTGCAGGATACTTGGCTCTTTGAAGGAACCATTCGCGACAATCTTATCTATAACCAAGAGGGTATTAGTGATGAGCGCGTGATTGAAGCCAGCAAGGCTGTAGGGATTCACCACTTTATCATGACGCTGCCAGATGGTTACGATACCGTCTTGGACGACACAGTGACCTTGTCTGTCGGACAAAAACAACTCTTGACCATTGCTCGTGCTTTGCTGAAAGATGCACCACTCCTAATCCTAGATGAGGCGACTTCTTCTGTTGATACCCGTACAGAGGAATTGATCCAGAAAGCCATGGACCGTTTGATGGAGGGAAGGACTTCCTTTGTCATCGCCCACCGCTTGTCTACTATCCGAAATGCTGATCTGATTCTTGTTATGAAAGATGGAAATATCATCGAGCAAGGAAATCATGATGAGCTGATGGCGCAAGCTGGTTTCTACGCTGACCTCTACAACAGTCAGTTTACAGAAGATGAAGCAGAAGAATAAACCAAAAGAAGGCTTGACGGCCTTCTTTTTCTGCACTATACTAGAAGACAAGTGCTTCCCTGTAAGCAAAATTTGAGTAAGCGATGAGAAAATATATGAAAAATTATCAAGAATGGTATGGCCACGTTGCTAGTAACATTGGGAATAAGCCCTTTCTTCTGAGCTTGTTAAGATCTTTCAATCGGTTTATGACAGTAGTTATGCCTATGATTTATCTAACCTTGTTAGCCACTACCTATCTCCAACAAGGACTTGGAAAACAGGCCGGAATCTATTTGTTTATCCCTGCATCAGGTTTTGTGATTTTATCCCTTCTCCGTAAGAAAATCAATGCCCCTAGGCCTTATGAGGAATGGGATATTAAACCCTTGCTTGACAGAGATAGTCCTGGTCAGTCTATGCCCAGTCGTCATGTCTTTTCAGCAACCATTATCTCCATGGCTTGCTTACATGCTAGTTTATCTGTAGGGGTTATCTTGTTGGTTTTTTCAACCCTCCTCGGTCTAGTGAGAGTCTTGGGTGGAGTGCATTTTCCCAAGGATGTAGTAGTTGGTTATATTTGTGGTCTTGCGTGGGGTGTGATTTTCTTTCTATTTTGACCTGTAAGTTAAGGCGGTCCAACAACCACTTACGGGTCTAAAGTAACCACTTGCTTTTTTGCTCTTGTTTTCTTATTTTAGCTTTGATATAGTAGAGTCAGAAAGGAGATGGAATGAAGTTACGAATCGAAATTGACAGCAATTTAGAGGAAACTGAAATTGTCATCAAGGCAGCGGCTTTGACAGATGAGATTGCGGATTTACAGCGCCTCTTGCAAGAATCCAAGTCTCCTAGGTTGATTTTTTACAAGGGGACGGGTGAATATTATCTGGACTTGTCGGAAATTCTTTTCTTTGAAACAGAGGGAAACAAGATTTACGCCCATACCCAGAAAGATGCCTACGAGGTTCGACTTAAACTCTATGAGTTAGAGTCTATCCTGCCTCGTTATTTTAGTCGGGTATCCAAGTCGACTATTGCAAATATCCGTCAGGTTTACTCGGTGGACAAGTCCTTTTCAGGAACGGGCACCATTTCCTTTTATCAGACTCATAAGGAGGTTCATGTCTCACGACATTACCAATCCCTCCTAAAAGAAAATCTAAGAAATATGAGGTAAGAACATGAAAAAGAAAGCATTTGGTATTGTTTTATTGGTTTTAGCGGCCTGGATTTTGTTGCAAGGAAATTTTGGCATTCCTTCTTTGGATGGTAAAATATGGCCTTTACTTGGTATCGTCTTTTTTGCCTATCAGTCAGTTGAATCTTTGCTTCGTCGTCACCTGACATCAGCAGTTTTTACCGCTCTAGTAGCCTTAATGATTGCAAATCATTTTTATAACATTTTGCCTATCCCAAATCAGTCATTGTTCTGGGCTAGTATTTTAATCGTAATGGGTGTCAGCGCACTTACTCATTCTAACAGAACTTGGAACGGGAAAAAATGGTGGTATGATGGTAAAAAGACCATTCTAACAGATAAGGAAGTTGCTTTTGGTACAGGGACTTTCTACAAGCAAAACCAAGAGTTGGTAGAAGACCAAGTAGAAGTTGGTTTTGGCAATGCCAAGATATATTATGACAATGCAGAGATTTTAGGAGATAGCGCAACCTTGAAGGTGGAAGTTGGTTTCGGAAGTGCAGTTATTTATGTTCCCCAACATTGGCGAGTGGATTTGAAGGTAGAAACTTTCTGTGGCGTAGCCAAGGCAGATACTCCTCTAGCCCCAACCAGCAAAACCTTGATTATCCGTGGAGATGTGGCCTTTGGGAAGTTGGGGATTGTCTACGTTAAATAAAAAATCTGAAAAATCTTCTAGGTTCTCAGCAAACATTTGCCTTGAGCTATTGACAAAAGTGAAAGAATCAGATAGAATAGTAAAGTATGTTTAGTAACTGATCACTTTATAGCCGGCTAAACGAATACAAAATCTATGAGGAGGTATTCATCGTGAAACGTACTTATCAACCAAGTAAACTTCGTCGTGCGCGCAAACACGGATTCCGTAACCGTATGTCAACTAAAAACGGTCGTCGCGTATTGGCAGCTCGTCGTCGTAAAGGACGCAAAGTTTTGGCTGCATAATCCAAACGAATTAGAACAAAAGTCAGTAGGAACTCGAGTCTACTGGCTTTTATTATGTTTAAAAGATACAAAAGAGTAGATATAAAAAGTAGATTTTGGTAGGAAATAAAGGACAAGTATGAGGAGTGTTTTCAATCAATAAGTTTATAAAAATTCAATATATTGTAATATAACAAAAATTCCTACTAATTTTAAAGGTTAAAATTGACGGGGGGGGGGGATTTATAGTAAAATAGGACTTGTACATCAATATAAAAGATTGATTTATTATAAGAATATTTTTATAAAACAATCATATCTTTTAGAAAAAAATGAATGGAGAAAGATGAAATAATGAAGTATACGAAAGCTAAAAAGCAGTCGCCGAAAATGTGGAACCGTTTGGAGAAGTTTTCTATCCGTAAATTTAGCATTGGAGCGGCGTCATGCTTGATTGGAGCTATTACTGTGCTTGCTCCGTCGTCCCAAATAGTTAAGGCGAATGGAATAACCACGACATCTGCTAGTGGTCAGACTACGGTTTATGCACATGGGGAAGATGTACAGGGGCTTCGAGGAACTTCAACAAGTATTTATAATGTTTATCAAATGGAGGTAGATACTTCTAAGTACACAAAAGAAAATCCAGTTATTACTGTTACTCTGACTTTTAATAAACCAAATCAGGATGGTCAACCTTCGGTGTTTTTGGGTGGACGTCCGATGTATTGGTTCACTGTGCCAGAAGCGGTTCAGGAATTAGGGGGAGCAAATGAATTTACGTTAAACAACAAAAATGGATCTAAGGAGTTTAGTAATTGGGGTAGTTGGGGGACCAATTCACGTTTTGTACAAGGGACAAATGCAACTACGTGGAAGAAAAATAATAACACCACTGGGGAAAGGTTAGGAAAATGGCCTAGAGAGAGTATAGATGCAGACTTTAATAAAGTATTGGGTCTCAATAATGATCGCTGGTATGATAACGGGACCATGCCTACGCAAGACATCATGAAAGATCTTCGTGCTAAGAGTCAGAGTATCTATGTTGATTGGGAGGGTAGAGCTGCTGGTACTGTAACAGTTACTTACACTACCAGAGTAAAAGACCCTGAAAATACGAAAGAACTAACGATTGGGATGGGGGTGTATCAACCATCTAATGCACTACAACACGCTCGTGTTGAAACCATCAAGCTTCCAGTCTTGTATAAACTAAATGAAGCTTTTGAACCAAAAGTACCAGAACGTACAGCAGTTACAAATCCAACGAATCTTACAGATGAAGAAGTAAATGCTATTAAGGATAAAATTTGGACTGTCAATCAGGATAACAACAGTAATCTTTTAACCACTAATAATGCTTTTAAAGATAATTTGAAAGATGGTAAAAACTCAATTGTGATTGATAAAGCGACTGGAACAGCGACAATCACTTATAAAGATAATACTACTGATACGATTGAAGGTTCTAAGTTAGTTTATAAGAAACCAGAAGATCCAAAACCAGTGACACCTTCAGAACATTTACAAGATGATACTGGACAAGGTATTAAATATTATACTAATCCTGTAGAAGTGGATATTAATAATATTACTAAGACAGACAAAGATAATGCGTTAGACAGTTTTTTGAAAGCAAATTTAACTTCAACGGGGTATACCAATTATAAATCAGAAAATGCTTTAAGTAATGCAGACCTTAAGCCAGGAGTTAATTTTAAATTGACAGGTGGACAAAAAGCTACATTTATACTCCATCCAGAGAATTATATATCAATACATCGACAAAGACCAACTGAAACGCTAGGATTTATTCCTAAAGAAGACCTATTCAAACAAAAAGCAAAACCTACATTTGACCTTACCGCTGCACGAAATGAAGCAAGTGCTGTAATTGATTCGTTAGATAATCTATATCCAGGGGAGAAAGACTCTTATAAAAGAGAAATAGAAACTAAATCTACTCGTGCTGAGATTGAAGCAGTTGTGAAAAAGGCGACAGATAAAGCTACTGAAAATGCTGTTGAACTAGCTGAAATGAAAAAAGTAGCTAATGATAAGATTAATGCACTTGGTTATTTAACAAAAGAAGAAAAAGAAGAAGCGATTAAGAAAATCAATTCTGCAACAATTAAACAAGGAGATGCTGATGTCGATAGTGCTGCAACTGCTGATAAAACAGATACTGACAAGAGTCGTGAGGATACGAAAGCACGTTTAAATAGTATTGTTACTGCACTTGAATCTAAAAATCTACAAAAAGCTAAAGAAAAAGCAACTGAAACTATTAACAATATTCCAGATGAAGATTTATCACCAGCTAAGAAGTTTGGATATACAAATCAGATAACAACTGCAACTGAAGTAGGTCCTGCAAGTAAAGGAGGAACTATTCTTAATATAGTAGAAACAGCTCAAAAAGAAGCAGCTGATGCTTTAGCAAAACGCAGAAAAGAAGAAGCAGATAAAGTTCGTCAGCAATATAAGGATGAGATCGCAGCTATTCCAGGTTTAACTGAAGATGAGAAAACAGGGTACAATAATGCAATCGATAGTGCACCTAGTGTTGAAGAAATGGAATCTATCGTCAACTTTGCAAAATTAGCAGGTGAACGTAAAAAAGCTATATCAGATATAGATAACCTACAATACTTAAATAATAAGCAAAAACAATCGTTTAAAGATTTAGTAGAAAACAGTGCATCTAAAGCTGATATAGAAGATTATGTTTCACAAGCTACACAATTAAATAGTAAAATGAAACAATTGCAAGATTTAGCTACTGAAGCGCGTAAAATCAAACCAAAAGACGGTACTCCAGCAGAAAAATATACATCAGCAGATTCTACGAAACGACAGGCATTTGATACAGCGTTAGGAAATGCAGAAAGTGTATTAGATAAAGAAAACGGTGCTGATGAAACTAGCTCAACTGTTGGTAATTTATTTACTGCACTAGAAACAGCGATTAATGAATTAAAACCGGGTGAAAAAGTAACCATTCCAGTAGATAAAGACGTATTAAAAGCAGAATATGATAAAGGGAATACAGTTAAAAATTTACCAGCTTATACCAATGAAAAAGATAACACAAAGAAACAAGCGTATGATAATGCATTAGTAGAAGCTAAAAAAATATTAGATAAAACTGATGCTACACAGGATCAAGTAAATAAAGCATTAGAAACTTTAGTAGAAGCTAAAGCAGGCTTGAATGGTAAAGAAGCAGAATTTACTTTAGGCAAAGTAGATGATAACGCTGTACCTATTTCTGTAGAGCCAAACGCTGGAACAGTGGTTTCAACAGAGGACCAAAAACTAATCAAGGCTAAGATTACAGGCATTCCAAACGGCGCAACAGTAATCTGTAAACCGATAGTAGAAGAATCGGGTAAAAAATATGTACCAGTAACAGTTACACACGAAAATGTTTCAAAAGACATTCAAATAGAAGTGGTTCAATCTGAAGCAGCGAAATCACCATTAACAGAACCGAAAAAGGTAAAAGTAAATGATGTGAATAATCTGTCTAAGGAAGAAAAAACAGCAGTAGAAAATGCAGTTAAAGACGCAAATCCAAGCTTAAAAACAAATACTAATATTAAAGTAACTGTAGATGAAAAAGGAAATGTTACAGTAACATATCCAGATAAATCAACAAATAAACTTGAAGCAGATAAGACTGTAGAGGCTAAAACAGAAGAAGAAAAAGTATTAGAAAAAGCTAAAAATGATGCTAAAGAAAAATTGAAAGAAGCTGCCGAAAAAGAAATTGCTGAAATCAATGGTGATGATACTTTGTCAGAAGATGAGAAAACAACGAAACTAGGCAAGGTTCAGAGTGAAAAAGAAAAAGCAGAAAAAGCTGTTGAGGGTGCTACTACACCAGCTACAGTAACAGCCGAAACTAATAAAGGTGTTGAGGCAATCGAAAAAGTTCATACAGATATTAAGAAACTCAAAGACAAAGCTAAAGCAGAGTTAGAAAAAGCTGCTGAGAAAGAAAAAGAAGATATTAAAGCAGATAATTCTTTAAGCGATTCAGACAAAAAAGAATTAAATGACAAAGTGGATAAAGCTAAAAATGATGCAATAGACAACATCGATGCAAAGACTACTGTCAAAGATATCGAAGGTGCTAAACAAAAAGGAGAACAAGCAATTAAAGCTGTTCATCAATCAGAGTTAGATAAGAAGAAAGCTGAAGCGAAAAAAGAATTAGAAACAGCAGCGGAAGCCGAAAAGAAAGAAATCGAATCAGATTTGACCTTGGATCCAGATACAAAAGTTCAAAAGAAAAAAGATGTTGATAAAGTCAAAGAAACAGCAGAAAAAGCTGTTGAAGGTGCTACTACACCAGATGAAGTAACGGCTGCAACTAAAAAAGGTAAAAATGATATTGAAGCTGTTCATACAGTAGATATTGGTAAAGTTAAAGACAAAGCAAAAGCTAACCTAACAGAAGCTGCCGAAGCAGAAAAGAAAGAAATTGATGCAGATAACGGTTTAACTGAGTCAGAAAAAGTTGCTTTAAAACCAAAAGTTGACAAAGTTAAGAGAGAGCAAGAAGCCATCATCGATAGCAAAACTACAGCAGAAGATATAGCAAAGGCAACAACAGCTGGTAAACAAGCAATTGCTGGTGTTCATACTCCAACAGATATCAAAGACAAATCTAAAAAATTAAATGCACCACAAGAAAAAGTGAAGGTAAAAGATCTCAATCAGTTAACAAAGCCTGAGAAAGATGCTGTTAAAGCTGCTGTTAAAAACGCTAATCCAAATCTATCAGACGATGATATTACAGTTGATGACAAGGGGAATGTAACATCTCCTAAAGGTTATTTATCACCAAAGGATGTAATTGTTCCAGCATTGAATAAACCAACCACACCAGTTACAGTTACGGATCCAAATCACTTAACGACTGACGAACAAAAAGAAGTTCAGAAAGCTGTTTCTGAAGCAAACAAAGATTCGAATTTAACTCCAGCTGATGTACATGTAGAAGCCACAGGGAATGTTACAACGGATAATAATGGAAACTTACCAGCAGGCGATGTAGTGACTCAAGCGTTGAAAAAACCTGCAAAACCAGTTGAAGTTGTTAATCCGAAAAAATTAACAGATCCTGAAAAAGAAAAAGTTAAAACAGCTATTGTAGAAGCTAATAAAGATGCTAATGGAAATCCAACGGTAACTCGAGAACAAGTAACGGTAGACGATGATGGTAGTGTTACAACACCGATTGGAAAATTGGACTCCGGAGATGTGGTGAAAGCAAAAACAGACACTACTCCTACCGACGAGAATACCGATCCAGCCGTAACTTTAAAAGGTGAAGATCTAGTTTTTGACTTACCAGAGTTATCAGTTCAAAATGCTCTTGTAGCAGGTGTAGTTACTGTTGAAAAAGGACAACCTTTAACTGACGAAGATATTAAAAAGCAGTTAGTTCTAACAGAAGATATGGTTGTTAATAGTATAAAAAAACCATCTACAACTGAAACTGGAAATAAAGAAGCCGAAGTTGAAATCACTTTAGCAGATGGAAGCAAAGTAACTGTAAAAGTCCCAGTTGTAGTAGTAGAATCATTAGAAAATGCTAATCCAGGCAACAACCTTGCTGAAGCGAAAGAAGAAGCTAAAAAACATGTAGAAGAAGCGGCTAATGCTAAGAATGATGAAATCAATAAGCGTACGGATTTATCAGACGATGAAAAGAAAGCAGCAACCGATAAAGTGAATAAAGCAAAAGATGACGCTAATACACAAATCGATAATGCTACAAGTTCTGGAACAGCTAAAGCAATTGGAGATGCCGCTGCTGAAAACATTCAGAACTTCAATCCAGAAGCTAATAATCCTGCAGAAGATGTTAAACCAGTTGATACTTCTAAGCTAGACGAACTAGACGAAGAAAAAGCGAAAGCAATCGCAGAAATCGAACAAGCTGCTAAAGATCAAATTAATGCAATTAACAATAATAAAGGCTTAACATCATCACAAAAAGCAGAAGCGATTAAGACAATCGAAGAATTAAAAGCGAAAGCTATTGAAGATGTTCGCAAGGGAACTACAGTAGAAGAAGTTGAAAAAATCGTTGAGAAAGTGGTAGGAAAGATTAAGGCGGTTAATCCACAACCATATTCAGGATATAGTTATGGAGACGACATTCATTCATCATCTGATGCACAAGCAAATGCTGAAGCATTAGCAAATGCAAAAGAATCAGCTAAAAATGCCATTGAAAAAGCTGCCAAGGACAAGCAAGATGAAATCAAAGATGCATCGCTTTCTGATAAAGAACAAGCAGAACTTTTAGCAAAAGTGGAAGCAGAAAAAGAATCAGCTCTCAAAGCGATTGAAACTGCCAAAACTGTAGAAGATGTGAAGGAAGCAGAAACGATTGGCTTGCAAGCAATTGCTAGTGTTACAGTTCCTAAGAAACCGGTGGCTCCTAATGCCACTGCACCTCAGGCAACAAGTGCACCGCAAGCAACTGCAGGAACAATGCAAGATGTTACCTACCAGTCACCTGCTGGCAAACAATTACCTAACACAGGTTCAGCATCAAGTGCAGCACTTGCTAGTCTTGGTCTAGTGGCGGCAACCAGTGGTTTTGCTTTGCTAGGAAGAAAGGCTAGACGTAGAAAATAGGACAGCTAGAAAATTCTATTCTCTACTTAAAGTGAGATTATAAGGGGGATTTGGAGAAGTCATCAATCCTAGTGATGGGTGAGAGAAGTGAGAACCCAAGATAATCACACACTTTAGCTGAATAGGGATATTCTATCAATGTAACCAGTCTCTTCTGTCTCTAACTGTGGAATAGGAGATGGGCAATATCGGATAGAAAAGCTAGCAAAATAGCTCTCTATGGAAGAGAGGAGGGAAACCGAAAAATTGGGTGCCCCTCCTCTTTTTTGGTATAATAGAAGATAGAAAACGAGGTTAGAAGAGATGATTTTTGATACACATACACACTTGAATGTAGAAGAATTTGCGGGTCGTGAGGCAGAAGAAATTGCCTTGGCTGCTGAGATGGGTGTGACACAGATGAATATTGTTGGTTTTGATCAACCGACGATTGAGCGTGCTTTGGAGCTGGTAGATGAGTATGACCAACTCTACGCAACTATTGGTTGGCATCCGACAGAAGCAGGGACTTACACAGAGGAAATTGAAGACTACTTGCTTGATAAGCTCAAGCATCCTAAGGTGGTTGCCTTGGGTGAGATTGGTTTGGATTATCATTGGATGACAGCGCCCAAAGAGGTGCAGGAGCAGGTTTTTCGCCGTCAGATTCAGCTATCTAAGGACTTGGATTTGCCTTTTGTTGTCCATACTCGTGATGCGCTGGAAGACACCTATGAGATTATCAAAAGTGAGGGCGTTGGTCCTCGTGGTGGGATTATGCACTCATTTTCAGGGACGCTTGAGTGGGCAGAGAAGTTTGTCGCGCTTGGCATGACTATTTCCTTCTCAGGAGTGGTGACTTTTAAGAAGGCAACTGACATCCAAGAAGCAGCTAAAGAGTTACCTTTGGACAAGATGTTGGTGGAAACAGATGCTCCCTACTTAGCACCTGTACCCAAGCGTGGTCGTGAAAATAAAACAGCCTACACTCGCTATGTAGTGGACTTTATCGCCGACTTGCGTGGGATGACGGCAGAAGAGCTAGCGGCAGCAACGACTGCAAATGCAGAGCGTATTTTTGGATTGGACAGCAAGTAATGAAAGAGAAAATTTCCCAAGTTATCGTGGTTGAAGGTCGCGATGATACGGCCAATCTTAAACGTTATTTCGATGTAGAGACCTATGAGACACGAGGTTCTGCTATCAATGACCAGGATCTAGAGCGGATTCAGCGCCTGCACCAACGTCATGGAGTCATTGTCTTTACAGACCCAGATTTTAATGGGGAGCGGATTCGTCGTATGATTATGACGGCCATTCCAACAGTTCAGCATGCCTTCCTCAAACGAGATGAAGCTGTCCCTAAGTCCAAAACTAAGGGGCGTTCTCTGGGAATTGAGCATGCCAGCTATGAAGATTTGAAAATGGCTCTAGCTCAGGTGACAGAACAATTTGAACATGAGAGTCAGTTTGACATCAGTCGTAGCGACTTGATTCGCCTTGGTTTTCTAGCAGGGGCAGACAGCCGTAAGCGACGAGAATATCTAGGAGAGACTCTCCGAATCGGCTATTCCAACGGCAAGCAACTCCTCAAACGCTTAGAGTTGTTTGGGGTTACCTTGGCAGAAGTGGAAGAAGCTATGAAATCTTATGAGAATAGTTAAGTAGCCCCCAAAATACAAGGGGAATGTGTTACAATAGTAGTAACAGATAATAGAAAAGAGAATAGATGAGAATTGCAGATTATAGTGTGACCAAGGCAGTGCTGGAGCGTCACGGTTTTACCTTTAAAAAGTCCTTCGGGCAAAATTTCTTGACGGATACCAATATCCTTCAAAAAATCGTGGATACGGCTGAGATTGATGACCAGGTTAATGTTATCGAAATCGGGCCAGGGATTGGTGCCTTGACGGAGTTTTTGGCTGAGAGTGCAGCAGAGGTCATGGCCTTTGAGATTGACCACCGTTTGGTGCCGATTTTGGCAGATACCTTGCGTGATTTTGATAATGTGACCGTGGTCAACGAGGACATTCTTAAAGTTGATTTGGCGCAACATATCCAGAATTTTGAAAATCCTGACCTGCCAATCAAGGTAGTAGCTAACTTGCCTTATTACATCACGACGCCTATTCTCATGCACTTGATCGAGAGTGGGATTCCTTTTAGTGAGTTTGTGGTCATGATGCAAAAAGAGGTAGCTGACCGCATTTCCGCTCAACCAAATACCAAGGCATATGGCAGTTTGTCAATCGCTGTGCAGTATTACATGACTGCCAAGGTTGCCTTCATCGTGCCTCGTACGGTATTTGTGCCAGCGCCAAACGTGGACTCTGCTATTTTAAAAATGGTGCGTCGTCCAGAACCAGCCGTAGCAGTAGAAGATGAGAACTTCTTCTTTAAGGTTTCCAAGGCTAGTTTTACCCATCGCCGCAAGACCTTGTGGAATAACTTGACAGGTTACTTTGGCAAGACTGAGGAAGTCAAGGATAAGCTGACCAAGGCCTTGGACCAAGCAGGTTTGTCACCAAGTGTACGTGGGGAAGCTCTCAGCTTGGCAGAGTTTGCTAGCCTAGCAGACGCACTTAAAGGGCAAGGACTCTAAGATGCAGGGACAAATCATTAAAGCCTTGGCAGGCTTCTACTATGTAGAGAGTGATGGCCAGGTCTATCAGACACGAGCGCGTGGAAATTTCCGTAAAAAAGGTCATACCCCTTACGTTGGGGATTGGGTCGACTTTTCTGCCGAGGAAAATTCAGAAGGCTATATCCTCAAAATTCATGAACGTAAAAACAGTCTAGTCCGTCCGCCTATTGTCAATATTGACCAAGCAGTGGTGATCATGTCTGTCAAGGAACCTGATTTTAATAGCAATTTACTGGATCGCTTCTTGATTCTTTTGGAACACAAGGACATCCATCCCATCGTTTATATTTCTAAAATGGACTTGTTGGAAGACGGGGGAGAACTGGATTTTTATGAACAGACTTATGGTGACATCGGCTATGACTTTGTGACCAGTAAAGAGGAACTCCTGCCTTTGTTAACAGGCAAGGTTACAGTCTTTATGGGGCAGACAGGTGTTGGAAAATCAACCCTTCTCAATAAAATCGCACCGGCCCTCAATCTTGAAACAGGAGAAATCTCAGACAGTCTGGGACGCGGGCGCCATACCACTCGAGCTGTTAGTTTTTACAACCTTAATGGGGGTAAAATCGCAGATACACCAGGTTTTTCATCTCTGGATTATGAAGTGTCAACAGCAGAAGATCTCAATCAGGCCTTTCCAGAGATTGACAGTGTCAGCCGAGACTGTAAGTTTCGTACTTGTACCCATACCCACGAGCCGTCCTGTGCAGTAAAGCCGGCAGTAGAAGAGGGCGCCATTACAACCTTCCGTTTTGACAACTATCTGCAATTTCTCAGTGAAATTGAAAATCGCAGAGAAACCTATAAAAAAGTCAGCAAAAAAATTCCAAAATAAGGAGAAACCTATGTCTCAATACAAGATTGCTCCGTCAATTCTGGCAGCAGATTATGCCAACTTTGAACGTGAAATCAAACGCCTAGAAGCAACTGGGGCAGAGTATGCCCATATCGATATCATGGATGGTCACTTTGTACCACAAATCAGTTTTGGTGCAGGTGTGGTCGAAGCTCTTCGCCCTCATAGCAAGATGGTTTTCGATTGCCACTTGATGGTAGCTAATCCAGAGCATCATTTAGAAGACTTTGCACGTGCAGGTGCCGATATCATCAGCATCCATGTGGAAGCAACGCCCCATATTCATGGTGCCCTCCAAAAAATTCGTTCACTCGGAGTTAAGCCTTCAGTCGTTATCAATCCTGGTACGCCTGTTGAGGCGATTAAGCACGTGCTTCACCTAGTTGACCAAGTTTTAGTTATGACAGTTAACCCTGGCTTCGGTGGACAAGCCTTTCTGCCAGAAACCATGGATAAGGTCCGTGAGTTGGTTGCCCTTCGTCAGGAAAAAGGCTTGAACTTTGAAATCGAAGTCGATGGCGGGATTGATGACCAAACTATTGCCCAAGCCAAAGAAGCTGGTGCGACCGTTTTTGTAGCAGGTTCCTATGTCTTTAAGGGAGATGTCAATGAGCGAGTACAAACTCTCAGAAAACAACTGGACTAGGGTTGCCGTTTTTGCAGGTGGAGACCGTGGTCATTATCGGACGGACTTTGATGGTTTTGTTGGTGTGGATCGAGGCTCGCTCTGGGTTTTGGAAGAAGATTTGCCTCTTACTCTAGCAGTTGGAGATTTTGATTCTGTCACTGCAGAAGAGCGACAGGTGATTCAAAAACGTGCTCAGCATTTTGTCCAAGCCCGACCAGAAAAGGATGATACCGATTTGGAATTGGCTCTCTTGACTATCTTTGAGAAAAATCCTCAGGCTCAGGTCACTATTTTCGGTGCTTTGGGTGGCCGTATTGATCACATGTTGGCTAATGTCTTTTTGCCTAGTAATCCCAAATTAGCACCCTATATGCGCCAGATAGCGATTGAGGATGGGCAAAACTTGATTGCCTATTGTCCAGAAGGGACCAGTCAGCTTGAACCCCGTTCAGACTATGACTATCTAGCCTTTATGCCAGTTTGGGATAGCCAGCTGACCATTCTCGGAGCCAAGTATGAGTTGACAGAGGAAAATTTTTTCTTTAAAAAAGTGTACGCTTCTAACGAATATATAGATAGGGAAGTGTCGGTGACTTGCCCAGATGGCTATGTGGTTGTGCTGCATAGTAAGGACAGGAGGTAGGATGGAAAGTTTACTTGTTCTATTATTGATTGCCAACCTAGCTGGACTCTTTTTGATTTGGCAAAGGCAGGATAAGCAGGAAAAACATCTAGCCAAGAGCTTGGAGGATCAGGCAGATCATTTGTCAGACCAGTTGGATTATCGCTTTGAACAAGCCAGACAAGCCAGCCAGTTAGATCAAAAAGATTTGGAAGTGGCTGTCAGCGACCGTTTGCAAGAAGTGCGAATCGAGTTGCACCAAGGCTTAACTCAAGTTCGTCAAGAAATGACAGATAATCTCCTCCAAACCAGAGATAAGACCGACCAACGTCTCCAAGCCTTGCAGGAATCAAATGAGCAACGTTTGGAACAAATGCGCCAGACAGTCGAGGAAAAGTTGGAAAAGACCTTGCAGACGCGCTTGCAGGCTTCCTTTGAGACAGTTTCCAAGCAACTGGAGTCTGTCAATCGTGGCCTTGGAGAAATGCAGACAGTTGCCCGTGATGTCGGCGCCCTCAACAAGGTTCTCTCTGGAACCAAAACGCGAGGGATTCTGGGAGAATTGCAACTGGGGCAAATTATTGAAGACATCATGACACCTGCCCAGTACGAACGAGAATACGCAACGGTTGAAAACTCTAGTGAGCGAGTGGAGTATGCCATCAAGTTACCCGGACAAGGCGACCAAGAATACGTCTATCTGCCAATTGACTCTAAGTTTCCACTGGCAGATTATTACCGCTTGGAAGAAGCCTATGATACAGGTGACAAGGATGAGATTGAACGCTGTCGTAAGTCACTCCTAGCAAGCGTCAAGCGCTTTGCCAAGGATATCAAGAGCAAGTACATAGCACCGCCTCGGACAACCAATTTTGGAATCTTGTTTGTTCCGACAGAAGGTCTCTACTCAGAAATCGTCCGCAATCCGGTCTTCTTTGATGATTTGAGGCGGGAGGAGCAGATTATCGTTGCAGGACCAAGTACTCTGTCAGCCCTGCTCAACTCCCTATCGGTTGGCTTCAAGACTCTTAATATCCAAAAGAGTGCCGATCATATCAGCAAAACGCTTGCCAGCGTCAAGACTGAGTTTGGCAAGTTTGGTGGTATTCTGGTCAAGGCACAAAAGCATCTCCAACATGCAACTGGCAATATAGATGAATTATTAAACCGTCGCACTACAGCTATCGAGCGGACGCTCCGTCACATTGAGTTATCAGAAGGTGAGCCTGCGCTTGATCTACTCCATTTCCAAGAAAATGAGGAAGAATATGAAGATTAGTCACATGAAAAAAGATGAGCTATTTGAAGGCTTTTACCTAATCAAGTCAGCTGACCTGAGGCAAACTCGAGCTGGGAAAAACTACCTAGCCTTTACCTTCCAAGATGATAGTGGCGAGATTGAAGGAAAACTCTGGGATGCCCAACCTCATAACGTTGAGGCCTTTACAGCAGGTAAGGTTGTTCACATGAAAGGGCGCCGAGAAGTTTATAACAACACTCCACAGGTCAATCAAATCACCCTACGCTTGCCTCAACCTGGCGAACCAAATGACCCAGCTGATTTCAAGGTCAAGTCACCAGTTGATGTCAAGGAAATCCGTGACTATATGTCGCAAATGATTTTTAAAATTGAAAATCCTGTTTGGCAACGGATTGTCCGAAAGCTCTACACCAAGTATGATAAGGAATTTTACTCCTATCCAGCTGCCAAGACCAACCATCATGCCTTTGAAACGGGTTTGGCCTATCATACGGCGACCATGGTGCGTTTAGCAGATGCCATTAGCGAAATCTATCCTCAACTTAATAAGAGTCTGCTCTATGCGGGTATTATGCTACATGACTTGGCTAAAGTTATCGAGTTGACGGGACCAGACCAGACCGAGTACACAGTGCGAGGCAATCTTCTTGGGCATATTGCTCTAATTGATAGCGAAATTACTAAGACAGTGATGGAACTCGGTATCGATGATACCAAGGAAGAAGTCGTTCTGCTTCGTCACGTCATCCTTAGTCACCACGGCTTACTTGAGTATGGAAGCCCAGTCCGTCCACGCATTATGGAAGCAGAGATTATCCATATGATTGACAATCTGGATGCCAGCATGATGATGATGTCAACAGCTCTGGCTTTGGTGGATAAAGGAGAGATGACCAATAAAATCTTCGCTATGGACAATCGTTCCTTCTATAAACCAGATTTAGATTAATAATTTAAGAAAAATGAGCATTTTTTAGGATAAGAATGTTCGTTTTTTTATGTGAATATGGTATAATAGATAAAATATCAAAATTAAATGAAGTAGGAAATAGAAATGAAATTAAGAAGAAGTGATCGGATGGTTGTCATTTCCAACTATTTGATTAATCATCCTTATAAACTAACTAGTCTCAATACTTTTGCTGAAAAGTATGAGTCTGCTAAATCATCCATCTCAGAGGATATCGTCATTATCAAACGAGCCTTTGAGGAAATTGAAATCGGTCATATCCAGACAGTAACTGGTGCTGGTGGTGGTGTCATTTTCACACCATCAATCTCAAGCCATGATGCCAAGGAAATGGTTGAGGACTTGCGTGCCAAGTTGTCAGAAAGTGACCGTATCTTGCCAGGTGGTTATATCTACCTGTCTGATTTGCTTAGCACACCAGCTATCTTGAAAAATATTGGTCGCATTATTGCCAAGAGCTTTATGGATCAAAAAATTGACGCGGTTATGACCGTAGCGACTAAGGGTGTTCCGCTTGCAAATGCAGTTGCCAATGTCCTCAATGTTCCCTTTGTCATTGTGCGCCGTGACCTGAAAATTACCGAAGGTTCAACTGTTAGCGTCAATTATGTATCAGGTTCAAGTGGTGACCGTATCGAGAAAATGTTCCTTTCAAAACGTAGTCTCAAGGCAGGCAGCCGTGTCTTGATTGTGGATGACTTCTTGAAAGGCGGCGGAACGGTCAACGGGATGATTAGCCTCTTGCGTGAGTTCGATTCAGAATTGGCAGGTGTAGCGGTCTTCGCGGACAATGCCCAAGAAGAACGTGAAAAGCAGTTTGACTACAAGTCACTCTTGAAGGTAACCAATATTGATGTCAAGAACCAAGCCATCGATGTTGAGGTTGGTAATATCTTTGACGAAGATAAATAAGAGATAGAACTAAAGGTTGGAACGATTGTCCCAGCCTTTCTTTGCAAATAGAATAGAAGGAAACATATGAAAACACCATTTATCAATAAAGAAGACTTAGAAGATATTATTGCCGAGTTCCCGACTCCCTTTCACTTGTATGATGAGAAGGGGATTCGTGAGAAGGCAAGAGCCGTCAACAAAGCATTTTCGTGGAACAAGGGCTTTAAGGAATATTTTGCAGTTAAGGCTACTCCAACCCCAGCTATCTTGAAAATTCTTCAAGAGGAAGGTTGTGGAGTGGATTGCTCTAGTTATGTAGAACTTTTGATGAGTCATAAACTGAATTTCCCTGGTTCTGAGATTATGTTCTCTTCAAACAACACGCCAGACAAGGAATATGCCTATGCACGTGAATTGGGTGCGACCATTAACTTGGATGCTTTTGAAGATATTGAACATCTGGAGCGTGCAGCAGGCATTCCAGAAATTATCTCATGTCGTTACAATCCTGGAGGCGTTTTTGAGCTAGGAACAGATATTATGGACAATCCTGGAGAGGCTAAGTTTGGCATGACCAAGGACCAACTCTTTGAAGCCTTTGCTATCTTGGAGGAAAAAGGAGCTAAGACTTTTGGGATTCACTCCTTTCTAGCGTCTAATACTGTGACCCATCTCTATTATCCAGAGTTGGCGCGTCAGCTCTTTGAATTGGCTGTTGAAATCAAGGAAAAGTTGGGCATTTCGCTAGACTTTATCAATCTTTCTGGCGGTATTGGTGTCAATTATCGTCCTGATCAGGAGCCAAATGATATTGCCTTGATTGGTGAGGGGGTTCGTAAGGTTTATGAAGAAGTTCTTACGCCAGCAGGTCTTGGTCAGGTTAAGATTTTCACCGAATTGGGTCGTTTTATGTTGGCACCTCACGGTGCTTTGGTCACAAGAGTCACTCATAAGAAGAAAACTTACCGTACCTATCTAGGTGTGGATGCATCAGCAGTCAATCTCATGCGTCCAGCTATGTACGGAGCTTACCATCATATTACTAACGTGACTCATCCAGAAGGACTAGCTGAAGTAGTAGATGTGGTCGGTTCACTTTGTGAAAACAATGATAAATTTGCAGTGAATCGCGAACTGCCTCATACAGAAATCGGTGATTTGCTGGTCATTCATGATACAGGTGCCCACGGATTTTCAATGGGCTACCAGTACAACGCCAAACTTCGTTCTGCGGAAATCCTTTATACTGAAGAAAGTAAAGCCCGTCAAATCCGCCGTGCAGAGCGCCCTGAGGACTATTTTGCAACCTTGTATGGCTTTGATTTTGAAGAATAAAATGATAAGTAATTGAAAATGAAATTGAAAAACAGATTGCTTTCTAAAAAATAGGCAAAAATCTTGTTTTTCCTTCAAGTCGTGATATAATAAAACTATAAAACGTTTTCAAGGAAGGTAACGATATGTCTGAAGAAACAATTGATTATGGACAAGTGACAGGAATGGTGCATTCGACAGAAAGCTTTGGGTCAGTAGATGGGCCTGGTATTCGCTTTATTGTCTTTTTGCAGGGCTGTCACATGCGTTGCCAGTATTGTCATAACCCGGATACTTGGGCTATGGAGTCCAATAAATCACGTGAACGGACGGTAGATGATGTCTTGACAGAGGCCTTGCGCTACCGCGGTTTCTGGGGAAATAAGGGTGGGATTACAGTCAGTGGAGGAGAAGCCCTCTTGCAGATTGATTTCCTGATTGCCCTCTTCACTAAGGCCAAGGAACAAGGAATCCACTGTACCTTGGATACCTGTGCCCTTCCTTTCCGTAATAAACCACGTTACCTTGAAAAGTTTGACAAACTCATGGCTGTCACTGACTTGGTTCTCTTGGATATCAAGGAAATCAATGAAGAACAGCACAAGATTGTTACTAGCCAAACCAATAAAAATATCTTGGCTTGTGCCCAGTATCTATCAGATATTGGAAAACCTGTCTGGATTCGCCACGTGCTAGTTCCAGGATTGACAGATAGAGATGATGACTTGATTGAACTTGGTAAGTTCGTCAAGACCCTCAAAAATGTTGATAAGTTTGAAATTCTACCTTATCACACCATGGGTGAGTTCAAGTGGCGTGAATTGGGAATCCCATATTCACTTGAAGGAGTTAAACCACCAACAGCAGACCGCGTTAAGAACGCTAAACAACTCATGGATACCGAAAGTTATCAAGACTATATGAAACGTGTACATGGATAAAAAAGAAGCCTGATGGAAACATCGGGCTTTTAAGTTTATATAAATATCTATAGATGAATAGAATAGACTTAGTGGCTGAAATTCTGGTAGATTAAAATAGAATGTGAACAAATCGATTAGGGAATTTAAAGCAATTCTTAACTGAAAGCAGATTTTCTATTCTAAGCATTTCAGCAGAAAAAATGAATATTTCAGAGAAAGTTATAACATAGATATCTGAAATAAGCTAAACTATTTGTATCAAGATAAAGGAGGAAGTTATGAAAGCATTTAAAAAG
>NZ_JAQFJG010000005.1 GCF_030439915.1 Streptococcus sp. SPS1
GCGATGAAATCAAGCATGATTAAAACCAGCGGAACTTACCCTGACACGGATTTCCACTGGTTTTTACGATTTTTATCAGACTAACTTCCACTTGGATTAGCGGTGGAAGTTAGTTTGGGAATTTACCTTTCGTTAAAAATAAGTAAATCTTTCCACAATAAACCGCATATTATCAAGTTTTTGCCAATTTTTTTGACGCCTGATAATATGCGGTTTTCTGATTTTAAAAACTTTTTATCCAGTATCACTTCGTGAAGCTGCACTCTTACTTAAAATTTATCTCAAATTACAAAATACTATCATTATTTATCGAACCCATTCGCCATTATAATTAACAGAATAACCATCTACAGTCGTATTCACTACCAAAGCACCTGAGCTGTAAGCATAGCACCATTTTCCATTGACCTGGAACCAGCCTGTCGCCATGGCTCCTGATGAACGGAGATAGTACCACTTGTTACCAAGGTTTTGCCAACCTGTTTTCATATCACCATTTTGCTGGTCTAAGTAGTACCAAGTTGAGCCTTCCTGATACCAACCCGTCGCCATGGCCCCCGATGAACGGAGATAGTACCACTTGTTACCAAGATATTGCCAACCAGTTTGCATTGCAGCACTTGTTGGATCCAGATAGTACCAAGTTGAGTTATCATTTGTCCAACCACGCACTAGCTCCCCAACCGTTAAACTGTCGATACGAGCATCGAAGCCACCACTCTTTTGTAAATAATACCAATGACCCTCGTCATAAATCCAACCAGTTTTTAAAGTGTGATAGCTACGCTGATCTTCAAAATAATAAACACGTTTTTCGTCTGGGGTATCATATTGTTCCCCATGATGTTTGTTGGTGTTTGTAGCAGTTTTTGCTTCTAAAACTTGCTTGCCAACAAACTCTTGTAGCACTCCATTTTTGTCAAAGTAGTACCATTCTGGCATTGGGGAACCTTCTAATCTTATACCATTAGGATAAGGACCAATTGTATATCCTTTAACTGGCATTGGAATGTATTGCCAACCAACTACCATTTCTCCTTTATCACCAAAATAGTAGGTTTTACCGTCTATTTTATGCCAATAGATTGCTTTATGGTTATCTTTAACATAATATTTTCTATTATTCTTATCAACAAATTGGCCACCTGTGGTATCCGAAAATACAGTATTTGTCGCTAGCAAACCGAAGAAAAAGACTGCTAATGCAATTTGCATCAATTTTTTTATTGTTTTCATTAGACCTATCCTCCATAACTGATACTCTTCGAAAATCAAATTCAAACCACGTCATCGTCGCCTTGCCGTACTCAAGTACAGCCTGCGGCTAGTTTCCTAGTTTGCTCTTTGATTTTCATTGAGTATGATTGTAGCAAAGTTCTAATTGTATGTCAATATGTAGAAATCTCTCAAAAAAAGCAGTTACATAACTGCAACTGCTTTCTATTCTTGCATGGTGTAACCGACACCACGCACGGTTTTAATGTAGCTTTTTTGACCTTTTACATCAAGCTTGCTACGTAGATAACGGATATAGACATCCACGATATTCGTTTCGGTTGCACTTTCATACTTCCAGACACTTTCCAACAACTGCTCACGAGTCAGAACTTTCTTGCTTCCCATAAGAGTAGCCAAAAGGTCATACTCACGACGGGTCAGAGCAATCATCTCTTCGCCACGATAAACGGTATGATGTTCTACATCCATACGCAGATTGCGATAAGACGTTGGAACCTTCATCTGACTACAGTGTTGGTCGATGAAGTCCCGACCTCGGAAAATCGCTGAAATACGAGCTACCAGATTCTCAATAATAACTGGCTTATAGATGTAAGAAACGGCAAAGCGTTGGATTGTCTCAATCTGATCTTGCAATTCTTCACGATGGTCCAAGACCATGATGACCGAAGCTGGCTTAGTCCGACTCAGCTTGTCTGCAAAATCCTGGGCTGTCATATCCCCCAGACGAGCATTCAATAAAATCAAGTCATAGTCTGTCTGAAGAGCCATGGAGAGGGCTTTTTGCCCCTCCTCAACCTGATCAACTCGGTATTGCTCTTTTTGGAGTTCCAAACTTAAAAAATGAGCTAGATTTCGTTCTTTCTCAAGTAATAAAATCCGTTTCCCCATGGCAGACCTACTTATTTTTCGTCATACCAAGAGTAGTGGAATGTTCCTTCTTTGTCTTTACGTTGGTAAGTGTGGGCACCAAAGTAATCACGTTGCGCTTGAATCAAGTTAGCTGGAAGGTCAGCTGAACGGTAGCTATCAAAGTAAGTAATAGCTGCTGAGAAAGTTGGCACTGGTACACCAGCTTGAACAGCAAGAGCTACGATGTCACGCACTGCTTGTTGGTACTTAGCAGTAACATCCAAGAAGTACTCATCCAAAAGAAGGTTAGCAAGGTCTGCATCACGGTTGTAAGCATCTGTAATCTTTTGCAAGAAACGAGAACGGATGATACAGCCATCACGCCAGATAGATGCGATGTCTGCAAATGGCAAGTTCCAGTTGTTTTCTTTAGAAGCTACACGCAATTGAGCAAAACCTTGTGCATATGAAATGATTTTTGAGAAGTAAAGGGCTTGACGAATCTTTTCAATCAACTCAGCCTTGTCTCCTTCAAATTTGAAGGCAACTGGTTTTGGAAGAACCTTGCTAGCATGCACACGTTCTTCTTTGTAAGTTGAAATGTAACGTGCAAATACTGACTCAGTAATCAGTGACAATGGCACACCAAGGTCAAGTGATGATTGACTAGTCCATTTACCAGTTCCCTTGTTACCTGCAGCATCAAGGATGTAGTCTACGATTGGTCCATCTTGGCCTTCATCGTCTTTACGGCTCAAGATATCAGCTGTGATTTCGATCAAGTAGCTGTCCAATTCACCCTTGTTCCACTCAGTAAAGATTTCAGCCATATCTTCTGCAGAAAGGCCTAACAAGTGTTGCATCAAGTCATAACTTTCTGCGATCAATTGCATATCACCATACTCGATACCGTTGTGAACCATTTTCACATAGTGACCAGCTCCATCAGGACCGATGTAAGTCACACATGGTTTGCCATCTTCTGGTGCTTTAGCTGAGATTTCTTCAAGAACATCTGCAACCAATTCGTAGGCCTCTTTTTGTCCACCAGGCATGATAGAAGGACCTTCAAGGGCACCTTTTTCACCACCAGAAACCCCAGTACCGATAAAGTTGATACCTGAGTTTGCCAATTCTTCATTACGACGGATTGTATCTTTGTAGAAAGTGTTTCCTCCGTCAATCAAGATATCACCCTTGTCAAGGTGTGGAAGAAGGGCTTGGATAGTAGCATCTGTACCAGGTCCAGCTTGAACCATAAGCATGATACGACGAGGTTTTTCGATTGAGTTTACAAAACTTTCAACATCATAGCTTGGCACAAAGTTCTTTTCAGGATGGCAAGCAATTACATCTTCCGTTTTTTCTTTACTACGGTTGTAGATAGCAACTGTGTAACCACGAGATTCAATATTAAGGGCAAGGTTACGACCCATTACGGCCATACCTACGACACCAAAGTTAGCTTTTGTCATTTGACACTCCTCTTGTTTGATTTGTTTTATTTTATCATTTTTACTTTTGAAAAGAAAGAATTTTGTAACGACTGCTTAGTAGTCCAAGTCATCCGCATGACCAGCGCCATTTCCGACAAAGTAGCCTGTCTTACAGTTAAGGGTAAAGAGATAGGTTCCATCTGGCTTGTAGAGATTATAATAACCATTGCCGTTAACGATATTGACACGTTCAAGGATATATTGGTCTCCAGTGATATAGCCACGCGAACGTGAAGTCGCTAGAATTTGTTCCAAGACACCATCCGCAAAATCCCAGGCAGAGTTGTTACTATCATCAATAGCAGACTGATTATAGGCAACACGACTAGCACTTCTTTGAACAGCAACCCCTGCACTCGAGAGACCCATATTGACTTCACTGCGAGAACTTCTAGTTTCATTTGAGGCAGCATTTGAACTACTTGGGCTTGTCTCACTAGTCGTATTTGAGCTTGCTTGACTAGAGCTTGAGCTACTAGTTTGACTTGAACTTGAGCTAGAAGTACTTGTTTGCTGGCTCTTACCAAGGCTGATAGCCTTATCTAGCACTTTATCAAGCTCCGTATTTCCAGTTTTAATATCTGTAAATTTAGCATCCGATTTGGCTTTGGCATTGGTATCCAAGACACCATCCACAATAGCTGGTTTTTCAAATTGTGCATTGACATCTTGAATGGCCTTGATTTGCGTTGCTAGACTATCATACTTCGATTTGGCAAGCGTATGTTCACGACTACCTTCCAGCTTATCAAGTAAGGTCTTGAGTTGACTTAGTTTATCAAACTGGCTATTTTTCAAAGCTGTTTTATTGTTGTCTGTGTAGAAGGCGTCATAAAGTGTATTAAAATCATCCACATCCGATTGATTGGCTGTAGTTGATTGAGAAGTTTCAATTTCCTTGGTCGAGCGATTCACTTGACGATAGACATAATAAGCACTGACACAGATAATTACTGATACAAGAGCCAAAGCGGTTAAAACAAAGCCTTTTTTGCTTTTCTTTTCTAAGCCTTCTTGTTCCAAACGAGAAAGGTTTTGCTCCTCTTCCACTTCTTCAGTCATTTCTGTTGGATTTTCATCCTCTAGCAATAGAGGATCCAAGCCTTGCTCCTCATCATCCAGAGGCAAGGGAGGTAAGATGTCTTCAGAAGATGGAACTTCCTCCGAAGAAGCTTCTGACTCTTCTACAGCCTCACGCATCTCTTGAATTAAATCATCCAGACTCTGAGTTTCAACTAACTCCTCTTTTTTGTATTGGCGAGTCGCAAACTTATCTGCTTCGATTTCATCTTTATGTTGCTTGACATACTTGTCCAAAATGGAATCTTCAGGCAAGACTCCTGCTTCCACTTCCTCATTTTTACGAATAGCTTGACCAACTGTTAATTCTTTTGCTTCATCAAAATCAAATTGCGGTTCTTGGTTTTCTTTTTTATGACGATTTCGTCTTTTTTTACTCATGAGTATCCCTTTCTATTTTACCTCTTGCCGTTTGACACGCTGACCAAAATATTGATACAGATCCACTTTCAAGGTTCCGTTGTATAACTTACGCTTCTTATCTGCTTGGCTACCATACTTGCTTTCAAAGGCTTCATCACTAGTCAGGATAAATTTGCTCCAAGTTTTCAGTGGTGCAAATACCTGACCCATCTCAGCATAGAGCTTGGTCACCCCTGCATCATCTGACAAGCGTTCACCATAAGGCGGATTGGAAATGATTACACCATTGATTTTATAAGAACGTAAATCCTGCACGCGCATCTGCTTAAAGGTAATATCCCCTGCAACACCAGCTGCCTGAGCATTAGCTTTAGCAATTTCTACCATGCGAGCATCGATATCACAGCCCATGATATCCAGTTCCAGCTCACGATCCACTTTCTTAGCTGCTTCTGTGCGCACTTCCTGAATCAAGCGATTGCTAATCCAGTTCCATTCCTCAAATGCAAAAGAGCGACGAAGACCAGGCGCCATCTTTCTGGCAATCATGACAGCCTCGATACAGAAAGTCCCCGAACCACAGGTCGGATCAATCAAAGGCTTGTCTGGATACCAGTTAGAAAGTTGTAAAATGGCTGCCGCCATGTTTTCCTTGATAGGAGCGCCGCCTTTTTCGGTACGATAGCCACGTTTAAAGAGACTGGAGCCTGTCGTATCAATCATGACAGTTGCCACATCTTTGAGAATAGAGACCTCAATCTTAAACTCTGGGCCATTCTCCATCAGAGGAACCCCTTCTGGGCGAGCATAGTGTTTCTGTAATTTCTTGACAACAGCTTTCTTAGAAATAGCCTGAACACTGGGTTCATTGTGAAGTTTAGATTTAACACATTTGGCTTTTGAAATCGGGAACCGAGCTCCAAGTGGTAAATAATTTTCCCAATCTAAAGCGAAAACTCCCTGAAACAGTTCCTCAAAAGTCTTAGCTGGGAACGTTCCTACGATGATCTTGATACGATCTGCTGCCCGAAGCCAGAGGTTGGTTTCGATAATAGCTCTCACGTCTCCTTGAAAACGAACACGACCATTTTCAACCTGACAATCGTAGCCCAACTCTCGCACTTCTCGTCCTACAACAGCTTCAAGACCTGCTGCCACAGTTGCAATTAAATTAAATTCTTTTTTCATGTTACAGTCTTGCAAGACCTTTCTATATGTCCACTTTAAAAAATGAGGTTGAGAAAATTTCTCAGCCCCAACCTATATGCAATTTTCTATAAGCCATGTTTTGTTCCAGAAGTGACTAGGACCACTTCCTTCGATAATCATCTGTCTACCACTAACAGCTCTAGCTGATAGCAGTCAGAATACTACGTTCGTTTCCGCGTACTCCATGCCCCGACCAAAATTTGGGTTGCTAGCTTGAGGGGTTTACCGCGTTCCACTCTCTCTGTTTCCAGAAAGACTCCGTCACTGTGGCACTTTCAAGCCTACTCTGACCTATCCAAGGACTTAGCCATTTCAACTGCCGTAACGATTTCTCGTCCCTAGGCTTATGGTTTCGCCTAGCACAAACACTACAGGCATCACAGCCTGTGCTAGCATGGACTTTCCTCATGAGAAGCAATTCTCCTCACGCGATTATCCAAAAATTGCATGTAACAAGACCTGAATTACAAATCAGTATTGTCTAAAATTTGTTTACCGAATACTTCTTTTTCAAGACGATTCAAGCGTTTCAAAATATCAAAATTCGTCATAGAAGATGAAGCAGCCACATCAATTGGATCTGGGTGACTAGGACTTGGAGCCGAACTCACTTGCGGTTTACGAGTTAATTCTTCCTTCAAATCCGCAATCTCCTGACGAAGTGACTTGACCAAGGCAGCATAGGTTTCATAATCCTTGATGACATCGTCTAAAAACTCATCAACTTCTACCTTGCTATACCCACGGACTTCACGTCCAAACTCTTGTTCAAAAATATCTTTCGCTGAAAAAATAATACTTGCCATGTCTCTCTCCATTCTCGCTTGCTAGTATTATTATATAAAAAAAGGCAAACAAAAATCAAGGTCAAAGCTTCAATTTTCGGAAAAATTTTCAGCCAGTTCATTTAATTGATCAAATGTTAATCTCTTTATAAAATAGTCCTCTTGATTTTTCATCTTTTGGTAAAAATAAGCTAGTTTCGTTTCATTTTCTTCATCATAAAAAAGATAGGAACTGTTCGTATTTTCCAGTAAAAACTGCTGGTAATCTCTTAACTGCCCCTTGTGTTCATAGCGAGGATAGGCATATTTGACAAAGTCTACCTGCTTAAAGCGGCTCAGTTTCATCTGATTGCTTTCATTCCAATTTTCCCCATGGGTTTCAAAAGCAAAAATGGTCGCCAACTGGAAACCGTACTCGGTTTTCATCTCCTGAGCAACCTCTAAAACCCAATATTCAAAGCCCAAAGTCCCTGTAAATACAAGCCAAGACACCCCATCTGCTGCCATTGCCTCTAAATCTTTACGTATCGCTTTTTTAATCAATTTAAGACGAGGATCCTTGTCAGAAAACAAACCTAAATCAAAAGCAGAATAGCCTAAAACCAAAGCTGTAGCCATTTTTAACCCTTTCTGTGCAAATTTATGGTATAATAGAGTGATGTTATTGTACCAATAAGGAGAATTATGGTCAACTATCCACATAAACTTTCATCACAAAAAAGACAAACATCTCTTTCTCAACCCAAAAATTTCGCAAATCGAGGAATGTCTTTTGAAAAGATGATCAATGCTACCAACGACTACTATTTGTCTCAGGGCTTGGCTGTTATACACAAGAAACCAACCCCTATTCAAATTGTACGAGTGGACTATCCACAGCGAAGTCGTGCCAAGATTGTTGAAGCCTATTTTCGACAAGCTTCAACGACGGACTATTCTGGCGTTTATAATGGATATTACATCGACTTTGAAGCCAAGGAAACAAAACAAAAACGTGCGATTCCGATGAAAAATTTTCATCCACATCAGATTCAGCATATGGAACAAGTCCTTGCCCAACAAGGAATCTGCTTTGTCCTTCTTCACTTTTCTTCTCAGCAAGAAACCTACTTATTGCCGGCATTCGATTTGATTCGCTTCTATCATCAAGATAAGGGACAAAAATCAATGCCACTTGGATATATTCGAGAATATGGATATGAAATCAAGGCTGGTGCCTTCCCTCAAATTCCTTATCTCAATGTTATCAAAGAACATTTATTAGGTGGTAAAACAAGATGAACAAACCAACGATTCTGCGCCTAATCAAGTATCTGAGCATTAGCTTCTTAAGCTTGGTTATCGCAGCCATTGTCTTAGGCGGAGGAGTTTTTTTCTACTACGTTAGCAAGGCTCCTAGCCTATCCGAGAGTAAACTAGTTGCAACAACTTCTAGTAAAATCTACGACAATAAAAATCAACTCATTGCTGACTTGGGTTCTGAACGCCGCGTCAATGCCCAAGCTAATGATATTCCCACAGATTTGGTTAAGGCAATCGTTTCTATCGAAGACCATCGCTTCTTCGACCACAGGGGGATTGATACCATCCGTATCCTGGGAGCTTTCTTGCGCAATCTGCAAAGCAATTCCCTCCAAGGTGGATCAACTCTCACCCAACAGTTGATTAAGTTGACTTACTTTTCAACCTCGACTTCCGACCAGACTATTTCTCGTAAGGCTCAGGAAGCTTGGTTAGCGATTCAGTTAGAACAAAAAGCAACCAAGCAAGAAATCTTGACCTACTATATAAATAAGGTCTACATGTCTAATGGCAACTATGGAATGCAGACAGCAGCTCAAAACTACTATGGTAAAGACCTCAATAATTTAAGTTTACCTCAGTTAGCCTTGCTGGCTGGAATGCCTCAGGCACCAAACCAATATGACCCCTATTCACATCCAGAAGAAGCCCAAGGCCGCCGAAACTTGGTCTTATCTGAAATGAAAAATCAAGGCTACATCTCTGCTGAACAGTATGAGAAAGCAGTCAATACACCAATTACTGATGGACTACAAAGTCTCAAATCAGCAAGTAATTACCCTGCTTACATGGATAATTACCTCAAGGAAGTCATCAATCAAGTTGAAGAAGAAACAGGCTATAACCTGCTCACAACTGGGATGGATGTCTACACAAATGTAGACCAAGAAGCTCAAAAACATCTGTGGAATATTTACAACACAGACGAGTACGTTGCCTATCCAGACGATGAATTGCAAGTAGCTTCCACTATCGTGGATGTAACAAATGGTAAAGTCATTGCTCAGTTAGGCGCCCGTCACCAATCAAGTAATGTATCTTTCGGAATTAACCAAGCCGTTGAAACCAACCGTGACTGGGGATCAACTATGAAACCGATCACAGACTATGCTCCTGCCTTGGAATACGGTGTCTACGATTCAACTGCTACTATCGTTCACGATGAGCCCTATAACTATCCTGGGACAGATACCCCTGTTTATAACTGGGATAGGGGCTACTTTGGCAACATCACCTTGCAATACGCCCTGCAACAATCGCGAAACGTCCCAGCCGTGGAAACGCTAAACAAGGTCGGACTCAACCGTGCCAAGACTTTCCTAAATGGTCTCGGAATCGACTACCCAAGTCTTCACTACTCAAATGCCATTTCAAGTAACACAACCGAGTCAGACAAAAAATATGGAGCAAGTAGTGAAAAGATGGCTGCTGCTTACGCTGCCTTTGCAAATGGTGGAACTTACTATAAACCAATGTATATCCATAAAGTCGTCTTTAGTGATGGGAGTGAAAAAGAGTTCTCTAATGTCGGAACTCGTGCCATGAAGGAAACGACAGCCTATATGATGACCGACATGATGAAAACTGTCTTAGTATACGGAATCGGACGTGGAGCCTACCTACCTTGGCTTCCACAAGCAGGTAAAACAGGTACTTCTAACTATACTGACGAAGAAATTGAAAAGTATATCAAGAACACTGGTTACGTAGCTCCAGATGAAATGTTTGTAGGGTATACCCGCAAATATGCAATGGCTGTATGGACAGGCTATTCTAACCGTCTGACACCACTTGTAGGCGATGGCCTTACGGTCGCTGCTAAAGTTTACCGCTCTATGATGACCTACCTGTCTGAAGGAAGCAATCCAGAGGACTGGAATATGCCAGATGGCATCTATCGAAATGGGCAGTTTGTTTTCCAAAATGGAGCAAGACCGACTTGGACTGAAACGACATCCCAATCATCTTCAACCGAAAGCTCATCAACAAGTGCAGAAAGCTCTACTAGTCAAGCACCAGTAACAAGTCCTGATGCTAGTACTAATGGTCAAAATCAAGCACCAAATGCACCAGGAGCCAATCAAAATCCAGCTCCACAGACTCCTCAAGTCCAACAACAACCACAACAGTAAACGAAAAATCCTGAGAACTCTAAACTCAGGATTTTTTCATTGTCAAAATGAAATACAGAAATCAAGTACATTTTCCCACAATAAAACGCATACGATCAAGGCTTTCACCTGACAATATGCGTTTTGCTTTTAAGGACTTTTTGCTCAGTCTCTTTTTGTTTTATTTGACATGTTTGGCAAGTTCTTCTTGCGCTTTTTTATTGGATTCTGCTTTTTCTTTCATCCATTTTTCTTGAGCTTTTTGGTATTCATCTGCAGTAACTGCCTTGTCTTGAATTTCAAGGTATTTATACAAGACTGGGTCACTTGTACCTTTATTTCCTGACAATGCAAATGGTATTGTAAATGGTACCATCTTAGACAAGATTGGACGACCAGTTTTAGAAGTTGTTGGGATGATCAAAGCACTGTCGGTCAACCAAGCTTGGGCAGCAGCATATTTTTCATAGCGTTTAGCAACGTCTATAGCCTCATCACCAGCCTCAGTAACCAATTTTTCGTAGTCATATAGACCTACTTTTTTAGCAGCTACATTATCTTCCCCTGAGTCAAATCCTAAATATGTTTTAGTACTTTCTCCTACAGAAGGTTTGATAATATCGAGATAAGTTGATGGATCGGCAAAGTCTGGACCCCAACCGACATTATCTGATAAATCCCAGTCTTCGCCAGCAGCATTTTCAGCAAATAGAGTTACATTAAGCAATTCATCTTTTTGCAATTGTTGGATATCAATAACGACATTATCAGTTCCTAAAGTTGCTTCCAAGGATTGTTTCATAGATTGGACGCGCTGAACTTTTGTAGTTGCTGTCTGATCAACAGGCATATCTAGGTGAATTGGGAATGTCACACCTTCTGCTTGTAAAGCTGATTTAGCTTTAGCAAATTCAGCCTTGGCTTTTTCTGGATTGTAGAGACCATCTTGTGAATCGGCAAGGTTCACATCCTTCCATTCATCCCCATAAGTCACCAATTTTTCTTTGACCATATCGCCAAAGTTTTTCCCATCTGCTTGAACAAATGTTGGTGGCACAAAGAGATTGCGCAAGATTTTGCTTGCTCCAGTTTCTCCATTCAACTGAGAGGCATAAGCTGTACGGTCAAAACCAAAGGCAATAGCCTGACGGAAATCCTTGTTTAAGAGAGCCTTTTTAGTAGATGTCTTTTGTTCTTCGCTAGTCTTAGATGTGTGCTTATAAGATTGACGATCAATATTTGTTCCCACTAGATAAGTCGTAGAGTCTTGTTGAGTATAGACAATATTGTCTTTCATACTCTTCTCGAGCTCTGCGAAACTTGCACTTGTTGGATAAAGACGAGCTGCTGTAAGGCTACCATCTTTAAAGTTTTCTGCTGGTTTGCTGGTATCTTGCCCATCCCAGAATGACAATTTAACTTTGTCAATATGCACATTGTCCTTATCCCAGTAGTTCGGATTCTTCGCAAATTCAACAGAGGATTTAGTCACAATGGATTTCAACAAATAAGGACCGTTATACAAGAGACTACTTGGATCCGTAGCTTTGGCAAAATCATCCCCTTTTGAATTCAAAAACTCTTCATTGACTGGCGCAAGCACACCCATGGTTGTTTTAGAATTCCAAAAAGTTTCAGGTTTGTTCAAGGTGTATTGGACTGTCTGATCGTCAATGGCTTTAATCCCGACTTGAGCAAAGTCTGTGATTTCACCTTTGGCATAGGCATCCAGACCTTTGATTGAATCCTGTACCAAGTAAAGGGCTTCCGCTTTCTTATCTGTTGCATATTTAAGACCTGTCACAAAGTCCTGAGCCTTAACAGGCGCATACTCTTCACCTTCTGCAGTATACCACTTGGCGTCTTTACGAATTTTATAGGTATAGGTCAAGCCATCCTTAGAAACCGACCAGTCTTCTGCCATTGAGGGAATAAGGTTCCCGTATTTATCATTTTCAAGTAATCCATCGATCACATTACTAGTAATCTCAGAAGTTGCTGCCTTACCAGTTGTCAAATAGTTGAGATTATCTGGATGTGTCTCGTAGGTAAAGGCAAAGGTTTTTTCACCTTGAGCGCCTGAACCCCCAGAACAAGCAGCTAAAACACCAGCTGCTAATAAGGTTACTCCCGCAAGAGCCAATACTTTTCTTGTTTTCATAGTATTCTCCTTTGTTTTTTTATTCATTATAGACTCTTTTTCAAGTCCTGTCAATAGAATTTTCTGAATTTTAAGAGTTATTTGTTATATTTGATATATTCTGAAAAATAAAATTGTTCATTTATACCAAAAAAGCCAACAGAGGTTCTCTTCTGATAAGCAGAAAAGAATCTTGTTGACCTTACTTCTAAAAATCTTAAGCAGCAAAGATTCTAAAATGACAGAATCCTTGCATTATTGTCCCAACTCTTCCGCGACCACTTCCAAAGCCCGTTCGATGACCACATGCATGTCATAGTATTTATAGTCAGCCAAACGTCCACAGAAAATGACCTTGTCATTTGTTGCCGCTTCTTCCTGATATTTGGCAAATATAGCATTGTTTCTCTCATCATTGATTGGATAATAAGGCTCATCTCCACGTTTCCAATCAGCTGGGTATTCACGAGTAATGACCGTTTTAGCTTGTGTACCATACTCAAAGTGTTTATGCTCAATAATGCGAGTATAAGGAATTTCTCGTTCTGTATAGTTGATAACAGCATTTCCTTGATAGTTTTCTTCATCAAGAACTTCATGCTCAAAACGAAGACTACGGTATTCTAACTCACCATGTTTATAATCGAAGTATTGGTCAATCATTCCTGTAAAGACAACCTTTTCAGCAGAAACTTCTAATTCCTCACGATTGGCAAAAAAGTCAACTCCAAGTTCTACTTCAACATCCTTGAGCATATTTTCGATGATGACGTTGTAACCGCCAATTGGAATACCCTGGTAACGGTCATTGAAGTAGTTATTATCAAAGGTTAAACGAACTGGTAGACGTTTGATGATAAAGGGTGGAAGGTCAGTCGCAGAACGTCCCCATTGCTTTTCAGTATATCCTTTAATCAACTTTTCATAAATATCTGGACCGATTAACTTGATAGCCTGTTCTTCCAAGTTTTTAGGTTCAACAGCCTTCATATGTGCCGTTTGCTCAGCAATCTTATCTTTGACCTCTTGAGGAGTTTTTGTACCCCACATAGCATAGAAAGTATTCATATTGAAAGGTAGATTATAAAGGCTACCCTTGTAATTAGCTACAGGCGAGTTGATGTAGTTGTTAAATTCAGCAAATTGATTCACATAATCCCAAACTTTTTTATTAGAAGTATGGAAGATATGAGCACCGTATTTATGAACATTAACCCCTTCTACATTCTCACAGTAGATATTTCCACCAATGTGGTCACGTTTATCAATAACTTTTACTTTTTTCCCACGCTTGGTTGCTTCATAAGCAAAAATTGCTCCCGACAAACCAGCACCAACGATTAGATAGTCGTACATAGTCTCTCCCTTATCATTTATCTTTACATCTCCTTAACTATAGTAAAAGAGAGAATCTTAGTTTCAATCTATTTTAGCACAAAACAAATCATTTCTCAGTTTCCAATAGCCAAGGGATTTAAAAAGACAAGCACCAAAACTGATGTTTGTCTTTATGATTCTCCTTGAAAAAGCTATTTCTAACTATTTAACATGCTTTTCTGCTTCTTTTTGGGCTTTTTCGATTGCTTTTTTGCTTTCTTGCTCCCATTTACTTTTAGCTTCTTCAAACTGTTTGGTTGTCACAGTATCTTTTTGCAGTTTCATGTACTTGTAGTTATTGCCATCACCCTTGATACCAACCAATGAATACCCTCTTGTAAATGGCGTTACTTTGGTTACAGATGCTGTACCACCACTTGACATGGCTGACATAATCAGAGAATTGTCAATCATCCAAGCCTGTACTTCAGCATATTTTTCATAGCGTTTGGCTACATCTTTATTTTCACTATCTGCATCTTTGAGCATCTTGGTGTAAGTATCAAGCCCCAAGCTAGCAATCTTAGTTTTATCTTCCTGGGCATCTAGACCAAAGATCTTGAGGTAGAACCCATCCTCTGCATTGAAAGGATTGAGATAGGTTGACGGATCTTGGTAATCACCTACCCAACCATCAAAGTTCAAATCATAGTCTCGATCAGCTGGTGTCGGTGCCAAGAAGGCTACGTTATTAAAATCATCTGTTGAAAGTTGTTGAACATCAATGACAATGTTATCGGCACCTAAAACTGACTCAAGGGTCTGCTTAACTGAGTTCATGCCTGTCACAGCATTTTTACTTGTCTGATCAACAGCCACATCCAAGTGAATAGGGAAAGTCACACCTTGACTTGCCAATTCTTTTTTAGCTTCCGCAAATTTTGCTTGGGCTTTTTCTTTGTTGAAATAGGCATCCTGAGCATCTTCCAAGTTAATACCTGACCATTCTGTGCCATAGTTGACCAATTTAGAAGCAACTACTTCTCCAAAGGTCTTGTCTCCAACTTGGACAAATGTAGGAGGCACTAGGGTGTTACGAAGGGTCTTGCTAGCCGCTTCTTCCCCATTTGACTGAGCAGAATAGGCTGTGCGGTCCAAGGCAAAGTTCACCGCTTGGCGGAAGTTCTTGTTCAAGACAGCTGTCTCAGTTGACTTCTTCTGCTCATCTGTCGTTTTAGACGTATGGTTGTATGCCTTACGGTTGACGTTGAAATTAAAATACCAAGAAGTCTTGTCCTGCAAGCTATAGACGATATTATCCTTATATTTCTCCTTGGTCTTGGCGAAGTTAGAACTATTTGGATAAACCCCAGCGATTGAATAAGCTCCACTTTCAAAGTTACGGATGGTCAATTCTTGGTCTGAACCATCAAAATAGGCCAATTTCACGTGTTCAATCGATACTTTGTCATGATCATAGTAATGCGGGTTCTTCACATACTCGATAGATGATTTTGATGTGAAATCTTTTAACAAATAAGGTCCACTGTAGAGAATGCTATCTGGAGATAGGGTGCCAAAATCTTTGCCTTTTGAGTTTAAAAACTCTTCGTTTACTGGGAAAAGAATACTATTGGTTGTTTTTGAGTTCCAGTAAGGTTCTGGGCGTGCCAAAGTATACTCAACAGTATAGTCGTCGATGGCTTTCACTCCAACCTTAGAAAAGTCAGAATCCGCTCCTGTAATATAATCATTCAAGCCCTTGATCGAGTTTTGAATCAAGTCAATGGCCTGTGATTTATTATCCACTGCGTACTTGATACCTGTCACAAAATCTTGTGCCTTGACTGGGGCATACTCTTCACCGTCAGCCGTGAACCATTTGGCATCTTTTCTCAATTTGTAGGTATAAGTCAGACCATCGCTTGAAACAGACCAGTCTTCTGCCAAAGATGGAACTAGATTCCCGTAATTGTCATTTTCAAGCAAGCCATCAACTAGGTTGGTAATGATGGCTGTATTATCAGCGTAGTAGTCTAACAAGTAGTTAAATGTAGTTGGATTTCCACTAAAGGTTGATGAGTAAGTTTTTGTATCTGAACCTGATTGTCCGCAAGCAGCTAAAAGCAAAGCAGCCGCAAAAGTCAGGCCTGCACTGAGGACACGCTTTTTTGTATTCATCTTCTTTCTCCTTTATGTTAGTTTTTATAACATAAGTTTATTTTACCAAAATAGTGGGAATTTGTAAAGTTAATTGAATTCTGAGAATGAAAGTTTATAAACTTTAGTCATAAAAAAACAAAGGATTTCTGCCTTTCATACAGTCCTCCCTTGTTTTTATGCGATTTATCATTTAAATATCAATGAATTAACTGATAACCTAACGAAAGCAAGATTCTCATTCACATTATTTTATGTGCTTTTCTAAATCCTTTTGATACTGAGCATTCGATTCCAGTTTTTCCTTTTGCCACTTTTTGAAGGCCGCATCATACTCTTTAGTTGTCACAATATCATTTTGAAGTTCCATTCCTTTAAAAATAAATGGATCCCCCTTAATACCAACCTGTGAATAAGCTTTGGTAAATGGAACAGTACGACTAACCATAGGAGAGCCCCCTGAAGAAGCAACTGGAATAAGAAGTGAACTATCAGTAACCCAAGCCTGTGCTTTAGCATACTTTTCATATCGTTTATCAAGATTACTTGTCTCAGAAGCCGCATCATCCAAGAGCTTCTTGTATTCATCCAAGCCAACTTTCGCCACAACTTCAGGATCCTTGCCTTTTGTTATACCTAGATGTTTCAAGGCAGAACCCTTCTTAGCATCTAAAATATTGAGATAGGTTGCTGGATCTTGGTAATCTGGTCCCCAACCTGTTCCGTTCAAATCATAATCTTTTTGGGTTGGAACTTTAGCTTGAGAAGTAATACTTTCCTTCTCATTATCTGTCATTTGAAGAACATCTATAATGACATTCTCCGTTCCAAGCGTTTCTTCAATTGATTGTTTTAGCGAATTGGTTTGTTGAACCGCAACTACATCAGTTTGCTCAACAGGCACATCCAAATGAATCGGGAAACTTACTCCCTTAGCTTGCAATTCTGACTTCGCTTTTTCAAATGCAGATTTAGCCTTTGTTGGATTGTAAATTGTATCCTTACCATCTGTGAGAGTCACATCTTTCCACTGTTCTCCATATTTCAGTAGTTCATCCTGAGCCAACTGTCCGAAGGTCTTCCCAGCTACTTGAACATAGTTATCTGGCACTAGACTATTACGAATAATCTTATCCGCACCCTCTTCACCGTTTAATTGAGCTGTATAGGCGTGGCGATTAAATGCAAAATTAAGAGCCTGACGGAAGTTCTTATTGAGAAGAGCTTCTTTTGTTGATGTTTTTTGTGACTCATCTGTTTTAGCTGTTTTATTGTAAGACTGGCGGTTTACGTTCACAGTGAGGTAGTAGCTTGTTGCCTCTTGTGGACTATAGACAATCTTATCACCGTATTCCTTTTTAGTTGATTCAAAGTTTGAGCTTGCTGGAAAGAGACGAGCAGTTGTATAGGCACCTTGTGTAAAGCTACGAATTAAGGATTCTTGATCTGAACCATCATAGAATGTCAATTTAACATTATCAATTTTGACATTGTCCTTATCCCAATAGTTAGGATTTTTTTCATATTCAATCACAGATTTAGAAATCAAAGATTTCAAAAAATATGGGCCATTGTAAAGAATACTTGTTGGAGTTGGCGCTCCGTAATCCTTGCCTGTTGCATTCAAAAATTCTTCATTTACAGGAAGCATGGTTGCTGTGGTTACTTTAGAGTTCCAAAAACTTTCCGGGTTATTAAGGGTATATTCTACCGTATAATCATCAAGAGCCTTCACACCTACAGTTGAGAAGTCGTTTGTCTCACCACTAACATAAGCCTCTAATCCTTTGATGGATTTCTCAACCAAAGAAAGACCATCAGACTTTCCATCTGCTGCATGTTTCAGACCTGTAACAAAATCCTGAGCCTTAACTTCTGCATACTCCTCTCCTTCAGAAGTATACCACTTCACCCCCTTACGAAGTTTGTAAGTGTAAGTCAAGCCATCTTTAGAAACTGACCAATCCTCTGCTAGAGAAGGAATGAGATTCCCATATTTATCATTCTCTAAAAGACCGTCGACGACATTACCTATTACGTCAGAAGTTGAACTTTTACTTGTAAGGCTATAATCCAAGGATGATGGATCAACAGCATAAACATAAGAAAATGTTTTGGGAGCATCTGCATTCTTTTCACTTTTCCCACAAGCTGTTAAAAGAATAGCTGTGCTCAAGGTCACTCCTGCTCCTAAGAGCCACTTTTTCGATTGCATAAATAATCTCCTTTAAGATAGTATTTTCACTATTATACCCTATTTTTTTATAAATGCAAGACTTCTTGTAGAATTTGTTAGAAAATTCTAACAAATGTTTTTAAAAGAGTTTTTACACAACTTTTAGCAAAAAGAGGCTGGGAAAAAAGTCTTTAAAACAAAAAACGCATAATATCAGGTCAGTACAATGAAAACCTTGGTACTATGCGTTTTATTGTGGGAAGATTTACTTCATTTTCTCCTGAAGTCGAGTTTTTGCCCAACCTCTCTCATTTTAGTCAGTCAATTCCACACAGAAAGCATCCCATGGAGCTAAGATTTGTTTTTCAAAGACTTCTTGAGCTAGGGTGTTTTCAATCAAGACAGATTTGACATTTCCTTCTACTACAAAGACTTGCTCTTCATTGGACAAGTTAGCCACGACTAGGAAGCGACGGTCGCCATCCTTACGGATATAGGCAAAGACCTTATCAGCCGTATCAAGCAATTCAAAGTCAGCTCGAATCAGCCAGCTGTTTTCCTTACGGATTTGAACCAGTTTCTGATAGGTATAGAAAATAGAATCTGGATTTGCCAGCGCTTCTTGAACGTTGATTGTTTGATAGTTTGGATTAACCTCCAACCAAGGTTGACCTGTTGAGAACCCGGCGTTTTTGCTCTCGTCCCATTGCATAGGGGTGCGGGCATTGTCACGTCCAATAACACGGATACTGTCCATGATTTCTTCAATCGGAACACCTTTTTCAAGAGCCTCACGCGCATAGTTGAGGGATTCAATATCTTCTACTTGGTCCAGTGTTTCAAACGGATAGTTGGTCATCCCAATCTCCTCACCTTGGTAGATATAAGGTGTCCCTCTCATGAGATGAAGCAAAATCGCAAAGGTTTTGGCAGATTTTTCGCGGTATTCCTGGTCATTTCCCCAGATTGAGACGATACGAGGAAGGTCATGATTGTTCCAGAAGAGCGAATTCCAGCCTTCCTCAACTCCTAATTCTGTCTGCCATTTGTTGAAAATCTCTTTTAACTTAGTAATATTCAGTTCTTTTTGATAGTGCCATTTAGGCTGACCTTCCTGATACTGAAGACCGATGTGTTCGAACTGGAAAACCATAGACAATTCTTGCCCCTTTGGATCAGAGTAGAGCTTAGCAATCTCAGGCGTTGCTCCCCAAGTCTCCCCTACTGTCAAGAGATCCTTATCTCCAAAGGTCGCCTGATTCATCTCCTTGAGATAGGGATGGAGCATAGGACCATTATTGACTACTTTCTCGTCAGGAATTTTGCCAATCATGTCAATGACATCCATGCGGAAACCACCAATGCCTTTATCAATCCAGAAGTTCATCATCTCATAAATTTTCTGACGAAGTTTTTCATTTTCCCAGTTGAGATCGGGCTGTTTCTTACTGAAAAAGTGGAGATAATATTGACCTGACTTTTCATCGTATTTCCAAGCAGAACCACTAAAGATAGAATCCAAATCATTGGGTTCATCCCGCCAAATATAGTAATCTCGCTCAGGGCTATCAGGATTTTCACAGGCCTCGACAAACCAAGCATGTTCATCTGAGGTATGATTGACTACCAAGTCCATGATGATACGAATATCACGTTTCTTAGCTTCCGCAATTAGTTGGTCCATGTCCTCCATAGTTCCGAAAATAGCTGCAATCGCTTGATAATCAGCAATATCGTAGCCATTATCATCCATAGGGCTGTCATAAACAGGAGAAAGCCAAATCGCTGTGATCCCCAGCTTGGCTAGATAGTCTAACTTACTGGTAATACCTGGCAAGTCGCCAATTCCATCTCCATTGCTATCCATAAAGCTCTTAGGATAAACTTGATAAACTACGGCATTGTGCCACCATTTTTCTTGCATCTTCTTACCTCATTATCTTCATAATCTACAGTCTATGATAGCGCTTTTTGGAATTTTGTGCAAGCGTTTGCCTAATCTTTTTGATTCCTTTTTTAAGTCCAGAGTTTCCTAACTTCCAATTTTTTATTATAATAGAGGTCAGAGGTAAAAAAATGAAAAAACAAGCTTTTAGTTCTGAACAATATTTGAATCTACAGCGCGACCACATTTTAGAGCGCATTAACCAATTTGACGGCAAGCTCTACTTGGAGTTTGGTGGCAAAATGCTAGAAGATTTCCACGCTGCTCGTGTGCTTCCTGGCTATGAGCCTGACAACAAAATCAAGCTCTTACAAGAATTGAAAGAGCAAGTTGAAGTTGTAATTGCCATTAATGCTAGCAATATCGAGCATTCCAAAGCACGTGGTGACTTGGGCATTTCTTATGACCAAGAAGTTCTTCGCTTGATTGATAAATTCAATGAATTAGGGATTTTTGTCGGCTCTGTTGTCATCACACAGTACGCTGGTCAACCCGCTGCAGATGCCTTCCGCAACCAACTTGAGAAAAACGGAATTGATTCTTATCTTCATTATCCAATCAAAGGATATCCGACGGATATGGATCACATCATTTCTCCTGAAGGTATGGGAAAAAACGACTACATCAAAACCAGTCGTAACTTGATTGTCGTAACCGCTCCTGGACCTGGTTCTGGAAAATTGGCAACCTGTATGTCCAATATGTACCACGACCAAATCAATGGTATCAAGTCTGGCTACGCTAAATTTGAAACCTTCCCAGTTTGGAATCTTCCCCTTCATCACCCAGTCAATTTGGCCTACGAGGCTGCCACAGCTGACCTTGATGATGTCAACATGATTGACCCTTTCCATCTTCAAACCTATGGAGAAACCACTGTCAACTACAACCGTGATATCGAGATTTTCCCAGTGCTCAAACGTATGTTGGAACGTATCCTAGGAGAGTCTCCATACGCTTCTCCAACAGACATGGGTGTCAACATGGTTGGTTTCGCTATCACAGATAACGAGGCTGCCATTGAAGCCTCTAAACAAGAAATCATCCGTCGCTACTATCAGACTGTTCTTGATTTCAAAGCCGAAAAAGTGGGCGAATCTGCTGTCAAGAAAATCGAGTTGCTCATGAACGACCTCGGCATCACACCTACAGACCGTAAGGTTGCTGTCGTTGCCCGTCAAAAAGCAGAAGAAACTGACGGACCAGCTCTAGCCCTTGAATTACCAAATGGGGAAATCGTCACAGGTAAGAACTCTGAACTCTTTGGCCCTACAGCCGCTGCTCTTATCAACGCCATCAAGAAATCAGCTGACATCGCTAAAGAAGTAAAACTAATCGAACCTGAAGTTGTTAAGCCAATCCAAGGTCTTAAAATTGATCATCTGGGTAGCCGCAATCCACGCCTTCATTCAAATGAAATCCTGATTGCACTTGCTATCACAGCTACAGAAAATCCTGATGCTGCTCGTGCTATGGAAGAACTTGGCAACCTCAAAGGAAGCGAAGCCCACTCAACCATCATCTTAACCGATGAAGACAAGAATGTCCTTCGCAAACTAGGTATCAATGTAACCTTTGACCCTTACTACCAATACGACCGCTTGTATCGCAAGTAACGATTTCAACCTCTCCACCCTCGGAGAGGTTTTCTCTCTGTCTCAGGAGCCGGCTTTATGTTATAATGAAATTAGAAAACTGAAAGGATTTACCATGTCAAAAGAAGTTATTGTTGAAAGTTTTGAACTTGACCACACTATTGTTAAAGCACCCTATGTCCGCTTGATTGGGGAAGAAACAGGGCCAAAAGGAGACATCATCTCCAATTATGACATTCGCTTAGTACAACCCAATGAAGACTCAATCCCTACCGCTGGTCTGCACACTATCGAGCACCTCTTAGCCAAACTCATCCGTACTCGCATTGACGGTATGATTGACTGTTCACCATTTGGTTGCCGCACAGGTTTCCACATGATTATGTGGGGGCGTCACACCAGTGCTGAAATCGCGGCTGTTATCAAGGATTCGCTCAAGGAAATCGCTGAAACTACTACTTGGGAAGATGTCCCAGGGACAACCATCGAATCTTGCGGAAACTACAAGGACCACAGCCTCTTCTCTGCTAAAGAATGGGCAAAACTCATCTTGGAACAAGGGATTTCAGATGATGCCTTTGAGCGTCATGTGATTTAAACACAAAAAAGGAACCAGTTTTTTCAGCTGGCTCCTTCTTTTTTATTCTCAAAATTCTGTCTTAGGATTTCTCACGAATGACCAAAACACCATCTTCCATGTCAGCTTCTAGGTGTTTAGCATCAAGGTTATCCAAGTGGAAGTCTGTGACTTTGTCACGGATTTGTTGTTCAACCACACGACGGAGTGGACGAACCCCCATGACTTCATCGTAGCCTTCTTCTGTGATATAGTCCTTAGCTGCTTGACTGACTACCAAGTCAATGTCTTTCTTAGCCAAGGTTTGGTTGACTTCAGCCAACATTAAATCCACAATCTTAGAAAGGTCTTCCTTCGTCAAGTGCGAGAACTCGATAACTGCATTAAAGCGGTTGAGGAATTCTGGACGGAAGAATGGTTTCAAACGGTCCATCAATTCTGGTTTGTCCGCATCTTCTGTCAAGTTAGCTTCATAGCCAAAACCAGCATTTGATGTTGCGATAATGACTGTGTTTTTAAAGTTAACGGTATTTCCTTGACCATCAGTCAAACGACCATCATCCAAGACTTGGAGGAGAAGGGTAATGACTTGAGGATCAGCCTTCTCAATTTCATCCAAGAGAATGATAGAGTATGGATTGCGACGAACACGTTCTGTTAAGGTATTGCTATTGTCATCATAACCCACATATCCTGCTGTTGTACCAATTAGCTTAGAAACAGCTGTGCGGTCACTGTATTCAGACATATCCAAACGGATGATCGCATCCTTGGTTCCAAACATATCTAGCGCCAATTGCTTAGCAAGCTCTGTCTTACCAACCCCAGTTGGTCCTACAAAGAGGAAACTACCGATTGGGCGATTACCTTCATCAAAACCAGCACGGTTACGACGGATAGCACGAGAAACAGCTTCAACTGCCTTATCTTGACCGATTACCTTGTCTTGCAAGCGATGAGCCATATCTTTCAAACGTTCGATGTCCGTAGCCCCCATTTGAGATACTGGAATACCGGTCATTCGTTCTACAGATTCAGCCACATCGTTGACACTTGCAGTCACTTTCATATCTTCTGTGTGGTTTTCGATTTTCTTTTCCAATTCTGCGATGCGTGTTTTATAGTTTAGAGCTGCTTCAAAATCTTCTGACTCAACAGCTTTTTCTTGCTTGTCTTTTTCTACCTCAATTTCACGTTCAACAGCATGCACATCTGTTACAGGATGCTGAGCTGCCAAGTGAGCCGCCGTAACATCGACAAGGTCGATAGCCTTATCTGGCAAGCTACGTTGTGGAATATACTGAACAGAATAATCCACCGCTGCTTTCAAAACTTCGTCTGGCAAGATGACATTGTGGTGTTGTTGATAGAGGTCACGAATTCCTTGAAGAATTTTATATGTATCCTCTGCTGAAGGAGCATTGACCTTGACTTCGTTAAAACGACGAGCAAGAGCAGCATTCTTCAAGATGGTGTTACGGTATTCATCCTGAGTCGTTGCCCCAATCACTGTCAATTCCCCACGAGAGAGGGCTGGCTTGAGAATATCCGCAAGTCCTTTAGAACCACTGTCACCTCCAGTAGATCCAGCACCGAGAATTTGATGAATTTCATCAAAGAAGAGGATAATATTCCCTGCTTCTTTCACTTCATTGACTAAGTTTTGAACGTTTTCTTCAAAACTACCACGGTATTGAGTCCCAGCCTCAAGACCTGAAATATCAATGGAAATAATTTCCTTATTCTTAATAGCAGCTGGAACATCGCCGTTCACAATTGCTTGAGCAAGACCTTCGACAACAGCTGTCTTACCAACACCTGCATCTCCGACCAGAACAGGATTGTTCTTGGTACGACGTGAGAGGATCTCAGATGTTTCTTGAATTTCCTTGTTTCGTCCGATAACAGGATCCAGCTTGCCCTCGCGAGCTTCTGCTGTCAAGTTTCGCCCTAGTTTAGCAAGGACACCATCTTGTTTCATACCTGAAGCCTGTTGTGGCATTTTGCCATCAACTTCTACATTTCCTGGTAATTGACCAGTTGCACGATAGTGAGCAAATTCCTCAGGTGTGACTTCACGTCCATTAATCAAGTAACGACGATTTTCAGAACTGTATCCGCGCATACCACCCATCAATTGGTTAAATAAATCATCCATGTTGTTAAAATTATTAAAGTTGTTGTTCATATTCTTTACCTCTTTTTGTTATTTATTATTACTGATATTGACTATCTTTGACCTTTGTTTTAAAAAATTTAGACTAGCTAAATCGCTACTCTACGTACTATTTCTGGTTTTTCTTTTTCAAGCAGGAGTAGACTATCTTTACTTCTAAAGATTTCTAGATGAAACATAGACCCACCTCTTTCTTTTTTACTTTAAATAAGCGTTCTAGTAAGGCTTTCATTTACCTTACGTTCATAATATACTACATTAGTCAGAAAAGGTCAAGGATTTTGACTTTAATTGACCAATATTTTTTAAAAAGCAAAAACACCCTGAAAAATCAGGGTGCCGTTCTTACATCAAATACAAAATTGCTAGGGTCAGGAGACTTGCTAGAAGTCCCACTCCCCAAAAGAAGAAGTCAACCTTCCACTCGCTCCAAGGATTTCCTTTACCAGACAATCCTCCAAGCTCAAAATGGTGATGCACAGGCGTCATACGGAAAATACGTTTACCACCTGTCAGTTTGAAATAGCTGACTTGCATCATGACCGAAGTTGTTTCAAAGACATACACAATTCCGATAATCAAGAGAGTCCATTCTTGGTGGAGAGCCATTGAAATAGCTGCCAGCATTCCACCAAGAGCTAAACTTCCCACATCTCCCATAAAGACCTTAGCAGGCTTATGGTTAAAGACAAAGAAACCGAGCAAACCACCAATCATGGCAAGAATCACTAGAAGGATATCCATCTGACCTTGCACATAGGCAATAACGCCATAGGCAGACAAACTAATCACAACGGAAATACTAGCCAGACCGTCAATACCATCTGTCAAGTTCACTGCGTTTGAAAAACCGACTAGCCAGAAAAGAGCGAAGAAAATATAGAAAATCCCTAGATGCACTTGGTAACCAAATACTGAAAGCATATCGCCCCCACGCTCATAGAAAAGATAGAAGATAACTCCACCTAGAAGCTGAAGAGCCAATTTCTGCTTGGGATTTAGCCCCTCATTGATCTTACGGAAGACCTTGAGAAAGTCATCTAAAAATCCGACCAAGCCATACAAGACCAAGATAAACAAAATCATTCCCACATTATTGCTGAATTGGCTACTAAATAGGGCGAAAAAGAAAGCAACCAAAACAGAAGTAATTAAGAAAACCAAACCTCCCATTGTAGGAGTCCCAGCTTTTGCCTGATGCTGTTTGACATCCTCATGCATCTGCTGGCCTGTAATTTGCGCCTTTCTATAAAATTTGATAAAGGCCGGAATTCCTACTAAAGTTAGTAAAAATGTCACAATTCCAGCACTGATGGAAATAAACATATTAGTCTCCTAAAGTTAATGTAATTTTTTTAATGTTCTTGATAGGTGTGTTAGCACGAACATCTTGCTTCTGCACAGTAGAGCCCGAACCTTCAAATGCAAGTTCTATATTGAGCCACTTAGCAAAGGTCTCAGCAGTCGCCTTTGTCCAACCATACATGTCTGGAACTTCCTCTGCTTTATCAGATAAGATCAGGACTTGCTGATTCGGGGCAAGATTCTTCCCTTCTTCAGCAGAACTGTTTTTAATCTTCGTTCCTGTTCCCACAACAATAGGTTGTACAAGATTGCGACGCAATTCTTCTGCTAAATCACCAGGTGAAATATCCTTGACACTAGGCATAGGATAAGGACTTTGTTGACTTACTTGCTCCAAAGCTTTAGCTGTTGTTTGAAGATTCAGAGATTCTTTCATAGCCACTGCCCTTTCCAAGATAGGATTGGCAAATTCCCCCAACTGAATACCTGAATAATGTTCAGGTTGTTGGACCGTCACATACAAGATAAAATCAGGATTTTCAGCCGGATTCATCGATACAGCCGAGAAAATATAGTTGGTTAACCCGACTAGATAACCACCATTTTTCTCGTCAGCAATCTGAGCCGTACCAGACTTGAGGGCTACATTTTGCCCAGGAACAGTTACAGTTGGCTTGCCTGTGCTGTGGTTATACATGGTTCCATAAACCGGATCCGTCCCTACCAAAATCATGTTAGTCCGAGTTAGACTAGCTGCATCTTTAGAAACAGGATTTCCCACAATTTCTTTTTGAGATTTCCGAGCAGTTTGATCATTTGGATCATAAATGGCACTAATAAATTTCGGTTCTAGCATGACTCCATCGTTGGCAATAGCCGTGAAGGCACGAATCATTTGCGTCTGGGTCACTGAAATCCCTTGTCCAAATGAACTCTGAGCAATATTGACGATATTGTCAGCCGGAAGTTGACCTGCATATTCATCCGTCAAGCCAAAACGAGTCGGAACACCAAATTTAAAGCGACTTAGATAATCCAGCCAGGTAGCATCTCCCATCTTTTGCTCAAGAAGCGTCATCCCAACGTTACTTGAGTGCGCAAACCCTTGAGAAAAGGTCATCATTCCTCCGACAGTTAATCCTTCATTGACATCCCAATCTCGGGTAGTAGTATCTGCTACTTTTAACTCACTACTATTGAAAACTTCTCCTCCTGGGAAAGTATTATTATCAATAGCAGCAGCGAGCGTCATGACCTTCATGGCTGACCCTGGCTCATAGTTACTTTGATAAAGGATATCACGCCAAACAAAGTCCTTAGTCAGCCCTTCCTTAGTATCAGCATCGAAGGTTGGTCTCTGCGTCGTTGCAAGAATTTCCCCTGTTTTAGCACTAACCAAGGTAGCCGTCATATACTTGCCTTTTACTTTTTCTTGAAAGGCATTCATCTGGGTCTCCATGAAGGACTGAAGGGTGCTGGAAATAGTCGTATAAACATCCTTGCCATCTACAGTTTGTTGGGAAACTTGTTCCGTTCCGGGGACAATATTTCCCAGACGATCCTTTTCATAGGTAATAATGCCGTCTGTCCCTGCAAGAATACTGTTCAAGGAACTCTCCATTCCAGAGGTTCCCAGCAAGCTCTTGCTGCCATCTTCATTTTCATGGAGCTGAGCTAGTCCGATAAAACTAGAAGCAAATTGTCCGTTTGGGTAACTACGATTGGGACTGGTTGTAAAATCAATCCCCTTGACCTCTGCAGTTTCCAACTCTTTTTTGATAGACATCATATTGGCATAGGTAATCCCATTGCCCTTTGCTCCAAAGGAAACTTGCTTGAGATTAGGTTGCGAGAGTTGCTCTCTTACATAGGATTCTTCCATGTCCAGATACTTATGAAAGACCTCTGCAACCTTGTTAAATTGTGTTTTTTCTACGTAAAGAATCTTACCCGTTGCTGACTTATAGTTCTCATCAATAACCGCATAGACATTATAAGATGTCGCATCCTCAGCAATTGGGACTCCATTTCGGTCATAAATAGTCCCACGTTTGGCAGGAACTATACGGGTGGTTTGATGAACCTTCTTAGCTTCCTTCGCTAAATCTGTTCCAAAGCGAGTGCCCGTCCCAATAATGACCGCAAAATTGACTAAAAAAACGGCAAAAACAAAGACAGATAATAAACTCAGACTTTTTCCAACTCTGCGTCTGTTTTCAGCCGGCGATTTCCGATTTTTGGTCGCATAACGGATTACTCTTTTTGTCCACTTCATATCTTACTCCGCTATTCGAATATTTTCATTGTTTAATTGCAAATCGTGTGAATTGGCAATTTCTTTCAAACGTTCTGCACGTAATAGTTCATTGACCTCTTGCTTGGCATCGTCCAATTCAGTTTTCTTTTCCTCTATCTGCGCATTGATTTTTGTCAAATCATTCTGCACTTGCAAGAGCTTGGTCTGCATAAAAATAATACTAATGGCTACAATAAGAGTGGTTACAGCAATGGAAAAGTAAAAAGCTTTTTCCACACGCGAAAACCGTTTAAGTTGCATCTGTAGTATTTGACCTGTTTTTTCCATTCTTTCTGCCATCTTTTTTCCTCTTACTTGTGAATTTTTCTGGCCACGCGCAACTTGGCTGAGTGCGAGCGGTTATTGGCTTCTAACTCTTCTGCACTTGGCAAGATTGGCTTACGGGACACCAATTCCATCTTGGGCTTGAGATCATCTGGGATGAAAGGTAAGCCTTTTGGAACTTCAACTGTTGAAGCTTCCTTGAACAATTGCTTGGTCAAACGGTCTTCCAAGGAATGAAAGGTAATCACTGAAATCCTACCATCCAGAGCCAACATATCCATAGCCTGCTGGATGGACTCATCTGCGGCTCCCAGTTCATCATTGACTTCAATTCGAATAGCCTGGAAAATCTGCTTAGCAGGATGACCCTTCTTCTTGAGCTCTTTGGCAGGCTTGGCCGACTTGATAATCTCTGCCAGCTCAGTCGTTGTCTCGATTGGCTTCACTTCACGTGCCTGTTCAATCTTACGCGCAATCTGTTTAGAAAATTTGTCCTCGCCATACTTAAAGAAAATACGAACCAAGTCATGATAGTCATAGTGGTTCACCACTTCATAGGCTGTCAGACTAGCTTCCTGATTCATGCGCATGTCCAGTGGCGCATCCTTTTTATAAGAAAAACCGCGCTCACGCTGATCCAGCTGAGGACTAGACACTCCCAAGTCATAACAAATTCCATCAATTTCCTGAACACCAGCTTCGCGCAAACGTGCCTGTAAATGACGGAAGTTGTCCTTGATAAAGGTCACCATTCCCTTCTCAATGTAAGGTGCCAAGCGTTTTTGCGCATTGTCAATGGCATTCTGATCCTGGTCAAAGGCATAGAGATGGCCTTTTTCACTTAATTTACTTAATAAATATTCGCTATGGCCTGCTCCACCCAAAGTCGCGTCAACGTAGATACCGTCGGGCTTTACGTCAAGCATATCAATCGTTTCGTGGAGTAAGACCGTTACATGATGAAATTCTTTTGTCATATCCTATCTATTTTACCACAAATCTGACTAGCTTGCACTAGTCAGACAAATAGGTCAAAAAAAGTAAGATTTCTTTAAGAAATATGTCAAATATGCTTGACATTCACTCTATAGAAGAATATAATGTAGTCAAATATATACGACACAAATCAGAAAGGAGAACAGATGAATCGTGTGAAAGAATTTCGCAAGGAACTGGGCATTTCCCAGCTCGAACTCGCCAAGGATATAGGTGTCTCGAGACAAACCATCAATATGATTGAAAACGACAAGTACAACCCAACTCTGGAACTCTGTCTCAATCTCGCCCGCAGCCTCCAAACTGACCTCAACAGTCTCTTTTGGGAGGATAATTTTTAAAAAAGGAGCCAACTCATGAAAAAAGAAACCTTCACTGAAAAACTCATCAAACGCATATACGGAATTTCTGGCCCTCTCGACGAACACAAACGACGCGAGGCTGATCGTATTGGCAATCAAGTCTTTATCATCCTCTTTTATCTGATGACGTTTGGGAATCTCATCCCCTTCGTCCTCGCTTATAAATACCCGCAAATTGTCGCTATCGGCTATCCTCTTGTGGTATTCGGCATTTCGATGATTTCTGCTCTCTATGTGCTCTCCCAAACCAAAAAAACAGGGATTACAGCTATTGATCCAGATATGCTGAGCGAGAAAGAAAGTAAGCAACTACACTACCCTGGTATGAAAGCAGGTCTACTCTATGGATTAATGAGTTTTTTTTCAACCCCTCTTCTCCATATACTGCTAGGTGAGAGTCAGGATTATCTTCAGTCACTTCTCGCTTTTGAAAATATTTTTTCAAGTATTCTCCAGTCTTTCTTCTTCGGAGTGATTATACAAATTATCATCTCCCGTCGCATTGCAAAAGCCAAGAAAGATCAGGATAATGATTAGGAGAAAACTCATGAAAAAAGAAAAGAAACAGTCACGTTATCCTGGTCTGAAAGCAGGTTCGATTTATGGAACAGTGATATTTTTTATAATTCCACTAACAAGTGAAAATCCAAATTTTATCAGTTCTCTTCTAAATACAAAACATATTTTTAAAACTATACTGGGAGCTTTCTTTTTCGGAGTGATGATACATATTGTCGACTCACTTCGTATTGCAAGAGCTAAAAAAGACCAGGATTAGGAGGTGCCTTATGAAATCATTACTAACTTTACTGACCTATCATCTTTTGTTCAGTTCTCTGCTCATCTTCATCATCATTTCAGGGGACTTACCAATCAGAGAGATATTCCTCGTGCTAGTCTTTTTTCCAGCACTTAATAAAGTACTAACTTATCTAAAGATTAACTCCCCAAAAACGCGCACACTTAACTTAGCACTATACTTTATAATTCTATCTTTTCCACAACTGATGCTCGCCTCAAGCGGTTGGAAATATTATTTACTGTTCACTATCGCTATCCTTTCTTCTATCACTTATCTTTATTATCTCTATCAATTCGTAAAAGAAAATCAGTAAAACTGCTCATTTAGGAGGTTACTAGTATGAAAAAAGATGACTTAACCACTCGCCTACTTCGAAATCTCTTTCATATCCAAGGCCCTTTTGATGAATGCCGGCAAGAAATTATCTACAAAGCCTGTGCCCGTTCCATGGTCCAAATCGTTTATTCTTCCTTCTTCCTCTTCTTGTTTTATCTGTTATTTGGACGCTTCATAGAGGCCGTTCGCTATGCCATGCCCTACGTTTACTCTGGACTCATTTTTTTCATTACTTTAAAAACTCAAAGAGCCGTCAAAGAACTCCATCTGGAAAAAGATGACAAGTCAGAAATCATCCTCAAAACCTACAGCAAAGGCCAAATCAAATTTCGAAGCTGGGTTGTGTTTATCGGTCTTCAGATTGTCCTCTTTACCCTACTCCTCTTTCATAAGGTCTTCGTTCAGCAGATGTCCTTTTCAGATTTTGTGAAGTTACTCACGCAATTCGACAAAAGTGTTCCTTTCCTGATGTATGGCCTGATTATCGGCAGCATTTTTGGAACCCTGACCTACGGATTTCTATCACTACAAGAGGAGAAGACTCCTAAAAATACCAAACAGAAGGAGAAAAGCAATCAATGACTACACTATACGATTTTTCAGTCTTAAATCAAGACAATCAAGAAACCCCATCCAATGGAAATTTCCAATATTCCTAGTCGTAACCATCATCTCAAGTTTGGTCTACTTCTATAACTTTTATCAAGTAGTTAAAGAAGTAAATCAAAAACAGTTGATTTAGGAGATTACTCCCATAATTTCTCATTTTATAGACAAATAATCCCATCCAGCTCATGCTAGATGGGATTATTTTATTTCTTAACAGAGGTTGCCAGTTATTTCCCTTTCATCTTAGAAAGTCGACTCTTTCCAACTCACACTACAATCCAAGACTTGTTGCCTTTCTTCTTGATTGAGGCCTTCAATCTGGTCAATCAAAATCTTTGTAGCCTGTTGTCCTTCTTCAAAGGCGGGCTGAACCAACGTCGAAACACTTGGAGAAGAAAAGCAAGTCCACTCCGTATTGTCAAAACCAATCAACCCAACTTGTGGCAAGTTATAATTCAACTCTTTGATAACGGTAAAGACTGGAGGTAGGGCCCAACAGTTAGGAACAAATACCAGAGTTTTTTCATCGGGATTGATTTCTTTTTGTAAAAATTCCTTAATTTGTTCCAAATTCGTATGCTTATCTTCAATGGTTAGCCTAGCGTGGCGCATATTAGCATCTGTTAAAGCATCCACAAAACCACTTGCCCGCTCAATCCGAGTACTCAAACGACTCGTATCCGCTGTAATCAAGAGAAAATGCTCATAACCTTTTTCGATACAGGACTGGGTCATATCATAAACGGCATCATAGTTATTGGTTTTGACCCAGCTAGTCCGGTGTTCATAGAGCCGACTATCAAAAAAGACCATTTTCTTCTTTTTCTCATCGATGATACGAGAATATTTTCGGAAATTAGAGGTAGGCTGAATAATAAAGCCGTCTACTCCCAAGAGAAGCATGCTTTCAATATACCTGTCCTCACTCTCTTGGCTGTAGTTACTATTTCCTATCATTACCTGGTAGCCATTCTGGCTGGCGATATCCTCAATTCCCTTAACAATTTGGGTTGAGAAACTGTTGGTAATATCACCAATCAAAACACCAATTAATTTTGTTCGTTTGGAGTTTAAGCTACGCGCAACAATGCTCGGTTTGTAATTTGTTTCATGAATAACTTTTTTAATCTTTTCACGTGTCTCTTGGGACATTTTTTCATATTTCCCGTTTAGGTAAAATGACACGGTTGTTTTCGATGTCTGAGCCATTTCTGCAATATCTTTTATGGTCAGTTTCTTCTCCAATCTAAAACACCTCCTACTAATACCCATTATAACATATTCACTATTCAAAACGTCTATTTCTAGCACTGCAAGCGAATCATTCTCTCATTTATTTTATCATATACTAGACATTTTCCACGCATTTTTGTTCCGTCAACGAGGCATAATTTTTCACCTACACAAATATCCTCGCTTAATAACAGAATCAGCTTGTCTGTTTCGTCATTTTTCACTTCAAAAGCCAGAGCATTTTCTACTTGATGACCATCTGTCTGGTAGACAGAATGACGGATGATTTCAAAACTCTCATGCGCAATGATTGTATAATCCAGCATCTGATTCTCAAAGAATTGGTGTTTGGTGAGTTTGCTACTTTTTTCAAGCTCATTGTATTTAGGAGAAATGATCGTAGCTTCCAAATCAAAATCAACTTCACTCCATAGTTTCAACTGATTGATTTTCCCATCTTGATAGGTCACATCCTTGTCAAGGATAAACTGAGTCAACGCCTCATGCTGACCTTGACACCTGATATCATCTACCAAGAGCCATACATCCTCTGCCAACATGAGGATTTTTCTCCTGTGAAGATAAGGCAAATCAGGTTCTGCTGACAAATAAGCCCCCTCAATATAATGCACTCCCTCTCTTTCTTTGTGGTGACAGAACAGGGAGTGAGGATAGTATTCATATTCCCAGGATCCCACGATCCTTTCTGGAGCTTTCCCATCTACTATACAGGTCGAATGACTCCAAGCACTCTTTAAGAGATAACGTTCATCTACCTCCCGATAAGAATAACGCCCAGCATCTATGAAAATCGGTTGGCCTTGATACTGTAAGCAAAAACTATTCTCGTCACTATGGCTATGGGCACTTCCCAGCGGACCGTTTTTAAAAAATAGATAACGATGTTCATCCTTAATGCAAACATGCCCAGAATCTTCAAAGCTCCTGAACTTAGGCTGCCAAGCTCTCTTTTCAAATTCCTGCAGTCGCTTGACCTTTTCTCGCCCCAGGAACAGGAGGCTAAGTAAATCGACTTTAACATCCAGACCGTTAAGAAGGTCTTCCTTGTTCAAAACCATAGCAGACAGGCTCAAAATCTCTGTCGTTTCTGTAGAATCGCTATCACCAAAAGCCAAGGTCCGTCCATCTAGACCTGTCATCATTTGAATGTAAGTCGCCATCTTTTCCAGCAGCTCTTGAAAGCTATCTTGCAAGTCCGGAAGCAAGAGACACAAGTCCAGCAAGGCTTTATAAACCTCTACATGATAGAGAATCGACTGTTCAAACTGACTTCCATCCTCTAAAATCTGCGTCTCGATCTGCTGTTTCAACTCCTTTGAAGCAAAATGGTAAGCTTCTTCTAGGTCCATCTTATCTGAAAAGAAATGATAGGTTGCAAGTATCGGAATCGTTTGTAAAATCCCCCAGTTACTAAGGGTGTACTTGGCGCGATAATGGCTTTTCATAAAGTCAATCTGCTTTTCTAGACTGACCAAAATTTTCTCTAGTTCTTCCTCCTCTAGCAAGTCAAATTTCAAGAGGAGCAAGAGTAGTTTCAACCAAGTAAAGGAACGAATACCCGTATCCAAGGTTCTAGTCATCAAAGATTGAGGACGAAATTCTCTCACCTGCTCAATCCAGTCAAATAGAAAGAACTTGCACTTTTGGATATAGCCCTTATCTCCTTCTACCAGGTACCCTATCATAAACTGCAAGAGATATTCTTGTCGATTGAGCATATAAGCCCATTCTGGATCATCTTCAAATACTTGATTCCACACCATCGGCTGGATTTGATGGATTTTTGAACAAGGTTCCATATCCCAAGGACTATCAAACATAAAACGATTGTCCATCAAGCGTTCAAGGGAACGCTTGACTTTCTCATAGTCTTGTGAACAGTGGGACAAGATATAATCACGATATTGATCCCCATCAATTCTTTCAAAAAATTGTCTTCTTTCTTCTTTCATTATCTATTACCAGAAAAAGAACTACTTAAAAAGCAGTTCTTTTGTCTTTCCCATTACACTTTCCTTTTCTACATAGATGACCACACCTTTTGCAATCTGCAAGGAGACCAAGTCATCTTTGATAGAAATGATTTTTCCATGAATTCCAGACAATAACAACACTTCATCACCAGATGTTAAAGAAGCTAAATACTCTTTTCGTTGCTCCATCTGTTTGCGAAGCAACTTTTGCTGACGAATAGAATGAAAGCTTGACAGTAAAAGGGGGCTCACTGCCAAGACAATCACTATTCCATAAAACAATGTTGTATCCATTAAGCTAGAATCTTAAGCCAGCTTCCGATAATTCCGATGATAACTGTTAAAATAACGAGTTTATATGTTGTCCATTTCTTTTCTTTGATCAAGTAGTAAACTAAAAGTGTAAATAGGGCTGGTAGAAGAGCTGGAGCAACCTTATCAAGCATTCCCTGAATACTTACGATACTTTGTTTGGTATCTGCTTTAACTTCCCCTGCAGCAAAGGTGATCGGCACCATAATCTTAACAGATGTCGCTGCCAAACCAGCAATTACGGTTACACCAATAATATTGGCAATACGAGAAATCGTTGCCATCTGCTCACTTAGTTTATCAATCACAGTCGTTCCTAGTTTGTATCCATACAGACCAGTTGACAATTTAATCGCTGTTAAAATCGTATTCATCGCTAGGAAGAACAAGATTGGACCGACAACCAGGCCTTCTTGAGCAAAAGAAGCGGCGATGGTTGAGAACAATGGAGCTAAACAGAATTGAGAAAGAGAATCCCCAATACCTGCCAATGGCCCCATCAAGGCCATCTTGATGCTACGTGTCTCTTTTGCCGGACGGCCATTTTCCAACATTACAAGGTGCAAACTGGTAATAAAAGGTAGGAAGTGTGGGTTGGTATTATAGAATTCACAGTTTTCTTCCAAGGCTTGGTAGAAACCTTCCTGATCCTCTCCATAGTGTTTTTTCAAAGCAGGATACATCACATTGGCATATCCCAACCCTTGATAGTTACTATAGTTAAATCCATTTTGACAAAAGAATGCCCGCAAAGACGTTTTAAGATAATCACGTTTTGTTAATTTGTTAGATCCAGTCATCGTGTGCTTCCTCCTCTACCACATGATTCGCTGTTTTTGGCTTGTTATAAAATTCAATCAAAGCAAAGATAGTACCTACAATTGCAATACCAATTGTTGGGATGTTTAGATAAGCTGCACAAACATATCCCAACAAGACAAAGGGAATCAACTCTTTCTTAGCCATCACTGACAAGATCATCGCAAAACCGATAGCTGGGAGCATTTTACCAGCAACTGTCAAACCTGTAAGCAATACTGGTGGAATGTAGTCTACGAGTTTCAACAAGGTATCCATTGAAAGGGCACCCAAGCAACCCAAGGTAAATCCAATAAAGGCAAACAACCAAATTGTTGCATTTAGAGTGAACTTGAATTTCTTCAAATTATGGTTTTTCAAGTGCTTCATCGCCGTTTCAGGCGCACCAGCACGTACAGTGTAGGCAAAAGTTTGTAAGAATTGAATCGCCACAGCAATCGGAGTAGAGAGGGCAAGAGCCGCTTCTGGACTGACTTTACCAGCACTAGTGATAGCCATCAAGGTACCAAAGATACCAGGTCCGATTGGGTTTGGTGGAACAGTACCTCCAGCACCAACACCGAATCCCATATAAGCCAATTCACCAATAGCTCCCATTGCAAGAGCAGTAGGCAAATCACCTAGAATAATTCCGACACCAAATGACAGAACAATGCATCTATTGGTGTAAATTCCTAACAGCATTCCACTAAAACAGAAAGCTGTCCATAATCCAATTAAAATCGCTTGAAATACATTAATCGACATAACGATCTCCTCTTTTAAATATAGTCCATAATGTTGACTTCAACAGCTCCATCATTTCCTGTTGGAGTTGTTTTCGTATTAAATGTTACTTGATAAGTTTGGTTCAATTCCTTGAGGGCTGCCTTGTCCTCTTCACCCAGGAAGATGGAGCGTGTCACTTGCTCTTTACCAGGGGCATTGTGAATGTTCCCAATATTGACTTCTTCAATAGGGACACCACCTTCTACCAAGGTTAAAGCGTCCTTCACATCCTTTACAACGATAAAGATCGTTTGAGCAGGATTGGCCTTGTGAATGATATCAATCACCTTTTGCAAAGGGAAGAAACGCATGGCAACTGAGTCTGGCACAACTGTTTTCATCAGAGTTTGTTGCATCTTGTCCGTGCTTACTTCGTCATTGGCAACAATGACCGTATTACAACCTAGGTATTTTACCCAAAGTTGTCCTTGCCCATGAATCAACCGTTCATCGATACGGGTCATAATAATATTTGGCATTGTCATATTTCTCCTCCTACCAATATAGGTTCCAATCCTTGTAGAAACGGATAAGGGCTTCTAGGTAATAGTAGTCACCCCAGATATTGCCTTCGTCCACTCCTTTACCTGAATGCCATGAGTACACACCGTGGAGGAGACTTGTCCCACCAGGGGTAAATTGATCATTTGCATAATGTTCGATCAAAGAACGAAGCATGGCATGCATAGCATGTTTATAAATATCTTTGTCAGCATCCACCTCTGGGAGATGTTTTAGCATTTCATGAATCCCACAGACAGCGATAGCTGTTGCTGAAGAATCTCGTGATTGATCACTACCATCATTAAAAATCAAATCCCAATAAGAAACATGATCTTTTGGCAGACGATTCAAGAAATAATTGGTTACACCCTTAAACAAGTCAAAGCAGGACTCGTCTTTCAGGTGACGATAAGTCAAAGGAATACCATAGACTCCCCATGATTGACCACGTGCCCAGCATGAATCATCACTATACCCTTGTCTCGTTACACCTTTAAGGGGTTGACCTGTCTCAGGATCAAAGTAGAAGGTGTGGAAGGACGAAGCGTCATCACGGATTACATTATTAGCTGAAACATAGAAATGGCTTTCTGCAATATCGTAGTATTTTTGATCGCCTGTTTCTTGATAAGCAAAGAATAAGAGTTGGATGTTGAGCAAGCAGTCGATAATCAAACGGTAATGCTCTTTCTTGCCCAAGTCTCCCCAAGCTTGAATAAAACCACCTTTTTCTTGATAGCGTTCAATCAACTTATCTGCAGCTTTCAAGGCTGCCTCTCTGGCCTCTCCATCTCCATTTATCTTATATTCAGCCATACAAGACGGTGTGTACAAGAAGCCGAGATCATGGTGATCCAATTCTACTCTCTTATTGACACGATCCAGGAAAGAAAGAACATTTTTATGAGCGATGTTTTTAAATTCATCCTGTTGACTGTATTCATAAGCCAACCACAGTTCTCCTGTCCAGAAACCATTGGTCCATTCCGTATTATCCATGATTGGATAGACATTATCAAAGGTAGCTGGCGTCGGGAAATCTTCCTTGAAATAGTCAAGGTTGAGTTCTAACTGCCGAATAACCTTATCGATTGCCTGGCCGACTTCTTCTTTCGTCAGAAGTGGTACTTCTAAGAAGCGCTCAGGCGATTTTATTTCTTCAATCGTAACCTTTTTTATCATTCTTTTACCCTTTAAATACCCGATTCGAAATCTTCTTCCTCTTCCTCTGCATCCGTTGAAAACAATTCTTTACCATTTACGACTCCGCCCTGAGCCGCCACTACTGATTTATTAACAACCTCATCAAAGCTATGAGCCATTCTAGCAAAGACTGCTTCCATTAACATAGCTAAGTTCAAACCCGAGAGAACATTCATTGTTTTGGCTGGATTTTCTCCCATTATGGTAGAAGAAACCTTGAATGGCGATCCTCCCAAGAGATCACTTAGGATTAAAACTTCTTCTTCATTTGAAATTGCAAGTAAGATTTTTTGCTTGAGTTCATCTGCTGACATTCCTTCCACAAAGTCAATCGCCTCTACATTTTCTTGATTGCCTGCAATCAATTGTAAAGAACTATAAATCCCTGTGGCAAAATGTCCATGCCCTACAAGTACAATTTTCATCTTTTCTCCTTTCTTTTTTGAGTTTACCGGTTTACTCTATATTTTACATTGTAGACCTTTATTTTTATCTTGTCAATAGTTTTTTCAAAAAAATATTAGCGCTTTCATTGCTTGTTTAACCATTACAATAGACAGAAACTTCAAAATCTTCCGTTTTTTTTTTAGGAAAACAAAGATTTTCAGAAATAAAAATATTTAATTATTGACAAAACCGGTTTACTAGAATATAATTTGGTTATAGAGAAGTCTTAACAAATTTGAAAGGAAGTATCAAATGACAAATACATCATTCTCAATTGAGCAGTTTTCTTTAAAAGGAAAAATTGCTCTCATCACCGGCGCTTCTTATGGAATTGGATTTGCTATTGCCAAATCCTACGCTGAGGTCGGCGCTACTATTGTCTTTAATGATATCAATCAAGACCTGGTCAATAAAGGGATTGAAGCTTATCGTGAAGTTGGCATCGAAGCCCATGGGTATGTCTGTGACGTGACAGACGAGGACGGTATCCAAGCCATGGTCAAGCAAATCGAACAAGAGGTTGGTGTCATTGACATCCTTGTTAATAACGCTGGTATTATCCGCCGCGTTCCAATGTGCGAAATGAGCGCCACTGATTTCCGTAAGGTCATCGATATTGACTTAAACGCACCATTTATCGTTTCAAAAGCAGTCATTCCTTCTATGATAAAGAAAGGGCATGGAAAGATTATCAATATTTGCTCGATGATGAGCGAACTGGGACGTGAAACGGTTAGCGCTTATGCTGCCGCTAAAGGCGGCTTGAAAATGTTGACCCGCAACATTGCGTCTGAATACGGTGGAGCCAATATCCAATGTAACGGAATCGGGCCGGGTTATATTGCCACTCCTCAAACAGCACCTCTTCGTGAGTTGCAAGAAGATGGTTCTCGCCACCCATTTGACCAGTTCATCATTGCAAAAACACCTGCTGCACGTTGGGGAAATCCTGAAGATTTAATGGGCCCTGCTGTCTTTCTCGCTAGTGATGCCAGCGACTTTGTCAATGGCCACATCCTATATGTAGATGGCGGTATCTTAGCCTACATCGGAAAACAACCTGAGTAAAAATAGAAAGAGGATCTTATGAAAATCGCATTAATCAATGAAAATAGTCAAGCTAGTAAGAATCACATTATTTATGATAGTCTAAAAGAAGCGACAAATAAAAAAGGCTACCAATTATTTAACTATGGTATGCGTGGAGAAGAAGGTGAAAACCCATTAACATACGTACAAAACGGCCTAATGGCTGCCATCCTTTTAAATACAAAAGCAGTCGACTTTGTTGTTACCGGCTGTGGTACGGGTGTAGGAGCTATGCTTGCTTTAAACAGCTTCCCTGGTGTTGTCTGTGGTCTAGCAGTGGACCCAACTGACGCTTACCTTTATTCTCAAATCAATGGTGGTAACGCCTTGTCTATCCCTTATGCCAAAGGATTTGGCTGGGGGGCAGAACTGACCCTCAAATTGATGTTTGAACGCTTATTTGCTGAAGAAATGGGCGGTGGCTACCCAAGAGAACGTGTAATCCCTGAACAACGCAACGCTCGTATCTTAAACGAGGTAAAACAAATCACCTACAATGATTTGATGACCATCCTTAAAACAATCGACCAAGACTTCCTCAAAGACACCATCTCTGGCAAATACTTCCAAGAATACTTCTTTGAAAACTGCCAAGATGATGAAGTCGCTGCTTATTTGAAAGAAGTATTAGCCAAGTAAAGCTATTCTAAACCAGAAAGGAACTAATGGATGACGAAAATATTACTGTTTGGCGAACCATTAATTCGAATCTCACCATTAGATGCCACCAGTATCGGCGATCATGTTGCCAGTTCGACTTATTTTGGCGGATCAGAAATTAACATCGCTTGTAATTTGCAGGCCCTGGGTATCTCAACGAAAGTCTTTACCGCACTCCCTGACAACGAGATTGGAGATCGTTTTCTCACATTCTTGAAACAGCACCAAATCGATACCAGTTCAATCTGTCGGATTGGCAATCGAATCGGCCTCTACTTTTTGGAGAACGGCTTTGGTTGTCGTCAAAGTGAAGTTTTCTACGATCGTAAGCATACGAGTATCAGTCAGATTCGGCCAAACATGCTAGATATGGATTCTCTCTTTCAGGGGATTAGCCATTTTCATTTTAGTGGAATCACTGTAGCTATCGGTCAAGAGGTTCGTACGCTCCTTCTCCTACTCTTGGAAGAAGCCAAGCGCCGAGGGATTATCGTTTCAATGGATCTCAATCTGAGAACAAAGATGATTTCAGTCCTAGAAGCCAAGTATGAATTTTCTAAGTTTGCACGTTTCGCTGACTATTGCTTTGGTATTGATCCTCTCATGATTGATGACCAAAATCTAGAGATGTTCCCAAGAGACAGAGCCAGCCTAAAAGAGGTGGAAAATCGCATGCGACAATTAAAAGAAGCCTATGGTTTCAAGGCCATTTTCCATACCCTCCGCTCTAGTGATGAACAAGACAAAAATGTCTATCAGGCCTATGCTCTGGGAGAACGATTTGAAGAGTCTGTCCAACTAAAAACTGCAGTCTATCAACGAGTTGGTAGCGGAGATGCCTTTATATCTGGTGCCCTTTATCAACTACTCCATCATTCCTCCTTAAAAACTACCATTGACTTTGCAGTTGCGAGCGCAACTCTCAAATGTACTCTTCCAGGAGACCATCTCTCCACTTCCGAAACTAGTATTGAAAAATTACTGGCAAATGCACAAGATATCATTCGTTAGGAGAATTACATGACCAAATCAGATACGATTATTGAACTAAAAAAACAAAAAATTGTCGCTGTTATTCGAGGAAATACAAAGGAAGAAGGACTGCAAGCCTCGATTGCTTGTATCAAGGGAGGTATCAAAGCTATTGAAATCGCCTATACCAATCAGTATGCAGGGCAAATCATCAAGGAACTTGTAGACTTGTATCAGGACGATCAAAGTGTTTGTATCGGTGCAGGTACTGTGATTGATGCCGTAACTGCTAGAGATGCTATTCTAGCCGGAGCAAATTACGTTGTTTCTCCATCTTTCCATGCTGAAACTGCAAAAATGTGCAATCTCTATAGCACTCCGTACATTCCAGGCTGTATTACTCTCACAGAGATAACGACTGCACTTGAAGCCGGTAGTGAAATCATTAAACTCTTCCCAGGTAGTGCTCTCAGTCCAGCATATATCTCTGCAGTCAAGGCACCGATCCCACAAGTTTCCGTAATGGTAACCGGAGGAGTCGGCCTAAACAACATTCCTCAATGGTTCGCTGCTGGTGCAGACGCCGTTGGAATTGGTGGCGAACTCAATAAACTCGCTTCCCAAGGCGACTTTGACCGCATTAGCGAGATTGCCCAACAGTATGTTACACTCAGATAAAATGAAGTGAAAATAGTCTGGGACAAAAGTCTAACCTTAAATATAAAAAGCGAACAAAACGAGTTATCTGACACTCAGAATTCTGTATTGTTCGCTTTTTTGTCTAATCTATCGATTTTTAAAATTTATAATAAAGAATTTCTAAAATCAAAATCTTTTTGTTCCAAACTCTTTTTAAAAGAAAAATCCGAAGATGTTTGACTTTCTTCGGATTTTTTCTATTTTCCACAGTTTCATGTGATTCATCTTAGATGATGAACAAATCAGTTATTCTTTCCTCTACGGAATAGATAAGTCGCCCCAAGTAGCAAGAGCCCTAGACTTGCCAAGATTGACTGACCTTCTCCTGTCTGAGGGAGATTCTTTTGATCCGAATGGTTCTTTTCTTCTTCAGATTTTTCCTTTTCTTTTGAATCCTGAGTTTGTGGTTGAGCTGCTTGTTCTAACTTTTTAAAGACTTCCTGATCTGGAGCTGATTCCTGGGTTTCAGGATTGTAGTAGGCAACCTTATAGTCATCCCCTTCTTTTCGAATCGTATAGACCCCACGTTTCAAGACTTGGAATTGGTTGGAAATAGTAGAGACAGAATCATCATATTTCACAATGCCCCAAACTCCTTGTTTGGCATCATAAACAGACTGAAGGATCTCATTGTTATCGATGAGACTACTTTCTAACTCTTTTACCATTTGATTGAAGGTGGCACGATCCACGTTAGGGATGAGCATATAGCCATAAGAATCCCCATTTTACTTATGAGCCTGACTAATCGTAAGAAATTCATTTTCAACTTCCTTGTCTGACTGTCCTTCATTGATATCCTTCCAAGATCCCTTTTGGACAGCCTTACTCATACTGATTGAACTCTTCTTAAAGAAAAAGTAACCAATATTCTTTTTCGAATCGGACGATTCTAAGAAGACACTTTGGGTTTCAGGATAATCCTTTTCTTGTTCCGTGAGGGAGGCTTCTTTATCATTGACATAGACTTTATATGGATCACTTGATTCCAGTTTTCTCTGGTCAATTGTAGTTGCAGCAGTATCTGTTGAAGTGTTTTGGATATTGCTTCCTAAAAAGGCGATCTTATCCTTCAGCATAAACCAGCTCTTATGAGCAGTCAGTGTTTGATTCCAGTTAGTGAGATCCATGGTTGCTGTCGCATTGGCCTCATCTAGTTTGCTCGTTCCAACGAAAGCAGACGGTAGAACTTTACCTGTATCACTATCCGATCTCTTAGCATCTGTTCCTGTCGCACCAGGCATCTTATATGGATTAACTGTTGGCCAGTAGCCATCGCTATAGTGACTCAAATCGCCATTGTAAAGATAGAACATCCCATCACTCGTATACCAACCACGTTTGTTTTCCTTGTTCATGTGTTCGTAATTCAAGATACGACTGGAAAAGAGTGACAAGCCAAATCCAAACCCTTTCTCCGCATTGTACATAGCTGTTTTATCCATCTTATTAAAGGCAGATAGGTAACTGGTTCTTGGAACACTTGCGACTCCAGCATCGCTTAACAAAGATTGCATCAAACTGATATCCTTATAAGTCTTCAAATTCTTAAAGACATCATAATAACTATCCGATTGAACAATGGTCTTCACAAGACTCTGCAAACGTTGTTTGGTTTCTCCTTCAGACATATCCGCTATCCGGTGAATCCCTCTTAGCACTTCTACTACGGCCACGTGCCCCTCGCAATTTGCACGACTGATCGAGCGTCCACGACTCATATCCATCAACTCTCCATTCACCAGCAAAGGGGCAAACGATTTATCAATCCAGTGGTACATAGTTTGCATTTTATCTTTATTGATTGGGCTCTTGGTCTTTTGAATGACTGGCAACAGTTGAGACAGGCCATCAATCAAGACATCTCCATAAGCATCCGTATAGGCAACATTGGTGTGGTCGATATAGAATCCATCTTGATAAAAACCTTCACCTTGGTCTACCAACTTGAACACTTGCTCAATCGAACGAATGGTAGAAGAAATTTCTTGGTCATCCTTACGCAGTAAACCAGCTATTACTTTTACCCTTCCCATATCCACTAAGTTTCCATCTAGGGCCTTAAATGGGTTATCAATCGTCTTTCGGAAATGTTCGGGATCTGGCGCAAATTTTTCAATCACATCTGTATATTTTTTAATTTCCTCATCAGAGAAGTATTCTTTCATCAGAGGCAAGGTATTGTTGATGGCACGAGGTGTACCGATTTCATAATACCGCCAATTCCCAACAATGCTTTTGTCACTACTGTAGACATGTTTATGCATCCATTCCATGGAATCCCTAACTGTTCGAATAACGGTTTCATCCTGATAATAACGAGAAGAAGGATTGGTCACTTGCTTGGCCATCTCCTCCAATTTCCGATAAGTAGCAGTTAGATTCGCAGACGTTTTATAATTTGAAAATTTTTCCCACAAATAGGTGCTGCTCGCCTGACTTGAAATACTGGATAGGCTATCAGCCACCTTTCCTTCCAGTTCCTGGTTTAATTTGGCCATCCGTTCATTTTTAGAATCATAGTATTGATTCCCAGCGATGATACCATTCCAGTCATCCAAACGGGCTGTGTATGCATCCTTAACAGAGGCTAAAATCTTCAAAGGAATCTTTTTCACCTCCTTGCCATCTTTACTGACAATGACATTGGTTGTCCCTTACTTAAGAGGTTCTAAAATTCCATTTTTGACTGAAGCAAAATCAGGATTTTCTACCTTATAAAGTATAGTCTGCAAGAGCAAAGACATGTTTTTTCCCAATTGGTAAATCAATCTTTTCCTCGAGCTGTTTATCTGTTTGAGAATCCTCAGAAGGCTGGTCTGCTACCTCTACCAGTTCAATATCCTTAAAAGAAATAGTCCCAGTTCCCGTTTCATAGAATAACTCCAGCTTGATTTTATCAACATCTAAAGTCGGGCTATAGTCTGCTTCAATGGTCTTCCAGTCCTTTGTTCCTGACGTCGTTGCAAAATTCCACAATTGATTGTCCTTACCACTTTCCTCAATGATACGAACCTTAGCAATCCCGACTTTATTATCTGTTTTAGTCTTGAAACGCAGTTTATACTTTTTCTTAGCTTCAACAGGGACCATACGGTGAACCACTGCCCTTAATTTCTCATGGCTTGAGATAGTGATAGCCCCATCCTTAGCCTCAATAACTCGAGTTGAGGCATCTGCAGAACTATTCTTCTGGTCTACCCAAGCTGACCACCCCTGAGCTTTGCTTCCTGTCCACGGACTGCTTCCGTCCTCCGTCTGACCAAGATCACCATTTTCAACTAAATTTTTTGCATCCCTTTGCTGATACTGAACTTCTGGCTTTTCTGAATGGTATTCGTAGTCGTTTCTTCCGCTCCAACTGTCAGATAATGGTATAATAAAAATCCTGATAAAACAAGTGAAGAAAAACTCACAATGAGTTTCTTTGTTTTTGTTTGCATGTATACACTCCAATAAATCAATAGGAACTAAATCTCAAATTAGAGATTTATAGCAGCTAAGTAAATCGGTTTAATTAAACCACACCATTTTTTAAGCTGTTTGTAAACGGTTTCTATTATATCAAGAACCTATTTTTCAACAATATCTTCCATCCGACTCGACGAAAAAAGTAAAAACTGTTACAATGTAGAAAAAGAAAAGAGGCCCTCATGACTTCACTTTATGATTTTTCAGTCTTGAACCAAGACAATCAAGAAACTCCACTAGATGCCTATCGTGGGAAAGTTCTCTTGGTTGTCAACACTGCTACCGGATGTGGTTTAACACCCCAGTACCAAGGTCTCCAAGAACTCTATGACCGTTATCAAGAACAAGGTTTTGAGATTTTAGACTTCCCTTGCAATCAGTTTATGGGACAAGCACCAGGCAGCGCAGAGGAAATCAACACCTTCTGTAGCCTACATTATCAAACCACCTTCCCACGTTTTGCCAAGATCAAGGTCAACGGTAAGGAGGCAGATCCTCTCTATGTCTGGTTAAAAGACCAGAAATCTGGCCCACTGGGAAAACGAATCGAATGGAATTTCGCTAAATTTCTCATCGGTCGTGATGGGCAGGTCTTTGAACGCTTCTCTTCAAAAACAGACCCCAAACAAATTGAAGAGGCCATACAAAAACTACTATAATTCACAATCTCACTATGATTAGTTCTCCTTTAGCCTAAGAATAGTGAGATTTTTTGATTGGCTTTGACTTAAATAGAAAAACACCTCACGGATCGAACCATGAAGTGTTGTAAAGTCTATGTTGTAGGTGCTTATTTCACATTTTCAATGTGACCAATGATAACAAATGCCATACCGAATCTTCATATACACTAAACAAATGACTTTCTAATTATTTCAATTAGTTTTCATTAGTAAATATCATTTCCAACAAACGCCCTCTCAATTCCTTATCCTGATGATGCAAGATATTCATTAAGTCATGAGAATTTTTGGCATTGATGAATTGATTTAACAATCTATCTTTTAATTCATATGGAAGAGAAGCCGTCTTTAGTAGTCTAAAAACTTCATCATTTAGAGATGGTGTTTTATTATCTTTCCATTCAAAATTAGCTGTATCATTCTTATTTGGCAATTCAATTATAGACACATTCGTTCCTTTAAAATGAATTCTATGTTTTCTATTGCTTGGAACGATACTAGAATCTCCTTGTAATGTTAGCTCTACCATCCCCATTTTCCAGTCGATTGACAATCTTGTTTTATATCTTTGACCATTTTGATCTTCAATCATTTCAAAAGAATGTTGTTTGCCTGGGAATACATACCAATCTACAACTTCAGGTAAATCAACACCCATATCTATCTCAGAACCAACCAAGGGAATGATTGCACCACTTTTTGCAAACACAGGTATCATCGAAATGTCTCGATAAACACTTAACTTCACACCACCTGTATATTTTTTCTCTGAAAAGAAGTCATACCATTCACCTTCAGGGAACCATACATCCACTTTTGCAGATTTGAATGCCAAGTCCATCTTTTCTACAATGGGAGCCACCATCAGTTCTGTTCCAAAAAAGTATTGATTTGGAACATTATAACTCTCATCATTCTCTGGGTAGAAATAATACATTGGGCTGATTAATGGGGCACCTTCCTCGTGTGTCTTTACATTCATGGTATATAGATATGGAATCATCTGATGTCTCAAACGAAGGTATTTCTTCATAATCTTAGATGTTGTTTCTGAAAAAAACCAAGGTTCTTTGCTATTGAAGGGACTTCTAGAACTATGTAATCGAGTAATCGGGCTAAAAACACCAAACTGTAGCCATCTAGTTTGTAGCTCTTCGTCATAATCCCCCAACATATGTCCACCGATATCATGGCTCCACCAACTATAACCGATATTTGATGCTGTCGCTGTAAAATAAGGTTGAAATCTTAACGAATTCCAACTAATAATAGTATCCCCTGAAAAACCAACAGGGTAGCGGTGACTACCAGGACCTGCATATCTTGATAAAATCAAGCCACCTTCTGAATGTTTACAACTATCCTGATAGTGATAATGGTTTAAAAGCCATAGTGGATCCAACATGCCTTGTGTCCCTTGTTGCCAGTCAATCCACCAAAAATCTACTCCTTGCTTTTCTAGCTTATAATGAACATCTTCAAAGTAGGATTCTCTAAAAGAGGGATTAAAAAAATCAAAAATAGCAGGTTCTTCTAGTTCTACATTTAACCCCAATCGTTTGGCGACTCGAGGATAAGCTTCTTCATAAGCCCGTATACCATCAGCAGGATGGACATTTAAGGAGAGTTTTAACTTTCTATCATGAAGTTGTTGCAATAACTGTTCTGGATTTGGTATTAAGTTTTTATTCCAACTATATCCTGTCCAGCCACTTCCAAAACGAGCTGGAATGTCAGTTATATGCCAATCCATATCTAAAACACCGATAGATAATGGAATTTTCTCTGTTTCAAATCTGTCTATTAAATCCAAGTATTCATCCGACGTATAAGGCCAATACCTACTCCACCAATTGCCTAAAGCATATCTTGGCAGCAAGGGTGTTGAGCCAGTCAAATGGTAAAAGTCTCTGATTGCTCCTCTATAATCATGCCCATAGGCAAAGAAATAGAGGTCAATTTGATTTTCTCTCTCAATATAACCAGACTGTTCATCCCAAATAAATCCTTGAGAATCATCCAATAAGGCTATACCATTTCGGCTAATAATTCCATCTTCTAACGAGATTGCTCCATCTGCCTTATCCAGAGTCCGAGCTGTTCCTTTTAACGTTTCAATAGATTCACCAAAATACCAGCGACTACCATATACGGCAAAATTTCCTTTTAATTCTATAAATAAATTTTCGGCGTTAAATTCTCCTTTATTAAAATGCAAATGAAAATAGTCCGTCATAATATCTAGTACGTTTGATGTCTCGATATAATCTAACGAAACTTGGCCAAAATCTCTATTATAGATAAGTTGTGTCGTTCTATCCTCAAAACTTCCAGTTTGAGAGTATTCTAACCTTACTAGCTTGTCTGTTAATACAGAGATTCGATAAAACTCTCCCTTAAAAATTTTCACTTTGTTTTCCTCCTTTTAGTAAATTTCTTTACCTTATCAAACATTTTATTTGTTATCGTTACATTCATCAATCCGCAAAAAGCAAATCCCCCAAATGTAAATACGTAAATAGCTGTTAAAACTCGTTCTGGACTACTAAAACTCATATACAGTACAGACATATTAAATAAAACCAACATGATAGCTTGTATTGGATTTAACATACAAATTAATACGCTATTTACAATACTATTTTTTAGATTATCTTTAAATAGACCAATATAGGGAAAAATAACACTCATCAAAAGTATTATAACAAATAAAAAGGGCAACACTAACAATAAACTATACTCTGAAAGTAAACTTGAATAGCCCCAAAGACAATAGTTCACATATAAAAGTAATTCTATTAGGAGGATAAACAACCAAATAAAAGTTGATTGTTTAAAATTTTGTCTAAAGATCCGAAAATAATGATAAGCAATATCGGTATCTTTACCTTTTAAAATACGATACCACATTGTCGTAAGAGAAGTTAATGATGCCCCAATTGTAACTATTGGAATACAACTAACAATAAATAGAGTATTTAAAATAATTAAATCTGTCAAAAAAGTTAAAATTCTAACCACTTTTCCATCTAATGAAAATAATTTTTGCATAATATATTCTCCATAAAATCAATCGTCTTAACTCTATATTTTAGAATGTCAGTTGCACAAAAATATTACCTAAATTATTTAAAAAACATTTCCAAATTTCTTTAAAAATTAGAATAAAGGAAGCGAGATAATTTGATGTTATCAGTCTCGCTTCCTGTAATTAGCTAGTCCCTTGTTTATACAACCAAGAGTTCATATAAAGTATTACTCTTTGACTTCTTTTTGGTAACGATTATATGCTTCCTGTTGAATCTTCATAAATTCGTCCAATCCCATATTCTTAAGAGTTTCTTTGTATGAGTCCCATTCTTTTTCTATGCCACCTTCAACTACCCATTTAGATGCTTGTTGTTTGACATAGGATTCAATGCTAACATAGATTGATGATAATTTGTTAAGCTCTTCTTGTGAATAAATCACATTAGGGTAAGCTGGCAACGCAAATTGTTTCAAATCTTGGTCCATCTTCAATTTCAATCCATCACCTTGTGTTTGATCGATTTCTACGCGACTATTGATATCATCGCTTACGTATTTAGGACCAAAATCTCGAAGTGAATTAATCCATGCCCATTCATCAGCTGATTTACCATCTTTAGGAGGTAACACTTTAAACTTATCACCATTCTTTTCAGTAGCTATTCCAAATGATCCATAGAAATTCTGAATACTTGCTTCATCTGTATATAATTTATCCAACCATTTCAATAATTTAGCAGGGTTTTTGCTCTTATTTGTAATCAAAATTTCATTTCGACCATAGTTGTAATGATCTGGATCAGAAAAGACATATTGTTTACCATCCATACCTTTTAAAGCAGGTAGAGCAATATACTCACTTGAATGTAATCCAAACGTTGCATCTGCTGTCCAACCACTAGAAACACCTACTCTAGATACTCCCTTATCCATACGTTTCGCAACACTCATAGAGGTATCTTCTGTAAAGATTTCCGGATCAATCAAACCTTTTTTATAAGATTCGTGCATTGCTGCAATCCCTTGTTTATAACTTTCTTCTGTACGAAGGTAGACTGGTTTTCCATCTTTTACAGACATTTCATATGTATTATCTGCCCCTAAACGATTATTGAACGGAAGAATATATGAGAATGTTGGATCAAAGTTTCCTGCTCCGAATGGAATTTCATCAGAAGCGTCTCCATTTCCGTTCGCATCTTTATCCTTAAATTCTTGTAGTACTTTTACTAAATCATCATAAGTTTCTGGAACCTTTAATCCTAAATTATCCAGCCACTTTTTATTAATAAATAGCTGATTAGCTACAGTAGGACGCATCGGTAATTTTTTAGGTAGACTGTAGATATGACCATCTGGTGAAGTAATCATAGCTTTAATCTTAGGTTCTTTCTCCATAGCCTTAGTTAAATTTGGCATGTTTTCTTTGATTAAATCTTCCAATGGAATAAATAAAGATTGGTTCTGAGCAATTTCTGAATCTGTAAAAGCATTTGAACCTAAAAATGCATCTGGTAAATCTCCACTAGCAACCAACACAGATTTCTTATCTACCCAATCTGCAGCTACAAGTGTATCCCATTTAACATCGATACCTGATTCTTTGGCAGAATCAGTTAGAAAACCTTTATGATAATCTTCTCCCCAGTCAGACCAACGAACAGTTGTGATTTTATAAGAATCTTCTCCAGACTTATCGTCCTTATTCGCATTATTGGAATTTGCACAGGCTGTTAAGCCAGCAAGTGTAACTGTTCCTAAGAACAAATATGTAAATGATTTATTTTTCATGTTTTTCTCCTATTCTTTCAAGGCGCCAATCATTACGCCTTGATTAAAATATTTTTGAACAAAGGGATATAGCAACATAATCGGAGCGGTTGAAATAACAATTGCTGCATATTTCATCATATCAGCTTTGATACGAAGATCTGATGCCACTTCTCCTGTTGCTTGCGATTGTAACATTTGATTACTAATTAGTAAACGTCGTAAAATTAATTGCAATGGTTGTAAATTTTCATTCGTTAAATAAATTAAAGCATTAAACCACGAATTCCAAATACCAACTGCAGTCCAAAGTCCAATAACTGCTATAATAGCTTTTGATAACGGAACAACTATTTTAATAAAATAACGAATTGTACCACAGCCATCAATCTGCGCAGCCTCCCACATCCCATCTGGAATACTATTATTAAAGAAAGTTCTAGCAACAATAATATTGTATGATGAAACTGCAAAAGGTATTACCATTACCCAAAATGTATCAATCAAGCCTACATTCTTTACTGTTAAGTAGGTAGGAATCAAGCCACCTGATACAAACATAGGGATTATGTATAGAATACTCATCCACTTTCTACCAACTAATTCTTTTCTAGATAAAGCATAACCAGCTGGAATATTGACTACTAAAGCAACTAAGGTACCAACAACAGTATATAAAATGGTATTTAGATAGCTACGTAAGAATAAAGGTTGTTGAATAAGACGTAAATATCCATCTAATTTCCATTCTCTAGGAATAAACCATACCTTTCCATTTGCAACATCTGAAGGATTACTAAAAGATGCAATCACTACAAACCATAACGGATAAACAATTAACAGGATGAGGAAAATTGCTAAACCATAGGTAACTATATCAAATAATAATTCAGAGTTTGTTTTTCTTGATTTATGAAACCATCTCACTTTAAGCACTCCTTCCTTTAAAAAAGACCCGTTCTAGTATATCTTTTTGAGAACCAGTTAACAGATAACAAAATTATTAGATTGACTACGGTGTTAAATAACCCTATAGCTGTCGAATAACTATACTGAAAATTCACCATACCAACTTTATAAACATAGGTCGAAATTATCTCACTTCCTGCTAAATTAAGTGGATTCTGTAGTAGTAACACTTTCTCAAACCCTACACTTAATAAACTACCTGCTCTTAATATTAATAAAATCATAGCAGTCGGCAAAAGCAATGGTAATTCTATATGCCGAATTTTTTGTAACCTAGAGGCACCATCCATAGTTGCAGCCTCATAATATGTAGGATCAATTGCAGAAAGCGCCGCCAGATAAATAATACTATCCCAACCAATATGTTGCCATACATCACTCCAAACATAAACACCTGCAAAATGACTAGGTTTTGATAAAAAATCTGGAATAGTGATTCCAACAGACTTAAATACATTCGCTAACAAACCACTAGTAGGAGATAAAAATAAGATAATCATCCCACACATAACCATTGTAGAGATAAAATGAGGTAAGTAAGTTGTCACTTGAAATATTTTTCTAAATTTCCCAACTCTTAACTGATTACTAATGATAGCTAGTATAATAGGTAAGGGAAATCCTACTACAATACTATAAAGTGAAATTTTTAATGTATTGAACATAGTTGTCCCGAATTGGAATGATGAGAAAAATTGAGTAAAATACTTAAATCCTACCCACTGACTAGCAAAGATACCATTGGCTGGTGAATAGTCTTTAAATGCAATAATTAGTCCCAACATGGGAATATAGGAAAATAAAATCAATAGCAATATTGAAGGAAAAAGTAATATATATAACGGAATACTATGCTTTAATTTTATTTTATGAAGTTGAAATGCTACTTTCATGTTTTTCCCCCCATCTGATTTTCTACGATTATTTTACACCATATAGAATTCCCTTAATAGAACTTTTTGGACTAGGTTTATCAATTTTTCAGTTTTTTAATTTTAAAAACTATTACTTTTCCGACATCTTGATAAAACATATCTGTTTTGTTACATGATATCGTATTTTCAAAGTGCTATAATTTTAAGAGGAGAATAGTATATGAAATTAAATCACGACTTATCAAAAAAACATTCCATTCATTTTTTCTTTAAACTCCTACTTGTACTACTATTGATAAATATTTTAATCAATATTGCTATGAGTAACATAACCAGAAATTTTATTAAAAACCAAAATATAGTACACCTACGTAGTTCAATTGAAATTTATGCTGACTCTGTTAATGAGAAATTGCATTCTGTAGAACGCTTTATGTACTCAACAATAACGCATAATGAATCTTTAGAGAAATTAAATCATGTACAAACGTTTCTTGACTATCAAGAAGATCTCAAAAAAGTTCAAACTAGCTTTACAGAGTTTGAATATCAAAATGAAACTCATATGACATTCTTATTAGAAACCGATAGTACTGATCATTTTATAAATGTCTCCAATCTTTATATTCCATATGAAGATTATCTACTGTTAAAATCAAATCTAAAATCATTGCGTAGTGATATAAGTGACCGTAAATGGAAAAATGTAACTACTAAAAACAGCGAATACTTAGTTAAATCTGTTCATTACGAAGGAAAAATCATTTATGCCGTCATATCTTCAGAAGATATCCTAAAACCTCTAAGAAAACTTAATATTGGAAATAATGGTAAACTTTCTCTAAAAGAGCCTAACAATATACCCTCCGAAAACTACCTGATTCATGCTCAAAATGAAAAAACGCATTTACCTTTCGATATTTATGTTTTAGTCGATTATGCCGAAGTCTTTAGAAATATCACACTCTTAGAAGTATTTTTATCAGCTGTTCCTATCATTATCACCATTTTATCAATCATCATTATCCTGTATATCCGTCAATGGATGATTAAACCAATAACAAGACTCACTGAACGACTCTCTCAACTTGGGGACTCCATCCCCCCTTCTGAATTTTTTATATCTGAAGGTATACTAGAAATTGATAAGGCAAATGATAAACTTAATAAAGTAATATTTGACATGCAAGAATTAAAAATACGGGAATACCATTCACAACTAGAACTTAAGAAGATAGAACTTAATTATCTTAAGAACCAAATTCGTCCGCATTTCTACTTAAATATGTTATCAATGATTCATAGTATGCTTCAAACAAAAAACTATAAAGAAATTGAAGAGTTAACTATCCTAACTTCAAATTATCTCCGTCATTTATTTATGGCTAATCAAGATTTTTCAGAACTTAAAGATGAAGTTCAGCATATTAAAGATTATTTAGAAATACAACGAATTCGATATGGAAATAGTATCTACTTTTCACTAGACTACAATTCTGATTTACAAAATACTCTTGTCCCATCATTACTGTTACAAACGTTTATTGAAAACACAATCAAACACGGTTTTTCATTTCAAGATTTATTTACAATTTTACTATCAATAAAAAAAGTAAAAACTGAGAACTCAGATTATATTCAGATTTGTATCGAGGATAATGGTCCAGGTTTCTCTGAAGAAATTTTATCAAAACTAAATCAGAAACAGTCTCTAATAACAGAAGATGGACATCATATTGGGATCACAAACACCATCGAACGTTTAAATCTTCTCTATCCTAATGACTATAGTATTGCATTTGAAAATAATGAAGAAGGTGGGGCTAAAATTCTTTTACTTATTCCATACAAGATTATAGACGGAGGTTATAATGAACATCTTATTAGTTGATGACGATCGCTTTATCATTGAGGCTTTACGAGAGAAAATAAATTGGGATAAACTACACATTGACACTGTTTATGTTGCCTATAGCCTCACTCAAGCTCAAAATATTATTAGAGAGAATCCTATTGATCTCATGATAAGCGATATAGAAATGCCTCAAGGTAGTGGCCTCGAACTCTTATCGTGGATTAGAAATGAAAAATATGATATAAAAACAATTTTTTTAACCAATTACGCCGACTTCAACTATGCTCAAAAAGCAATTGAATTACAAAGCTTCGAATACTATCTAAAACCCATTAACTTTGAAAAATTAGAATTTATTATTCAAAAAGCCATTAGTAAAATTGAGAATCATAACTTAAACGGAAAAAATGATGCACTTTTACAAATAGAAGATAACTTCTGGTATGATTACCTTAGAAAACCTCAAATTTCTCGCATTGATGAGCTAGAAAATATAGCAAGCAAACAAGATTTTATTCTTCAAAAACACCAGTATTTTTTTCTTGCAGTTTTAACAATCAATCTTAATGAAGAAGATTATTCTGCAGAAACTCCATCATGGACTTCTCAACTAAAAAGAGAACTTCAAAGAATTTCACAACCTTCTTATAAGCTGATAAGTCTATTCAAGATGGAAAGCCAGGTTGATCAATATGTTTGTCTCTTTAGAGTAGACTCATCCAAACGTAGTGACAAATTGGCATATGAGATTCATTCTCAAATTTCTAATAACTTTAGTAAATACTCAAACATTATATATAAGAGTTGCCATAAACTATCCGATATTTTATTTCATACCAAAGAACTCTACACTTATAATGAACAATATGTTTCTTATTGGAATACTATTACATGTGTTCCACATAGTTTTCCAACTTCCTTTAAAACAGAAACTCTTTCAATTACTTTTTTAGATACCTTAAGTGAATACGAATTAAGAGAAAAAATTAATTCACTTGCTTATAATTCTCAAATTCCTACTTTCACACTACAACAAATTTTACTAGATTGGACTCAACAAATAGGAATATATCTAGATCAAAATGGAATCTCGGCACATAAATTATTCCAAAACAGCACTCATGATTTCTTATTCCAACGACGCTTTCATTCAGTTGAATCATTTCAGGATTACTTTGATTATTATTGGTCACATGCTAAGAAATTTGCAACAAACATTGAAAACCAGAAAAATAGTATTCAACGTATTGTCGAATACATAGATCATCACTACTATGAGGATATAAATCGTTCTATATTAGCAGATATGGTTTATCTCAGTGCAGATCATTTAGCTAGAATTTTTAAAAAAGAAACTGGAGAAACTCTTGTTAAATATATAACGGATAAGCGCATTAATGCTGCTAAATCTCTCCTATCTCAAACAAATATCTCGATATCACAAGTATCTTGTCAAGTAGGGTATGATAATTATTCTTACTTTACTAAAATTTTTAAACAAAGGACTGGGCTTTCTCCTGGAGATTACCGTAAAACTTATCAAAACAAAATGTAAGTAATCTAAATGAAAGTTCTATAATGAAGTTAGCCACCCAGCCCCTCCTAAAAATTAGATGGTTCAACTAGCTGATAGCTAGTCCTCGATTTCATTTGATAAGAGGCTTGATGCTGTTAGGCTGGCGAGCCAAGGCTAAGATTAGCCTTGGTTTAGCTAACGAAGCAGCTTCAAGGGTTCCTATTGTCAAATGAAAGCTCTTGTAGGCATAAGAAAACACCTCTGTGTTATACTTGTTGTTCAACCACAAACACAAGAAAGGCACAGAGATGCAAAACAATTATATAGTTAATTGAAACAAGAACAGGACAAAAGAGCCTCGAAAAAGGTATTGCAACTTGGTAATACTTTTTTGAGGTGCTTTTTGATATGAGGCCATGTTTTCTCAATAGGATTGTACTCAGATGAGTAGGGAGGAAGAGGTAAAAGTTTATGCCCAAATTCTTCACATAAAAGTTCTAGCTTCCTCATTCTATGGAATCTTGCATTATCCATAATAATAACTGATGGTGTATTTAATGTTGGTAAGAGAAACTTCTGAAACCATACTTCAAAAAAGTCGCTCGTCATCGTCTCTTCGTAAGTCATTGGAGCGATTAACTCACCATTTGTTAGCCCTGCAACCAAAGAAATCCTCTGATATCTTCTTCCAGATACTTTACCTCTTATTATCTGACCTTTTAAAGAGCGACCATACTCTCGATAAAAATAAGTATCGAATCCTGTTTCATCAATATAAACAGGTGCTAAGTGCTTTAAACTATTAAAATTCTTAAGAAATAAGGCTACTTTTTCTGGGTCTTGTTCATAGTAGGTGTGGTTCTTTTTTTTCGAGTGTAGCCCATAGCTTTGAGAGCATAGTGAATAGTAGTTGGATGACAGCCAAATTCAGAAGCTATTTCAGTCAAATAAGCGTCTGGATTGTCAGTAAGATAGTTTTTAAGTCTATCTCTATCAACCTTTCTTGGTTTTGTTCCTTTTACTTGATGGTTTAGCTCTCCTGTTTTCTCTTTTAGCTTTAACCAGCCATAAATGGTATTACGTGAGATTTGGAAAAGGTGTGATGCTTCTGTTATACTACCTGTTCGCTCATAATAAGAGAGAACTTTTTTACGAAAATCTATTGAATATGCCATAAGAATATTATACCACATTGTGTACTATTTTTGGTTCATTTTACTATAATGAGAATCACAACAGGCTCATTCGTAGATGGTTACCTAAAGGAACTAAGAAAACGACTCCCAAAGAAGTCGCATTCATCGAAAAGCGGATTAATAACTATCCTAAAAAATGCTTGAACTACAAGTCACCCAAAGAATTTATTCTTCATGGCTAACTTTCGATTGACACACCTAACTTTTATTCCTCGCTGGTTTCAGCATCATCTTCTGAGAACTCGTCATCTTCTTCGTTGAGATCCACGTCTTCACCCAAGTCATCTGGGGCGATTTCGTTGATTTCTGCATCATAAGCTTCCACTTCATTTTTCTCATCATCTGGATTTTCATCATCGTATGAAAGAGCTGGATCTGCTTCGTATGCATCTTCGTCTTCTGGATCATCTGCATTGTAGTCAATAGCATCTGAATCGCCATCCATGAAGGCATTGACGCGTTTTTTCTTAGCTTTTGGTGCTACTTCATCATCGTCATTTTCTTCAAGAGCAATGATTTCTTCGTCGATTTCGTCTACACCATACCATGAACGAAGCCCCCATTTGTTGTCTCCAAGTGAGATGAAGCTACCGTCAAAGTTCAACTCTGTGTAGAACAAAGGCAAGGCTTCACGGATATCGCTGTTTGATGTTCCAAGGTAATTTTGAATTTCGTTTACAAGATCGCTAAAATGCATCTCATGATCGCGACCACGAAGTTCCAAGATAGCACGCGCTACCTCAATCATAGATAGTTCACTTTTTTCTTGCCCAGCAAATACTTCTAATTCCAAAGCGTTTCTCCTCATTTATACTACTATCGCCAGAGCAAACAGACTCTGACCTCATTTTATCATTTACTCTTTATTTTACGATAATTTTGCAGAATAGTCAAAGGTTAAGGGGGAGAAAGTGGCAGGATTAGATTAATTTCAATATAAAACTCATTCCTTTTTCTGTTGCTCCATTTTCCACAAATCCAAGCGACTTGAAACACCTCCTAGAAGCATGATTGTAGGTGTAGATTTCCTTGACTCTCAATTCTTTCCATCCTTTTACTCGAGCCAATTCAATCAAAGCACTCAGAATCTTTTTTCCAAGTCCTCGATGTTGGTAAGCGGAATTCCCAATCACAATGGGGAGATTATCCTGAGATAGTGTAACATCCCCAATTGGAAACCATTCTCCCTTCTCCTTGACTTCAATCCAAAAAAGCTCACCATGCTGATCCAAATAGGAATACATGGCTTCCAAAGTTTCTTGACTATAAGGTCTCTTCACACCATCTACGAGGTGAACCAAGTTCACATCCTGATACCAAGCAAAAGCTTTCTCACAATGATTGACCTTATAATAAGGAACAAGACGCAGTGCATTATCTATTTGTAAAATCCGTTTCATCTGCTTTCCTTTTCAATAAGAGAGTTGCTGCTTGATTAAAACCATCACACCAGTTATACCATTTTACTTCATACTCATCTTGAGGTAAGATATGATTTTTTAAATCCAGAACAGAGTAAATCTTTCTTTCCTCGCAAGCTTGCGCATAGAGATGATATAGTTCATCACCACCATCTCTATCCCACTCAGCAGAAATCGTATCCCTACCTGCCAATAAAGCCTGATAAGCCCTGTGATGCCCGTCTGTAATCAGCAAGTAATCTCCAAAGGCAAGAATACTGATTGGATCGACTTGGATTGCTTCTGCCGACTGGTAAAGTGTCTGGATGCCTGCTAGTTTCTTTTCTGATAAGTATAGTTGAGTCGGATGGAGAGCTTTTATGTTGACTTTCATTTCTTTCTCCTCAAGAGAATTTGATATTCACTTCTGCTTGCCTTTAAATCGCCATTGGAAGCGTAGCTTGTCATAGAAGGGAAATTCGATAAACAAGACTCCCAAGCCCACACAGAGACTGGCAAGAACGTCTGATGGATAGTGAACTCCCACCCAAAAAGAGACAGTAGTTCATACTACTATTACTCTATTTTCATTGCTTTCACAATTGCTAAGGCAGTCAATACAAAAATAAAAAGTGGAAGCACTGTGATTTTTATGTTTGTAGCACTCGCTAAGGCAACGATGAGCATGCTAAGAATTCCTGGTACAACAACATTGAATACTCCAAGCACTGACTGGATGGTTCCCATGACTTCTTCTGGAACCATCGAGAATACAAGGTTGAAAATCCGAGGCCCCATCATTCCTACTGCAACTGCGCATAAGAAGACAACTACCAATAAAAGGAGGAAATGATTGGTCAACCAAGAAAAGAGAATACAGAGATGCATAATTTCTTCAAAGTAGACAATCATTTTTATGGGAATATTTTTTAGGATACCTCCACTCAAAAAACTTCCCACAATCGTTCCTGAAAAAATAACCACTGACAATGCTGCAATGGATTTCCCAGTGTCAAAGAAGATAAATGGATGATGAATCAACATCAAGGTCGTTAAAGGGGTAATAATGCTTAAAATCACTTGGTTCATAGCAGCAATGAATATTAATTTGATGATGGCTGGAAAACTTGCCAATATCTTCATAGAATAGAGGAAATGCTCTCCAAAAGATTTTGCGGTTAATCCTTTACTAACCTCCATCTGTCCCTCAATATCTCTCAAAGAAGTACGAATAAACACCACACCCAACAGTGCAAAAAGAAAGGTCAAAGCATTCAAACCCACAAACATCTGAAGACTGATGACCCCAATCAAAACTCCACCTGTAAGGTTGCTAAGAATATTAACTACACCAGCAGTTGCCTGTCTAAACCCCATAGCATCTGTCATATCATCTCCTATAATCCTCACATACAAAGGAGAAATCATAGCACCTGCAAAATAACTCATAGTATCTGATAAAAGATTGATGCCACAAATAAGAAAAACCATCCCCATAGAAAAGTTCTTATCCGTTACAAACAGTGTCAATAGAGTATAAAGCAGAAACTTACTTGCCAATATAGCAATATATTTTGCAACACGATTTTTTTGAAAATCGGCAATAACGCCTGTGAACAACTGAGAAATCTGCGGCAAAGTCTCCGAAACTGTTATACAAAGAACAGCTAATGAAGCAAATTTATATCCCGATACATAAGAAATAAAGGAAATATAAAACAGCGTATCACCAAATGACGAAACCCATTGATTAATTAGCAACATCCGGTAATTTTTATTGGTCAGAAAAGTATTCATTGGATTGCCTCCTTCTTCAGCTCAAAAGGAAATTGAAATCCTAACAACGCCCAATATATCCCCAAAGCTCCAATACCAAAATCAAAAACTATTGATGATATTCTAATACATCAATTTTGGTTTGTCAATAATTTTTATGGTGTTTTTTTATTTTTTTTGAAATATGAATTTAAGTTATCTAAAAATACAAATCCTTTTCTTAATCTTCACTTTCCAATAATTTCATTTCCTTCTCAATTTCTAGCATCATTCTCTGGTTCTCTTCGTGCTTGTAAAGCTGATAAGATACTTGATAAAAACCTAGTATCCTATCCCTTTCAGCAAAGCTCTCGCTTATATTTCCCAATAAACAATACAAATCTGCTAATCGATAACTACTATTATATCTTTTACAAATAGCTATCGTTTCTGTAATTTCTGCTATAGCTTCAGATGTTCGTTCATTCAACCACAAATATCTACAATAGTTATATCGGAATTTAATCATCAATTCTAACTGTTCCAAATGATGAACAGATAGTGACTGGAGGTTCTCTTTTAAAAGTTGATAGAGTTCCTGATATGTGTCTTCCTGCCCCATATCAAAATAAAAATTAGCCAAGGTATTTCCCAGTTGTAGATAGTAAAAATCAGATTTTTTCAGAGATAACAGTATTTTTTCCAGTTTCGCAACTGCCCCTGTTTGATGATTTAAATAACAGAATTGAACTAATGTATCAATCCAGTCCAAATAAATCTGGTCTTTAGCAGATAGACGAGTACGTTTAGATTTTTCCAGTTCATAGATGTAATGGAGAGATTCATATTCCCTCTCATCCAAAAATTTCTTAGATAATTCTTTAAACTTATCAATATTTTCTAAACTAGAAACCTCAGTATCTTCAAAGAAATAATCCATGCTCACCTTCAATCGCTTAGATAGTTGAAAGAGTAATTCTGACCCAGGTGAATATTTACCTTGCTCCATACGGCTAATCTGCCCTTGCTCACAAATCCCCTCAGCTAATTCTTTTTGAGATAATTTTAATTCCTTTCTTTTATTTTTTAAGCGTGTCGCTAATAACATACCCACACTTTCTTCCTCCTTGCTTTATTTATTAAAATATATCAAACACCAAAACATGTTTCAAGTATATATTTCATATGGTTCTATTTGTATTTGTACAATTTTTTATCTTTTCCATCACTTCTGCTTGCCTTTAAATCGCCATTGGAAGCGTAGCTTGTCATAGAAGGGAAATTCGATAAACAAGACTCCCAAGCCCACACAGAGACTGGCAAGGACATCTGATGGATAATGAACTCCCAGATAAACCCTTGATACCAGCACACTGACTAAGTAAAGGCCAAGGACGATTTGTACGATTTTTCTCCAGACCGAATCTTTAATCCGCTGACTAAGAATAACAATCAAAGTCCCTACCATCAGCGTCACAGCCAGAGAATGGCCGCTTGGAAAGGAAAATCCCTTCTCCTCAACCAAGTGTAAAATAGCTGGTCGTGGGCGCTGGTAGATATTTTTAAAGGTCACGATTAAAAGTCCTGCCAAAGCCAGATTTCCCAGCATGAAGAAACTTTCTATCTTCCATCGCTTACGATAAAAGATAAAGGCTACGATGGCAACCCAAGTGATAATCACTGGAATATCAATCAAGCGTGTGATGGCTCGGAAAAGAATAGTCAAGTAATCTGGCAAGTCTCCTCGAACGGCAGTCTGAATCGGTTGGTCAAAATCGACCAGCGCTTCAGGGTAAAATTTGACCATGTAGCCAAGAATAACGAAAAGTAAAAGGGCAAAACTGCCCTTCATTAAAAATGTTTGTTTATCTCTCATAATGTTTTAAGGTTGGTTTCAAGAGAACATACAACAACCAGAATGAAACGGAAAAGATTACACCCTCAATCAAGTTAAAAGGCAACACCATAGTCATTAGGTAGTTGGAAAGTCCCAAAATTTTTCCAATATCAAAGTTAGCAAACTTAGCGTACAAAGGAACAGCGTAAACATAGTTGAGAAGCAACATAGCCACGGTTAAACCAATAGTTCCAGCTAGAGAACCTAGTAGGAAACGAAGGGTTGTCCGTTCCTTTTTCCAAATCAAAGCAAATACGATGACAAAAACTCCCAAAGCTACGATATTCATCGGCAAACCAATGTAAGTATTCACTCCTTGGCTGTTAAGAAGCAATTTCAAGAGTGAGCGAAGCAAGAGCACTCCTAGAGCAGCAGGCAAATCCATGACCACCAGACCCACAAGGACTGGCAAGATACTAAATTCGATCTTGAGGAAAGATGCCGCTGGTAAAAGCGGAAAGTCAAAGTACATCAGCACAAATGAGATGGCTGATAGAATTGCAATGGTCGAAAGTCGACGTGTGTTTGTCATAACAGGTTCCTCCAATTTTCTATAAAATCAGAAGAAGTTAGAAAGGATTCCTCTATCTATTCTCACTTTTTATATCCCAAATCTTCCCTCTCACTCCATTAAGGAAATTCAAGCAAGCGGTTACAGTTTAGCTATAAATCTATCAGAACAGACAAAGCTATTCTTTCGTCTTCTCCCATCCAGACTATACTGTCGGTTGTGGAATCTCACCACATCAGCTTGCGCTCGCGGACTTATTTGGCTAAGATATTTTAGATTTATCTAGGCGTCGCAGTCGAAGATGATACTTAAAGTATATCGAGACAAGACAACGACGAGAAAGCTAAAATAGCTAGTCAAATTTACCGCCGGTCGGGAATCACACCCTGCCCTGAAGACTCTTTTATCATAACAAAAAACGCTTGCAAGCGCAAGCATTTTGTTCATTTTCATTTTTTATTTCAATTTATCCACTTCATAGGTATGGACAAGCTCAAGACCTGCAAAGTTCTGCTGGCGAAGGGCTTCGTAGACAATCATGCAGACGGTATTAGACACATTGAGACTGCGGACATGTTCATCATTCATGGGAATACGGAGAGCCTTTTCAGGATGTTCTCGCATAAAGTCCTCAGGCAAGCCCTTATCTTCACGTCCAAAAAGAAAATAATGGTCGTCGTCAGTCGATAAATCCACCTCAGAATACACTTTCTCAGCGAATTTCGAAATCAGATAGAGTTTGCCCTTCATCTGAGACATGAAATCTTCCAAACTATCGTAAAAATAAATCTCTAGCTTATCCCAATAATCCAATCCAGCCCGCTTCATCTTGCGGTCATCGATAGGAAAGCCCATAGGCTTGATGATGTGGAGGGGAGAATTGGTCGCAGCGCAAGTACGCGCGATATTGCCTGTATTTTGTGGAATTTGAGGCTCAAATAATACAATGTGATTTGTCATGACTTGCTTCCTTTTACCATTGCAAAAAAATAGCCACACTGCCCGGAGTCAAGCTCAGCAAACAGCGTGGTTAAGGCATCGTTAACTTACCTCACAACAGGTTTGAAGTAAATCAGCGAAACTACTTTCTTAGTATAACACTTTCAGAATCATTGTCAATAGAAACGACTTGATTTTTTCAATTTTTTCAAGCTATTTCCAAGGGTTTCTAGGAGAAAATTCTTAAATATCTGCAAAAATTGCTTACTCTTTTATACCTATCTGTGGACTGGGAATGATGATATTATGACCTCGTTATCTCAAATACTGCTGTATGAACCCACTCATTATGAATTTGTAAGTCATTTTCTATAACCCTACTAAAGGTAAAGCCATTTTTTAAAAGCACTCTCTGGGAGGCCAGATTGTCCGTTGCCGTCCCTGCAATGATTCTATTGAAACCATAAGTCGTGAAAGCTTTTTCTAAAACGAGTTTAAGCGCTTCGCTGGCATAACCTAAATTGCTAACATTTTCTCCAATCCTATATCCAAGTTCTGCTGTTTTTCTATCCTTCCCTAAAACACTTAAATTGATTCTTCCAACCATAACGCCTTGTGCATCTCTAATAAGATGCATGTAGACATCATGATTCTCTTGTTCCCTTAACAATTCCCTCGTAATTTCTTTAAAACCTTCTAAATCAAAATAGTTAGCTGGTCTAAGAGGTAAATTCCGCTCAAAATACTCTTGATTCTCTTTTTCAAAAAAATAGACGTCTAAACTATTTTCTTCAGACAACAGCTCTAAACTTATCATTGTAAATCATCTCCCGTCATTATATACATTCAACATTTTCCCATGTTTACACAAAATGAAATTAACACGATTTAAATTAAATACTTTTACTATTTTATATCATCTCTACATTATGACACTGAACTTAGTTGAAAATGATTATATTTGAATAACTTTGATTTTGTAGTGTAAATTCTACTGTAAAATATACAAGCTAATTCATGTTTTGTCAAAAAGTTTCAAGCATACAATTATTAACTTTATTTCTCATACAATCTATCAATAAAAAGTTATAGAATAATTTCTCTTTACTTATCTAATGAAAACTTTGACAATACTATTTCCAAGGGTTGTAAAATCGTCCGTGATTCTGCAAGATAAGTAGTAAACTAGCTACTAAAAACAAGGCTGCCAAGAGCAAGGTAAGATAGTCCCCTTTTTTCAAGGCTTGATAACTATACCAAGTCCGCTTTTTCTCTTTTCCAAAGCGTCGAAGCTCCATGGCGGTCGCGATGGTATCAATGCGTTCTAACGAGCTAAAAATCAAGGGCGTAATAATGCGCAGATTGCCTTTGATTCGTTGCATGAGAGAAGCTTTCTTGGATAATTCCATCCCACGCGCCTCCTGAGACATCTTGATGGTAAAGAATTCTTCCTGCAAATCTGGAATATAGCGCAAGGTCAGGCTGACTGAATAGGCAATCTTGTAAGACACACCGATTTGATTTAAACTGGAAGCAAACTGACTAGGGTGGGTTGTCATCAAAAAGATAATAGCCAGAGGAATGGTGCAAAGGTACTTAATAGCCAGATTTAGCAGATAAAAGAGTTCTTGACTGGTCAGAGTGTAGGCACCGATTCCCTGCCAAATCACACTTCTCTCTCCGTAAAGTCCAACCCCATACTCGGGAGAAAAGAGATAGACCATCAAAACGTTTAAAACGGCAAATACCGTCGCAAAAACGGCTACAAAGGAAACATCTTTAAAGCGGATTTCTGACAAATAGAGGAGAAAGACCGAAAAGATAGCAATCAGAACAAGCAGTCTGGTATCATAGCTAATCATGGCCGCCAAGGACACGAGGATGAAAAAGAGGAGTTTCCCAGCTCCTGACAAGCGATGAATCACAGTATCTCTATGCTGGTAACCAATTAGTTTAGCTGGCATCCTTCTCTCCTTTCTTTGTAAAATGCCGTTAAAGCAAGTGGATCCACGTCTAGTTTCTTGGCCAAGTTGAAGATTGAAGTTTCTTTTAGGTTGGCTTTTACTAACAGTTCAGGATTGCTCAACAGACTAGCTGGATCAGTATCGGCAATCAATTCCCCATCCACCATGACAAGAGCCCGATCCGAATAATCCAGCATCAATTGCATATCATGAGTAATCATGACAATGGTATGACCTTTTTGATGCAGTTCTTCAAGAAATTCCATAATCTCAGTATAGTTCTTCTGGTCTTGACCTGCAGTCGGTTCATCTAAGAGGATAATTTCAGCCCCTAAGACCAAAATCGATGCAATAGTCACACGTTTTTTCTGTCCAAACGACAGGGCAGAAATAGGCCAATTACGGAATTCATAGAGACCACAGATTTTCAAGGTTTCATAGACTCTCGTTTCAATTTCCTGCTCGTCCACACCTCGCAAACGAAGTCCCAGAGCCACCTCATCAAAAATCATGTTGGTCGAAATCATTTGATTAGGATTTTGCAGCACATAGCCTACTCGTTCCGCCCGTTCTGCAACAGAATCTCCTTTTATATCCTGCCCTTCCCACAGATAGCGTCCTTCAGTCTGAATAAAAGCACTTAGAGCCTTGGCTAGAGTTGACTTCCCTGCTCCATTTTTTCCGACAATGGCAATCTTTTCACCCTTTTTAATATCCAAATGTAGGGACTTTAAAATCGGTCTATCATCATAAGAAAATGACACGTCCTCTAGTCTAAAGAGTGACTGTAATTCTGGGGTTTCTTTTACCAGTTCATTCTGCAACTGAACCTGACCTTTTGAGATAGACAAGTTATCCAGATTTGCTAATTGTTCTTCCTTAGCTAAATCCACACCTAATTGACGGAGAGTAGTTAGATAAAGGGGTTCCCGAATTCCATTTTGGGTCAATAAATCAGTAGAAAGTAGCTGATCAGGACTCCCATTAAAGAGGATACGGCCATCGTTTATCAAGACAATCCGATCCACAGAGCGATGCAGAACATCCTCTAAACGGTGCTCGATAATAAGGGTCGTCGTCCCCTCTTCCTTATGAATCTGGTCAATCAATTCGATAATATCCTGACCTGACTTGGGATCAAGATTGGCGAGTGGCTCATCAAACAAGAGAATCGGACTCTCATCAATCAAGACACCAGCCAGACTGACTCGCTGCTTTTGTCCACCTGACAAATCCTGAGGACGCTGATCCAGTAAAGAAAGAAGGTCCAGCTTTTCAGCCCATTTATAAACACGATTTTTCATCTCTTCTAGTCCTGTTACATCATTTTCCAGAGCAAAAGCCAAGTCCTCTGCCACGGACAAGCCGATAAACTGCCCATCTGTATCCTGCAAAACCGTGCTGACTAAATGAGATTTATCATAGACACTCATATCAAAAGCGGCTTGACCCTTGATCACAAATTCTCCAGACATCTGACCCTTGTAAATATTGGGAATAATCCCATTCAAACACTGACCCAAGGTAGATTTACCTGACCCAGATGGCCCAACAATTAAGACTTTCTCTCCCTTGTAAATGGTCAAGTCTACCCCTTGCAAGGTCGGTTCTTGTTGTGTTTCATACCGGAAAGAGAAATCCTTCCACTCAATTATAGCTTCTTTCATCTTACTCTCTTCATTCGCTTCTTAGACTTCTATTTTATCATAAATCTACCCCTTCTTGCAGTCTCTTCTCTTAAAATCTTAGCGCCAAAAAGATTCCTATCCTAGCTTACTTGCCTAACTAATCAATAAACAGCAAAAAGACTGGTTGCCCAGCCTTCCCCATCATTTTATACTCAATGAAAATCAAAGAGCAAACCAGAAAGCTAGCCACAAGTTGCTCAAAACACTGTTTTGAGGTTGCAGATAGAGCTGACGTGGTTTGAAGAGATTTTCGAAGAGTATTAGTCCTTTTTCAAACTTCCTGCACGAGTTTGAGTTCCTGCGTAGGCAAGCAAGAGAAGAGTTCCTGCAATAGCTACAGATACACCATTAGCAATTCCCGCAACAATCCCTTGTGCAAATACTTTTTCTGCCGCTTCTTGATAAATCACAACATCTCCAAGCGGTGCCAAGACACCCCAAACAAGGGCATTTGCAAGTAGTTGAATGAGGTTAAAAATAAGAATATCTTTCCAGTCAAAGACACCATTGATCACGCGAACGTACTTTCTAAATAGCCCCACAGCTAGACCAAAGAGCCCACTAGCGATAATCCAAGTCCACCACAGACCGTAACCAGCAAGAGAGTCCTTGATTGCATGACCAATCAACCCGACAAGCAAACCGATAATCGGTCCAAAAATAATAGAAAGTAGCGCTTGTACCGCATACTGAAGCTGGATGCTTGTATTGGGAACAGGGGTCGGAATGTTGATCATCCCGATGACGACAAAGAGGGCAGCGCCAATTCCGACAGCAACAACTTGTTTAATTGTAAATTTGATTTCCATACTATTTATTCTCCTATTTTATCCTTCTATTTTCTTTATTTCAATGGTCCAAGATGAACCGACACCCACATTATAGGCCTTGGCAAAAGAACCTTGGTTGATAGCCAGACCTAAACGATAGAGAGAGTTGATGTAAAGGATGGGTTGCCCAATTCTCACATCCGCAAATGATTTGCCATAAACAACCTGATTTTGATAGACCAGCATATCAGCGTGATAGATAGTCACTTCAAAACGGTCACCAAAGTCTGGTTCCAGTTTGTAAAATTCTTCTCGCGTGATAGAGGTCCAAAGCGAACCAAAACGCACATCCAGAATATCAATAGCTCCCTTCACCAAATGATCTTCAATGATGGTCTCTACGACTGGAAGCTCTACAATATGGTCTACACTGAGCTCTGGCCCCACTTCCTCAAAAGTAATGTGACCGCTGGCCAGTTTAGCACCAGTATAAGCATAAACATCACGACCGTGGAAGGTATAAGAATGCTCTGTGTTTTGACGTCTATTGGCCACTTCAGAAATTTCACGAATAGCTACAATGCCAACGTGTTTCTTGATAAAAGAAAGCGTTCCATTATCTGGCGTGACAATGTATTGATTTTTTGCAGTCTTGGCAACCACACTCTTACGTTTCGAGCCGACACCTGGATCGACAACCGATACAAAAGTCGTTCCCTCAGGCCAGTAATCCACCGTCTGAAAAAGACGGTAGCTCCCCTCAAAAATATTATAAGGCGTAATATCGTGCGTCAAGTGATGAATTTTTAAGGTTGGAGATTCTTCTAAAGCCACTCCAATCATAGCCGATACCGCACCATCAACCAGACCAAAGTCTGATTGTAATACCAGTAAATTATTATTCATTTTATCTCCTTGTATATCCTTTATCATACCATATTTCAGAGAAAGTCGCTAATAGCTATTTCAATTGGTTAGGGTATAGTTTTATCTTATAGCAAATTTTCACTAAAAGCTCTTGTTATTAGCTAGTAGGTGCATTTTTTCTTGAAAAAAGGTATGATAGTTACATCATGAAAAAGTAGGTTTTAATATGAAAATTATCCTTGTCGGAGGGGGAAAAGTTGGTTTTGCCCTCTGTCGCTCCTTGGTTGCAGAAAAGCATGATGTTTTGCTAATTGAGCAAGACGAAGCTGTTCTCAATCATATTGTCAGTCGCTTTGATATCATTGGTATCCTTGGTAACGGGGCCGATTTTGCCATTCTTGAGCAAGCCAGCGTCCAAGATTGTGATATCTTTATCACCCTGACTGAGTACGATGAAGTCAACATGATTGCAGCCGTTCTAGCCAAGAAAATGGGAGCTAAAGAAACTATCGTTCGGGTGCGAAACCCTGAATATTCTAACTCTTATTTCAAAGAAAAGAATATTCTCGGTTTTTCTCTTATCGTTAACCCTGAGCTCTTGGCTGCCCGCGCTATTGCTAATATCATTGACTTCCCCAACGCCCTGTCTGTCGAACGTTTCTTTGGTGGACGGGTCAGCTTGATGGAATTCACTGTTAAATCCTCCAGTGGTCTTTGCCAAATGCCCATTTCTGATTTTCGGAAAAAATTTGGCAATGTCATTGTCTGTGCGATAGAGAGGGATCATCAAATTATCATTCCAAGCGGTGACATGACTGTACAGGATAAAGATAGAATCTTTGTCACCGGTAACCGTGTTGACATGATGCTCTTCCATAATTATTTCAAGTCTCGTGCCGTGAAGAGTCTTCTTATTGTGGGAGCTGGTAGAATTGCCTATTATCTACTAGGTATCCTCAAAGACAGTCGTATCGATACCAAGGTTATTGAAATCAATCCTGAAATCGCTAGCTTCTTTAGCGAGAAATTTCCAAACCTCCACATCGTTCAAGGAGATGGTACCGCAAAAGATATCCTGCTGGAAGAAAGTGCTCAAAACTATGATGCCGTTGCGACTCTAACAGGGGTCGATGAGGAAAATCTGATTACCTCTATGTTCCTTGACAGGGTAGGGGTACAGAAAAATATTACCAAGGTCAATCGTACCAGTCTCCTCGAGATTATCAATGCGCCTGATTTTTCAAGTATCATCACACCTAAAAGCATTGCTGTAGATACAATCATGCACTTTATTCGTGGTCGAGTTAATGCCCAGTATTCAGACCTTCAAGCCATGCACCATCTAGCCAATGGCCAAATCGAAACCCTGCAATTCCATATCAAGGAAGCTAATAAGATGACTGCCAAACCTCTTTCTCAACTGAAATTGAAAAAAGGGGTTCTTATTGCAGCCATCATTCGAAAGGGCAAGACTATTTTCCCAACTGGGGAGGATATGTTGGAAGTTGGAGACAAGCTCCTAGTAACAACCTTGTTGCCAAACATCACCAAGATTTATGACTTAATTGCGAGGTAAGAAATGAATAAAAGTATGATTCGTTACCTCCTTTCAAAGTTACTTTTGCTTGAAGCTGTTCTCCTTTTGGTTCCTGTGTCTGTTGCTATCTATTACCGTGAATCGAGCCAAGTCTTTACAGCCCTCTTTACAACGATTGGGATTCTCGTATTACTAGGCGGTTCAGGAATTTTACAAAAGCCAAAAAATCAACGGATTTATGCCAAGGAGGGAATCTTGATTGTGGCCCTCTGTTGGATCCTTTGGTCTTTCTTTGGTGGTCTCCCCTTTGTCTTTGCTAGACAAATTCCCAGTGTTATAGATGCCTTTTTTGAGATCAGTTCTGGCTTTACAACTACCGGAGCAACTATTCTGAACGACGTTTCGGTTCTCAGTCGTTCCCTCCTCTTCTGGCGAAGTTTTACCCACTTGATTGGAGGGATGGGAGTGCTTGTTTTTGCACTTGCTATTATGGATAATGCCAAGAATAGCCACCTAGAAGTGATGAAGGCTGAGGTTCCTGGCCCTGTTTTTGGCAAGGTTGTATCCAAACTCAAAAATACTGCCCAGATCCTCTATCTCCTTTACCTAGCCCTCTTTTCCCTCTTTGTCATCATCTATTATCTAGCTGGTATGCCCCTATTTGATAGTTTTGTCATTGCCATGGGAACAGCAGGTACAGGAGGTTTTACAGTCTATAACGATGGAATTGCCCACTATGGTAGCTCACTGATTACCTATCTGGTTAGTATCGGAGTTCTGGTTTTTGGGGTCAATTTCAATCTCTACTACTACCTCATGCTCCGTCGCGTCAAGGCCTTCTTTGGTGACGAAGAACTTCGAGCTTACTTGGTCATTGTTCTGCTTTCTACAGGCTTGATCAGCCTCAATACCCTCTATCTCTACCCAGGATTTTCTAAGAGTTTTGAAATGGCCTTCTTCCAGGTTTCCAATATCATTACAACGACTGGTTTTGGATATGGAGATATTACCAATTGGCCCCTCTTCTCCCAGTTTATCCTTCTCTTCCTCATGGCAATCGGTGGTTCTGCTGGTTCAACTGCAGGTGGACTCAAGGTTATTCGAGGCCTTATCCTTTCAAAAATTGCCAAAAATCAAATTTTGTCAATCCTATCGCCCCACCGTGTTTTGACACTCCATGTTAATAAAACGGTGATTGACAAGGATACCCAGCATAAAATTCTCAAGTACTTTGTCATCTATGCTATGATTTTGCTAGCGCTTATCTTTATTGTCAGCCTAGATAGCAATGATTTCCTGATCGTTACCAGTGCTGTCTTTAGCTGTTTCAATAACATCGGTCCTATTCTAGGAACGACATCTAGTTTCTCAATCTTTAGCCCTATCTCAAAAATTCTCCTCTCCTTTGCAATGATTGCAGGCCGCTTGGAGATTTATCCAATCCTACTTCTCTTTATGAAGAGAACTTGGTCTAAGAGATAAAATACAACCACACCTTGTGTCTTACAAAGTGTGGTGTTTTTATTTTCATACTCTTCGAAAATAAAATTCAAACCACGTCAGCTTCGCCTTGCCGTATATATGTGACTGACTTTGTCAGTCTTATCTACAACCTCAAAACAGTGTTTTGAGCAACCTGTGGCTAGCTTCCTAGTTTGCTCTTTGATTTTCATTGAGTATCAAATACTTCCCGCAACTCAACAAGTATCTTTGAATCTCGGTCAGACATTTCAGTACCTGACTCAAGGAATTGAAGAGCCCAAAAAACAACCCTCAGTCGTTTGACCGAGGGTTCCTTATTTCATTATTCAAGAACTTGATTAGCTCAATGCATCCAAGGCATCATCCATTGAAAGAACTTCGTGGAAGACACGTTGTGTCAATTCAGTTTTTTGTTCTGGTGTGAGGTATTTAGTGTTTACACAATATCCAGAGATACGTACGATAACGTCTTCACCTGACATGATCTTTTCGTAAACATCGTTCAAGTCCATAACGTTCAAGTTAACGTGTTGTCCACCGTTTTCGAAGTAACCATCAAGGATTGTTACCAAGTTATCAACTTGTTCGTCACGAGTCTTACCAAGAGCGCGAGGTGATACTTGTGTAGTCAATGAGATACCATCAGCTGCATAACTAAAGTCAAGGCTAGAAAGTGAGTTCAAGTTTTGCAACCATCCACCTTTAGCTTTGTTAGATGGGTTAGCACCTGGTGAGAAGAATTCAAGTTTAGACAAGTTCACAGAACCATCTTCGTTGAGGTATACACCTTTGTGAACTGGTGAGTTACCAGTTTGTTTAGAGTAAGCAACGTTAGATGTGATTGTCAAAAGTGATACTGTAGCTTCAGCGTCTTTGTAAAGTTTGTGGCTACGTAGACGAGTTGTGTAAGCTTCGATCAACCATTCTGCCAATTCGTTTGAACGTGGGTCATCTTCACCCCAACGTGGGTATTCTCCGATTGTTTCGTAATCGTAGATGTAGCCATTTTCATCACGGATTGGTTTAACTGTAGCGTATTTGATAGCTGCCAATGTATCAACAGTGTTGGCAAATCCACAGATACCGAATCCCATGTTAGCACGTTGTTTAGTTGGCAAGAAGGCCATTTGAACAGCTTCGTAGTTGTACTTATCAGTCATGTAGTGGATGATGTTCAAAGCATCTACGTAAGTATCAGTCAACCAGTCAAGAGATTTTTCAAAGTTAGCTTTAACTGATTCAAATTCAAGAACTTCGTCACGGATTGGTTCGATGTCAAATACTTTGTAGTCTTTGTGAACATCGTCGTAACCACCGTTCAAACCAGTAAGAAGGGCTTTCAATACGTTTACACGAGCACCGAAGTACTGGATGTTGTGGCGTTGCTCTTCATTTTCTGGGTCAAGTGGAGACACACAGCATGAGATACAGCTCATTTCACCATATCCGTCTTTAGCCATTGTTGTTACACCTTCGTATTGGATAGAAGAGTGTTTGTGGCTCATATGCATACAGTAGCGACGGAAGTTGTATGGCAATTTGTCAGTCCAAAGAACTGTCAAGTTTGGCTCTGGAGAGTTACCGATGTTGTCAAGAGTGTTCAAGAAACGGTAGTCCATCTTAGTAACACGGTGACGACCGTCGTTACCCATACCAGCCATAGAAGTTGTGATGAAAGTTGGGTCACCTGAGTACAATTGGTCATAAGCTTTTGTACGAGCAAATTTAACTGTACGAAGTTTCATAACGAAATCATCAACAAATTCTTGGATTTCTGATTCAGTAAATGTACCACGAGCAAGGTCACGTTCTGCAAAGATGTCCAATACGATTGGTACACGTCCTAGGGATGTAGCAGCACCGTTGATAACACGGCAGACAGACATGAAGGCGATGTTAACCCATTGGATAGCTTCTTTAACGTTCATCGCTGGTTTGCGAACGTCAACTCCGTAAAGGTCACCCAAGCGAACAACTTGTTGCAATGCTTGATATTGAAGATTGATTTCTTCACGAAGACGGATTGTTTCTTCATCGATTTCTTCGATTGCATTCCAGTCGTTTACTTTTTCTTGCATCAAGTAGTCTGCACCGTAAAGAGCAAGACGTGCGTAAACACCGATGATACGTCCGCGTGAGTATGCATCTGGAAGACCAGTTACAGTGTGTGCGTGACGAGCACGACGGATATTTGAAGTATAAGCGCGGAAGATACCGTCGTTAACTGTTGTTACGTATTTAGTAAAGATTTCGTGAACAGCTGGATCTGGTTCGTATCCATTTTCTTTCAAAGTAGTTTCAGCCATACGGATACCACCTTTTGGCATGAAGTTCAATTTGAAGAGTTCGTCGTTTTGGATACCGAAGATAACTTCGTTTTCTTTATCGATAAATCCTGCTGGGATATCAGCGATAGATGTTGGACGAGTGTCCATTGGGAAACGAGTTTCTTCGTAGTGTGCTTTAGTTTCTTCTACAATTTTTTTGATGTGAAGTGAACGTTCTGTTGGTCCTGCAAGGAAGCTTTCGTCTCCATCATAAGGTGTGTAGTTAGCTTGTACGAAGCGTGATACACTTGCTTTTTCTTTCCAATCTACGCCTTTGAAGCCTTCCCAAGCTTTGTCAAAAATATCTTGTGCTTCAACAACTGTTTTAACAACCATGTTAATGTCCTCTTTTTTCTTTCTAGTAACAACCATCTGTTACATTCATGAGTCAAGTATACCATACAGTAACCGATTTCAACAAGTGAAAATTCCCTATTTTTACACTTTCTTTTCTAAAACAGTCTACATTTTATTTCAAACTGTATTATATTTTTGAAAAAATAAAGTCCTTTTTTCTTTTTTTCAGAAAAAAGGGTATAATAAAAGAAAATAAGCAGTAAAAAGGGGGCTAGGCATGTTGATTTTTCCTTTGTTAAATGATTTGTCAAGAAAAATCATCCATATTGACATGGATGCCTTTTTTGCTGCGGTGGAAATCAGAGATAATCCTAAACTCAGAGGAAAACCTGTCATTATCGGAAGCGACCCTCGGCAAACAGGTGGGCGGGGAGTCGTTTCCACTTGTAGCTATGAGGCGCGAGCTTTTGGTGTCCATTCTGCCATGAGTTCCAAGGAAGCCTACGAACGTTGTCCCCAGGCAGTCTTTATCTCAGGGAATTATGAAAAATACAAGACTGTGGGACTCCAGATTCGAGCTATCTTTAAGCGCTATACAGATTTGATTGAACCCATGAGCATTGACGAAGCCTATTTGGATGTGACAGAAAATAAACTCGGTATCAAGTCAGCGGTCAAAATCGCTCTCCTCATTCAAGAGGATATCTGGCAAGAACTCCATCTAACTGCTTCCGCAGGTGTTTCCTACAACAAATTCTTAGCTAAAATGGCTAGCGATTATCAAAAACCACATGGTTTGACAGTGATTTTACCTGAACAGGCTGAGGATTTTCTCAAACAAATGGATATTTCCAAATTTCATGGAGTAGGAAAAAAGACGGTGGAACGCCTTCATCACATGGGTGTTTTTACTGGAGCTGACCTACTTGAAGTTCCTGAAGTGACCCTAATAGACCGCTTTGGCAGACTGGGCTATGACCTTTATCGAAAGGCTCGTGGTATTCACAATTCCCCCGTCAAATCCAATCGCATCCGTAAATCAATCGGAAAGGAGAAAACCTACGGGAAGATTCTCCGTGCTGAGGAAGACATCAAAAAAGAGCTGACTCTTCTATCAGAAAGAGTCGCTCTCAATCTACATCAACAAGAAAAAGCTGGAAAAATTGTCATTCTGAAAATTCGCTACGAGGACTTTTCAACTCTTACCAAACGAAAAAGTCTGGCTCAAAAAACACAGGATGCTAATCAGATAAGCCAAATCGCCCTGCAACTCTATGAAGAGTTAAGCGAGAAAGAAAGAGGTGTCCGCCTGCTGGGGATTACCATGACTGGATTTTAAAACCTTGAAGAGCTACCCCTTCAAGGTTTTTTCTTATACAAATAAACGAATAAAGCTATAAAGCAATAAGATACTACCAAGCACGATGCGGTATTTACCGAAAAGGGTAAAGTCGTGTTTTTTCACATAGCTGGTCAAAAAGCGAATAGCGACCATGCTGACTGCAAAAGCGACTCCCATCGCAACCAAGAGCAAGAACAATTGCCCAAAACTCAAGAGCTGTCCTGCTTTTATAAATTTGAAAATCTTTAATGCGCTAGCTCCAAACATAACAGGAATCCCTAGATAGAAAGTAAATTCTGTCACAACTGAACGACTCGTTCCATTTAACAAACCACCGACAATCGTTGCACCTGAACGGCTAGTCCCTGGTAAAAGAGCAAGAACTTGGAAGAGTCCGATATAGAAAGCTGTCGTATAAGGAAGCTTGTCTAATTCTGTTACACTTGGCTCGATAGCACGCGCTTTATTGCGCTTTTCCAAATAGATAAAGGCAATCCCGTAGATAATCAACATGAGGGCAACTGAAACCATGTTATGGAAGTGGGTGTCAAACCAATCATCAAATTTAAAGACGCCAAGCAAAGGCAAGGTCGCAATCAAGACCTTCAACCATAGTCTCCAAGTCTTACGAACTTCCTGTTTGTCCTTAGTCGGTTTGAAAGGATTGAGCTTATTAAAGTAAATGACCATAACCGCCAAAATCGCTCCAAGCTGAATCACGACATTAAACATGGACATAAAAGATTCATTCTGATTTTGGTATTGGATAAACTCCTCTGCTAAAATCAAGTGCCCTGTACTGGAAATCGGCAACCATTCCGTAATTCCTTCAACAATTCCGAAGAAGATAGATTTTAAAATTTCAATAAGATACATAGATTACTCCTTTTTTCTATCTTCCATTATAGCATACTTTTTCAGTCTATGGCAGTTCTCTTTAAAAGGCTCCGATACTGCCGCCACCTCCGCCACCAGAGAAGCCACCGCCAGAACTTCCACTTCCAGAAGATACGGAGTAGGTACTTGCTGTATTTGCGACACTAGCATAATGGCTCATTTGTGCTGTTGAATGATAAAACATACTATGCCAGCCATAAGCTACATAGAGATTGATATCTGGATTTTCTACTTGGATGTGATGAACCTTCATCAAATGACTAACCTTGTCCGCATAGCCAAATAGGGTTGCATAGACCAAGAGGCGATTCCAGACTACAATACTTTCCAACTCTGCCTGATCCAATCGTGCAATCTCACGCAACATATTTTCAAAACTGGTCCAGAGATAGTAGACCTCTGCTCCCGCTTCATTTAGGACACCATCACGATTATCTAGTCGAAGCTTCCAATAATAGAAAACAGCCAAAACCAAACCTAGAAAACCAAGTATTGGCAAGGGGAGGTAAAGATAGCCATAAACGTCCAAACTGTACAAGAACAAACCAAATCCAATAAATAGGGGCAAGATAGTGGAGAGTCCCATCCCCACTTGCAAGGCCTTTTCCCCACCAGTTAAAGGACGATAATAATCTGGAAGTCCCCAGAAGATAACCCGATTTCTCACTCCTTCTTGCATCTCTTTCAATACTTCTTCAAAAGAGGATTTGAGCTGACGCCCCTTTGCTTGAATCCGTTTTTCATCAGAGACTTTTGCTCTACGATAAAGACTATCAGATACCTTGTAATCCGCAAACAAATTGGAAAGAGTTTCTTCTTTTTTGCCTGAAAAAGTCAGATTTAGACAGTCTTTCTCAAAGCTTGACAAACCATCTTCTTTTACTAGCCTCAAACCAACTGCATCTCCTTCTGAAATGATAGAGATATTCCCACGGTCTATCACATCTAACAAGGTAGCTTGAATAAGTTGGTCAAAGGTGAATTTTCCAGCTCCCTTGACCAAGGGACTCACTTCCTCCAAGGAGGTCGAGTAGACAGCCTCTGATAATACCATAGGCTCTAATTCCATTGGTGGTTCATAGAGACGATGATTTTTGGCATATTTGACCGAAGGAGTGGTCTTTCTTCTATAAATATAATAAAAGCAAATACTCAATAACAAGGAGATAGAAAGTATGGCAGGGAAGACCCAGGTAACGAGTTGTTTACTTTGCTCTTTTTCTTTAACAATCGAGTCCTCTATTTTATTAAACTCTTCTAAACGATTCCCTTTCAAACCCTGATCCCTAGCGCTAGCAAAATCAGTTCGAGGCCAGTAGGCATGCAATTCAACCCCACGCTTAGCCGAAAGATTGTCCAAACGAATAGTATAATCAAGATTACTCTTTTCAATCGTTCCCTCTCTAAAAAGTTTGCCTGTATGGAAAAAGAGTTTTTCAGCCCCCTTCTCTCCCCTTACATGAAATTCAAACTTTCCAATAGCCCCTGAACTATCTGTTAAAGGCTGCCAATTTAATTCAGCGATGTCATCATATAGAAAAAGCAAATTTTTTAAGTTCCAAACGAGGTAAACTTCAACTGTGTCGCCTTCTTGACCTGGATTATAAACTTTAACAGTATAACCATCTGCTCCTTCTATCACTTCGCTAGTAACGTCTGCTAGTTCAGCACCATTTTTCGCAGCCTGAACCTTTGGATGAGAATCAATCTCAAATCCGCTAGGCATCTTGCCAGCACGTCCAAGTCCCACGATTTGCCCCTTAAAGTCCTCCTCAAACTGATAAACTATCTTCTGTCTAAATTCTGCCGTATTGTCTGCATGAATATACAAATCACCTTGATAAGAGTTTATCTTAAAATCAATGGCGAAAACAGAAAGTGGCAGAAGGCAAAACAAGCCTAAAACAAATAAGAAAAAAGTTTTTTTCATCAATTAAGCCCCCTTTTTATCTTTCTTATCATTATAGCATTTTTTCGTAAGTAAAGGCTTACTTATGTTGAAAAATTACGCATTTTTCGATAAAATAGGAGACAGTTATTTTTTAATAGATTAGAAATAGGAGAAATCATGAAAAAAATATACTTATCTATTTTCACAAGTCTCTTGCTGATGCTGGGACTTGTCAATGTTGCTCAAGCCGATGAATATTTACGCATCGGGATGGAAGCAGCATATGCTCCCTTTAACTGGACCCAGGACGATGATAGCAATGGAGCTGTCAAAATCGATGGAACCAACCAGTATGCTAACGGATACGATGTTCAAATCGCCAAGAAAATCGCTAAGGACTTAGGTAAAGAACCTTTGGTTGTTAAAACCAAGTGGGAAGGTCTAGTCCCTGCCCTTACTTCTGGTAAGATTGACATGATTATCGCAGGTATGAGTCCTACTGCCGAGCGTAAACAAGAAATTGCCTTTTCAAGCAGTTACTACACTAGCGAACCAGTTCTACTAGTCAAAAAAGATTCTGCCTACGCAAATGCTAAATCTTTGGATAACTTTAATGGTGCGAAAATCACTTCTCAACAAGGTGTCTACCTTTATGACTTGATTGCACAAATCCCGGGTGCTAAGAAAGAAACAGCCATGGGAGACTTCGCTCAAATGCGCCAAGCTCTTGAGGCTGGTGTCATCGATGCCTATGTTTCTGAACGCCCAGAAGCTCTGACTGCTGAAGCTGCGAACTCTAAGTTTAAGATGGTCCAAGTAGAGCCAGGTTTCAAAACTGGGGAAGAAGATACAGCTATCGCCATCGGACTTCGTAAAGATGACAATCGTATTAGCCAAATCAATGCCAGCATTGAAACCATTTCAAAAGACTACCAAGTTTCCTTGATGGATCGTATGATCAAGGAACAACCTGCCGAAGCTACAACAACTGAAGAGACTAGCAGTAGTTTCTTTAGCCAAGTCGCTAAAATTCTTTCTGAAAACTGGCAACAACTCTTGCGTGGTGCTGGTATCACTCTTTTAATCTCTATCGTCGGAACCATCATAGGTCTCATTATCGGCCTTGCCATTGGTGTTTTCCGTACTGCTCCTCTATCTGAAAATAAAGCCATTTATAGCCTACAAAAATTAGTTGGCTGGATCCTCAATGTCTACATTGAAATTTTCCGTGGTACTCCAATGATCGTTCAATCGATGGTTATCTACTATGGAACTGCCCAAGCTTTCGGTATCAACCTTGACCGTACACTAGCTGCTATCTTCATCGTTTCAATCAATACCGGTGCCTACATGACTGAAATCGTCCGTGGTGGTATCCTGGCAGTTGACAAGGGACAATTTGAAGCCGCGACTGCACTCGGTATGACTCATAACCAAACCATGCGTAAGATTGTCCTACCTCAGGTTGTCCGCAATATCCTACCAGCAACTGGTAATGAATTTGTCATCAATATCAAAGATACATCTGTATTGAACGTTATCTCGGTTGTCGAACTTTATTTCTCAGGAAATACCGTGGCAACGCAAACCTATCAATACTTCCAGACATTTACAATCATCGCCGTGATTTACTTTGTCCTCACCTTCACCGTAACACGTATCCTACGCTTCATCGAACGCCGCATGGACATGGATACCTATACTACAGGTGCTAACCAAATGCAAACGGAGGATTTGAAATAATGACCCAAGCAATCCTTGAAATTAAACACCTCAAAAAATCCTATGGCCAAAACGAAGTGTTAAAAGACATTTCTCTCACTGTCCACAAGGGAGAAGTTATCTCTATCATCGGAAGCTCTGGAAGCGGAAAATCAACCTTCCTACGCTCCATTAACCTACTTGAAACGCCAACTGATGGACAAATTCTTTATCATGGACAAAACGTCCTCGAAAAAGGCTATGACCTCACGCAATACCGTGAAAAGTTGGGGATGGTGTTCCAATCCTTTAACCTCTTTGAAAATCTCAACGTGCTTGAAAACACAATTGTCGCTCAGACAACTGTCCTTAAACGCGAACGTACAGAAGCTGAAAAGATTGCCAAAGAAAACCTAGAAAAGGTCGGCATGGGAGAACGCTACTGGCAAGCCAAGCCAAAACAACTCTCAGGTGGTCAAAAACAACGTGTGGCCATCGCTCGCGCCCTTTCCATGAATCCTGACGCTATTCTCTTTGATGAACCAACATCAGCTCTCGATCCAGAAATGGTTGGAGAGGTCCTCAGAATCATGCAGGATCTTGCTCAGGAAGGCTTGACTATGATTGTCGTAACCCACGAAATGGAATTCGCCCGTGATGTCTCTCACCGTGTTATCTTTATGGATAAGGGTGTGATTGCTGAAGAAGGCAAACCAGAAGACCTCTTCACCAATCCTAAAGAAGACCGTACAAAAGAATTCCTTCAACGCTATCTTAAATAAAAAGAAAAGGCTGCATCAACCGTGCAGTCTTTTTGCTGTCCAAAATGAAAAGGCAGATTCTCTATCTCTACTACTTGAGGGTCAAGAATCCGCCGTTATCCAAAGATTAATCTTCAAATTTTTCATGATTTTTTTCATAGAAATCAATTAGGCCTAGGGCTGTTTCAAATGAAATATTTTTTACTTTTGCACGACCCTGCGCCAGAGCAATGATAGACATTTCACGCGCATTCGTTTCTTTAGAGATACGGTAGCCTGTGATTTTCTTATCACGAACCCAGCCAACAACTGATTCTACTTTTTCAAAGTTTGACTTAGCCATGTTTTTCTCCTATTTTCTTCTTTACAATATTTAATTGTATACGTTTTTACTACTTTTGTCAATAAAAAAACATATATTCAACGAAAATAATTAGTTCAGAATTTTCTTACTTCCTTTTTAAAGCCGATAATATATAGGTTTTGCTAGCCTCTACACCATAAATATTTGCTAATAAAAATATTGTATTATTACCCTCTTGAGGTGCAAAATTATTCAAGCTTTTAAAAAAATGCTTCCCTATTTCCGTAAGATAGCTTATTTCTTCGATTTAATAACTGAATATGACAATCCTAACCTTTAGAAATCCAAGCATTCACTAGCTCAAAACTCCTATCTTTCTTCCTCAAGAAATCATCTGATAGATAGCCATTCCTTATATTCTTCAAATTCATCACTCATTTGGATATTGAGGTGCTAACCTAAAACCAAACACCCGATTCTCTAAACCATCCTTAATAAAGATGACAAGACAGATAAGCTCAGTCAGTTACTCATATATCCTTTTAATATGGTATATTTGTCAGCAAAAAGAAAGCAAATCACATCTTAAAGACCGTGTGAGTCTACTTTTCAAAATAGATGGGAAATCAAAATGAAGGATGGAAATCTGAGCCAAACATCATAAGTGCTATAATGAACAGAAGTAAGAATTGCACGATAAGTTTCCTAAAACCATAGGAATCGCCCCCTTTCTTCATCTTCATTATAGCACCTATACATCAGTTGTGCAAATAATATGATATTTTTTTATTAGTCCTCAGACAAGCATATTATAAAGCGTTTCATTACCATTTAAGTTAATATAAGCCGGATCAAAACCTTCCATTCTACGGATTAAACCTGCATAATCATGCTTATCCGCTAAGGCGATTCCGATCAATACTGGACCTGTTCCCTTACTAGCTCGTTTGATGTACTCAAAACGTGTGATATCATCATTTGGCCCCAGGATATCATTTACAAATTCACGCAAAGCTCCTGGACGCTGTGGAAAATTGACCACAAAGTAATGTTTGATCCCATCATAAATCAAGGCACGCTCTTCCATTTCTGGCATACGGTTGATATCATTATTTCCTCCAGAAATGATACAACAAATGGTTTTCCCCTTAATATATTCAGCTAAAACCTCTAAAGAGGCGATACTAGCCGCTCCAGCAGGTTCTGCGACAATCCCTTGCTTAGAGTAGAGGTCAATCAAGGTTTCAGAAATCAATCCCTCATCGACACCTACCAAAGTTTGAACATGTTGGCGAGTTGCCTCATAGGTCAACTGTCCTACCTTTTGCACAGCAATCCCATCCGCAAATTTGTCAATTTCCTTGAGCTTAACAGGCCCACCAGCTTCAAAGGCAGCCTTCATGGAACGCGCTCCATTCGCCTCTACCCCAATGACTTCAATTTCTGGACTTGTTTCCTTGATATAGGTAGAAACCCCGGCAATGAGACCGCCACCACCAACAGGAACCAAGACAGCATCAAAATCAATCGATTCTTTTCGAGCTTCTTCTAAAATCTCATAAGCAACTGTCCCTTGACCTGCTTGAACATGGGCATCATCAAAGGGATCAATAAAGGTACGATTTTCAGAGACTGTAAATTCTTGAGCTGCTTTGGCCGAGGCATCAAAGGTATCTCCAACTAGTTTAATGGTCACGAAATCCCCACCAAAAAAGCGAACTTGCCCAATCTTTTGTTGCGGAGTAGTAATGGGCATAAAGATAGTAGCAGGAATTTTCATTTCATTACAAGTATAGGCAACTCCCTGCGCATGATTTCCCGCAGAAGCGCAGACTACCCCACGCTCACGCTCTTCCTTGCTGAGCTGAGAAATAGCATAATAGGCACCACGAATTTTAAAAGAGCGAACACGCTGGGCATTTTCCTTTTTCAAATAAATCTTAGCACCATACTTCTCCGATAAATAATGGTCATAATCAAGCGGTGTATTCACAACCACACCGTTCAAGACCTTGTGAGCCTTGATTATATCTTTTGAACTTAACATATAAAACCTCTTTTTCTATAAAAAACAGTCACTAATGACTGTTTTTTTAGTTATTCATCTCCAAAAACTTCAGCAACACTTTCATGATATTTATGAGCCATACGAATTGAAAACTCTTTAGGAAGTTCATAACGATTTGTAGAAATCCAATCATATAACCATTCTGCCAAACTTTCTTCACTATCATTACGATGGAAGATAAAATAGTTTAAAATTTCTTTATATTCTACATCATTCAAATCCAGCGTGTCTACAAATTGACTACGAGGAACAAAATTAGAATCTAATTTTCTTAGTTGATCTGTCAATTCTCCCAATTGTAAATCCAACTGAAAAAATAATTTTTGCAGTTGCCTATCAGTTTCATCACATCCTGTCTTGATAGAAAACAAATTGGTAATATTCATATGATTTCAACCCCTAAATAAGTACATCTAATATCCCACGAATAGCTGAAGCTAAAGTTTTCTCAAAATCCTTTGCTCTCTAATTAGTTATAGATTTTGAATGCATCATCGTCGTTTTTACCAACGAATGGCATTGCTTTACGCAATTCTGCACCAACTTTTTCAATTTCAAGGTTAGCTGCTTGTTCACGGTAAGCAGTCAATTTTGGACGTCCAGCTTTATAGTCATTTACAAAGTCATTTGCAAATTTACCATTTTGGATGTCTGCCAAGACAGCCTTCATGTTTTCTTTAACTTGTTCAGTGATTACACGTGGACCTGATACATAGTCACCGTATTCAGCAGTGTTTGAAATAGATTGACGCATTTTCTTGAATCCACCTTCGTAGATCAAGTCAACGATCAATTTCATTTCGTGAAGAACTTCAAAGTAAGCCAATTCTGGAGCATATCCTGCTTCTGTCAAGACTTCGAAACCTGCTTCGATAAGGGCAGTCAAACCACCACAAAGTACAGCTTGTTCACCAAACAAATCTTCTTCAGTTTCTTCTTTGTAAGTTGTTTCAAGAAGACCTACACGAGCTGCTCCAACACCTTTACACCAGTCCATAGCAATGTTTTTAGCATTTCCTGTTGCATCTTGGTATACTGCATAAAGAGCTGGAACACCAAATCCTTCTTCATAAGTACGGCGTACCAAGTGTCCTGGTCCTTTAGGTGCACACATAAAGACATCTACATCCGCAGGAACTTTGATAAACTCAAAGTGGATATTGAAACCATGGGCAAATCCAACTGCGTTTCCAGCTTCCAAGTTTGGAGCGATTTCTGCTTCGTACAATTCTTGTTGGATTTCGTCTGGTGCCAAAATCATGATAACATCAGCCAATTTAGTTGCTTCTGCTACTGTATAAGTGTCAAATCCGTCTTCTTTTGCTTTGTCAAAAGATTTACCTGGACGGACACCGATGATGACATCGCGACCTGAATCACGCAAGTTTTGAGCATGCGCATGTCCTTGTGAACCATAACCGATAACAGCGATTTTTTTACCGTCAAGTGCTGCTACTTTAACATCTTTTTCGTATTCCATTTGAACTGCCATAGTTTTTTCTCTCTTTTCTATTATTTATTGCCTTTTAGGCTGGTTTAACAAAATTAAGTTTTTTTATACTCAATGAAAATCAAAGAGCAAACTAGGAAGCTAGCCGCAGGCTGTACTTGAGTACGGCAAGGCGAAGCTGACGTAGTTTGAATTTGATTTTCGAAGAGTATTAATCGCGGGTAAATCCAGTTGCTCCGGTTCGAGCGATATTGCGAATACCGTATGGTCGAATGACTCGCAATAGAGCTTCACTCTTTTCAGCATTTCCTGTCATCTGAATGGTAATCGAGCTTGGCGCTACGTCTACCACCGTTGCACGGAAAGGTTGAATAATCGCTAGAATCTCAGCACGCTTCTCAGCTGGCGCTGACATCTTAACCAAAATCACCTCGCGTTCCAAGTGTGGTTTATCCGTAATATCACGAATGCGAATCACATCAATCTGACGATTGAGTTGCTTGATGATTTGCTCCACTTCATCATGAGAAGCTACATCAATAATAATGGTGATACGCGATACATTCGGATCTTCTGTTGCTCCAACAGAGATACTTTCGATATTAACCTGACGACGAGACAGGACACCGGTAAAGCGATTGAGGACTCCTGAACGATTTTGTAGTTTTGCTGTTAACATTCTACGCATGGAACTTCACCCCCAACATCTCATGATTACTCTTACCAGCTGGTACCATTGGTAGCACCTGTTCCTTACGAGAAATATCTACCTCGATTAGCATAGGAACATTCTCAGTGATAACTTCAAGGTCTTGAGCCAAGGTCTCAGGATTGTCAAACTTATAGTTTTTAATGCCATAAGCCTGTGCCATCAGTTGAAAATCAGGAAGGGTATCAAAGACTGACTCTGATGTTCTACCTTCATAGAAGGATTCTTGCCACTGGCGGACCATTCCAAGTGAGTGGTTGTTCAGCATAACCACCTTGATTGGCACCTTGTAAATGTTCAAAATCGCCAATTCCTGATTAGTCATTTGGAAACCACCATCCCCAACGAACAAGACTACTTCCTTATCTGGGTTAGCAATTTTAGCTCCAATTGCTGCTGGAATTCCAAATCCCATGGTTCCTAAACCACCTGAAGTCACTAACTGACGTTCATTTTGATATGGATAATACTGGGCTGTCCACATTTGGTGTTGACCAACGTCTGTTACCACAATGGCATCTCCATTCGTCAATTCACCAATTCGTTCAATAACAGCTTGCGGTTGAACCACACGCTCTTTCTTATCATAAGAACGAACACGGTTCTTGTCTTTAGTAACTTTCTCAATCCATTTTTCAGTATTGTTATGAACTGTCGGTTCAGCCAACAACATTTGCAAGGCTTTCTTAGCATCTCCAACTACAGGAATATCTGCACTGATAATCTTGCCGATCTCAGCTGGGTCAATATCAATGTGGGCAACCTTAGCATTCTTAGCGAAGGTCTTAGGATTTCCTGTCAAACGGTCATCAAAACGAGAGCCAATACTAATCATAAAGTCCGTCTCTGTCATGGCAATATTCGCTGCGAAAGACCCATGCATCCCCCCCATTCCAAGAAAGAGTGGATGACTCGTTGCAATCGTTCCTTGTCCCAAAAGACTGGTTACCACTGGAATTTGATATCGTTCTGCAAATTCATTTAATTCTGCAGCTGCTTCAGCATAACTAATTCCACCACCAGCTAACAAGACTGGCTTTTTAGCCTTGGATAATTGCTTCAAGATTTTCTTGATTTGCATATCATTTGGCTCAAGAGTTGGCTGATAGCTTGGTAGGTTCACTTCTGGTGAATAAATGAAGTCTGTTTCTAAAGCAGATACGTCTTTAGGCAGGTCAATGACCACTGGCCCTGGACGGCCTGTAGTTGCGATATGGACAGCTTCCGTAATGATACGCGGAATATCAGCTGTCTCACGAACTTGGTAATTGTACTTAGTGATTGGCATGGTAATTCCCACGATGTCTGCCTCCTGAAAGGCATCCTTCCCAATCCCCGCTCGCGCCACCTGACCTGTAAAGACCAAAAGGGGAACACTATCGCTCATGGCATCTGCAATTCCTGTAATGGCATTTGTTGCTCCAGGTCCGCTAGTGACGACGGCAACACCCAACTTTCCAGTTGATTTGGCATAACCTTCAGCTTCATGCAGACAACCTTGCTCATGGCGTCCTAGAATGTGGCGAATGCCTTTAAAATTATATATCGCATCATAAAAAGGCAAGACTGCACCACCAGGATAACCAAAGATGGTATCAATTCCTAAATCACGAAGTGTTTCCAAAACTAGATCCGACCCCGTCTTAGGAGATTCTAAACTGATTTTCTCCATTGTTCCCCTTTCTCTTCTCTTAAAAATAACTTGTTACTATCATACCATTTTTTCAAGATTTTTCAAGAGAAAAGAAGAAATTTTCTGAATTTTCTATTTTAACGTTTTTTTATGAATATTATTTTTGTTTTTATTTAAAAGATACCGATTCCATTTTTCAAAAAGAAAAAAGAACTGATTTCTCAGTTCTTTATTAATCTTATTCCACACTAAATAGGTATGGGTAAACAGGTTGTTGGCCTTGGTGAATCTCGACTTCAACATCTTCGAATTCTTCTGCGATTTCTTGAGCAATTTCATTAGCAAGTTCTTCGCTTCCGTCTTCACCGACATAGAATGTTACAATTTCACTATCTTCATCCAACATATGTTTCAATGTTTCTGTCAAGGTTTGGTGCATGTCAGGGTTTGACACGAGAATTTTCCCATCCACCATACCTAGATTATCATTTTCATGGATTTCTAAGCCATCAATGGTTGTATCACGAACGGCTGTTGTGACGCTTCCACTAACAACATCGCTAAGAGCAGCTGTCATACGCTCTTGGTTTTCTTCGATGAACTTGCTTGGATCAAAGGCAAGAAGACTTGTCAAACCTTGAGGAAGAGTACGAGCTTCTACCACTACTGCTGGTTGCTCCAAAACTTCTGCTGCAGATTGAGCTGCCATGAAGATGTTTTTGTTGTTTGGCAAGAAGATGATGTTACGAGCGTTGACCTGTTCAACAGCCTTGATAAAGTCTTCTGTTGAAGGGTTCATAGTTTGACCGCCTTCAATAACATAATCCACGCCTTGAGAACGGAAGATATCTGCTAGACCTTTACCAGCAACTACAGCAATCAAAGCATACTCTTTTTCTTCAGCTGGCTTGCTAACTTGAGTAGCTTCTTTCTCAACCTGTGCTTCGTGTTGGTTACGCATATTGTCAACTTTTACCTTGACCAAGCTACCATATTTGAGACCTTCTTGCATAACAAGACCTGGATCTTCTGTATGGACATGGACTTTGACGATTTCATCATCGTTGACAACAAGGAGAGAGTCTCCAAGTTCATTCAAGTAGTTACGGAATTCGTCGTAGTCAAAATCTTTGGCATAGGTTGGGCCTTGCTTAAGGGCTACCATGATTTCAGTACAGTAACCAAATGTGATGTCCTCAGTCGCTACATGACCAGCTACAGACTTGTGGTGCTCTGCATTGATCATCTCACTCATATTAGCAGGAGTCGCTACAAAGTCCTCAGATGCAATGTATTCGCCAGTAAGGGCTGAAAGGAAACCTTCGTAGATGAAGACCAAACCTTGACCACCCGAGTCCACAACGCCAACTTCTTTCAACACTGGAAGCATATCTGGAGTCTTAGCAAGGGCTGTTTTAGCACCTTCCAAGGCTGCGCGCATCACTTCAACAGCGTCATCTGTTTGCTCAGCTTTTTTCTTAGCACCGATAGCGGCCCCACGAGAAACTGTCAAAATCGTTCCTTCAACTGGTTTCATCACTGCCTTATAAGCAACTTCCACACCTGATTGGAAGGCAAGAGCCAAGTCTTGACCTGTTAACTCGTCTTTATCCTTGATAGCTTGTGAAAATCCACGGAAAAGCTGAGATGTAATAACTCCTGAATTTCCACGCGCACCCATCAAAAGACCTTTGGCAAGAATGCTCGCTACCTCTCCCGCTGTAGAAGCTGGCTTGTCTGCAACTTCTTTGGCTCCATTTTCAATGGTCATTCCCATATTTGTTCCAGTATCTCCATCTGGAACTGGAAAGACGTTTAATGAATTGACATATTCAGCTTGCTTATTCAAGCGAGTTGATGCAGCCTGCACCATTTCTTGAAATAAGCTAGTAGTAATTTTTGACACGGTTATTCTCCTACAACTTTGATATTTTGAATGTAGACATTTACAGTCTGAGCAGTAATTCCAAGCTGGTTTTCCAAGCTAAAACGAACACGCTCTTGAATGTTTTTTGACACTTCGCTAATCTTTGTTCCGTAGCTCAACACGGTATATACATCAACTGCAATACTGCCATCTTCGGCCGCTTTTACGACGACACCTTTGGAATAATTTTCCTTACCTAGAAGGGCTTGGAAATTATCTTTGAGGGCATTTTTACTAGCCATACCGACCACACCAAAAATCTCAGTTGCTGCTCCACCTACGACGGTTGCAATCACTTCATCTGTTAGTTCGATTTGACCATCTTTTGTATTAATTTTTACAGTCATCCTTTTTACCTCAACTAGTTGATACTCTATTTTATCATATTTCAGCCCAAGTGTAAAAGCAGAATACTGTATCAGCGGATATTTACTCTATTTTTCAAATGATTTTATACCTACAGTAAAAGAAAAAAGACCCTAAGGTCTCCTTACTTTTATATATTAAACGCGTTCAACTTTACCTGATTTCAAAGCACGAGCTGAAGCCCAAACTTTTTTAGGTTTACCATCGATAAGAACAGTAACTTTTTGAAGGTTTGGTTTTACGGCACGTTTTGTTTGGTTCATCGCGTGTGAACGGTTGTTTCCTGATACAGTCTTACGACCTGTAAAGTAACATACTTTAGCCATTGTGTTTTCCTCCTATTAGATCTAATATAGCGGATGTGCTAGCACCACATACCGTACTATGTTATCACACTTTCTTCATTTTTGCAAGGGAATTGGAAGATTTTTTTATTTAACGTAACTTCTCAAAGTAACTTCTACTTACCTAACCGAAGTGGAAATTAGTCTAAAACGGATTTTTATGGTGGAATTAAGTGTGAGACGTTTGAGTTAGAAATGAGGCTAACTATGTCAAAACATAAACACCTTACCCTTTCAGACCGTAATGATATCCAACTGGGCTTAGAGCGCGGTGAAACCTTCAAAGCTATCGGGCAACTTATTCTAAAAGACCCAACTACTGTTTCCAAAGAAGTCAAACGAAACAGACAGGTCCGAGAATCTACATGCCATAACCTTCCTTGCCCTCTACTCGACAAAGCTCCCTTTGTCTGTAATGGGTGTCCTAAAAGAAGACAAAACTGTGGCTATCAGAAAATCTTCTATCTCGCTAAACAAGCTCAAAAACAATACGAACAAACTCTTGTCGAAGCTCGTGAAGGAACTCCCCTCAATTCCAAGACCTTCTGGGACATGGATAAAATCATTTCTGATGGGGTTAAAAAGGGACAACACATCTATCATATCCTCAAAACTCATAACCTTGATGTCAGCTCCTCAACCGTCTATCGACACATCCGAAAAGGGTACCTGTCTATCGCTCCTATTGACCTAGCCAGAGCCGTTAAATTCAAAGAAAGACGGAAAAGTAAGCTACCTTCTATCCCTAAAGAAGCTAAAAAAGGACGTTCCTATGAGGATCTTCAAAACTATTTAAAACTGAATCAACTAGACTCTTGGCTAGAAATGGATACAGTTCTGGAGAGGATGGGAGGCAAAGTCCTACTGACCTTCAATTTATCTTTCTGTAACTTTATCTTCGCTAGACTTCTGGATAATAAAACTGCCCTTGAGGTTACCAAACACCTCTATGATATCAAGAATACTCTTCATCAAGCGGACAAAGACTTCTTCCAACTTTTTCCTGTCATCCTGACAGATAATGGTGGAGAGTTTGCCAGGGTTGATGACATCGAAATGGATGTGCGAGGAGAGAGTAAGCTATTCTTTTGTGACCCTAATCGCTCTGACCAGAAAGGGAGAATTGAGAAAAATCACACGCTGGTTCGCGATATTCTACCTAAGGGAACTTCCTTTGACAACTTAACTCAGGAGGACATCAATCTAGTTTGTTCGCATGTCAACAGCGTCAAACGTGCTACTTTGAATGGAAAGTCAGCCTATGAGCTCTTTGCATTTACCTATGGAGAAGAGATTCCTAAGCTTTTCGGCATTTCTAAAATACCTGCAGAAGACGTCTGCCAGTCGTCTAAATTACTCCAACATAAGTTCTAAAAACTAACCTTTAACCCCATTCAAACGTCTCACACTAACTTCCACTTCTACTAACAGTGGAACTTCGTTTGGGAATTTAGCATTTTTTTATTTGATGTGATTCGAATGTGATAATGTCTTTAGTAAATCGAACGTGAAAATGTCTCATTTGATAGAATAGTCATATGAAAAGGATCCAACTAAATATGAATGAAACGAAAAAATATCTTGTGATAACAGCTATTGCCCAATGAAAAAAACAAAGAAACGAGCCTGTGTCGAACTCAATCTTTCTGAAAGACAAATCAATCGTCTGCTACTAGTCTATCAACAGAAAGGAAAAGAAGCCTTCAGACACGGAAGCAGAAATCGAAAACCAAAACAGGCAATCCCTGATGAAATCAAAGAACGTGTCCTAAAGCGATACCTCTCCTATGAAACATATAAACCAAATGTTCTTCATTTCTGTGAATTACTAGCTGAAGAAGAGGGAATTAAGCTCTCTGATACAACTGTTAGAAAAATACTCTATAAGGAAAACATTCTCCTAAGTCTCACAGAAAGACAAAGAAGAGAGTAAGAAAACAAGCTAAACTGAACCTGAATCAACCCCTAGACAATCCAATCTTACCGACGGCTGAAGACTTCCTGGAAGACCCTAAAAAGGTATATCCTAGTAGACCCAGAAAGAAATTTACTGGAGAACTCATCCAAATGGATGCCAGCCCTCATGCCTGGTTTGGAGCAGAAACCACCAACTTACACTTAGCCATTGATGATGCTTCCGGCCATATCCTAGGGGCTTATTTTGATAAACGTGAACATAAAAGTCAAAAATAGTAATGAATTTTACACTGACGTAGAAACTACTCCAATTGATAACCATACCCTAATAGCCGCGGTTCTTAACCCTATGTATCACCTTTTTTTCTTGCCAAAAAATCACCTTTTCTTGATTTTTAATCCTATTTGCTGTATGATAAGGGAAAAGAAAGGGGGTAGAGATATGGCTTTTACCAATACCCACATGCGGTCAGCTAGTTTTGGCATTGTTACCAGCTTGCCTGATGACGTTATTGACTCTTTTTGGTATATCATCGACCATTTCTTAAAAAATGTCTTTGAATTGGAAGAAGAACTTGAGTTTCAATTGCTTAATAACCAAGGAAAGATTACCTTCCACTTTTCAAGCCAACACCTCCCTACAGCCATTGATTTTGACTTTAACCACCCTTTCGACCCTCTTTATCCCCCCAGAGTCTTGGTTTTAGATATGGACGGTAGAGAGACTATCCTCCTCCCAGAAGAAAATGACCTATTTTAATACTCAATGAAAATCAAAGAGCAAACTAGGAAGCTAGCCGCAAGCTGTACTTGAGTACGGTAAGGCGACGCTGACGTGGTTTGAAGAGATTTTCGAAGAGTATAAAAACTCTAGCCTTCAGTTACAAGCGACTGAAAACTAGAGTTTTTTCTATTTTTTCAAAGCATTATACAAGTTGCGGATCGGTTGCTTTAAGGTAGGATGGATAAAATGAGGCGCAATTTCTTGAAGAGATTCAAGGACAAAAAGGCGTTCCGCTATATAAGGATGAGGCAAGATGAGGTTGTCTGTATAAAGAATCTGATCCTCCACAAAGAGCAAGTCCAAATCAATCAAACGAGGCCCCCAATGTACTTCTCTCACCCGTCCCATCTCTGACTCAATGGCTAACAAGGTCTCTAATAGAACTGGGGCCGGCAACCAGGTTTCCACCTCAACCACTTGATTAGCAAAGCTATCTTGCTCCACACCACCCCAAGGCTCCGTCGTCAAGACACTGGATTCTTTGAGAATATGGATGCTACGAGCTCGCATCTTCTCAATGGCTTGTTTCAAGTTTGCTTGTTTATCTCCCATATTACTTCCTAGGGCGATAAAGGCCCGTTGCTTGTGACGGTGGATTGTTACTGAGCAAGTGTCTAGTGGCAAATGCACTGGCGCCCAAGGCTTTTTCAGTTCCAACTTCATTTCTTGGACAAGAGGATAGGCCTCAAAGGTACGTTCTACCAGTTTGTAGGCTACCGTTTCAATCAAGTCCTCAGTGGTTTCCTGAAACCAAGTCGTCCACTGCTGACACAATTCTCCGTAATGGACAGAAGCCGTTAAATTCAAGTCTGTAGCCGCCTTGGTCATATCATAGGATAGGATAGCTGAAACGACAAACTTCTGCCCCAATTCTTTCTCACTAGGAAAAAGACCATGATAGGCAAAAATTTCCAAATCCTTAATCTGCAGTTGATCCATAATGATTCCTTTCTCGAAAAATCCGCCCAAAGCGGATTCTTTTTATACTCAATGAAAATCAAAGTGCAAACTAGGAAGCTAGCCGCAGTCTGCTCAAAACACTGTTTTGAGGTTGCAGATGGAAGCTGACGTGGTTTGAATTTGATTTTTGAAGAGTATTATAGTCCCATTAAACGATAGGCCTGATCTCGAAGGTCCTTATCTGTTTCAAATAGACCACGAGCTACTGTCGTCAAGGTTGCAGTTCCTGGTTTTCTGACACCACGCATGCTCATACACATATGTTCTGCCTCAATGACAACAAAGGCTCCCTTAGCGCCTAGATACTCCATCAAGGCATCGGCTACTTCGATATTCAAACGTTCTTGAATTTGTGGTTTTTTCGAATAAACTTCAACCGTACGGGCTAGCTTAGACAAACCTGCCACACGACCATCTGGAATATAGGCAATATGCGCTCTCCCATAAAATGGCAAGAAGTGGTGTTCACACATGGTATGGAAAAAGATATCCTTTTCTACCACCATATTATCGTCAATAATCTCAAAAGATTTTGACAAATGTTCCTCCGCTGTTTGACCAAGACCTGAAAAAATCTCTTGATACATACGAGCGACACGAGCAGGTGTTTCCTGCAAGCCCTCGCGATTAACGTCCTCTCCTACAGCCTCGATAATCATTTTTACAGCTGTTTCAATCTTTTGTGTATCCATTTTCGTTCTTCCTCTCCATCAAATAGGCTCTCACTTGGCTCAAGAAATACAAGGAACCCGTGATAATCCTAACTGTTTGTTTCTCTTCTTTTTTATCTGTCAATTTCTGCTCTAGAAAATCCTGCCAACCTTGGTAGCTGAGATTTCTAGACTTAGCTGCCTCTTTCAGCACGCTTTCATCAGTCGCCCGACCATCCGCAAAATGTGTCAGGGTAAGCTCGGTATTCGGCATGGTCCCCAGCAAGTCCAACATATCCTCCAAGGCCTTGGTTTTGATACAAGTAAAGAGGATTTCCTTACGATAATCCGCAAAGCGTTCTTGCAAGGTTGCTAGTAAAGCCTTGATAGCATGGGGATTGTGGGCCCCATCCAAGATCATCAAGGGGTTCCTTGACACGACCTCCAGACGCCCCGGCCATCTTGTTTCTTCCAGAGCTTGAGCAAGCAAGTGATTGCTTGCTAGTTCTCGACCATCTTCTTGACAAAAAGTATCAAGTAAAGCTATGGCCATCCCAGCATTCTCTATCTGGTGCAAACCAAGCAGGCCAGTCTGGAAGCGACCTTGTCTGACAACACTTGTATAGTCAAAGACTTCGCCTGTAACCACACTCTTTTGATGGCTAACCTGATAATCTTTCTCATAGGCAAGTCTCGGCGCATCTTTCCCTTCCGCAATGCGGTCAATCACAGCCAGCGCTTCTGGAGCAATACGCCCTGTTACCAAGGGAATACCTTGTTTGATAATACCAGCTTTCTGCTCTGCTATGGCTTCCAAGGTGTCACCAAGTAGGGCTACATGGTCCAATCCAATAGTCGTAATTCCTGTCAAAATGGGCTGACAGACATTGGTACTATCCAAGAGTCCACCCATGCCCACTTCCATGATAGCCACATCTACTTGCTCTGAGGCAAAGTAGTCATAGGCTATGGCTGTGATAATCTCAAACTCGGTTGTGCCCTGTAAATTGGCAGCCACTTCTCCCTCCAGCAAAGACTGATAGTCTGCCATGAGGGTTTCGAGTCTAGCCTCTGGGATAGATTCCCCATTGATGCTAATCTGGTCTGTGTAATGAATGAGATAGGGCGAGCTGAAAACTCCAACTCTCAGCTCTAGTTTTTCTAGCATATTCTTCAAAAAAGTAATGGTAGACCCCTTGCCATTGGTCCCTCCGATATGGATGACCTTGAGTTTGAGATGGGGATTGCCACGCAAAGCTAATAGTTCCACCATGCGTTCCAAGCCAAAATGCGGTTGGTCCGTCCGGTAGTTGGCAATCCACTGATTGTTTTGAATCTCTTTCATCTTATTTATATTGTTTTAAATCTAGATTTTCCGCTTCATCAGCAAGACGAATAGCGGAGGCAATTTCAACTGCCATCTTGTGACTAGCTACGTCATGCACGCGCACCACTTCTACACCCTGTATCGCAGCGATACTAGTTACATGAGCCGAAGCCGTGTCCCGATTGCGGAAACCAATTTCTGTCTCAGGATTGACTTCAAAACCACTTTCTTCAAGGATATTGATGACAAATCGCTTGCGCGACACTCCAAGAAAGATTGGATAGCCTTTCTGATGTAGTTTATCCAGGTCCCGTAAAAGAAGCAGATTTTCTTTCTTGGTCAGACCAAAGCCGATTCCTAGGTCCAACAGGATATTTTCTTGTGCAATACCAGCTTCCTCTGCTCTCGCTAGTGCTCGTTTAAAGAAAGCCTCCATCAACTCTTCGATTGGCAATTTTTCAAAGTTAGCTAATTCTTCCTCTGTAAAAGCTTGACCAAATCCAAAATGAGGGAATATAAGCGAGCTAGGGTGCTGAGGTCGAGCCATAACTGGATTAAACATGATGACCACTTTCGCTCTAGCCTTAGCAACCACATGAGCCATTCTTTCATCACCCATGAGTCCAGTGATATCATTGACTAGATTTGCACCAGCAGCTAAAGCAGCCTCTGCCACCTGACTTTTCCAAGTATCGATAGAGATAAGGACGTCACTTTCCTTGCGAATAGCTTTAATCACTGGAACAACACGCTGGATTTCCTCTTCTATCTCAACATAGCTGCTTCCCGGCCGCGGCCGAGTCGATTCTCCGCCGATATCTAGCATACTAGCCCCTTCTGCTATCAATTTACGAGCCTGCTGGAGCGCCTGCTCAAGAGCAAAAAATTGACCACCATCCGAAAAGGAATCTGGGGTTACATTGATAATTCCGCAAATAGCTGTCTTTGCATGATTGGTTTTACTTGACATTCGGTCACTCCCTCAAGGCTTTTCACCATATTATTTCTCTATTTTACCATAAAAAGAAAAAGATGGACACGATTGCATTCATCTTTTTCCCAGTAGAAACGAGTAAGCAATTGTCAATAATCTTATACTCTTCGAAAATCTCTTCAAATCGCGTCAACGTCGCCTTGCCGTACTTAAGTACAGCCTGCGGCTAGTTTCCTAGTTTACTCTTTGATTTTCATTGAGTATTAAACAGAAATCCCTAATGTCCGACTCAAAATCACCACAAGAGCCAGCAAACAGAAAACAACCCCATTCACAATCATGTGAAGTAAGATAGACATTTCCAAACGTTGGGTTTTATAAACTGTCCAAGTTAGCACAGTTGACATTCCTCCATAGATAAGAAGAGAAGGCAGATTTGTCGGTAAATGAAGCAAGGCAAAGATAATAGCACCGACTATATAACCCACATTTTCTTTACCACGAAAGAGTTTTTTAGGAATCACTCCTCGACATAAAATCTCCTCACAAATAGGAGCTATTAGAACCAGTAAGAAAAAACTGGAAATTAAGGAACTATTCTGGACCAAATCATTAATATTTGATTGATTGCTGGTTGTTGTTTCATTCATCAAATGCAGTAAGACCACACCAATAATATTAAAGGCAAGAATCACTAGATAGCTTAAGGCCAATCTAGCCAAATCCTTAGCCTTGAAAAACGATAAACCAAAACTAGCCAACTGTGTTTTCCTAGCACCTATTATAAATACAGTTAAAACCACAAGAGATAAGGCCCCTACTAATAGTCCAGTTTGAAGCAGTGGAAATTTTCTGCTGGTTAGAAAAGTTGCTAGGGCTAAAGGAAGCTGAGAAAACAAAAGCCCTACTAGAAAGATTATTAACCACTTCCCCCTGTTTAATACTTCACCCCAAATATTCTTTTTTATCATCAATCATACTCCTACCATTCAATCAAAATCACCTACCTAGTTTGAAGCAATTTTCAAGTAACTATAATATAAAAAGGGGAGAACCCCTTTTTATATTATAGCATTTATAGTGCCATGCTGATGTAGTTCAGGATAAACAAGGCATCCAAAATCCAAATCATGACATGAACATCTTTAGCTTGACCTTTGACAAGCTTAGTCAAAGTGTAAGTCAAGAAACCAACTGCAATCCCTTGAGTGATAGAGTAGCTGAATCCCATAAAGATAGATGTGAAGAAAGCAGGAACCGCTTCAGACATATCGTCCCAATGGATATTTTTCAAGCTAGCCAACATCATAATCCCAACGATAATCAAGATTGGAGCTGTAGCGGCTGTTGGTACAATCGCTAGAAGTGGGCTAAAGAAGCTTGAGATCGCAAAACAGATTGCCACGACCAAGGCTGTCAAACCAGTACGTCCACCTGCACCAATACCAGCAGCAGACTCAACATAAGTCGTTACGTTCGAAGTACCTGCGATGGCACCAATTGAAGTACCAATCAAGTCAGAGTAAAGAGCCTTGTCCAACTTAGCTGATTGATGATTTTCACCATTTGTCGCTACGATACCAACTTTTTCACCTGTACCAATCAAGGTACCAATTGTATCAAAAATATCTGTCAATGAGAAGGCAAGAATAGCCATCAGAGTTTCAGGCAAGCGAGCTGTATCTGAAATCAAAGCTCCCAAACCTTCTGAACCAAGAGCTGCACCAAAGATTGTCTTCAAATCTTCAAAAGCTGCACCAACATGGTTATTAGCAAAATCGATGCTTGACAAATCTACCAAACCAACTGCAATAGCAAGAACAGTTGTTGTCAAGATAGAGAGAATAATTCCCCCTTTAATTCCTTTGATAACAAAGAAAATTGTGATAGCAAGTCCTGCAAGAGCCACCAAAACAGCTGGATTATTAAAGCTGACCAAGCCTGGAACTGCTGAAGAGTTTGCTGCAATCGTTGCTTGAGCCTTGTCAGCCCCTTCTCCCACAACAGTATAGTTGCCTGGATCAATCGTAAATTTCAAAAGTCCAGCATTCTTAATTCCCACGTAGGCAAGAAAGACACCGATACCAGCTGAAATAGCTGAGCGAAGGGCATTTGGAATCGATTCAATGATCATTTTACGAACATTTGTCAAGGTAATAATCAATGAAATAATCCCACAGATGAAGACCATAGCTAGGGCTTCTTGCCAAGAATAACCGAGTCCAAATACAACTGTAAAGGTAAAGAAAGCATTGAGTCCCATACCTGGCGCTTGAGCGTATGGCAAGTTAGCATAAAAAGCCATCATCAAGGTACCCGCTACTGCACCAATAATCGTTGCTAGGAAGACACCCTGAGCAGGCATCCCTGTTTGTGAAAGCATTTGTGGGTTTACAAAGAGAATATAGCTCATTGCAAAGAAAGTTGTTAAACCAGCGAGAACCTCTGTACGAACGTCTGTACCGTTCTCTTTTAGTTTAAATAATTTGTCCATTATCAATCTCCTTTTAATTTTTACGAACAATAATAGAATTATATCATTTATCATTCACTTTTTCAATATCTTTGTTTGATTTATTTAAGAATTTGATTCAATTTCATTTTTTGTTTGGAATCTGCTTTTCTGCCTGCTTTTTGTTATAATAGTAGACATCTTATCTGAAAAGACACTAGAAAGGTCCCTATGACGAAAAAAATTATTGCAGTTGACCTAGATGGAACCCTGCTCAACTCAGACAGTCAAATTTCTGATTTTACCAAAGAAACCATCAAAAAAGTTGCTGAAAAAGGACATCAAGTTATTATTACGACAGGTCGCCCTTACCGCATGTCAAAAGATTTCTACCGTGAACTAGGCTTAGATACTCCTATGATTAACTTCAACGGCTCCCTTACTCATTTACCAGACCAAGTTTGGGATTTTGAAAAGTGTTTAACTGTAGACAAAAAATATCTGCTAGACATGGTTCAACGTTCAGAGGACATTCAAGCCGATTTTATCGCTGGAGAATATCGTAAAAAATTCTACATTACAAATCCTAATGAAGAAATTGCCAATCCCAAACTATTTGGTGTAGAAGCTTTCCAGCCTGAAGATCGATTCCAGCCTGAGTTGGTAACCAAGGATCCTAACTGTATTCTGTTGCAGACCAGAGCTAGTGACAAGTATGCCTTGGCAAAAGAAATGAATGCCTTCTACCAGCATCAACTGTCTATCAATACCTGGGGAGGTCCGCTCAATATCCTTGAGTGTACTCCAAAAGGAGTCAATAAAGCCTTTGCTTTGGACTACTTGCTCAAGGTAATGAACCGCGACAAAAAGGATTTGATTGCCTTTGGAGATGAACACAACGATACCGAAATGCTCGCTTTTGCTGGGAAAGGTTATGCAATGAAAAATGCCAACCCAGATCTACTCCCCTATGCAGATGAGCAAATTCCCTTGACAAATGACCAAGACGGAGTTGCCAAAACCCTGCAAGACTTATTCTTATAGTCCATACTGACCAGCTTACAAGCTGGTCTTTGTGCTCTTTTCACAGTCTCATCAACCAGTTAATCGATTGTTCTATTTTTTGCCTCCAAAACCTTGGAAAAGGCTTTCTTTTGTGATATACTTCACATATAAAGTACAAGAGAGCTCGTCATACTCGACTCTGTTGACACAAAATCAATCCAGTCCCGTTATCCCTGTTCTCGGTCAATATAAAGGAGGATAGCTATGAAAGCTGTTGTTGTAAATCCAGAAAGCACTGGTGTTGCTGTTGAAGAAAAAGTACTCCGTCCACTTGAAACTGGGGAAGCACTTGTAGAAATTGAATACTGTGGTGTTTGCCACACTGACCTCCACGTTGCCCATGGCGACTTCGGTCAGGTACCAGGACGTGTCCTAGGTCACGAAGGTGTTGGTATCGTTAAAGAAATTGCCCCAGATGTAAAAAGCCTTAAAGTCGGCGACCGCGTCAGCGTTGCTTGGTTCTTTGAAGGATGTGGCACTTGCGAATACTGTACTACTGGCCGTGAAACTCTTTGCCGTACAGTGAAAAATGCTGGCTACTCGGTAGATGGTGGTATGGCTGAACAATGTATCGTAACTGCAGACTATGCTGTCAAAGTTCCTGACGGACTTGATCCAGCCCAAGCCTCTTCTATCACATGTGCTGGTGTAACAACCTATAAAGCTATAAAAGAAGCAAAAGTTGAACCAGGCCAATGGGTTGTTCTTTACGGTGCTGGTGGGCTTGGTAACCTAGCTGTTCAATACGCTAAAAAAGTATTCAATGCTCATGTCATCGCAGTTGATATCAACAACGACAAACTTGCCCTTGCAAAAGAAGTCGGTGCTGATGTCGTTATTAACGGCCTAGAAGTTGATGATGTACCAGGACTCATCAGAGAAAAAACTGATGGAGGAGCTCATTCAGCTGTCGTAACTGCTGTATCTAAAGTTGCCTTCAACCAGGCTGTTGACTCCGTTCGTGCTGGTGGTCGCGTTGTCGCTGTCGGCCTTCCTTCTGAAATGATGGAACTCAGCATCGTGAAAACCGTTCTAGATGGAATCCAAGTCATCGGTTCTCTTGTAGGAACTCGTAAAGACTTGGAAGAAGCCTTCCAATTCGGTGCAGAAGGTTTAGTAGTTCCAGTTGTTCAAAAACGTCCAATAGAAGATGCCGTAGCCATTTTCGACGAAATGGAAAAAGGTCAAATCCAAGGACGTATGGTACTCGACTTCACCCACTAATCTAATAGAAACCTATTTTAAAAGTTGGAATGCGCTTCCAACTTTTTTATATTATGTGACTATTAGTCCGTCTCGCTCCGTTAGGTGCGAGACAAAAAAACCACCCGCTATGCGGGTGCGCGTCGAAGGTTATACCCAAAAAACTCCAAACGCGATACAATAAAGGTATTCAAACCAATTGTAAAGCGAAAGGAGAAAAATATGGCACAAAAAGCTCATAGTTTATCGCACACAAAGTGGCACTGTTCTATCACATTGTGTTCACCCCTAATTATAGACGAAAAGTCATCTATAATCAATATCGAAGTAGTTTAGGCGAAATATTTCATCGCTTGTGTAGTTATAAAGGAGTTGAAATTATCGAGGGTCACTTAATGCCAGGCCATGTACACATATTAGTAAGTATTCCACCAAAGATAAGTGTCTCGAGTTTCATGGGTTATTTAAAAGGCAAAAGTGCACTCATGATGTTTGACAAACACGCCAATCTCAAGTACAAGTTTGGAAATCGGCATTTCTGGGCAGAAGGTTATTATGTAAGTACAGTAGGGCTTAATGAAGCCACAATTAAGAAATATATCCAAGAACAGGAAAAGCATGATATAGCACTAGATAAATTGAGTGTAAAAGAATATGAGGATCCCTTTAGGGATAGTGGTAAGTAATACTAAAGCCTCTTTGAGAGGCAAGTGACGAGTCAAGAGCAATGAGGCTTGAACAAAGTGAAAGCCAGCGTCTTTAGGCGCTGGCTGGTAATTTGGGCTTATAGCCCTGGTTCAAACCACCCGTTAGACGGGTGGTCATGATTAAATTTTTAAATAAGAATTCAAGATTACTTCCCAAAAACTCAATATATCAACATCTGCAAATAAAAGCTTTTTAATTTTTTATTATAAATAGTTGATTTTTAGATGAAAACGGTTTATACTTAAAAAGTCTTAAAGTTTTCTTAAACGAAAACTAAAACAAAAAAGGAGGAATGACAATAATGAGTATCGGAATCATTATTGCGAGCCACGGCGAATTTGCTGCGGGTATTCATCAGTCAGGATCTATGATCTTTGGTGAACAAGAAAAGGTTCAAGTTGTAACCTTTATGCCAAATGAAGGCCCTGATGATCTATACGCTAAGTTTAATAACGCTGTTGCTGCATTTGACGCAGAAGATGAGGTTCTAGTTTTGGCTGACCTTTGGAGTGGATCTCCATTTAACCAAGCTAGTCGCGTGATGGGAGAAAATCCTGAGCGTAAGTTTGCCATCATCACAGGACTTAATTTACCGATGTTGATTCAAGCCTATACAGAGCGCCTCATGGACGCTGCTGCAGGTGTAGAAAAAGTCGCTGCGAATATCATCAAAGAAGCCAAAGATGGCATCAAAGCTCTTCCAGAAGAGCTCAACCCAGTTGAGGAAGTAGCAAGCGCTGCAGCAGCTCCAGTTGCCCAAGCTGCTATTCCAGAAGGAACTGTCATCGGAGACGGTAAACTCAAAATCAACCTTGCACGTCTAGACACTCGTTTACTTCACGGTCAGGTTGCAACTGCTTGGACTCCAGATTCAAAAGCAGACCGTATTATCGTTGCTTCAGATAACGTTGCCAACGACGATCTTCGTAAAGAATTGATTAAACAAGCAGCTCCAAATAATGTCAGAGCCAATGTGGTTCCAATTCAAAAATTGATCGAGGTTTCAAAAGACCCACGCTTTGGAGAAACACATGCCCTTATCTTGTTTGAAACACCTCAAGATGCCCTTCGTGCAATTGAAGGTGGCGTGCCAATCAAGACCCTTAACGTAGGATCAATGGCTCACTCAACAGGTAAAACAATGGTCAACAACGTTTTGTCTATGGACAAAGATGACGTTGCTACATTTGAAAAAATGCGTGACCTCGGTGTTGAATTTGACGTCCGTAAAGTACCAAACGACACTAAAAAAGATTTGTTTGACTTGATTAGCAAAGCCAACGTTCAATAACAAATATCAAACTATAGAAGAATTCTAAGAAAATTTTTCACTTTATTATCATTAAATAGAAAAGGAATAAAACCATGTCAGATATTTCAATTATTTCTGCTGTCTTGGTTGTAGTTGTTGCCTTCCTTGCAGGTCTTGAAGGTATCCTCGACCAATTCCAATTCCATCAACCAATCGTCGCATGTACCCTTATCGGACTTGCAACTGGTAACCTCGAAGCAGGGGTTATGCTTGGTGGATCACTTCAAATGATCGCCCTTGGTTGGGCAAACATCGGAGCTGCCGTAGCTCCTGACGCTGCTCTTGCATCTGTTGCCGCAGCCATCATCTTGATCAAAGGTGGTAACTTTACTACTGAAGGTATCGCCGTTGCAACAGCAACAGCTATTCCACTTGCCGTAGCTGGACTTTTCTTGACAATGATTGTTCGTACAATCTCAGTTGGTTTGGTTCACACTGCAGATGCTGCTGCTAAAGAAGGAAATATTGCGGCTGTTGAACGTGCTCACTTTATCGCACTTCTTCTTCAAGGTCTTCGTATTGCTATCCCTGCAGCCTTCCTTATCGCTATCCCAGCTTCTGCCGTTCAAGATGCTCTTAAATTGATGCCAGACTGGTTGAACGGTGGTATGGCTGTCGGTGGTGCTATGGTCGTTGCCGTTGGTTACGCTATGGTTATCAACATGATGGCAACTCGTGAAGTATGGCCATTCTTCGCAATCGGTTTTGCTTTTGCTGCCATTTCTCAATTGACTTTGATTGCCCTTGGTGTAGTCGGTGTTGCCCTTGCCTTCATCTACCTTAACCTTTCAAAACAAGGTGGTAACGGTGGCGGCGGAGCTGCGACTTCTAACGACCCAATCGGTGATATCCTAGAAGACTACTAGAAAGGGGAACAATCATGACTGAAAAACTTCAATTATCAAAATCAGATCGTAAAAAAGTTTGGTGGCGTTCACAATTCCTTCAAGGTTCTTGGAACTACGAGCGTATGCAAAACTTGGGTTGGGCTTACTCATTGATCCCAGCTATCAAAAAATTGTACACTACTAAAGAAGACCAAGCTGCTGCTCTTGAGCGTCACCTTGAGTTCTTCAACACACACCCATACGTTGCTGCTCCAATCATGGGGGTTACTCTTGCACTTGAAGAAGAACGTGCGAACGGTGTTGAAATTGATGACGCTGCTATCCAAGGGGTTAAAATCGGTATGATGGGACCTCTTGCTGGTATAGGTGACCCAGTATTCTGGTTTACAGTTCGTCCTATCCTTGGAGCTCTTGGTGCATCCCTTGCTGCATCTGGTAACTTGGTTGGTCCACTTCTCTTCTTCTTCGGATGGAATGCGATCCGTATGGCCTTCCTATGGTACACACAAGAGTTTGGTTACAAGGCTGGTTCTGAAATCACTAAAGACATGTCTGGTGGTATCTTGAAAGACATCACTAAAGGTGCTTCTATCCTTGGTATGTTCATTCTTGCCGTTCTTGTACAACGTTGGGTATCGATTAACTTTACTGTTAACCTTCCAGGTAAACAACTGGCTGAAGGTGCCTACATCAACTTCCCAGAAGGTCCTGTATCAGGTGCTGAATTGAAAGGTATCCTTGGTCAAGCACTTGGTGGATTGAGCCTAGATAAGATTCAACCACAAACCCTTCAAGGTCAGTTGAACTCATTGATTCCAGGATTGATGGGACTTCTCCTTACTTTCCTTTGCATGTGGTTGCTTAAGAAAAAAGTATCACCAATCTCAATCATCCTTGCACTCTTTGCAGTAGGTATCGCAGCTCGTTTCTTCGGTATCATGTAATCAAGAAACTCAAAAGGAACCAGGTTCTAAACCTGATTCCTTTTTTCTATGCTTTTATACTCAATGAAAATCAAAGAGTAAACTAGAAAGCTAGCCGCAGGTTGCTCAAAGCACTGCTTTGAGGTTGCAGATAGAACTGACGAAGTCAGTAACATATATACGGCAAGGCAAAGCTGATGTGGTTTGAAGAGATTTTCTAAGAGTATTATTCAGCCAAGGCTCCCATTGGATCCCATGGTGCAAGTACGATTGGTTCTGCTCCATAGGCAGCTTGTTCTTCTGCTGTCAGCAATTCCTTACGAACAACGATTTGGTATGTGTATTCGTCCATCCAAGCGTCTGAGGCAACAAAGTAACCATCTGCACCAACCTTGTCTCCCCATGAGTTTTCAACCTTCCACTTGGTTGACTTGCCATTTTCATCCAAGTCAACACCTGTCAAGACCATAGCGTGGGTCATTAAGCTTTCGCTATAGTCCAAACGTCCAGCCTTGTCTTGAGTGAGTTTAATATCCATGCTTGATTCAAAGTCATAAACATCTGTCGCAAGGATTCCAGCTTTGCGGTTGCTGAGCTGACCAACATCAGAACCAAACCAAACAGTCTCACCTGCTTGCATTTGGGCAATCGCTAATTCTTTCAAGCGCTCCATCGGCACGTTGATGTAGCGAACTGCACGGCTACCAACCACATTTCCCAACATCTCAACTGTGTAAGATTTACCGTATGGTTTATCAGCAGTTGGAGCATTGATAACAGAAACGTAATCTTCTAGTGGAAGATTGACATATTTCTTGTAAAATTCTTGTGGAGTAATGCTCTTTTCACTTTGGTAGTTGTTATCCTTATCACGATAAGCAAAGTCAAATTTACGTGGTGGAAGACCTAGTGACATAGCAAGGAAATTAAAGATTTCTTGCAAGAGGTCTTCTTTCTTAGCTTGAACAGTCGCTTGGTCTGCGCCAGAAGCGAGCAAGTCACGCAAGATTTGAGCATCTTGACGAAGCAATTTGTTGAGAATGGCATTTAGCTCACGACTGCTACTAGATGAAACAGATTCAGGATAAACTGACTTAGGCACGACACCGTATTTCTCAAAGAGGGAAACGACCATATCCCACTGACCACCGTCTTGTTGAGGTGTTTGGAGTAAGAAGCTAACCTTACGGCTCGTCAATTCTTGGTCTGCAGTCGTAATGACTTGCTCCAAGAACCAGTTTGATTTCTCATACTTATCCCAGAAGAAGGTGTGGGCCTGTGACAACTCGAAATTTTCCAATTTGTATTGTGAAATGAGTTTGTGGCGGAAGGTGTTAAGAGCTGCAAACATCCAGCAACGACCAGACGCTTTCTGGTTAGTTACCTTGTCCTTAGTCAAATCCAATGAGAAAACAGGTGTGTTATCTACATGGCTTTGGCGACGTTCTAGAGCTGCAAAAATTCCATTGTGGCTAGCAGCATTTTCAATCGCTTGGTATTTTACATTTGCTTCATAGTTGGCAAATAGTTTATCAGTAAATGATTCTTGAATCGCGTTCATAGATTCCTCCTTTTATTCTACAGTCTATTATAACGCTTTTTAGAAAGGAAGCAACTGAAAAACATAAAAGGAGAGGACATTGTCCCTCACCTTTTTCAAATTTATACTCTTCGAAAATCTCTTCAAACCACGTCAACGTCGCCTTGCCGTAGGTATGGTTACTGACTTCGTCAGTTCTATCCACAACCTCAAAACAGTGTTTTGAGCAGCCTGCGGCTAGTTTCCTAGTTTGCTCTTTGATTTTCATTGAGTATTAAACTAAATTAAATAATATTAGCGCGGAGAATTTCTAATTCTTCCTTGGTCAAGCGACGCCATTCCCCTCGCTGCAAGTTCTCATCCAATACTAAAGTTCCCATAGTCAAACGTTGCAAGTCTACTACTTCCTTGCCACAGTAGCCCACCATACGCTTGACCTGATGAAACTTCCCTTCTGCAATGGTCACACGAATTTGACTTTGATTTTTTTCTGGATCTATGGACACGAGCTCCAGTTTAGCAGGCTGACAAGTAAAATCTTTGAGAGGAACTCCCTTGGCAAATGTCTCCACATCTTCTTGGGTCATAATTCCCTTGACCTGAGCCAGATAGGTCTTTTCCACATGACGCTTTGGCGAAAGAAGAGCATGGGCAAGCTGGCCATCATTGGTCAAGAGTAGAAGACCATGTGTATCAATATCCAAGCGTCCTACTGGGAAAACTTCCTTGCTCTGAGCAATATCATCCAGCAAGTCCAGAACGGTTCTGTGCTTGGGATCCTCAGTCGCTGAGATAACTCCTTTGGGCTTGTTCATCATGTAGTAGACAAACTCTTCATACTCCAACACTTGCCCATCAAAGCGAATCTCATCTCTTTCTTCATCAATCTGCAATTTAGCTGACTTTTCTTTTTTACCATTTACCGTCACGCGCCCAGCCTTGAGCAAGTTTTTGACCTCAGTCCGGCTCCCCACAGCGCAGGCAACTAAAAATTTATCTAATCTCATAGAACTATTATATCATACTCAAAAGGAGGCTGGTACAATGACCAACCTCCTTTTCGTTTCATACTCTTCAAAAATCTCTTCAAACCGCGTCAACGTCGTCTTGCCGTATGTATGTTACTGACTTCGTCAGTTCTATCTACAACCGCAAAGCAGTGCTTTGAGCAGCCTGCGGCTAGTTTCCTAGTTTGCTCTTTGATTTTCATTGAGTATCAGATTTAAGAAATTAACTTCCTCGTCTCCAGAAAATCGCTAAGACAATCATGGAACCTAGTACTGCCGGAATAATGGCAGTTCCTGCTATTATCGGCCCCCAAGTCCCAAAGAGCAAATGCCCTATAAAGGCACCAATCCAGCCTAGAAACATTTTTCCAAAACATCCCATTCGCTCTCCACGATTGGTCAGAGTACCTGCTAAAAATCCCACTAGGAGACCAACAAACATACTTCCTATCATTTTGACTCCTTAATTTGCCCAATCTCCGTTACGGAAGAGTGGTACACGTGTCCCATCCTCACGGATACCATCGATATCCATTTGGTTAGAACCAATCATAAAGTCTACGTGAACATCTGAACGGTTAAGCCCCGCAGCTTCAAGCTCCTCTTCGCTCATCTCCGCTCCACCAACGACGCTAGTCGCATAGGCTGCACCAATAGCCAAGTGGTTTGATGCATTTTCATCGAAAAGGGTGTTAAAAAAGGTAATGCCTGACTGAGAAATTGGGCTTGGATCTGGCACCAAGGCACATTCACCCAAGGCACGCGCACCCGCATTTTCAAAGACAAGGTCTTTCATGACCTGATCACCCTTCTCAGCTGAAATATCCACGATTTGTCCATCCTTAAAAGTCACCTTAATGCCTTCAATGATATTTCCGTTGTAGCTAAGCGGTTTTGTAGAAGTGACATAACCATCTGCACGACGGAAGTCAGGTGCTGTGAAGACTTCCTCTGTCGGCATATTTGGCAAGAATCCTTCGCCCTGTGCATTGATAGCACCAGCTGATTCCCAAACGTGGTTCTTTGGCAAACCAAGTGTCAAATCTGTCCCTGGCGCTGTGTAGTGAAGGGCTGAAAATTGCTCTTTATTAAGCATATCAGCCTTGCTCTTGAGGATAGCTGCATGCTCTTCCCAAGCCTTAACAGGATCTTCTTCGTAGACACGGCAAGTTTTGAAAATTTGGTCCCAAAGGAGATCGACTGCTTCTTCGTCGCTCGCAGCATTTGGAAAGACTTTCTTAGCCCACTCAAGTCCAGCAGCAGCCGCTACAGTCCAGCTAACCTTGTTGGATTGCGTTGCGATGCGCATTGGCTTCATAGCAAGTCCCATAGCTTTAGCAGAGGCTGATAGCTTGTCAGCATCCACACCGTTCAAGGCACCTGGATCAGATGAACGAACTCCAAGACGGCTAGCCTTGTTCTCCAAAAGATAGTTCATCTCAGCAATCTTGTATTCTGGCACATTGTCCAGACGCTCCATCGGCGCATGGAGGAATTTCTCACGGTTAATCACATCATCTGTCCACTGAACAATAACCTCATGCGCACCCAAAGCATAAGCTTCTTTGACGATTAAGTGAGCCAACTCACGTTGCTCCACATCGATAGAGAGAGCCAAAGTGTGACCAGGTTGCACGTTGATTCCATTCGCAACCAACAATTTCGCATATTTTTCTAGATTTTCTTTAAAATTTGGTAAAACCATTCTGTTTTCTCTTTTCTATTTTTATTTTTCTTTCAAAGCAGAGAATAATCCTGCTAAAGCAATGGCACCTGACAAGAGTACTGTTGATAGAAGAATTGTACGATCAGCAAGTTCTAATTGATATTCAAATACCTTCTCAGCCGGCTTATCTTCCGCGAATATTCTTAGTTTCATGAAATGTCCTTTCTTATTCTTCATGCTCTCCTAGGTAGAGGAGTCGTGCCTCTGGACTATTTGTGAGGATATCTATATAGGTTTCATAGTCATCAGGTAGAGGCTTTCCTAAAGAGATATCTTGTTCTGGATTTATATTTTTTCCATAAAGAAAGCAAAGATAGAGACGTTCGTTGAGTGTTGGAAATACTTCAATAGACATAAATTCAGCCTGACCTACCCGATCCCAATCCTGTTCTTTGATATCTGATATGATATAGGATTGGAAGAGTCCCATAAGTGGATTATCTTCTGGTAGTCCACTATCTTTATCCGCCAGAACCAAAGAACAACATCTACCAAAACCAGAAAGTTGGCGCTCCCTTCCCTTTACCGAAACAGTAATAGGATGTCCTCCAATATGGCTATAAATCCATTCTTTAGGCAGTTCATAATCTAACAGGGGGGTAACTTCTTTGACAATCGCTACAGGACTATAGCGTAGAAACTGGCGAGTAACAGCCTTACAAAAGAGGATATCTTCCTCTTTCAAGGTCACACCCTTCCAGTTATTTTCCTCATTAAAATGGTTGAAAAATACCAGATAGGGATCACGCACCATTTGTGCTAAGATATAAACGCCATTTCGTAAACATATAGAAATAACTTTCCCTGATTTCCAGGGTGTTGCTCTTTTTTTCTTTTCCATCATGATACAACCTCAAACCTACACAAGACATTTCAAACTTTTAAAACAACTCATCAAACAAACTCAACTGGTTATCCTCTGGCATATTGCCCAGAATCCCCATTTCATCCATCTTTTCAACCAATGTTGATGAGAGTCCACCACGCTTGCGTAGTTCTGTTTTAGAGAGGAATTCTCCCTCTTCACGCGCTCGCACCAACTGCTTAGCAACGTTCTCTCCCAGACCATCCATTGCTACAAATGGCGGAATGAGGGTATCCCCATCGATGAGGAACTCTGTCGCCTGACTACGGTAGAGATCGAGTTTACCAAACTTGAAACCACGTTCCCACATCTCATTGACAATCTCAAGAGTTGTATAGAGATCAATCTCCACATTAGAGGCCTCATTGTTCTTCCGTTTTTCAGAGATTTCTTCCATTCTTCGCTTGATAGCATCCAAACCTGCACCCATAGTCTTGATATCAAAAGCCTTAGCACGAATGGAGAAGTAAGCACAGTAGTAATAAATGGGATGGTGAACCTTGAAGTAAGCTACACGCAAGGCCATCATAACGTAGGCTGCCGCATGAGCTTTAGGGAACATGTACTTAATTTTCCCACAGGATTCGATATACCACTCTGGCACCTTATTAGCTTTCATGGCTTCGATGTAGCCATTGCGTTCCTCTTCGGAAATCTTGAGCCACAAGCCCTTACGTACCCGTTCCATAATGGTAAAGGCCATCTTAGGTTCGAGACCAGCATGCATGAGGTAAACCATGATGTCGTCCCGACAACCGATAACAGTCGATAGATCCGCTATTCCTTGCTTAATCAAATCTTGGGCATTGCCCAGCCAAACGTCGGTACCGTGGGACAACCCTGACAACTGAAGCAATTCTGCAAAGGTCGTCGGATGGGTTTCATCGACCATGCCTCGGACAAAGTTTGTTCCAAACTCTGGAATCCCCAGCATGCCCGTAGGCGTTCCGATTTGCTCAGGTGTTACCCCTAACACATCCGTCCCAGAGAAGAGGGCCATCACGCCTTCGTCATCCATAGGGATTTCATTAGGATCAATCCCAGACAAGTCCTGGAGTTTTCGAATCATGGTCGGATCATCATGTCCCAGCACATCAAGTTTGAGGACATTCTCATCAATATCATGGAAGTTAAAGTGAGTCGTCTGCCATTCAGCCGTCACGTCATCTGCTGGATACTGGACAGGCGTAAAGTCGTAAACATCCATGTAGTTCGGAATAACAACGATTCCTCCCGGGTGTTGTCCTGTTGTCCGCTTGACACCAGCAGCACCTTGGGCAAGACGTTCCACCTCTGCATCACGATAAAACTTTCCATAATCTCGCTCGTAACCCTTGACAAATCCATAGGCAGTCTTGGCAGCCACCGTACCAACCGTTCCTGCACGGAAGGCGTATTCCTCGCCAAAGATATCACGTACATCCAAATGGGCGCTAGGTTGATCTTCTCCCGAGAAGTTCAAGTCAATATCAGGAACCTTGTCTCCATCAAAACCAAGGAAGGTTTCAAACGGAATATCCTGTCCGTTTTTACTGAGTTTATGACCACAGTTTGGACAATCCTTATTGGGCATATCAAATCCTGAACCATAAGAACCATCGGTGATAAACTCGCTGTATTGACACTGACCACAGACATAGTGAGGAGAGAGAGGATTAACCTCCGTAATCCCAATCATGGTCGCAACGAAACTAGATCCTACAGACCCACGAGAGCCAACCAAGTAACCCCGTTCATTGGAACGTTGAACCAGCATCTGCGAGGCCAGATAAATCACAGCAAATCCATTCCCCAGAATGGAAGTCAATTCTTTTTCAATCCGCAAATCAACAATATCTGGCAGCGGATTTCCATAAATCTCAAAAGCTTTCTTATAAGTCAACTCAGCGACCGTTTCTTCAGCCTTATCGATGAAAGGCGTGTACAAGTCCCCCTTAACAACCTCAACAGGTTCAAAGATTTCTGCCAAGGCATTGGGATTTTCAATAACCAGTTTACGTGCCAGTTCCTCTCCCAAGAAAGCAAATTCATCCAACATCTCATTGGTCGTTCTAAAATGAGCCTTGGGAAGAGGTGCTGGTTGGGCATGTTCGCCATGACCAATAGTCCGGTTAATCATAGCCCCCTGCCCCAAACTACGGACGATAATTTCACGATAAATCTCTTCTTCCGGTTCGATATAGTGAACATTTCCCGTAGCCAGAACAGGCTTGCCAAGGCGGTCGCCGACCTCTATCAAACTCTTGATGATGGTCTGGAGTTCCTCCATATCCTTGACCTGCTCTTTAGCAATCAAGGGCGCATAGATAGCTGGTGGCATGACCTCGATAAAGTCATAATACTTGGCCACCTCAACCGCCGCATCCACACCTTGGGAAACAACCGCATCAAAAACTTCACCTTCTGAACAAGCCGACCCCAAAATCAAACCTTCCCGATGAGCATCTAGAACTGTTCTCGGAATCCGTGGCACCCCTTCAAAGTACTTAGTATTAGACAAGGAAACCAGCTTAAAGATATTTTTTAGTCCTACTTGATTCTTGACATAGATGGTCGCATGCTTGATCCGAGCTTTTTTATAAGAATCTGGACTAATCAAATCAATATTAAGTCTAACTAGATCGGTCACACCATGTTTTTCTGCTACCTCTTTGATAAAGATGAAGAGCAGACGACCAGTAGCTTCCGCATCGTAGTTGGCCATGTGGTGATGTTCTAAGGCCACACCAAAACGCTTGGTCAAAGGTCCCAAACCATGACGCTTATACTCAGGATAGAGGTTTCTAGCAAACTCCAGTGTATCAATAACTGGCTGACTAATCTTTGGAAGAGCATGACGCTCATAATTGGCATTCATAAATCCAACGTCAAAGGTGGCATTGTGGGCAACTAAGACTGTATCCTTGCAGAATTCTTGGAATTCTTGCAGAACTTGTTCCAGTGGTTTGGCATTTTTTACATGATCATCTGTAATTCCAGTCAACTCAGTAGTAAAGGCTGACAAGGGATGCCCGGGATTAATAAATTCATCAAATTCGGCAATGACATTCCCCTTGTACATCTTAGAGGCCGCAACCTGAATCAAATCATTATAGATGGCTGATAGCCCCGTCGTTTCCACGTCAAAGACCACATAGGTTGCTTCGGACAAGTCCATCCCCACTTCGTTATAAACGATAGGGACACGGTCCTCCACGATATTGGCTTCCATACCATAGATCAGCTGGATTCCCGCTTTCTTAGCCGCCTTATAGCCATGTGGGAAGGACTGGACATTTCCATGATCCGTGATGGCAACCGCCTTGTGTCCCCACTTAGCAGCTGTCGCAACGATTTCTTCTACCTCTGGCAAAGCATCCATAGTCGACATGTTAGTATGAGCATGAAACTCAACCCGACGCTCACCTTCTGGCATCAAATCCTTCCGCTCATAGTGAACAACTTCCTGCACATCCTGCACATTCATAGTCAAATCGCGTGTGAAGTTATTCATCTCCACATTCCCACGCACTCGGAGCCAAGAATTCTTCTTGATAAGGTCAAATTTCTGGGCCTCTTCCTCATTTTTAACCCACTTTTGCATAGAAAAACTTGAAGTGTAGTCCGTCATTTTAAAGTTGATCAAAACACGCCCTGTTCTGGTCACTTTTTGCTCCACATCAAAAACAACCCCTTCAAAGACCAGACGATTTTCCTCCGTCGTCACTTCAATCATAGGAGTAATCTCCACCTTGTCCAACTTCGGTTTAGCTGCAGCTTTTTTAGCTTGAAAATCAAAGGCTGGTTTCTCTTCAGCTGGAGGAGGTGCCATCTGTTCTAGTTGTTCCATAGCACGAAGCGCTTCCTCATTGGCAGCTTGAACAATCTGCTCATTTTCAGCATGAAAGGCTTCCTCTTGCTCTTGGGTCAGGACATCATTTTTCTCTACTTGACAGTTAAAAATTGGAAAACCAAACTTCTTAAGTTGTTTGGCTAAATTAGGAAGGTGATTTTTCTTAAAATGTTCCTTATCAATCGCCTCTGAGCCCTCAATAAATAGCTGATTGCCCTCCGCACGAACTCGCAAATTCTGATAAAGGGACCTAAAACCTTGACTAGCACATGGCCCCTCAGAAAAAGCCTCCCTATAGTAGGCCTGCAAAAGCTGGTTTGAAAATTCTTGAGAGCGAGCCTTGATTTCAAAAACAGCTTTATTGCCTGTCTTAGAAAATTCTTCCCTCAAACCTTTCTTTAATTCTAAAAAGATTTCAATCGGTAAAATATTAGAAAATACGAAATGAAACTCCCATACCTTACTAATTTTATGAACCACAACTCGCTCAATATCAGCCTGTGATAAAGCAGGATCCTGTCTCATTTCAGCAGACATCCCCAGTTGATTCATCAAAATTTCAAAACTGTTTGACATTCATTTTCCTCACATTATTCTCCTACTATTTTACCATATTTAGAAGTATTTTCTAAAGACAAAAGGAAGCCACTAAGTGACTTCCTTCTAGAGCGAGGACTGATTAGTCTTCACCTTTGTTTTTCTTAATGATTTCTTCTTGTACTGACTTAGGTACATCTTCGTAGTGGTCAAATACCATCATGAATGTACCACGTCCTTGAGATGCAGAACGAAGAACTGTTGCGTAACCGAACATTTCAGCAAGTGGAACGTAAGCACGAACGATTTGGCTGTTACCGTGTGCTTCCATACCATCTACACGTCCACGACGAGCAGTTACGTGCCCCATAACATCACCAAGGTTTTCTTCTGGAACAGTGATTGTTACAAGCATCATTGGCTCAAGGATAGCTGGTTGTGCTGATTTAGCAGCTTCTTTAAGAGCAAGTGAAGCCGCGATCTTGAAGGCAGTTTCAGATGAGTCGACATCGTGGTATGAACCATCGTAAAGCTTAGCTTTAACGTCAACCATTGGGTAACCTGCAAGAACACCGTTAGCCATAGATTCTACCAAACCTTTTTCAACCGCTGGGATAAATTCACGAGGAACCACACCACCGACGATTGCGTTTTCGAATTCGAATCCTTTACCTTCTTCATTTGGAGTAAATTCAATCCATACATCACCAAATTGACCTTTACCACCAGACTGACGTTTGAAGAATCCACGTGCTTGAGTAGAAGCGCGGAATGTTTCACGGTAAGATACTTGAGGAGCACCTACGTTCGCTTCAACTTTGAACTCACGACGCATACGGTCAACAAGGACGTCAAGGTGAAGCTCTCCCATACCTGAGATAACTGTTTCACCAGTTTCAACGTTTGTTTCAACGCGGAATGTTGGATCTTCTTCAGCCAATTTTTGAAGGGCGATACCCATCTTGTCTTGGTCAGCTTTAGATTTTGGCTCAACCATCAATTGGATAACTGGTTCTGGAACGTTGATTGACTCAAGGATGATTTTAGCTTTTTCATCTGTCAATGAGTCACCAGTTGTAGTATCTTTCAAACCAACGGCAGCAGCGATATCACCTGAGTAAACAGTGTCGATTTCTTGACGGCTGTTAGCGTGCATTTGAAGGATACGTCCGATACGTTCACGTTTACCTTTAGAAGTGTTCAATACGTAAGAACCTGATTGAAGCACACCTGAGTAAACACGGAAGAATGTCAAACGACCTACGAATGGGTCAGTCATGATCTTGAAGGCAAGAGCTGCAAATGGCTCTTCGTCAGATGCTGGACGAGTTTCTTCAGCGTCTGTATCTGGGTTAATACCTTTGATCGCTGGGATGTCAAGTGGGCTTGGAAGGTAGTCGATAACCGCATCAAGCATCAATTGAACACCTTTGTTTTTGAAGGCTGAACCACACAATACTGGGAAGAATTCAACGTTGATAGTCGCTTTACGGATACCAGCTTTCAATTCTTCGTTGGTGATTTCTTCACCTTCGAGGTATTTCATCATCAATTCTTCGTCAGTTTCAGCAACTGCTTCGATCAATTTTTCACGGTATTCTTGAGCTTGGTCAAGATATTCAGCTGGGATGTCTTCTTCAAGGATATCTGTACCAAGGTCGTTCGTATAGATTTCAGCTTTCATCTTGATCAAGTCGATGATACCACGGAAGTCATCTTCAGAGCCGATTGGCAATTGGATTGGGTGTGCATTTGCTTGAAGACGATCGTGAAGTGTGCTTACAGAGTAAAGGAAGTCAGCACCGATTTTGTCCATTTTGTTGGCAAATACGATACGTGGAACTCCGTACTCAGTTGCTTGACGCCAAACTGTTTCAGTTTGAGGCTCAACACCTGATTGTGAGTCAAGAACGGTAACCGCACCATCCAATACACGAAGAGAACGTTGTACTTCGATTGTGAAGTCCACGTGTCCTGGTGTGTCGATGATGTTTACGCGGTGGTTGTTCCATTGAGCTGTTGTCGCAGCAGATGTGATCGTGATACCACGTTCTTGCTCTTGCTCCATCCAGTCCATTTGTGACGCACCTTCGTGAGTTTCACCGATTTTGTGGATTTTACCAGTGTAGTAAAGAATACGCTCAGTAGTTGTTGTTTTACCGGCATCGACGTGAGCCATGATACCGATATTACGAGTTTTTTCAAGTGAAAATTCGCGTGCCATGAGGTTTGTTTCTCCTATTTATTTTTGATTTCTATTCTATTATAACACGATTTTAATAAAAACGGATAGGCAGGACCTACCCGTTCTCAATGTTTTCATGCTATTGTTGGTTTCAACTTACGAGATGGTAAGTTGAGTTATAGCTAATACTAATCGATTTAGCTAATTTGAACTCGGGCTAAAAGCTCGGAAAATAGATAAGCTCTCCTAGAATCTTCGATTCTTCGTCAAGCTTCCTAATTTTCAGTCGCTTTTCTAACGCCCTTAGTATCTTAATCTTACCAACGGAAGTGTGCGAATGCACGGTTAGCTTCAGCCATACGGTGAGTGTCTTCACGTTTCTTAACAGCTGCACCAGTGTTGTTAGCAGCATCCAAGATTTCTTTTGCAAGACGGTCTTGCATTGTGTGTTCACCACGAAGACGAGCAATTGTTACCAACCAACGAAGTCCAAGTGTTGTACGACGTTCTGGACGAACCTCAACTGGGACTTGGTAGTTAGAACCACCAACACGACGTGCACGTACTTCAAGTACAGGCATGATGTTTTCCATAGCTGTTTCAAATACTTCAAGTGCATCGTTGCCAGTAGCTTCTTTGATTTGCTCAAAAGCACCGTAAACGATTGAAGCAGCTGTACCACGTTTACCGTCAAGCATAACGCGGTTGATAAGACGAGTAACTAGTTGTGAATTGTAAAGCGGATCTGGCAATACGTCACGTTTTGGAGCTCTATTTTTACGACTCATTTCTCTTTATCCCCTTTCCTTATGCTTTTGGACGTTTGGTACCGTATTTAGAACGGCCTTGTTTACGATCGTTAACACCTGCAGTATCAAGTGCACCACGGACGATATGGTAACGTACCCCCGGAAGGTCTTTTACACGTCCACCACGAAGAAGCACCACGCTGTGCTCTTGCAAGTTGTGTCCGATACCTGGGATGTAGGCAGTAACTTCGATAAGGTTGCTCAAACGTACACGAGCGAATTTACGAAGGGCTGAGTTAGGTTTTTTAGGTGTCATTGTTCCAACACGAGTTGCAACACCACGTTTTTGTGGTGAAGAAACGTTTGTTTGAACTTTTTTATGACTGTTGTAACCAACGTTCAAAGCTGGTGATTTAGATTTTTCTACTTTTGATTTACGCGGTTTGCGAACCAATTGGTTAATTGTAGGCATCTACATTCTCCTGTGTTTTTTATTTTTGGTGATGATACACTTGGTGACAGCTATCATCTGTGTGTACTTTTGCAACATTTGTCAGCACGTCCCTGTACACTCTTGAGAGACCAAAAGTAAAAAGTACCGTCTATTATTGTAACAAAATTTTCCCTTGGTTGTCAAGATATTTTTCTTTTTTATTGTTAATTTTAGCTCTTTTGTAGTGTTCCCTAAAAAAAGAAAAGGGAGGAATCCCACCCTCCTAAAGTTAGTATTGTTCCATTCAATCCCATCAATTTTAGCACATAATGGTTTTCGAGATATGATAGTATCACAACCAACCAGATTCTTTTGCGACATTAGCTGCCTCTGTTCGATTACCTGCATCTAGTTTTGAAAGAATATTGGTGACATAGTTTCGGACGGTTCCGTTGGATAGATAAAGTTTGTCTGCAATTTCTTGGTTAGAGAAGCCCTGAGCGATTCCCTCTAAAACAGCAATCTCTTGTTCTGTCAACGGATTGGGATGCATCATCACCACTTCCATCAATTCAGGCGAATACTCCTTGCCTCCTTCGAGGACAGTGTGCAAGGTTTGCATGAGGTCTGCAATGCTTCGTTCCTTTAATACATAAGCATCCACTCCAGCCTTGACCGCACGTTCAAAATACCCTGGGCGCTTGAAGGTCGTCACCACAACCACCTTTGTTTCTAGATTTTCTGCTCGTATCCACTCCAAGACTTCAAGACCTGTCTTAACAGGCATCTCTACATCAAGAATGGCAATATCTACGGACTCTTTTTCTAAGAGTTGGATTGCTTCTTGCCCATTCTTGGCTTGTAAGACAGACTCTACATCTGCTTGAAAGGCAAGCAACTGGCACATAGCATCTCGCAACATACTTTGATCTTCTGCAACAAGTAGTTTCATCTTAGTTTCTCTCCTTATAAGGTAGTCGAACCTGAACTTCTGTCGGTTGTTTCCAACTAATTACCTTTACTTCTCCCGAAAATGGAAGAACACGATCTCGAACTGTATGGAGGTCATCCCCCTTTATAGAAGTAAAGCCACAGCCATCATCTCTCACTGTTAGAATGAGTTCTTTCTCTGTCCGTTCTAATCTTAAGTAGACTTTAGACGCTTTAGCATGTTTGATGATATTGGTCACCAACTCAAGCAAAATCATGGAGGCCGTTGACTCCAATTCCTGAGTAAGGCTAGCTGTATCTAGTTGATTAGCTATTTCCACCTCAATTCCAGCAATTTCTAACATCTTTTTCACAGTCTCTAGTTCGGATGTCAAAGTTCTAGACTTAAGATTTTCCACAATGGTTCGCACTTCACGCATTGATTCTTTGCTAATTTGCTGTAGTTCTCTTAATTCCTTTTCCACCTGTGGATAAGCCTGTATTTGAAATAACTGCAAGGCTAGATCAGTTTTAACACTCAGCATAGCAAAGGTATGCCCCAGACTATCATGCAAATCTTGACCGATACGACTGCGTTCATTTTCAGCAAGCAATAGATTTATCTGGGCATTTTGCTTAGCCTGTGCTTCTTTCAAATCCTCCACAATCCGAATCCGAACCAAGCCAAAAGTCATTAAATCGACAAAAGCAAGAATTACAAGTAGATAGAATAGAAACTCAACTTCAATTCTCTGAAAAATCAAAAGTTGGCCCACAACAAGGACTTGAGCAAGAAGAAAAGTCCAGACATGTAAAGACTTTAAACCACCTACGCTGAAATGATAACTTAAGAGATTGGATAGGAAAAAGAAAAACCAGATATAATTAACAGCAACAAAGGCAGTATTCCCAACTACATAAGTCAGCATGAGGCCCCAATATAGCCAAGATAGGCGCTGGCTCTTAGTTGTTAAAACACCCAAATACGCCACTACAAATAGAATATCAATCAATAAATGCCAGGCAGAAAGCCACCCAGTCACTACAGGTAGGATGGGGAAAATCATAAAAATTAAACTGGCCCAAAACATATAGTGTATGCTTTTCAGTCTTTCAAGCATTAAGCATTCTCCTTATGACCTTGAAGGTAAATGGTCAAACCAAACAAAACTGCTGAAAAAACAAGTAGATAAACTGTGGCTGATAGATTGATGCTACCCTCGTTTAAGAAGGTCTTGAGCAACTCCATCAACTGATAAGTTGGTAGGCACTTCCCGATTGCTTGCATCCAGTCTGGAAATAAAGAGATGGGCATCCAGAGTCCACCTAAAACAGCCAAGCCTAGATAGAGAAGATTGCCCACGACAGACATCAGCTGACTAGTTGGTAAGAGCGTCAAGGTCAAGCCAAGCGCTACAAAAGCAATACTTCCCATAATCAGCAAAATCGCAGCTCCAACCCAGCTTGCTAGAGGTATGTCCACACCTCTTACAAAATGCCCAACTGAGAAAACCACCAAGATTGAAACCAAATAATCAACCAGCATACTTGTTATCTTTGATAGATAATATTCTACCATATTTACCGGAGTATGACGCAATGTTTTCTGCCAGTTGTTGATTTTATCTGTATGTAAAACAGCTGGGAATGAAAACATAGCTGTCGACATCATGGAAAAGGCTGTCATGGAGATGAGGTAATCACGCATAAAATTAGCTGGTCCACCAGGTGTGTCCTGGTACATGCCTGAAAAGAATAAATAGAAGGCTGTCGGCATCCCTACTGATAATAAATAATAAACTAGTTGCCGTTTGGTCAATAGAAATTCTATCTTATTTAATGCGATCCATCGTTTCATCTTAGTCATCTCCCTTTTGTGTTTCTTCAAAGATTGTATCCAACAAGCTACGATTATTGACTTCAATTTCTTGAATCCTACATCCTGCTTGCACTAACAGTTGCCAAAAAGCATCCGCTTCACGTGTAACTACTTGCAAAGCATCTTGTTTTTGTGACCAGTTTTCAACCAAGTTAGACTGCTCAATGACTTCCTTGTATGCCAGAGGAAGGATAAAATGCTTTTCAATTCCCTCACTACGCATAGCTAGAGGCGTCGTATCACGAATCAACTCTCCCTTATTTAAAACCAAAATCCGGTCAGCCGTATGCTCTACCTCTTCAATATAATGAGACGAATAGAGAATGGTGACTCCTTGCGCTTTTAGGTCCCGAACAATTTCCCAAAAACGTTGACGGGTAGAGGTATCCATGGCAGCAGTTGGCTCATCTAAAAAGACAAGCTTCGGTCGCCCAATTAAGGTCAAGACAAAAGAGAAAAGACGCTTTTGTCCACCTGATAATTTTTCTGCGAATTGCTCTTTTTGTTGCTGGTCAAACTGCAATAGTTGGTCGATTTCCTGGTTGCTCAAGGGATTTGGATAAATACGTTGAAAGAAAACAATCAACTCTTTGACCTTTAGTTTCTGAACGATGACATTTTCTTGAGGCAGATAACCTCTAATATAGTCTAACTGAGAACTCGTCACTGACAAGCCTTGGATGGATACTTGACCGCTTGTGACCAGTTTATCTCCAAGCAGACAGTCCAAGAGTGTGGTCTTACCAGCACCATTGGGCCCAATCAAGGCGACGCATTCACCTTCAGCTACCTCAAAGGAAATATCCTTCAAAATAGCCTTGCCATTGATGTTTTTCTTTAGGCTTTCTACCTTAATCATGATCATGATATTCTCCTTTCAGCCACTCCTTTCCCATAGGAAAGGCGATAAAAATCATAAATCCCAGTCCCCAGGCACCACGGATGAATTGGTGAAGCAAGGTTTGGTCAAACCAACCTGTAAACATTTCCACTAACCATACCAAGAGGGACAGGCCGATAAAGAAATAGATGATCCCTCTTTTCATTCCTCAAACTCCTTTTTCACATCTCTTACTAATTTCAAACCTTCTCTGACAAGCCAAGACATCATTCCAAAGCCAGCAAATAACTCCCAAGGAAAATGGTAGAAATCTTCATCCAATCCCGAAAACATGAGATAGGTCATAACTCCTGCTACTACTAAACTCACTGCGATAATCATTTTATTTCTCATCTCTTTTTCCTCCATTTGATACTACAATTATAGTCTTTTGAAATCAGAGGAGATAGAAGCTTCTGTCACTAGAAAATATGACAAATGTCATAAAAAATTCTGTTCAAAACAAGCAAGATACACTATACAATAAAACACAATTAGAAAAATCTAAGGCAGCTTCCTCAAAAGAAATATCAAATCCAATTCACACTATAATGTAAACTAATACTCAATTAAAATCAAAAAGAGCAGAAATGTTTACAATGCAAACACATATATTATGCGTACAACAAAAAAACTAGTCTATTGTTTTCTTAAAAATTTGTAAGAATTATAAAATCTGTTAAATTTCAATGTGGATACCTAAACTACGGTATTTATTGAAAAGACTGGAGACAAAAAGTATACGCTGCCAAAATGAATTACTGAAAATCGAGTAGGGAATAATCTCTAGCCCCTCTCACACCACCGTACGTGCCGTTCGGCATACGGCGCTTCAACTAACTTTTAACGCATGTCGTTCAAGGTAATAATCCAAACACGAAACCAGTCCACGTTTTTCAAGGACTGGTTTTGATATAGCACGTTTAAGTACCGACTTCTGAGCTACTAATTGGTAGTGGTCGCCCCAGCCAGATACCTTATCTGCTATCCATTTAGGAACTCCTAACTTAAGCAATCCCCATAATCGTCTCGATTTCTTCTTCCATTGCTTCCAGATAATCACTCGTAGGCGAGTACGCAAGCGCTCATCTATGCTAGCGACTATGCGCTTCATATTTCCCAGCGAGAAATAGTTTATCCATCCTCGAATAGACAAATTCAGTTGCTCAATACGTCTTGTTAAGTCTATACTCCATTTCCTCTGTGTTAGTTTCTTCAATTTAAGCTTAAATCTCCGAACACTATCTTGATGGGGACGACTTTTCCAACCATCTGATGATTTCCAGAACCCAAAACCTAGATATTTCAACTCTCTTGGTCTGGTAATCTTAGTCTTGGTCATGTTTACTTTCAAACCTAGTCGTTTCTCAATAAAACGACTGACTGAATACATCACACGCTTAGCGGCTGCCTCGCTTCCGACCGTAATCACACAATCATCTGCGTAGCGCACAAATCGAAGTCCCCTCTTTTCTAATTCTTTGTCCAATTCATTAAGCATAATATTGGATAAGAGAGGAGATAAATTTCCTCCCTGTGGTGTACCAACTAGCGTTTTATGACGCTGACCATTAATGATAACACCTGAATGAAGATACTTACGAATCAAGGATTCCGTATCTCCGTCTTCGATAATGTTATGTACTAAGGACATCAATCTATCTTGAGGAACTGTATCGAAAAATTTCTCTAGGTCTATATCCACTATCCACTCATAGCCGTCATTTAAGTACTCTAAGAGCTTTATGATGGCTTTTTCACATGACCTATTTGGTCTGAAACCATAACTCATATCTGAGAAATGGGGTTCACAAATAGGGCTAATGACTTGAACAATGGCCTGTTGAATCATTCTATCCATAACTGTTGGAATTCCTAGTTGACGGATGCCTCCGTTTGGTTTAGGAATCTCAACTCTAAGAACTGGTTGAGGCTTATATTTTCTCTGTTTTATCAGTTCCTTAGTCAAGCGCCAATTTTGTCTGAGATGATTATCCATCTCTTCGATAGTAATTCCATCAATCCCAGCTGAGCCCTTATTGGATTTTACTTAATTGTAGGCTTCAAGCATATTTTCGCGTGATAATATCTTATCTAACAATTTTGACATGTGCGTATTCCTTTCTTGTTTTGGTGCCTAAGGGACATCTTATATTGGTGAACCTTCATCTAGTCAATACGTGACAGAGTCCAGTTCTATCAGACCGCTCGTTTTACAGACACAAGTGAAGTAGGATTACTTCGAACTGTCGTTTTCTCTTTCTAGCGACAGACCTCAAACAGTCTCTCCCCAGACTGTTTGAGTATTCTCCCCTTCGCTCCACTTCCATTACAGAAGTTTCTTCACTACTATGGGTTCGGCTGACTTCTCATGATTCGTTGTTACTACGCATTCAGCGCTCATGAGACCTCACGGGATAAGTCGTACATCTTTCCTCGTTTACTCTCGTGATTTACGCATATAGGTTACGACTACCTTTTTGGACTTTAGAGTTTGAAAGCCCCCTTATCCGCTATATACGCCTTACTATCACGTTCCTGTTCGTAGAGCCACGATTTCGCTATCCCTTCCTCTAACGATTCTTATTTCCAGCGTCAGACTTAAAACGGTCTATCCCCAGACCGTTTTAATCCGCTACCTCACGATAGTCAGGCTTGGGAATCGCTATTGGGTTCACCGGTAGCGGGTGCCCACAGAGGACTTACACCTCAGATATACGACATGCTCGTCGTACTTCAAAAAAGACCTTGATTTCTCAAGGTCTAATACTATTATATCAACCTACTACAGTTGACAAAGAAGAAAAAAAGATATCTTAAGTATCCAGATAATTAATCGGGAAGACAGGATTCGAACCTGCGACACCTTGGTCCCAAACCAAGTACTCTACCAAGCTGAGCTACTTCCCGAGTTAAATAGAAAAATGCACCCTAGAGGAGTCGAACCTCTAACCGCCTGATT
>NZ_JAQFJG010000006.1 GCF_030439915.1 Streptococcus sp. SPS1
TTACTCAGAGTTAAGTGACGATAGCCTAGGAGATACACCTGTACCCATGCCGAACACAGAAGTTAAGCCCTAGAACGCCGGAAGTAGTTGGGGGTTGCCCCCTGTGAGATATGGAAGTCGCTTAGCTTTATTCCGCCATAGCTCAGTTGGTAGTAGCGCATGACTGTTAATCATGATGTCGTAGGTTCGAGTCCTACTGGCGGAGTAGTTAATTAAAAGAGGTTTTGACCTCTTTTTTGTTATATAATTAATCATCTATCTCTCACCTAATGAAGCGAGATATTTTTCTTGACGATAGAAGTTTCAGACACCATCATTTTTGAACAGTGATAGCACTTGAATCGACGCTTTCTAAGGAGAATTCTAGTAGGCATACTAGTCGTTTCGAGGTAAGGGATCTTAGAGGTTTTTTGAAAGTCATATTTTTTCATTATACTTCCACAATCAGGACAAGATGGGGCATCATAATCCAATTTAGCAATGATTTCTTTGTGGGAATCCCTATTGATGATATCTATAATTTGAATATTAGGGTCTTTAATGTCTAGTAGTTTTGTGATAAAATGTAATTGTTCCATATGAATCTTTCTAATGATGGTTTGGTCGCTTTTCATTATAAATCTTATGGAATTTTTTTCTACCCTAAAATAGGTTCCATAATATCCATAGGGGATTTACCCACTACAAATATTATAGAGCCAGAAAAGCTAATCTCGAGAAAAGGCAAATTTCGTCCTTTCTTTGAAGTTTTTAAAGTTCCAAAAACCAAAGGCGTTGCGCTTGATAAGTTTGATGAGATTATTAGTGACTTCTAGTTTGGCGTTAGAATAGGCTAGTTTAAGGGCATTGACAATTTTCTTGTTATCTTTGAGAAATGTTTTAAAGATAGTTTGAAAAATTTGATACTATGCGTTTTTCTTATTTTAAGATTTTTACCTCAGTCTCTTTTAGTATTTACCTCAGTTAATAAGGTCTATAATAGTCTAATTTAGGTAGTAAATTTGTTTCTATTCTGTCAACTTTTCCTATTTTTTATCTTATTGAGGTTGGTATTTTAACAATTCAGGAATTATTAATGATTAATTAAAATTTTTTGTTAGAATAAGATCATAAAAAGTAAAGGAGTGTATGCTTATGCTAAAAAGTATTTATGAGCAGATGGCGGATTTCTATGACAGTATCGAAGAAGAGTATGCTACTTTCTTTGGTAATAGTTGGGACTGGGAACATTTTCATTTTAAATTTTTGATTTATTATTTAGTTCGATATGGCATTGGGTGTCGTAGGGATTTTATCGTTTACCATTATCGTGTTGCTTATCGTTTGTATCTTGAAAAATTGATAATGAAACAAGGTTTTGTTGCTTGTTGAGACAATATGAGTTAATTTCCGAACAAATTTAACTTTTTGTGGGAAAATAATGATAAATAGCCGGAATTTTTTCTAAAACATTTTTTAATAGTTGGAAATAGCAAATCTTTCTATTGTTTCTTCTTGATAAAAAGGCGATTTTTTCTTATAATAAATTGTAAGATATAATTGCAGGTGAGAGTCCTGCCATGTATGTGAGAAAGGAAGAGCCTGAGGGCTCAGACAAGATTATGACTTCAGTTGTTGTTGTAGGTACCCAATGGGGGGATGAAGGTAAAGGGAAGATTACAGACTTCCTTTCAGCGAATGCAGAAGTGATTGCACGTTACCAAGGTGGTGATAATGCAGGGCACACGATTGTGATTGATGGCAAGAAGTTTAAATTGCACTTGATTCCATCCGGAATTTTCTTCCCTGAAAAAATTTCTGTTATTGGGAATGGTATGGTTGTAAATCCTAAATCTCTTGTGAAAGAGTTGAGCTATCTTCATGAGGAGGGTGTGACAACTGATAACTTGCGTATTTCTGATCGCGCGCATGTTATTTTGCCTTATCATATCGAGTTAGACCGTTTGCAAGAAGAAGCTAAGGGCGACAATAAGATTGGGACTACAATCAAGGGAATTGGTCCAGCTTATATGGACAAGGCTGCTCGTGTTGGAATTCGTATCGCCGATCTTTTGGATAAAGATATTTTCCGTGAGCGTTTAGAACGTAACCTTGCTGAAAAGAATCGTCTTTTTGAAAAATTGTATGACAGTAAAGCTATTGCTTTCGATGATATTTTTGAAGAGTATTACGCATATGGTCAACAAATCAAGAAATATGTGACAGACACATCTGTCATTTTGAATGATGCGCTTGATAACGGGAAACGTGTGCTTTTTGAAGGTGCACAAGGTGTTATGCTAGATATTGACCAAGGTACTTATCCATTTGTTACTTCTTCAAACCCTGTGGCTGGTGGTGTTACGATTGGTTCTGGTGTTGGTCCAAGTAAGATTGACAAGGTTGTTGGTGTATGTAAAGCCTATACGAGTCGTGTAGGAGACGGTCCTTTCCCAACTGAGTTGTTTGATGAAGTGGGAGAACGTATCCGTGAAGTAGGTCATGAATATGGTACAACAACTGGTCGTCCACGTCGTGTAGGTTGGTTTGACTCAGTTGTGATGCGTCATAGCCGTCGTGTTTCTGGTATTACTAATCTTTCATTGAACTCTATCGATGTTTTGAGTGGTTTAGATACAGTGAAAATCTGTGTGGCCTATGATCTTGATGGTCAACGTATTGACTACTATCCAGCTAGTCTTGAGCAATTGAAACGTTGCAAGCCTATCTATGAAGAGTTGCCAGGTTGGTCAGAAGATATTACTGGAGTTCGTAATTTGGAAGATCTTCCTGAGAATGCGCGTAACTATGTTCGTCGTGTGAGTGAATTGGTTGGAGTTCGTATTTCTACTTTCTCAGTAGGTCCTGGTCGTGAACAAACAAATATTTTAGAAAGTGTTTGGTCCTAAGAGAATTTTAAGATTTGTTTAAGATAGGTCGGGTATACTATAGACAGTTACAAGAAGACCTCCTAACTTGTTGTAACAAATATCCTAAACTTTTCTTTTTCATAATAATCTCCCTATAAAGTCACCGCATTCGGTGGCTTTTTTTGTCTTGGGATTCATGATATAATAATAAAATCGACAAGTAGAAAAAGGGAAATTGATGAATTATACAGTTGAAGAAAAAGAAAGCTTCATGAGAGAGGCATTGAAAGAGGCTGAGATTGCTCTTGAACACGATGAAATTCCAATTGGTTGTGTGATTGTTAAGGACGGAGAAATCATTGGTCGCGGGCATAATGCACGTGAGGAATTGCAACGAGCGGTTATGCATGCGGAGATTATGGCTATAGAGCATGCGAACCTTAGTGAGGAGAGCTGGCGCTTGCTGGATTGCACTCTTTTTGTGACCATTGAGCCTTGTGTCATGTGTAGTGGGGCGATTGGACTTGCCCGTATTACAAACGTGGTCTATGGGGCTAAAAACCAGAAATTTGGCGCTGCTGGAAGCTTGTACGATATCTTGACAGATGAGCGTCTTAATCATCGTGTGGATGTTGAAACGGGAATTTTGGAAGATGAATGCGCAGCTATTATGCAGGACTTTTTTAGAAATAGACGGAAAAAATAATTTTGCTTTTAAAATGAATAGGAATGTGATATAATTAATAGTGGAGCAACAGTTCTGCGTGAAGCGGGTCAGGGGAGGAATCCAGCAGCCCTAAGCGATTTGAATTGTGTGCTCTTTTTTTCGTGCTTTTTCCGAATAAATAAGATAGAATAATCTAGAATAAATGATAATAGAAAAGAGAAGATGATGAAAATTCGTGGTTTTGAATTAGTTTCGACTTTTACAGATGAAAATTTATTGCCGAAGCGTGAGACGGCGCATGCGGCTGGTTACGATTTAAAGGTTGCTGTGCGTACGGTTATTGCGCCAGGAGAGATTGTCTTGGTTCCGACAGGGGTTAAGGCTTATATGCAGCCGACTGAGGTTCTTTACCTTTATGATCGTTCTTCAAATCCTCGTAAGAAGGGTCTGGTCTTGATTAACTCGGTTGGTGTCATTGATGGGGATTATTATGGAAATCCTGGAAATGAAGGGCATATTTTTGCGCAGATGAAGAATATCACAGACCAAGAAGTGATTCTCAAAGTTGGGGAACGTGTGGTCCAGGCTGTCTTTGCTCCTTTCTTAATTGCAGATGGAGATGCGGCTGATGGCGTTCGAACTGGTGGATTTGGTTCAACAGGGCACTAGAATGAAGATTATCTTTGTACGTCACGGGGAGCCAGATTACCGTGAGTTAGAGGAACGTTCTTATACGGGTTTTGGGATAGATTTGGCGCCCTTGTCTGAGAAGGGACGGCAGCAGGCTCAGGAACTGAGCAAAAATTCTTTACTCTCGTCAGCTGAAATAATCGTATCTTCTGCAGTCACAAGAGCTTTAGAAACGGCTTCTTATGTAGTTTGTACTACGGGACTTCCTTTGAGAGTAGAGCCATTATTGCATGAATGGCAGGTCTATGAAAGTGGCACAGATAATTTTGAAAAAGCTCGTACTATGTTTCTAGAAAATAAGGGGGAATTACTTCCTAATAGTCCTATTCAATATGAGACAGCTGCGGAGATGAAGTCTCGGTTTCTAGAATGTATGTCTAAGTATCGAGAACATCAGACTGTGGTAGTTGTTGCTCATCGAATGCTCATGCGTCAGTTTGTGCCAAATGAGAAGATTGATTTTTGCCAAGTGATTGAGTGTGAGTTAGAAATATAGAAAGAGGTTTATTATCGCAAAGAAAAAAGCGACATTTGTATGTCAAAATTGTGGCTATAATTCCCCTAAATATCTGGGGCGTTGTCCCAACTGTGGGTCTTGGTCTTCTTTTGTAGAAGAGGTTGAGGTTGCCGAGGTCAAGAATGCGCGTGTGTCCTTGACAGGTGAGAAAACCAAGCCCATGAAACTGGCTGAGGTGACGTCAATCAACGTCAATCGAACCAAGACGGAGATGGAGGAATTTAACCGTGTACTTGGAGGCGGAGTGGTACCAGGAAGTCTCGTACTCATAGGTGGGGATCCTGGGATTGGGAAGTCAACGCTTCTCCTACAAGTCTCAACCCAGTTGTCCCAAGTGGGGACAGTTCTCTATGTCAGTGGGGAGGAGTCTGCCCAGCAAATTAAGCTACGAGCAGAGCGCTTGGGAGATATTGATAGCGAGTTTTATCTCTATGCAGAGACCAATATGCAGAGTGTTCGCGCAGAGGTAGAAAGAATTCAGCCAGACTTTCTCATCATCGACTCCATTCAAACCATCATGTCTCCTGAGATTTCAGGGGTACAGGGATCTGTTTCTCAAGTGCGTGAGGTAACCGCTGAGCTTATGCAGTTGGCTAAGACCAACAATATTGCTATTTTTATCGTAGGCCATGTGACCAAGGAAGGAACCTTAGCTGGGCCGAGAATGTTGGAGCATATGGTGGATACAGTGCTTTACTTTGAAGGAGAGCGCCACCATACCTTTCGTATTTTGAGAGCGGTCAAAAACCGTTTTGGCTCCACTAATGAGATTGGGATTTTTGAGATGCAGTCAGGCGGATTGGTTGAGGTACTCAATCCGAGTCAAGTTTTCCTAGAAGAGCGTTTGGATGGGGCGACTGGTTCATCAATCGTTGTGACCATGGAAGGGACGCGTCCGATTTTGGCGGAGGTTCAGGCTTTGGTGACACCTACCATGTTTGGAAATGCCAAGCGTACTACGACAGGACTTGATTTTAATCGTGCTAGCTTGATTATGGCTGTTTTGGAAAAACGGGCAGGTCTTCTCTTGCAAAATCAGGATGCTTATCTTAAATCTGCTGGCGGTGTTAAATTGGATGAACCTGCCATTGACTTAGCTGTTGCGGTTGCTATTGCTTCGAGCTATAAAGACAAGCCAACTAATCCTCAGGAATGTTTTGTAGGAGAACTTGGCTTGACGGGAGAGATTCGGCGCGTGAATCGTATTGAGCAGCGCATCAATGAAGCTGCTAAACTGGGTTTTACTAAGATTTATGTACCTAAGAATTCCTTGACAGGAATCACTCCGCCTAAGGAAATTCAGGTTATTGGAGTGACAACGATTCAGGAAGTTTTGAAAAAGGTCTTTGCATAATCCGTGACAAATCTTCTTAAAAATGATAAGATAGGAGAAATATTTGACTATCAAATTTTCGAGGAGGGAATCGTGTCGTATTTTGAACAGTTTATGCAAGCCAATCAGGCTTATGTTGCCCTACATGGGCAGTTAAATCTGCCACTTAAACCCAAAACTAGAGTAGCCATTGTGACCTGTATGGACTCACGTCTGCACGTTGCTCAAGCTTTGGGATTAGCACTTGGGGATGCTCATATCTTGCGGAATGCAGGTGGTCGAGTGACAGAAGACATGATTCGTTCGCTAGTTATTTCCCAGCAACAAATGGGGACAAGAGAGATTGTGGTATTGCACCATACAGACTGTGGTGCTCAGACCTTTGAAAATGGTCCTTTTCAGAAGTATTTAAAAGAGGAACTAGGTGTCGATGTGTCAGATCAGGACTTTTTGCCCTTCCAGGATATAGAGGAGAGTGTACGCGAGGATATGCAACTCCTTATCGAGTCTCCCCTAATACCAGACGATGTCATTATCTCTGGTGCTATTTACGATGTGGATACAGGAAGTATGACAGTCGTAGAATTATAAATACTTCATTTAGAAAGAAAGTGTATGAAGAAAAACAGTACTTTATTTATTTTTATCTTGTTGCTATGTATTGGTTTGCAGTATGAAACCATCTACTATACGGACGGTTCGATGTCAGGTGCGGAATATGGACTAATGGGAGTTTCTATCTTTCTAGCTCTCTTTTACATGATTCCGGCTCTTTATTTCCTTTTCCGTATTGGGAAAAAATGGGAATTGCCAAAGAACTCCTTGATCTTGTCTTTATTGGGGGGAATGTTCCTTTCAGGCTGGTTGTCTAGCTTTGCTAATACCTATATCCATGATTTACTGGGTGTTCTTTTCCCAGATAGTGCATTTTTAAATGCTTTTGAAAGTGCTATTGTGGCTCCTTTGGTAGAAGAACCCTTGAAATTGTTGCCACTTGTTTTTGTTTTAGCTTTGATTCCTATACGAAAATTAAAATCTTTGTTTTTACTAGGCATTGCTTCTGGTTTGGGATTCCAAATGATTGAGGATATTGGTTATATCCGTACAGATTTGCCAGAGGGATTTGACTTTACTATTTCGAGAATTTTAGAGCGTATCATCTCAGGTATTGCCTCTCACTGGACTTTTTCAGGTCTGGCTGTAGTAGGTGTTTACTTGCTTTACAGAGCCTATAAAGAACAGAAGGTTGGCAAGAAAGATGGGCTTATTTTCCTAGCTTTAGCCTTAGGAACTCACTTCTTGTTTAACTCTCCTTTTGTAGAATTAGAGACAGAGTTGCCTTTAGCAATTCCATTGGTTACGGCTATTGCTCTCTATGGTTTTTATCAGGCTTATCGCTTTGTTGAGAAGAACGATGGGTTGATGAACTAGAATACTTTTCAAAAGAATGATGCAAGGGCACAAATATGCTGCCCTTCTTTTATTTTTGATTGAAAAATAGTGTAAAAAGCGCTACAATGGTAGATGGAAAAATCTTGTGAAAAGCACAAGCGATACATATATACCGGAGGAAATCATGTCTTTTTCTGATTTAAAGCTGTTTGCCCTTTCTTCTAATCAAGAATTGGCAAAACGTGTGGCGCAGGAGATTGGGATAGAGTTGGGGAAATCAAGTGTTCGCCAATTTTCAGATGGAGAGATTCAGGTCAACATCGAAGAATCAATCCGTGGGAAACACGTCTTTATCCTACAATCAACTAGCTCACCTGTAAATGACAATCTGCTTGAAATTTTGATTATGGTAGATGCTTTGAAGCGTGCGAGTGCAGAATCTGTCAATGTTGTCATGCCTTACTATGGGTATGCACGTCAGGATAGAAAGGCGAGAGCGCGTGAGCCAATCACTTCAAAACTTGTCGCAAATATGCTTGAAGTAGCTGGAGTGGATCGTTTATTGACAATCGACTTGCATGCTGCGCAGATTCAAGGATTCTTTGATATTCCTGTGGATCATTTGATGGGAGCTCCTCTGATTGCGGATTATTTTGAGCGTCGTGGCATGGTTGGTTCTGACTATGTGGTTGTCAGTCCAGACCATGGAGGGGTGACTCGTGCCCGTAAGTTGGCAGAATTTTTGAAAACATCTATTGCTATCATTGACAAACGTCGTAGTGTTGATAAGATGAATACCAGTGAAGTCATGAACATCATCGGTAAGGTAGAAGGCAAGACTTGTATCTTGATTGATGATATGATTGATACTGCTGGAACGATTTGTCATGCGGCAGATGCTCTTGCGGAAGCTGGTGCTGTTGAAGTCTATGCAAGTTGTACGCACCCAGTTCTTTCTGGTCCTGCTATGGATAATATCCAAAAATCAGCTATCAAGAAATTGGTTGTTTTGGATACCATCTATCTGCCAGAAGAGCGTTTGATTGATAAGATTGAGCAGATTTCAATCGCTCATCTCCTAGGGGATGCTATCGTACGTATTCATGAAAAACGACCACTTTCTCCACTTTTCAGTATTGAGAAAAAGATTTAATGACCAAGCCTGAGATAATTCTCAGGTTTTTTCGTCTCTTTTGCGAATAAATAGATAGTAGCAGTGAATCTAGTAAACCTAGATTTAAAAATGTGCTATAATGAAAGGAGAAGAAATATGACTGTACGTCATCCGGGCATCAGCCCAACCAATGACTTGGTTGCTAAGAAAATCTTTAGCAATCCAGAAATCACTTGTCAATTTATCCGCGATATGCTAGACTTGCCCGCAAAAAATGTGACCATTTTGGAGGGAAGTAATATTCACGTCTTGCCATCTCTGCCCTACTCGGCTCAGGATTTTTACACTAGTATAGACGTCTTGGCGGAGTTGGATAATGGGACACAGGTTATTATTGAAATCCAAGTCCATCATCAGAATTTTTTCATCAATCGCCTGTGGGCTTACCTATGTAGTCAGGTCAATCAAAATCTTGAAAAAATTCGCCAACGAGAAGGTGACACCCACCAGAGTTACAAGCATATCGCACCAGTATACGCTATCGCAATTGTGGACAGCAACTACTTCCAAGATGAATTGGCTTTTCATAGCTTTAGTATGCGAGAGGACACGACAGGTGAGGTCTTAACCATCACAAATAACGGTCAAGCAAACCATCTGGTTAAAATGGCGTTCTTAGAATTAAAAAAATATAGAGAAACCAGCAAAGATAAGGTTCGCAAGCCGTGGTTGGAGTTTTTCGGGAACAAACCCTTTACCCAAGAACCCGAGCGAGCCATCAGCCAAGCAGATCAACTGCTGGACTACAAGAGCTGGTCCGAGGAGGACAGGAAAATGTTTAGTCAACTACGTATGCGCGAAGAACAGGCATTGTTGGCACAGGACTATGCCTTGGAACAAGCAGAGGAAAAGGGCTTAGAACTTGGACTTGAACGTGGTCGTGCAGAGGGGCTTGAACAGGGTTTAGAACGTGGAAAACTTTTTGCCTTCTTAGACATGGTTCGCCAACATGTTTTAAGCTCTGAATTTGCCAGTCAGCAATTAGGCATGACTGTCGCTGAGTTTGAAGAATTATTGAAGGACCATCATAAATAAGACCTAAAAATACAGAGAAACCAGCAAAGACGAGGTTCGCAAACCGTGGTTGGAGTTTTTCGGGAATAAACCATTTACTCAGCAACCCGAGCGAGCCATCAGTCAAGCAGACCAACTGCTGGACTACAAGAGCTGGTCCGAGGAGGACAGAAAAATGTTTAGTCAACTACGTATGCGTGAAGAACAAGCCTTGTTAGCACAGGACTATGCCTTGGAAACTGCTAGGGCTGAAGGTCTTGAACAAGGACTAGAGCGTGGTATTGAACGTGGTCGTGCAGAGGGTCGTGAACAAGGACGAGAAGAAGGTATTGAAGAGGGATTAAAAGTAGGTTTAGTAAATCTCGTTCGCCAACATCTCCTGACTTCCGAGGTTGCCAGTCAGCAATTGGGCATGACTGTCTCTGAGTTTGAAGAATTATTGAAAGACCATCATAACTAAGAACTAAAAAATACAGAGAAACCAGCAAAGATGGCATTCGCAAACCCTGGTTGGAGTTTTTCGAGAATAAACCCTTTACTCAACACCCCGAGCGAGCCATCAGCCAAGCCAGCGGTTAGGCGTGTCCATTGCTGAGTTGGTGTCCTTTCTATGAACTCACATTTTTAATAGTAGAAAGTTGATGGGATGGCAAATTATTATAAAAATATTTGTCATTTTTGCTTGACATTTGCAGTTCTTTATTAGATAATACCAGAGAAGTAAGAATAATCTAGCAATCCATACAGCTTATATATTGAGATTTGTTCAAAGTACCGCATGCTTGAGAAAATGTTTTCCTTGTTTAGTAAAATGATGAAAAAAATTAAAAAATTAGCAGAAAACTCTTGACAAATCCTGCAAATATTTATATACTGTATGGTAGTAAGATAGTCTTACAAAATATTATAAAGAAAATGAAGGAGATAAAACGATGAAAAAAGTTTTATTGACAAGCGCTGTTGTTTTAACAGCTTTCGGTGCATATACTGTTGCAAATGCAGAGGATGTAACTATCCCATCACTCACAGCTAACACTAGTACTTATGTGCAAACTTTGAAACAAAAGATTGCAATGGTGAAATCTGGCTATCCTTATAGAAATAGTGTTACAGGAGAGATTACTGATGCTAATAAACAACAGGGTGGTCAAGATGCAGCTCTATTGGAAACCTCTGTTGAAAATGTTCAAAAAGCAGTTGCTGCATTGACAAAACTCCAAAACGAGTATAAGGTTCTTTTTACTAAGTATCACAATGCTTTGACTGAACGTCAAGAGCGTGAAGCTAAACAAGACGAATTGGCGAAAGCAGTTGGAGCTGCTAAAACAAAAGTAGATGATTTGATGTATGATCAACAAGGTTCTAAGGTTGCTAATTCAGCTTTGACTACTGAATATAATGCTTTGATTGATAGTGTTGCTAATACTAATAGTGTTGCCTATGCTCAACAACAAGTAACTACTAAGGAACAAGATTTATCTGACAAGAAGGCGGCACTTGCAACCTATAAAGCAGAAAATGTAACTGAGTTGGCAAGTAATTATCAAACTGAAGTAACACGATTGACAGGTGAAGTTAATCAAGCACAACTTGCTGTAGATGATGCTAAGAAAGAACTTGCTAAACGTTCTGCTCGCGCTGAATCATTAGAAACTGAGATTATTCTTGCATTGGACGTAGATTATGCTACTGGTTATGCAATTCGTCAAGCCAATAAAGAACTACGTGCAGCGAATAAAGCACAAGCAGAAAATGACGGTAAATTAGCAGCAGTTATTGAGTCAGTAAACAAACCTGATACAGGACTTCAAGCTAGACTTACAAAACTTAAAGGTGACGCTACTGTTGATGGTAGTATCAAACACGCACAAGCAGACTTGGATACAAAAGTTGGTGTTGCAAAAACTAATTTTGCTACTGTAGAAACAAACATTGCTAATGTTAATCCAGCAGAGGCTAAACGTGTTGGTTTGAAATTTGAATTTGAAAAACTAGCAGACGCAGTTAAAGCTGTCCTAGCAACAGAAACTCCAGATGTTCCTGCAACTCCAGCTCCAGCAAAAGCTGCTTGGGTTCAATCAGGTTCTAGCTGGTGGTACAAACACGCTGATGGTTCTTACACAACTAACGGTTGGGAAAAAATCAACGGCACTTGGTACTACTTCGACCAAGCTGGTTGGATGGCAACTGGTTGGGTTAAAGATAACGGTACTTGGTACTACCTAAACAACAACGGTTCTATGGCAACTGGTTGGGTTAAAGACAACGGTACTTGGTACTACCTAAACAACAACGGTTCTATGGCAACTGGTTGGTACAAAGTTGGTGAAAAATGGTACTACTCATACGCTTCAGGTGCCCTTGCAGTTAACACAACTGTAAATGGCTACACTGTAAATGAAAACGGTGAGTGGGTTAAATAATCCAAGATAATTTAAAACTAGGAGAGAACTCTCCTAGTTTTTTTGCTCTTTGTTAGCTATAGGGGTAGAGTTTTGGGGATTTTCCTTGGAACTTTGTCTATTGGTTAGAAGAAAATAAAAAGTGAACAAGACGATATTTCAGTCCTGTTCACTTTTATGTTATAAGTTATTCTATAGTCTTACAACAACGCCTCAAACTCAGCGACAGTCATGCCTAACTGCCGGCTGGCGAATTCGGAAGTTAAAACATGTTGGCGAACCATGTCTAAGAAGGCAAAAAGTTTTCCTTCTTCCCTTCCTTCAACTTTCCCACGCTCCAGTCCCTGTTCAATACCTTCTGCTCGACCACGTTCAAGACCACGCTCTAAGCCTTTTTCCTCCGCTTGTTCCAAGGTATAGTCATGAGCTAACAAGGCTTGTTCTTCTCGCATACGTAGTTGACTAAACATCTTCCTGTCCTCCTCGGACCAGCTCTTGTAGTCTAGCAGTTGGTCTGCTTGGCTGATGGCTCGCTCGGGTTCTTGGGTAAAGGGTTTATTCCCGAAAAACTCCAACCACGGCTTGCGAACCTCGTCTTTGCTGGTTTCTCTGTATTTTTTTAATTTTTATTTATGATGGTCTTTCAATAATTCTTCAAACTCAGAGACAGTCATACCCAGCTGCTGGCTGGCAAATTCAGAGCTTAAAACATGTTGGTGAACTAAATCAAGAAAGGTAAAAATTTGTCCTTCAACTTTCCCACGCTCTAGTCCCTGTTCAATGCCTTCTGCTCGTCCTCGTTCCAGTCCTTGTTCAATCCCCTCCGCACGACCACGTTCTAAGCCTTTTTCCTCCGCTTGTTCCAAGGCATAGTCCTGTGCTAACAAAGCTTGTTCTTCACGCATACGTAGTTGACTAAACATTTTCCTGTCCTCCTCGGACCAGCTCTTATAGTCTAGCAGTTGGTCTGCCTGGCTGATAGCTCGCTCGGGTTGCTGGGTAAAGGGTTTATTCCCGAAAAACTCCAACCACGGCTTGCGAACCTCGTCTTTGCTGGTTTCTCTATATTTTTTTAGTTCTAAGAACGCCATCTTAACCAGATGGTTTTCTTGACCGTTACTTGTGATGGTTAAGACTTCACCCGTCGTGTCTTCGCGCATGCTGAAACTGTGGAAAGCCAAGTCATCCGAGAAGTAATTGCTATCCACGATTGCGATAGCGTATACTGGTGCGATGTGTTTGTAGCTCTGGTGAGTATCTCCTTCTCGTTGGCGAATTTTTTCTAGGTTTTGATTGACCTGACTGCATAGGTAAGCCCACAGGCGATTGATGAAAAAATTCTGATGATGCACCTGAATCTCAATAATTACTTGCGTTCCATTGTCCAACTCCGCCAAGACGTCTATACTGGTATAGAAATCCTGGGGCGAGTACGGTGTAGTGGGCAAGACGTGAATGTTACTTCCCTCCAAAATGGTCACATTTTTTGCTGGCAAGTCCAGCATATCGCGGATAAATTGACAAGTGATTTCTGGATTGCTAAAGATTTTCTTAGCAACCAAATCATTGGTTGGGCTAATGCCCGGATGACGTACAGTCATATTTCTTCTCCTTTCATTATAGCACATTTTTTAATCTAGGTTTACTAGATTAAATGCTTCTATCTATTTATTCGGAAAAAGTATGAAAAATATTGGGTATGGCTCTTTCCAATGGTATTTTTTGATGCTTTCCTTTATAATGGGTGTATGGATAAGAAAAAATTATTATTGATTGATGGGTCTTCTGTTGCTTTTCGGGCGTTTTTTGCGCTCTATCAGCAGTTGGACCGTTTTAAGAATGTGGCTGGTTTGCATACCAATGCGATTTATGGTTTTCAGTTGATGTTGAGCCATTTGTTGGAGCGGGTTGAGCCTAGTCATATTTTGGTGGCTTTTGATGCGGGAAAGACGACCTTCCGGACAGAGATGTATGCGGACTATAAGGGTGGTCGAGCTAAGACTCCTGATGAGTTTCGTGAGCAATTTCCTTTCATTCGTGAGTTGCTGGATCATATGGGGATTCGTCACTATGAGTTGGCTCAGTATGAGGCGGATGACATCATTGGGACACTGGATAAGCTAGCAGAGCAGGATGGTTTTGATATTACCATTGTCAGTGGGGACAAGGATTTGATTCAGCTGACGGATGAGCATACGGTGGTTGAAATTTCCAAGAAAGGTGTGGCTGAGTTTGAGGCCTTTACGCCAGAATATCTCATGGAAAAGATGGGCATCACACCAGCTCAGTTTATCGATCTCAAGGCGCTTATGGGTGATAAGTCGGATAATATCCCTGGGGTGACCAAAATCGGTGAAAAGACGGGTATCAAGCTCTTGCTGGAGCATGGTTCACTTGAGGGAATTTATGAAAATATTGATGGGATGAAGACTTCTAAGATGAAGGAAAATCTCATCAATGATAAGGAACAGGCCTTTTTGTCGAAAACACTGGCGACCATTGATACCAAGGCACCGGTTGAGATTGGTTTAGAGGATTTGGTCTATAGTGGTCCAGATGTGGAAAATCTTGGGAAATTCTACGATGAGATGGGCTTCAAACAGCTCAAGCAGGCTTTAAATGTATCGTCGGCTGATGTGGCTGAAAGCTTGGACTTTACTATCGTTGACCAAGTCAGTCAAGATATGCTGAGTGAGGAATCTATCTTCCATCTTGAGCTTTTTGGTGAGAATTACCATACGGACGATTTGGTTGGATTTGCCTGGTCTTGTGGGGAAAAGCTCTATGCCACAGACAAGCTTGAGCTGTTGCAAGACCCAATTTTCAAGGATTTCCTAGAAAAAACACCTCTGAGAGTTTATGATTTTAAAAAGGCCAAGGTTCTCTTGAATCGTTTTGGTGTGGATTTGCAGGCGCCTGCTTTTGACAGCCGCTTGGCCAAATACCTCCTTTCGACTGTGGAGGACAATGAAATTGCGACTATTGCTAGTCTTTATGGTCAGACTTATTTGGTTGATGATGAGACTTTCTATGGTAAGGGGGTCAAGAAGGCCCTTCCTGAACGGGAGAAATTCTTGGAGCATTTAGCTCGTAAGCTTGCTGTGTTGGTCGAAACAGAGCCTATTTTGCTTGAAAAACTCAGCGAAAATGGGCAATTAGAGCTTCTTTATGATATGGAGCAACCTCTGGCCTTTGTCCTTGCTAAGATGGAAATTGCTGGGATTAAGGTTAAAAAAGAAACCTTGCTTGAAATGCAGGCTGAAAATGAGCTTGTCATTGAAAAACTCACTCAGGAGATTTACGAACTGGCTGGTGAGGAGTTTAATATCAACTCGCCTAAGCAGTTGGGCGTGCTTCTCTTTGAAAAATTGGGACTTCCTCTGGAATACACTAAAAAAACCAAGACAGGTTATTCGACAGCGGTGGATGTATTGGAGCGTCTGGCTCCGATTGCACCAATCGTTAAGAAAATCTTGGATTACCGTCAGATTGCCAAGATTCAATCGACTTATGTGATTGGCTTGCAAGACTGGATTTTGGCTGATGGCAAGATTCATACTCGCTATGTGCAGGATTTGACCCAGACTGGGCGTTTGTCTAGTGTGGATCCAAACTTGCAAAATATTCCTGTGCGTTTGGAGCAGGGCCGTCTCATTCGTAAGGCTTTTGTGCCTGAGTGGGAGGATAGTGTCCTTCTCAGCTCGGACTATTCACAGATTGAATTGCGCGTTTTGGCGCATATCTCTAAGGATGAGCACTTGATTAAGGCCTTCCAAGAGGGGGCAGATATCCATACTTCGACAGCCATGCGGGTCTTTGGCATTGAGCGTCCTGAGGATGTGACTGCAAACGATCGTCGCAATGCCAAGGCGGTCAACTTTGGAGTGGTTTACGGGATTTCAGACTTTGGCTTGTCTAATAATCTGGGCATTAGCCGTAAGGAGGCCAAGACCTACATTGATACCTACTTTGAACGCTTCCCAGGTATTAAAAACTACATGGATGAAGTGGTGCGTGAGGCGCGTGATAAGGGCTATGTAGAAACTCTCTTTAAGCGTCGTCGTGAGTTGCCAGATATCAATTCGCGCAACTTTAACATTCGTGGTTTTGCGGAGCGGACAGCTATCAACTCACCTATCCAGGGTTCGGCAGCAGATATTCTCAAGATTGCTATGATTCAGCTGGATAAAGCCTTGGTTGCAGGTGGTTATCAGACTAAGATGCTTCTGCAAGTGCATGATGAAATCGTCCTTGAAGTTCCTAAATCTGAATTGGCAGAGATGAAAAAATTAGTCAAACAAACTATGGAAGAAGCTATTCAACTCAGTGTTCCCCTCATCGCAGATGAGAATGAAGGGGCAACCTGGTACGAGGCTAAATAAAAAGGGGACTAGTCCTCCTTTTTTGTAGTAGAATTCTGCAAGCCTTTTCAAATTGTGCTATACTGATGAAAAAGGAGGATTTCTATGAGTCAAGAATTTATCAATCCAAGTGATGGCGTGATTCGTCAGTATCTAGCAACGAGCAAAACCCTTGCTGTGGTGGGCTTGTCAGACCGTGAAGAAACAACCAGTAATCGAGTGACCAAGGAAATGCAGGCTCGGGGTTATAAAATCATCCCAGTCAATCCCAAGGCAGCAGGTGGCGCAATCTTGGGTGAAAAGGCTTATGCAAGCCTCGCTGAGATTCCTTTTCCTGTAGATATTGTCAATGTTTACCGTCGCAGTGAGTTTTTGCCAGATGTGGCGCGTGATTTTCTCAAGGCTGATGCCAAGATTTTTTGGGCACAGCTAGGACTTGAAAGTCTAGAAGCGGAAGAAATCTTGCGTGCTGGTGGATGTGATGACATCGTGATGAATCGTTGCATCAAGAGAGAACATACACGCTTAATTGAGGAAGCATAAGAAAAAGGTAGCTGGTGGGCTACCTTTTGTGTTATATTCAATGAAAATCAAAGAGCAAACTAGGAAACTAGCCGCAGGCTGCTCAAAACACTGTTTTGAGGTTGTAGATAAGACTGACGAAGTCAGTCACATATATACAGCAAGGCGACGTTGACGTGGTTTGAAGAGATTTTCGAAGAGTATTAGAAAATGCCGATAAGGGTCTGCATACCAAGACTAGTGAGGATGATGGCAATCCAGCAGATGGCTCCGAGAACAATGGATTTTCCGCTGGATTTGACCATAGCGACCAGATTAGTTTTGAGACCGATAGCACTCATGGCCATGACAATAAGGAATTTGGAGAGTTGTTTGAGAGGGGTAAAGAAACTACTAGACACACCTAGAGAGGTGAGTAGTGTAGTGAGGAGAGAGGCAAGGATAAAGTAAAGGATAAAAAGTGGGAAGACTTTTTTCAGTTGTAGGCTTTGCTTGTTTTCTTGTTGGCGACTTTGCCAGTAGGATAGAAAGAGCGTGATAGGGATAATGGCCAAAGTACGTGTGAGTTTAACAATGGTTGCAGACTCGAGGGTATTGCTTTGGTAAAGACTGTCCCAAGCGCTGGCGGCAGCCGTTACAGAGGAAGTGTCGTTGACCGCAGTCCCTGCAAAGAGGGCGAAGCCTTCATTGGATAGATGAAGCCAGGTGCCGAGGGTTGGAAAGATGAGCGCAGCCAAGACATTGAAGAAAAAGATAACGGAAATGGATTGGGCTACTTCCTTTTCCTTAGCATCAATAACGGGCGCTGTCGCTGCAATGGCAGAGCCACCACAGATTGAAGAACCTACTCCAACCAAGGTAGCCAGTTTTGTATCCAGTGCAAAGAAGCGCTGGAAGAAGTAGGCAATAATCAGAGCTATTGAGATAGTGGACAGGATGACAGGGAGTGAAGATTGGCCAACTGCGAAGACCTGCGAGATATTGAGACCAAAACCAAGCAAGACAACGGCATACTGGAGCAATTTCTTGGAACTAAAGGTCAATCCCGCATCCAGTTGTTTATAAGACGAGAGAAAGGGATGTAGGAGCATTCCCATGAAAATGGCAAAAACGGGCGCGCCAATGACAGGGAAGAATCCTCCTAAGTACCAAGATACGATAGAAATGAGAAGGCAGGCCAAGATACCTGCTCCATTTTTTGATAGAAATGACATAAAAACCTCCAAATAAAATCTTTTACCATTGTAGACATAAAAACAGGAAAAGTCAAATAGAAAGTGGAAAGCTATTCTCTAATGTATTTTTGCGGTCGGGGGGCTTTTGTAGTATAATAGAGATACGTTTTGAAAGTAGGAGGTATCTATGGATTTAACTAAGCGCTTTAATAAACAGTTAGATAAGATTCAAGTTTCGTTGATTCGTCAGTTTGACCAGGCTATTTCGGAGATTTCTGGGGTCTTGCGTTTGACCTTGGGGGAACCTGATTTTACAACGCCAGATCATGTCAAGGAGGCGGCCAAGCGAGCGATTGATCAGAACCAATCCTACTATACAGGGATGAGTGGTCTGCTGACTCTACGTCAGGCGGCCAGTGATTTTGTTAAGGAAAAGTACCAACTGGACTATGCTCCTGAAAATGAAATCTTGGTTACAATTGGGGCGACAGAGGCCTTATCTGCTACTTTGACAGCTATTTTGGAAGAGGGAGACAAGGTGCTCTTGCCAGCTCCTGCTTATCCGGGTTATGAACCGATTGTCAATCTAGTTGGGGCAGAGGTTGTCGAGATTGACACAACTGAAAATGGTTTTGTCTTGACTCCTGAGATGTTGGAGAAGGCCATTTTGGAGCAGGGAGACAAGCTCAAGGCGGTTATTCTCAACTATCCAGCTAATCCGACAGGAATTACCTATAGTCGGGAGCAGTTGGGAGCCTTGGCAGATGTTTTACGCAAGTACGAGATTTTCGTTGTCTGTGATGAGGTCTACTCAGAATTGACCTATACAGGGGAAGCCCATGTATCTCTAGGAACGATGTTGAGAGACCAGGCTATCATTATCAATGGTTTGTCGAAATCGCATGCTATGACCGGTTGGCGTTTGGGTCTGATTTTCGCTCCTGCGGCCTTCACAACCCAGTTAATCAAGAGTCACCAGTATCTGGTTACTGCTGCAAACACCATGGCTCAACATGCTGCGGTGGAAGCCTTGACGGCTGGTAAAAACGATGCGGAACCGATGAAGAAGGAATACATCCAGCGTCGGGACTATATTATCGAGAAAATGACTGCTCTTGGTTTTGAGATTATCAAGCCAGACGGTGCCTTCTATATCTTTGCTAAGATTCCAGCGGGCTACAATCAAGACTCCTTTGCTTTTCTGAAGGATTTTGCTCAGAAGAAGGCTGTTGCCTTTATCCCTGGTGCTGCCTTTGGGCGTTACGGGGAAGGTTATGTGCGTCTGTCTTATGCAGCTAGCATGGAGACGATCAAAGAAGCCATGAAACGGCTTGAGGAGTATATGAGAGAAGCATGATTCAGTCTATCACGAGTCAAGGCTTGGTGCTCTACAATCGCAATTTTCGTGAGGATGATAAGCTCGTCAAGATTTTTACAGAGCAGGCTGGTAAGCGCATGTTTTTCGTTAAACATGCTGGCCAGTCTAAGCTGGCCCCTGTTATTCAGCCCTTGGTGCTGGCTCGATTTCTCTTGCGAATCAATGATGATGGGCTCAGTTACATTGAGGACTATCATGAGGTCATGACCTTTCCCAAGATCAATAGTGACCTCTTTGTCATGGCCTATGCGACCTATGTGGCAGCTCTTGCCGATGCTAGTTTGCAGGACAATCAGCAGGATGCTCCCTTGTTTGCTTTTTTGCAAAAGACTTTGGAGTTGATGGAAGCGGGTTTGGATTATCAAGTTTTGACCAATATTTTTGAAATTCAAATCTTGACTCGATTTGGTATTAGCCTCAATTTTAATGAGTGTGTCTTTTGCCATCGGGTCGGTCAGGCTTTTGACTTTTCTTTCAAATATGGAGCCTGCCTCTGCCCAGATCATTATCATGAAGATGAGAGACGTTGCCATCTCAATCCCAATATCCCCTATCTGCTCAATCAGTTTCAAGCTATTGATTTTGAGACCTTGGAGACCATTTCGCTCAAGACTGAAATCAAGCAAGAGCTACGCCAATTTATGGATCAACTCTATGAAGAGTACGTTGGGATTCATCTAAAATCAAAGAAATTTATTGATTCCCTAGCAGACTGGGGTCAATTACTAAAAGAGGAAGACAAATGAAAAAAATCGCAGTAGATGCCATGGGGGGCGATTACGCACCCCAGGCCATCGTTGAGGGTGTCAATCAAGCCCTGGCTAACTTTTCAGATATTGAGGTTCAACTCTACGGAGATGAAAGAAAAATCAAGCAATACCTGACAGCGACAGAGCGCGTCAGCATTATCCATACGGATGAGAAGATTGATTCAGACGATGAACCTACGAGAGCTATTCGGAAGAAAAAGAATGCCAGCATGATCTTGGCGGCCAAGGCTGTCAAAGAGGGTGAAGCAGATGCTGTCCTCTCGGCTGGGAATACAGGTGCTTTGTTGGCAGCAGGATTTTTCATCGTGGGTCGTATCAAGAATATCGACCGTCCTGGCCTTATGTCGACCTTGCCGACTGTAGATGGAAAAGGTTTTGACATGCTAGACCTCGGTGCCAATGCGGAAAATACAGCCCAGCACCTCCATCAATACGCTGTCCTCGGTTCCTTTTATGCTAAAAATGTCCGTGGTATTGCGCAACCACGTGTTGGTTTGCTCAACAATGGAACAGAGAGTAGTAAGGGCGACCCGCTTCGCAAGGAAACTTATGAATTACTAGCAGCTGATACGAGTTTAAACTTTATCGGAAACGTGGAAGCGCGTGATTTGATGAATGGCGTTGCAGATGTTGTCGTGGCAGATGGTTTCACGGGAAACGCTGTGCTCAAATCTATTGAAGGGACAGCCATGGGAATCATGGGCTTGCTCAAGACAGCTATTACAGGTGGTGGTCTTCGAGCGAAATTAGGCGCCCTCCTTCTCAAGGACAGCCTCAGAGGTTTAAAAAAACAGCTTAACTATTCAGATGTTGGTGGAGCGGTCTTGTTTGGTGTTAAGGCACCGGTTGTTAAGACTCATGGCTCAAGCGATGCCAAGGCTGTTTATAGTACAATTCGCCAGATTCGTACCATGCTAGAAACAGACGTAGTTGCCCAGACTGCGCGTGAATTTTCAGGAGAATAAAAGAGATGACAGAAAAAGAAATTTTTGACCGTATTGTGACCATTATCCAAGAGCGACAGGGAGAGGACTTTGTCGTCACAGAATCTTTGAGTCTGAAAGATGATTTGGATGCTGACTCAGTTGACTTGATGGAGTTTATCTTGACACTGGAAGATGAATTTAATATCGAAATCAGCGATGAGGAAATTGACCAACTCCAAAGTGTAGGAGATGTGGTTAAAATCATTCAAGCAAAATAAAGATAAGAAGTTCCAAGGCATTTGCTTTGGAATTTTTTATTTGGCTTAATACTCTTCAAAAATCTCTTCAAACCACGTCAGCGTCGCCTTACCGTAGGTATGGTTACTGACTTCGTCAGTTCTATCCACAACCTCAAAACAGTATTTTGAGCTGACTTCGTCAGTTCTATCTACAACCTCAAAGCCGTGCTTTGAGCAACCTGCGGCTAGCTTCCTAATTTTCTCTTTGATTTTCATTGAGTATAAGTGACCGTTTAGGAACAGATTTAGTCTTTCTAGGGACAGGAGAAATCTGAGGACAAATAAGGGATATAATGAAATCAGAAAAATCAATCTCTAAAAGGAGAAAAAAGAAAGGACTTTTATAGAGTTATAGCAATACGGTATTACTTAAAATACAATTTGTAGATATTGATAACATTGTCTAATTTTTCACAATATTATTGACTTTGACAATGAAAAGTATTAGAATATAGCTAAATAAAGAGGGGAAGCCCTCTTATAGCTATTCAATAAAGGAGGAAATGGCTATGAAAAAATCTAAACTACTCACACTTGGTTTGCTTGCAGGTGCTGGTCTACTTTTATCTATCAACCAAGCACAGGCTGCAGATACTTGGGTTAAAAATGGCACTGACTGGAATCTTTCTCAAGATGGTAGTCTCGTTAAAAATAAATGGGTACAAAACGCAGGTTCTTGGTATCACTTCGACAGCACTGGTAAAATGCAGACAGGCTGGCTCAAAGACGGTGATACGTGGTATTCGCTCGCAGATAGTGGCGCCATGCGTACAGGTTGGTACAAAGAAGGGTCTACATGGTACTATCTTCATTTTAGTGGTTCTATGATGACAGGTTGGGAGTTCATAGATGGTAAATGGTCTTACTTTGAAAAATCAGGTGCTATGGTCGCAGATAGAGCTGTTCCAGCCAGTGATGGGGAAAGTTATGTCATTGGTAAGGATGGCTATCTAGCAAATAGAAAAGATGCTGGATACAATATTCATGATATTGTCAAACTTGGAGATGGGCAAGAATATTTGCTAAATGCTAAAGGTGACGATGTTATTATTGAAAAAAACACTTGGTATATCAGACCAGAGTTCAAGAAGTTCTCTAACAAATATGGGGATGAGGTTGCAAATACTACCTTAGCTTTAGTGGATAATAAAGAAGAAGGACAAGAAATTGATCCTAAGGCAGTTGTACAGAACTTCCAAAACTTACCAAATCGCTACTACTTTGATGAAAATGGACATCGTGTGGTTAATATCCCAGCAATGACAACCTATTCAGAGATTAAAAAAGTTGGCAATGATGTCTATTTAGAAAATCCAGGTGCACGACTTCGTCTTGGAGCTACCCACTTTACAATCAATAACAATAAACTATACTATTTAGAAAATGAGCAAGGTAAGCTCAAAACAGGTTACTTTGTATTAATTGATGATGGTATGGCTACAACCCACTATCACTTCCTAGCCTATGCGGATCAATCTGGTGAAATTCTTAAGATGAAACGCTTGCCATCAGGAGTTTCAGATTATCTGGATAAAGAAATCGATGGTTTATACGGTGAAAAAATTAAGATTGAATCTCCACACTCAAACGAATATTATAAAGTGGTTGTGGTTAAATAAAAATAACATCTTCACAACTAATCGTTAACACTCTAACCAATATACCATTTTCAGGAGGCTTTAGATTTCTTGTATTTTAAAAGGAAACTAAAGCCTTTTGTAGATGGAGCAGGGGATAGAGTTATCTATAAAATAATGAAAAGGAGTCTGTCATGGCAGTCTCAAGGATATCGCTGCCAAGGCTGAAAAAGATTACTTTGTCTATGCCAATCGCAATACGTTAGTCAGTTTACAGGCCATTGAAGAGATGACTGCGACAGAAGTGACCCTGTTAGAAGGTCTGCACTTCCCCGTATCACGAACAGCCAGAAGAACCCTTAAAAAACATCTCAATGTCTAATATCTGTTAGACTTGAATCAAATTATCAATAAGAATGCCGGAAAATTTTCTGATATTCTTATTTTTTTGACTTTTTTTCGAATAGATAAGTAAGAGGAAAAAGAAAGGAGCCTAGTTCATGTTTATATCAATGTTCTACCCATGGTTCACTGAGTTATTTTTTAAATAAATTTAATTTCGTTGTACATTTTCGAAATTTTTTTCGAATAGATAAGTAAGAGGAAAAGGAAAGGAATAAAATAATGAAAGAACATTATTACGGATTTGTTGAGCTAACTTCGGAAGAATTGACCGATATTCAAGGTGGAGAAAATTGGACGAAAACCCTTGTAGATTGGTACATTGGATTTCGTAGAGGTTTAGGTTTTTAGGAGGATAAGCGATGAATGAAATGAATGATAAGTATACTATTGAGGTATTAAAGGAAAGCGACTTAGCCTTGCTGGTGGGTGGTAGCAAGGAAAGCTATCAACGGGGTTTAAATACAGGTCTATGGTTACGTCGTGCATTATTTGGATTCTAAGATAATATTTAGAGAGTAAAGGTTATCTATAACAACGAATAGAATATATGAAAAAGGAAAGACAAAAAACTACCTTTTTCAATCGTTAAGAATCAAAAAAGGAGAATAAGATGGAACAAATTAAAAATATGGAAAATAGTTTTCATGTAATGAGTCATGAGGAATTGGCCGATGTAGAAGGAGGCTTGCTATTTGGTCTGGTAGTAGTTGGAGGAGTCGCAATTGCAGGAACATTTTTATTGGGTGCGGTAGATGGTGCTTCAGGAGCACATGCTAAGCGTCGTGGACGTTAACAGGGAAGGAAGAGCGCTGATGGAACGCATGATAGAAAGTTGGATTACTAGGGTAGAGAACTTTTACAGTTTGCAGTCAATTCCTGTAAAAGTATTCATTTTCATAGTTGGAGTAGTTGGGGTTTATGCTTTAGGGACCTTACTTTTAGGACCGGTTTATTGGGCAGGACAGAAGTTTGGCGAAATGGTTTACAATTATTTATTTTAATAAAAAATTATAGATAAAGAGGAACAGACATAATGAATATGATAAAAATTGAAGAAAAATTTACAAGTCTTACAGAAAAAGATTTAGCAATAGTAGAGGGCGGTCGAGTGTCATGGAGAGGTAATATTAACATCGATGTCCATAAAGTGATTGATAGTACGGGAAGATTTTTCGGTGGTATCTATAATGCTGGTAGAGCATTTGGGCGAAATGTTTACAATGCATTTTATTAATATAGTTTATTAAAACGAATATCATATATTATATTTTTGAATTCGTTTTCGAATAGATAAATAAGAAGAATACAGGGAATGATTATTTCAGTAATTCAAGATTTAGATGAAACAATTTAATAAACACTGCTATACCAAACTTGTCAAGTTTGCAACAAGACAAGCATTAAAAATACAAAAGGAGGCATTCGTTATGAATACAAAAACGATGTCACAATTTGAAATTATGGATACTGAGATGCTTGCTTGCCTTGAAGGTGGCGGATGCAATTGGGGAGATTTTGCCAAAGCAGGTGTTGGAGGAGGAGCAGCACGAGGTCTTCAGCTAGGAATTAAAACAGGAACATGGCAAGGTGCAGCAACTGGTGCTGCGGGAGGAGCTATACTTGGAGGTGTGGCATATGCAGCGACATGTTGGTGGTAATTATGGATTTTAAAAGTTTTATTATTGGTTTAGTAGTTGGTATATTTGGTCCCTATATGGATGATTTAATTAGAAAAAAATTTTTAAAGTCTTCGGAGAAGAAAACAGAAAAATTTGTCAAAAAATAATCAAAACGATAAATGATGAATCTGATTCAAAATTATCTTGCACATGTAAAGAGGACCATCTCTCCTCTTATCAGGTAAATAGGAATCTTGCAGTAGCGAATCAAAAAAAGGAGTAACTATGAATCGTAATTTAGAACGGTGTTATCTATTCTGACTAGGAATAGATCATACCAGAGGTGGCTTAGAAATAGCAGGGACATTAAAAATTGAAGTAACTTTAAATAGGATGTCGTAAATGTTACTATCAATGATTTATTTGTTCCAAGCTTGCCTAGGGTATCAGTAAAAAATCATTTTCCTTTCAATAGCATATTTTTAGTAGGTAGGACGTTTGTTCTGCCTATTTTTTGCTAAAAAGTGCAGTTGAAGTGTCTATTTGCATCATTTGGAGTTTTACATGTATTTTTGATAAAAAATAGGTATAGAAATTAGGAAAGTTGAAGAAAAGGAATGAAGAAGGTCTTAGTTTGTGATTTTTTACATACTTTTAAGTCTTGATGAACCAGCTTGAACTAATGTATAATTGATAGAAATTGAATACACTACTCCTTGAGGGCATTTTGCCCTCTTTTATATTTTACAATAAGTGTAAAAAGGAGAGTTTTTATGCGTTACGGTTATGTTCGAGTATCTACAAAAGAACAAAATATTGATAGGCAATTTTCAGCCTTAGTAGAAAACAAATTATCAAAAGAGAATATTTTTATTGATTACGTTTCAGGAAAAGATTTTGACAGAATGGAATATCAAAAATTATTAACTACCTTGAAAGAAAATGATGAATTGGTTATTAAATCAATTGATAGGTTGGGAAGAAACTATGATGAAATTTTAGAACAATGGCAAGCAATTACTAAGAAAAAGAAAGTAAATATAACTGTTTTAGATTTCCCCTTATTAAATACAAAGAATAGCAATGATAATATCACAGGAAAACTAATCTCCGATATCGTTTTACAAGTCCTATCTTATGTGGCACAGTTTGAAAGAGAACAAATCAAACAAAGACAAATGGAAGGAATACGGGAAGCACAGAAAAAAGGGAAGAAATTCGGTAGACCAAAATTGATTGTCCCGAATAATCTCCCTGATGTGATAGCTCAATATAAGAAAAAAGAAATAACCTTACGAGAAGGTGCAGACATCTTAGGAGTATCAAAAAGCACCTTTCACAATTGGATAAAAAATTCATAGTTCTTGTCAAAAAACCTAGGATTTTTTGGACAGAAAATACAGTCTATTTTAGAAGCGTTTTCGTTAGAAAAAAGGTTCTAAAATCCAGCATTTTGACCAATTATTATTACACTTCCATTTTATCAAGTTTGTCCAAAAAAGTCTAGATTTTAGGACAAACTGATTATTTTACAATAAATAAAAATAGGGGGACACGAAATGGACACCAAAGCTAAAAAGTTCACACTTGCAACGATTTCAGCTCTATCACTTCTTGGGGTAGGAATTGTTACATCACAATCAGTAGCTGCTAATGATAGGCTGGTTTCCACTCAAGCAATCAATGGTCAATCCTACAATATCTTAAACTCTGAGGTCACTAGTACTTCTTCTGGTACTACTCTAGTTGGGATTGAAGGGACTTTCTTAACGCCAGATAAACAGGCTATCTTAGATCGTATCAATGCTATTCGAAAAGAGGCAGCAGATGAAGGTCTAGTTACTAGCTATGTTCCGATCAAATGGTCAACTGAACTAGAAAAAACAGCCTTCGTTCGGGCAGCAGAAGCTTCTGTAACTAGGCATCATAAACGTTTATCTAATAAAGATATTTGGAGTGCCTGGCCTTCAGGGAATTTTTCACTAGCCGAAAACTTAGCTTGGAACTATGATGGATTTATGACAGCTATTAATCAATGGTATGACGAAAAAGCAGATTACGTCAAATCTCGTAGTGGGGCAAGTGTATCTGGTCAAACTGGACACTACGAATCCTTAATCAATTCAGAATTGACCTATATGGGTTTGGCAGCCTTTGAAAACCCTGTCACTCAAAATGGATGGATTACCGTTGCACAAAGTTTCGGAACATCATCTGGTGGCTCTGAAGAATTAACTGGTGGTTATGGAAAGGCCATTCAATATACAGAAGCAAATTCTTCTCAGATTCAAACATTTGCGACTAAGGCGAATCTTTTTGACAAAGACTTGAAGGCAATCGGAACTCATACCAGTAAGAAAACAAAACAAGGTAAGTCTAACGGGACTAATAAACCAGGTTTCTTTTTTCAAATGCAAGATATTGGTAGGGGTATGGGTTTTTGGCGACAATCGGGCTCTCGTTGGTGGTTTATGCAACTTGATGGGTCTTACCCTTACAATCAGTGGGCAAAATTAGATAATATCTGGTATCACTTCGATAGTTCAGGCTGGATGCAAACAGGCTGGGTGAAAGATGGTAGCTGGTACTACCTTGATAGCTCAGGTGCTATGAAAACAGGCTGGTTTACAGTTTCTGGCAAATGGTACTATGCCTATAGCTCTGGTGCACTCGCGATCAATACGACTACACCTGATGGCTACCGTGTCAATGCTGACGGTGAGTGGGTCTAGGATAAGATTATAAAAAATAGATAAAAAGAAAAGGAATACAAAAATTATGAAAAAAATCGTTTTAACTACTACAGCAGTTTTATCACTCCTAGCAACAGGAGCTACAATTTCAAGTGTCAACGCCTCAAGTGATCCAGCACCTCAAACAAACACTCAGTCAGATAGTATTATTGCAACAGATGTGACTCTTGTAGAGAAAAGAGAAGCAAAAATTCAAAGAGCAGTTGATGATTTATCTAAACAAGCTATTAGTATAGAATTGGTTGATGAAAATTATAGTAGCAATTTTAAAAATCAATTCCCAAACTTTTTTAAAAATCTTCCAGAAGGTCAAGTACAGATTGATGGAAAACAAGTTACATTTAAGGCAACAAATTTTGGAATCTATAGTATGAACTTTGAGTCAAAAGGAGTTCGATACAAAGCGACAGTAGATGTGAGAGAAAATGTAGGTAAAGGTCTTGCTTTCTACATTTACCTAACTAAACTAGAAGTTTTATCAACTAATCAAACTTCTGGGAATACAACTACTCCAGCATCTTCCCCTACAACTCCAACACCAACAAAAACAGACCGTTGGGTTCAAGCTGGTTCTCGCTGGTGGTTCAAGCATTCCGACGGCTCTTACACAACTAACGGCTGGGAAAAAATCAATGGTGTTTGGTATCGATTTGACAACTCTGGCTGGATGCAAACTGGCTGGGTAAAAGACGGTAGTTGGTACTACCTCGACGGCTCAGGTGCGATGAAGACAGGTTGGGTCAAAGATAATGGTAGCTGGTACTATCTTCAAGACTCAGGTGCAATGAAAACTGGCTGGATGAAAGTATCTGGTAAATGGTACTATGCCTATAGCTCTGGAGCGCTCGCAATCAATACAACGACCCCTGATGGCTACCGTGTCGATTACAATGGAGAATGGGTATAATAAACAATTCAAAATTGCAAAATTAAATAAATGAGAAAATTAGTTTTAGTCAGTATCAGTGTTTTAGCTGTTCCTATTTTAACTGCTTGCCAAGTTCAGAGTGAAAACACTTCCTCAGCAAGTTCTGAAGCAATTGCTTCAAGTACTAGTTCAACTTCTTCTACATCGGAAGAAAATAAATCTGTAACAAATCCAATATCAGGAGAAACAACACCTTCACAAGAAATTAAAGGAATGGATATTACTGCAATTCAAAATGGAGATTTTTCTAGTGTCTCAGGAACTTGGAGGAATAGTACAGGTATTGAATTTACTTTCGATAAAAATGGCTTAGTAAGTGATTATTCACAGATTTCAATTGAACATGCTAAAGAAATTGACCACTATCTCAAGGCAAGTTCTGTTTCTAAAGATGGAGGTGCTGGTGCAGCTATTGCCTTTTTACCAGCAGGAATCCCTCTAACCATGTCTGTCACCTCTTCTACAGATAATGGCTATACTGACTCGTCTGACATCACACAAGACCGCTTATGGTCTGGACACCAACTCATCAATGGTAGTACTGAGGGATTTTTTTACAAGGTAGAATAGTTTTAATAGACTTACAAATTTATCAATAAGAATATCGGAAAATTTTCTGATATTCTTATTTTTTTAACTTCCTTTTCGAATAGATAAGTAAGAGGAAACAGAAAGGAGTCTGGTTTATGTATCTACCGATTTTCTATTCATGGTACATTAAATTATTTTTGAAATAAAATTTAATTTAGTTGTACATTTTCGAATTATTTTTCGAATAAATAAGTAAGAGGAAAAAAGAAAGGAATAAAATAATGAAAGAACATTACTATGGATTTGTTGAGCTAACTTCGGAAGAATTGACCGATATTCAAGGTGGAGAAAGTTGGGTGAAGACCCTTGCAGATTGGTACATTGGATTTCGTAGAGGTTTTGGTTTTTAGGGGGATAAGAGATGAATGAAATGAATGATAAGTATACTATTGAGGTATTAAAGGAAAGCGACTTAGCCTTGCTGGTGGGTGGTAGCAAGGAAAGTTATCAACGGGGTCTAATTACAGGTCTATTGTTACGCGGTATATTTATTGGAACCCCATTTTTTAGAAGATAAGATTTAGAAAAAATAGAACAAGAGGAGAAAAAAGATGACAAATTTTGACAAAATGGAACAGAACTTTGTAGCTCTTACAGAAGAAGAGTTGATGGATGTGGATGGGGGAGCATTGCCTCTTGTAATCGCCGGAGTGTCTATCTGGAAGATAGGTGCAGCAGTAGCAGGTGGAGCAGCAGCGCTTTTTGCTGGAGGAGCAGCTTTGGGGTATTATGCGAATAGACCATAATCTGATTGTAGTCAGAGAGGCATTTCTATGTTTTTAAAAAAAGAAGTGATATTATTAGGGGTATTGTTATCGCTACGTATTATTTTTACTATCGTTCAAATTTTAATTGATTATAAAATATTATCTGGACAGTATAGTGTAAATTTTATGGATATTTCAGAAGTATTTACTTATCCAATACTCATTTTAATCATTTACATAGCAATAAAATATAATACAAAGGAGTAATGACGAATATGAACTTAGAACAATTTTATCAATTATCTGACGATGAATTAGTGGGAACAAAAGGTGGTTTTGGTCTTGCGGAAGCAGTTGGGATTGCAGGAGTACTGAATGCTGCTGTACAAATTTTTAATGCTGGTTACAAATTTGGTTCAGATTTTGCTCGTCGTGGGCGTTAGATAATGAATAATCGCAACCTTAATCTCAATACATTGTTACCTAAACTAGCCACGATATGTCCTTTGTTGGGAATAACTCTTAATGTCGCGCTTCATGTGATTCGTACAGGTTCGTTAGTATCCTTTAATTGGCAATGGACTTTGGTTGGTTTGCTTTTCTCAGCATATTTTGGTATTTTTCGCAAAGATTTGTCAAAAAATAATCAAAACTATAAATGAAGAACATGAATCAAAAGGATTTTGTGTATATGAATGGTAGCGTTTTTCCGCCATTCTTGTCAGGTAATTAGGAGTTTCTTATGAAAACATTTTTATTAGGATTTGCTGAGGGTTATTTTACCGTATCACTCATTATCTACATCGCAACGTATTTGATGTTGAAAAATCCAATCAATACCCTATTTTATCCAGAAATTTACCCTGTTTTATTTGGACTCTTTTATCTAGGATATAAGGTCAATAAAAAGCAAGTAGAGTAAGCAGCTAAGAATGACTTGTTAGTCTGCGCTGAAAATGGTTAGGGTAGAATCTAAGAATGCATCACATTGGAGTTTAATATGAAATTTGTTAAATCAATACTGAAAGTTTGGCCTGAAATCATGGTATTACTTAGTTCAATGTTCTATATCATCATCAGATTAGTAGCTGATATGAATAAAGTATCTTTACCTACTTGGTTTGATAGTTTCAATATACCAACGATTGCATTATTTATGATGGTCTTCATTCTTTTATACAGAAGTAAAGAAAAAAGAATAGATAAAATTGAAGCAGTAGACGCTCTATAGGGAATAGGTGTCTTATAGTAACGAATCAACAAAAGGAGTAACTATGAATCGTAATTTAGAACGGTGTTATCTATTCTGACTAGGAATAGATCATACCAGAGGTGGCTTAGAAATAGCAGGGACATTAAAAATTGAAGTAACTTTAAATAGGATGTCGTAAAGGTTACTATCAATGGTTTATTTGTTCCAAGCTTGCCTAGGGTGACAGTAAAACATCATTTTCCTTTCAATAGCATATTTTTAGTAGGTAGGACGCTTGTTCTGCCTATTTTTTTATCCAAAAAGTGCAGTTGGGAGGTAGATAGGCGCATTTGAGGAGGAAGTCCAGTTTTTGTTTGGAGATTGGGGTAAGATAGTTGTTATCAGATGAGTTTATACTCTTCGAAAATCAAATTCAAACCACGTCAACGTCGCCTTGCCGTATATATGTGACTGATTTCGTCAGTCCTATCTACAACCTCAAAACAGTGTTTTGAGCAGCCTGCGGCTAGTTTCCTAGTTTGCTCTTTGATTTTCATTGAGTATTAGGAAAAGGAGATGAATATGAAATTTGGGAAACGTCACTATCGTTCGCAGGTGGATCAGATGGACTGCGGTGTAGCTTCATTAGCCATGGTTTTTGGCTACTATGGTAGTTATTATTCTTTGGCTCACTTGCGAGAATTGGCCAAGACGACCATGGATGGGACGACGGCTTTGGGCTTGGTCAAGGTGGCAGAGGAGATTGGTTTTGAGACGCGAGCCATTAAGGCGGATATGACGCTTTTTGATTTGCCAGATTTGACTTTTCCTTTTGTTGCCCATGTGCTTAAGGAAGGAAAATTGCTCCACTACTATGTGGTGACTGGGCAGGATAAGGATAGCATTCATATTGCAGATCCAGATCCTGGGGTGAAATTGACCAAACTGCCACGTGAGCGTTTTGCGGAAGAATGGACAGGAGTGACTCTTTTTATGGCACCGAGTCCAGACTACAAGCCTCATAAGGATCAAAAGAATGGCCTGCTCTCTTTTATCCCTATATTAGTGAAGCAGCGTGGCTTGATTGCCAATATTGTTTTGGCAACATTCTTGGTAACCGTGATTAACATTGTGGGTTCTTATTATCTGCAGTCTATCATTGATACCTATGTGCCAGATCAGATGCGTTCGACACTGGGGATTATTTCTATTGGGCTGGTGATTGTTTATATTCTCCAGCAAATCTTGTCTTACGCTCAGGAGTATCTCTTACTTGTTTTGGGGCAACGCTTGTCTATTGATGTGATTTTGTCCTATATCAAGCATGTTTTTCACCTGCCTATGTCCTTTTTTGCAACACGTCGGACAGGGGAAATCGTGTCTCGTTTCACGGATGCTAACAGTATCATCGATGCGCTGGCTTCGACCATTCTTTCGATTTTCCTGGATGTATCAACTGTTGTCATTATTTCCCTTGTTTTATTTTCACAAAATACCAATCTCTTTTTCATGACTTTATTGGCACTTCCTATCTATACAGTGATTATCTTTGCCTTTATGAAGCCGTTTGAAAAGATGAATCGGGATACCATGGAAGCCAATGCGGTGCTGTCTTCTTCTATCATTGAGGACATCAACGGTATTGAGACTATTAAGTCCTTGACCAGTGAAAGTCAGCGTTACCAAAAGATTGACAAGGAATTTGTGGATTATTTGAAAAAATCCTTTACCTATAGTCGGGCAGAGAGTCAGCAAAAGGCTCTGAAAAAAGTTGCCCATCTCTTGCTCAATGTCGGCATTCTCTGGATGGGGGCTGTTCTGGTCATGGATGGCAAGATGAGTTTAGGGCAATTGATTACCTATAATACCTTGCTGGTTTACTTTACCAATCCTTTGGAAAATATCATCAATCTGCAAACCAAGCTTCAGACAGCGCAGGTTGCCAATAACCGTCTAAATGAGGTTTATCTAGTAGCTTCTGAGTTTGAGGAGAAGAAAACAGTTGAGGATCTGAGCTTGATGAAGGGAGAGATGACCTTCAAGCAGGTTCATTACAAGTATGGCTATGGTCGAGATGTCTTGTCAGATATCAATTTGACCATTCCCCAAGGCTCTAAGGTGGCTTTTGTGGGAATTTCAGGGTCAGGTAAGACGACCTTGGCCAAGATGATGGTTAATTTTTATGATCCAAGTCAGGGAGAGATTAGTCTGGGTGGTGTCAATCTCAATCAGATTGATAAAAAGACTCTGCGTCAGTATATCAACTATCTGCCTCAACAGCCCTATGTCTTTAACGGAACGATTTTGGAGAATCTTCTCCTTGGGGCCAAGGAAGGGACGACTCAAGAGGATATCTTACGGGCAGTCGAATTGGCAGAGATTCGGGAGGACATTGAGCGCATGCCACTGAATTACCAGACAGAATTGACTTCGGATGGGGCAGGGATTTCAGGTGGTCAACGTCAGAGAATTGCTCTAGCGCGTGCTCTCTTGACAGATGCACCAGTCTTGATTTTGGATGAGGCGACCAGCAGTTTGGATATCTTGACAGAGAAGCGAATTGTCGATAATCTGATGGCTTTAGACAAGACCTTGATTTTCATCGCCCACCGCTTGACCATTGCTGAGCGGACAGAGAAGGTTGTTGTCTTGGATCAGGGCAAGATTGTTGAAGAAGGAAAGCATGCTGATTTGCTTGCACAGGGTGGCTTTTATGCCCATTTGGTAAATAGCTAGAAAGAGGAGAGGATGAAACCAGAATTTTTAGAAAGTGCGGAGTTTTATAATCGTCGTTACCATAATTTTTCCAGTCGGGTGATTGTACCCATGTCCCTTCTGCTCGTGTTTTTACTTGGCTTTGCAACTGTTGCAGAGAAGGAAATGAGTTTGTCTACTAGAGCTACTGTCGAGCCTAGTCGTATCCTTGCAAATATACAGTCAACTAGCAACAATCGTATTCTTGTCAATCATTTGGAAGAAAATAAGCTGGTTAAAAAGGGAGAACTGTTGGTTCAATACCAAGAAGGGGCAGAGGGTGTCCAAGCGGAGGCCTATGCTAGTCAGTTGGACATGCTCAAGGATCAAAAAAAGCAATTGGAGTATTTGCAAAAAAGTCTGCAAGAAGGGGAGAACCACTTTCCAGAGGAGGATAAGTTTGGCTACCAAGCCACCTTTCGCGACTACATCAGTCAAGCAGGCAGTCTTAGGGCTAGTACATCGCAACAAAATGAGACCATCGCGTCCCAGAATGCAGCAGCTAGCCAAACCCAAGCCGAAATCGGCAACCTCATCAGCCAAACAGAGGCTAAAATTCGCGATTACCAGACAGCTAAGTCAGCTATTGAAACAGGTGCTTCCTTGGCCAGTCAGAATCTAGCCTACTCTCTCTACCAGTCCTACAAGTCTCAGGGCGAGGAAAATCCGCAAGCTAAGGCTCAGGCTGTTGCGCAGGTTGAAGCGCAGCTTTCTCAGTTAGAATCTAGTCTTGCTACTTACCGTGTCCAGTATGCAGGTTCAGGTACCCAACAAGCCTATGCATCAGGCTTAAGTAGTCAATTGGAATCCCTTAAATCCCAACACTTAGCAAAGGTTAGTCAGGAATTGACCCTTCTAGACCAGAAAATCTTGGAGGTGGAGTCAGGTAAGAAGGTACAGGGAAATCTTTTAGACAAGGGGAAAATTACGGCGAGTGAGGATGGGGTGCTTCACCTTAATCCTGAGACTAGTGATTCTACCATGGTAGCAGAGGGGACTCTACTAGCCCAACTCTATCCGTCCTTGGAAAAAGAAGGGAAAGCCAAACTCACAGCTTATCTAAGTTCAAAAGATGTAGCAAGGATCAAGGTCGGTGATTCTGTTCGTTATACGACGACTCATGATGCCAAGAATCAACTTTTCCTAGATTCTACTATTACAAGTATTGATGCGACAGCTACCAAGACTGAAAAAGGGAATTTCTTTAAAATCGAGGCGGAGACTAATCTAACTTCGGAGCAGGCTGAAAAACTTCGGTACGGGGTGGAAGGTCATCTGCAGATGATTACGGGCAAGAAAAGTTACCTACGTTATTATTTAGATCAATTTTTGAACAAAGAGTAATGTTCGTGTTTTTAGAGTTAAATGATTTTAAAACTGTGAGAAAGATTCTTCTTGCAGTTTTTTCTTTATGATTTTTGATGCTACTACGTTATTTATTCGGTTAAATTCTTGTAATTTTAGGTTTTTTATGGTAGAATGTGCTCAAGTAATACGAAAGGCGAACTTTAAAATGTCAAAACAATTGATCTATTCGGGAAAAGCTAAAGATATCTATACAACTGAGGATGAAAATCTTATTATTTCAACTTACAAGGACCAGGCGACTGCTTTCAATGGTGTCAAGAAGGAGCAGATTGCGGGCAAGGGAGTGTTGAATAATCAGATTTCATCTTTTATTTTTGAGAAATTAAATGCGACTGGTGTGGCGACTCACTTTGTGGAGAAACTTTCAGATACGGAACAACTCAATAAAAAGGTGGAAATCATTCCTTTGGAAGTCGTGCTTCGCAACTACACGGCTGGTTCCTTTTCAAAACGTTTTGGTGTGGATGAGGGAATCGCATTTGAGACTCCGATTGTCGAATTTTACTACAAAAATGATGATTTGGATGACCCGTTTATCAATGACGAGCATGTGAAATTCCTAAAGATTGCGGATGACCAGCAGATTGCCTACTTGAAGGAAGAAACTCGTCGTATCAATGAACTTTTGAAAGTCTGGTTTACTGAGATTGGGCTTAAGTTGATTGACTTTAAGCTAGAGTTTGGTTTTGACAAGGATGGCAAGATTATCTTAGCAGATGAATTTTCACCAGATAACTGCCGTTTGTGGGATGCAGATGGCAACCACATGGATAAGGATGTTTTCCGTAGGGGACTAGGTGAATTAACCGATGTTTATGAAGTTGTTTGGGAGAAGCTGCAAGGTTTGAAATAATCTGTTTGCAACGGAAAACCTTCGTCTCTCAAATAAAAGGACTCAGGCTGAAAAGGTCCCCCAGACCTTTTCACTCCGTAGAGGATTGGGAGAACTAACCGACGTTTACGAAATTGTTTGGGAAAAGTTGCAGGGGTTGAAATAGCAACCTCAAGGTCGTTGGAACATTGTAAGAGCTGAAATAAAGGAATAAGAATTGATGGATAAACGTATTTTTGTTGAAAAAAAGGCTGATTTTCAGGTCAAGTCAGAGAGTTTGGTGAGAGAACTCCAGCACAACTTGGGACTTTCAAGCTTGAAAAGTATTCGCATCGTGCAAGTGTATGATGTATTTGACTTGGCAGAGGACCTGTTTGCACCTGCAGAGAAACACATCTTCTCTGAGCAGGTGACAGACCATGTTTTGGACGAAGCGGCTGTGCAGGCGGATCTTGCCAACTATGCTTTCTTTGCTATTGAAAGCCTGCCAGGGCAGTTTGACCAGCGTGCAGCTTCTTCGCAAGAAGCCTTGCTTTTGTTGGGAAGTTCGAGTGATGTGACGGTCAATACAGCTCAACTTTACTTGGTCAATAAAGATATTGATGCGACTGAGTTGGAAGCGGTCAAGAACTATCTGCTCAACCCAGTTGATTCTCGTTTCAAGGATATTACGGCAGGGATTGCCAAGCAGGAATTTTCTGAGTCAGACAAGACCATTCCTAAATTGGCTTTCTTTGAAAACTATACAGCAGAAGACTTTGCTCGCTACAAGGCCGAGCAAGGGATGGCTATGGAAGTGGATGATTTGCTCTTTATCCAAGACTACTTTAAGTCAATCGGGCGCGTGCCAACTGAGACTGAACTCAAGGTTTTGGATACTTACTGGTCTGACCACTGCCGTCACACGACGTTTGAGACTGAGTTGAAGCAGATTGATTTCTCAGCTTCTAAATTCCAAAAACAATTACAGGCAACCTATGACAAATATATCGCTATGCGCGATGAGTTGGGGCGTTCTGAAAAACCGCAAACCTTGATGGATATGGCGACTATTTTCGGTCGTTATGAGCGTGCTAATGGACGTTTGGACGATATGGAAGTGTCTGACGAAATCAATGCTTGCTCAGTTGAAATCGAAGTGGACGTTGATGGTGTGAAAGAACCATGGCTCCTAATGTTCAAGAATGAAACTCACAACCACCCAACGGAAATTGAGCCATTTGGTGGCGCGGCTACCTGTATCGGTGGAGCCATTCGTGACCCATTGTCAGGTCGTTCCTACGTTTATCAAGCCATGCGTATTTCAGGTGCGGGTGATATTACAGCACCGATTTCGGAAACTCGTGCTGGTAAGCTGCCACAACAAGTCATTTCTAAAACAGCTGCTCATGGTTATTCTTCATATGGTAACCAGATTGGGCTTGCGACGACCTACGTTCGTGAATATTTCCACCCAGGTTTTGTAGCTAAACGTATGGAGTTAGGTGCAGTAGTCGGTGCGGCTCCTAAGGGCAATGTTGTCCGTGAAAAACCGGAAGCGGGTGATGTTATTATCCTCCTTGGAGGTAAGACTGGACGTGATGGTGTCGGTGGTGCGACAGGTTCTTCTAAGGTTCAAACGGTTGAGTCTGTGGAAACTGCTGGAGCTGAGGTTCAAAAAGGGAATGCCATCGAAGAACGTAAGATTCAGCGCCTCTTCCGTAATGGCAATGTCACTTGTCTTATCAAGAAATCTAATGACTTTGGTGCTGGTGGAGTCTGTGTGGCTATCGGTGAATTAGCAGACGGTCTTGAAATTGATCTTAACAAGGTGCCTCTTAAATACCAGGGCTTGAATGGTACCGAAATTGCCATCTCTGAATCACAAGAACGGATGGCGGTTGTGGTGCGTCTTGAAGACGTAGATGCCTTCGTTGCGGAATGTAACAAAGAAAATATTGATGCTGTTGTAGTTGCAACAGTGACGGAAAAACCAAATCTTGTCATGCACTGGAATGGCGAAACGATTGTAGACTTGGAACGCCGTTTCCTTGATACCAATGGTGTACGAGTGGTTGTCGATGCCAAGGTTGTAGACAAGGATGTCAAACTCCCAGAAGAGCGTACAACAAGCGCTGACACACTGGAAGCAGATACCCTTGCGGTTCTATCTGACCTCAACCATGCGAGTCAAAAAGGCTTGCAGACCATCTTTGACTGTTCGGTTGGTCGTTCAACAATCAATCATCCTCTTGGCGGACGCTACCAACTCACACCAACTGAGGCATCTGTGCAGAAATTACCAGTTCAACACGGTGTGACTCATACTGCGTCAGTCATGGCCCAAGGTTTCAACCCTTATGTAGCTGAATGGTCTCCATACCACGGTGCTGCTTATGCTGTGATTGAAGCCACTGCTCGTTTGGTTGCTGCTGGTGCTAACTGGTCTAAGGCTCGTTTCTCTTACCAAGAGTATTTCGAGCGCATGGATAAGCAGGCTGAACGTTTTGGTCAGCCAGTAGCTGCTCTCCTAGGTTCTATCGAAGCTCAGATTCAGCTTGGCTTGCCATCTATCGGTGGTAAGGACTCTATGTCTGGTACCTTTGAAGAATTGACCGTTCCGCCAACCTTGGTTGCCTTTGGGGTAACGACGGCAGATAGCCGTAAGGTGCTTTCTCCTGAGTTCAAAACTACTGGGGAAAACATCTACTACATCCCAGGTCAAGCCCTCTCTGCAGAAATTGATTTTGACTTGATTAAGTCTAACTTTGCTCAGTTTGAAGCCCTTCAAAAGGCTCACAAAGTAACAGCAGCTTCAGCTGTTAAATACGGTGGTGTGGTTGAAAGTTTGGCTCTTGCTACCTTTGGAAATCATATCGGTGCAGAGGTGACCTTGCCTGAACTTGAAACGGCTTTGACAGCTCAATTGGGTGGCTTTGTCTTTACCTCTCCTGAAGAAATTGCTGGAGTGGAGAAGATTGGACAAACAAGTGCAGACTTTACACTCCTTGTCAACGGTGTGAAGCTAGATGGACACAAACTTGACAATGCCTTCCAAGGAAAACTGGAAGAAGTTTACCCAACAGAATTTGCCCAAGCCAAAGAACTAGCTGAAGTACCAGCTGTGGCATCAGATGTTGTGATTAAATCCAAAGAAAAGGTTGAAAAACCTGTGGTCTATATCCCAGTCTTCCCAGGAACAAACTCAGAGTATGATTCAGCTAAGGCATTTGAAAAAGAAGGCGCAGAGGTCAACTTGATGCCATTTGTGACCTTGAATGAAGAGGCTATTGTCAAGTCAGTTGAAACCATGGTTGACAACATTGGCAAGGCTAACATCCTCTTCTTTGCAGGTGGTTTCTCAGCTGCGGATGAGCCGGATGGATCAGCTAAGTTTATCGTCAACATCCTGCTCAATGAAAAAGTCCGTGTGGCTATTGATAGCTTTATTGCCCGTGGTGGCTTGATTATCGGTATCTGTAATGGATTCCAGGCTTTGGTCAAATCAGGTCTTCTTCCATACGGGAACTTTGAAGATGCCAAAAGTACTAGCCCAACCCTCTTCTACAATGATGCCAACCAACACGTGGCTAAGATGGTGGAAACTCGGATTGCCAATACCAACTCACCATGGTTAGCTGGAGTGGAAGTTGGTGAGATTCATGCCATTCCTGTTTCGCACGGTGAAGGGAAGTTTGTCGTGACAGCTGAGGAATTCGCAGAGCTCCGTGACAATGGTCAAATCTTTAGCCAATACGTTGACTTTGCTGGAAAACCAAGTATGGATTCTAAGTACAATCCAAATGGTTCTGTCCATGCCATCGAAGGAATTACCAGCAAGAACGGCCAAATCATCGGTAAGATGGGCCACTCAGAACGCTATGAAGACGGTCTTTTCCAAAACATTCCAGGAAATAAAGACCAGCACCTGTTCGCGTCGGCGGTTAAATACTTTACTGGAAAATAAGACTTGCAGATGTTTTAATAGATAGTATCAGTAATGTAAAAGTCATGTAGATTTAGCTCTTGGTGCTACACAAATAAAAATTAGGTATAAAAAATGACATACGAAGTAAAATCTCTTAATGAAGAATGTGGTGTTTTCGGTATCTGGGGACATCCAGATGCTGCTAAATTGACCTATTTTGGTCTCCATAGTCTTCAGCACCGTGGTCAGGAGGGGGCAGGAATCCTCTCCAACGATCAGGGACAATTGAAGCGCCATCGTGATATGGGACTTTTATCAGAAGTCTTCAGAAATCCTGCTAATTTGGATAAATTGACGGGAACTGGTGCGATTGGGCATGTGCGTTACGCGACTGCTGGCGAAGCTTCTGTAGATAATATCCAGCCCTTCCTTTTCCGTTTTCACGATATGCAGTTTGGCTTGGCTCATAATGGAAATCTGACCAATGCGGCCTCTCTCAAGAAAGAATTGGAAGATAGAGGAGCGATTTTCAGCGCGACTTCGGACTCGGAAATCTTGGCTCATCTCATTCGTCGCAGCCATAATCCGAACTTGATGGGCAAAATCAAGGAAGCGCTCAGCCTTGTCAAAGGTGGTTTTGCCTATATCTTGCTGTTTGAAGACAAGCTGATTGCGGCTCTTGATCCCAATGGTTTCCGTCCGCTTTCTATTGGGAAAATGGCCAACGGAGCGGTGGTTGTTTCCTCTGAAACCTGTGCTTTTGAGGTTATTGGTGCTGAATGGATTCGTGATTTGAAGCCAGGTGAGATTGTGATCATTGATGACAAGGGAATCCAGTATGATAGCTATACAGATGATACTCAGTTAGCAATCTGTTCTATGGAGTATATCTATTTTGCCCGCCCTGATTCTAATATCCACGGTGTCAATGTCCATACGGCTCGCAAACGTATGGGTGCCCAATTGGCGCGTGAATTCAAGCATGAGGCAGATATTGTAGTTGGTGTGCCCAATTCTTCCCTAAGCGCAGCCATGGGATTTGCGGAAGAATCTGGTCTGCCAAATGAAATGGGTCTTATCAAGAACCAATATACGCAACGTACCTTTATCCAACCGACTCAAGAATTGCGGGAGCAAGGGGTGCGGATGAAACTATCTGCTGTTTCTGGTGTTGTAAAAGGCAAGCGTGTGGTTATGATTGATGACTCTATTGTACGTGGAACAACCTCTCGTCGGATCGTTCAACTCTTGAAAGAAGCGGGTGCGACTGAGGTTCACGTTGCCATTGGTAGTCCAGCGCTAGCTTATCCATGTTTCTACGGGATTGATATCCAGACACGTCAGGAGCTGATTGCGGCTAATCATACGGTCGAAGAAACTCGCCAAATCATTGGTGCGGACAGTCTGACTTATCTTTCTGTTGAGGGGTTGATTGATTCAATTGGTATTGAAACGGATGCGCCAAATGGTGGTCTCTGTGTCGCTTATTTTGATGGTGATTACCCAACGCCTCTCTACGACTATGAAGAAGACTATCGTAGAAGTTTGGAAGAAAAGACCAGTTTTTATAAATAGACAATAGATCCTCCATTAAAGAAAAGGAATATAAAAATGACAAATAAAAATGCTTATGCTTCACGTCTCACTACTGACTAAAAGCTAAAGCATTTGTCAGTAGACGCTTTGTCCTATAGGATCAAAGCTAGAGCCCTGACTAGTATTTTTAGATAAAATAATTGTTTATCTAAAAATACGTCGCAATCTTCTCAAAGAAAAGGAATAAATAAATGACAAAAAATGCTTATGCCCAGTCGGGTGTGGATGTTGAAGCGGGTTATGAAGTTGTTGAACGAATCAAAAAGCATGTGGCTCGTACGGAGCGTGCAGGTGTCATGGGAGCTCTGGGTGGCTTTGGTGGTATGTTTGACCTTTCAAAAACAGGTGTCAAAGAACCTGTCTTGATTTCAGGAACTGACGGTGTCGGAACTAAGCTCATGCTGGCTATCAAGTACGACAAGCACGATACCATTGGTCAGGACTGTGTGGCCATGTGTGTCAATGATATCATCGCTGCGGGTGCAGAGCCTCTCTATTTCCTTGACTACGTAGCGACAGGGAAGAATGAACCAGCTAAGCTAGAACAAGTGGTTGCTGGTGTGGCAGAAGGTTGTGTACAGGCAGGCGCTGCCCTCATTGGTGGGGAAACGGCTGAAATGCCTGGTATGTATGACGCAGATGACTATGACTTGGCTGGTTTTGCGGTCGGTGTGGCTGAAAAATCTCAAATTATTGACGGCTCAAAGGTGGTAGAAGGAGATATTCTGCTCGGACTTGCTTCAAGTGGGATTCACTCCAATGGTTACTCACTCGTCCGTCGTGTCTTTGCGGACTATACAGGTGAGGAAGTCCTACCAGAATTGGAAGGCAAGCAACTCAAGGAAGTTCTTCTTGAGCCGACTCGTATCTATGTCAAGGCTGTCTTACCACTCATCAAGGAAGGGTTGGTCAACGGCATTGCCCACATCACAGGTGGTGGCTTTATTGAGAATGTCCCTCGTATGTTTGCAGCTGATCTAGCAGCTGAGATTGAGGAAGACAAGGTTCCAGTTTTACCGATTTTCAAAGCCCTTGAAAAATACGGTGAAATCAAGCATGAAGAAATGTTTGAAATCTTCAATATGGGTGTGGGACTCATGCTGGCAGTTAGCCCTGAGAATGTAGATTGCATCAAGGAATTGTTGGATGAACCAGTCTATGAAATTGGTCGTATCGTCAAGAAAGAAAACGAAAGTGTTATCATCAAATGAAAAAAATAGCGGTTTTTGCCTCTGGTAATGGCTCAAATTTTCAGGTGATAGCGGAACAATTTCCAGTAGAGTTTGTCTTTTCAGACCATCGTGATGCCTATGTGCTCGAGCGTGCAGACAAGCTCGGCGTTCTGTCCTATGCTTTTGAACTCAAGGAGTTTGAGAACAAGGCAGACTACGAAGCAGCTCTTGTCGAACTCTTGGAAGAACATCAGATTGACTTGATTTGCCTAGCGGGCTACATGAAAATCGTTGGGCCAACCTTATTGGCGGCTTATGAAGGTCGGATTATCAACATTCATCCAGCCTACCTGCCAGAATTTCCAGGAGCTCATGGGATTGAGGATGCTTGGAATGCTGGCGTGGATCAGTCTGGTGTGACCATTCACTGGGTAGATTCTGGTGTGGATACTGGTAAGATCATCAAACAAGTCCGTGTGCCACGGTTATCTGATGATACCATAGCCAGTTTTGAAGCTCGCATCCATGAGGCAGAGTACAAGTTGTATCCAGAGGTGCTGGATAGTTTGGGAGTGGAGAGGAAGAAATGAATATTGACCACTACTATATGGAGTTAAAGAATAAGTTATCTAACAGACCAACCCTACTGGATAATACTAATGATTTTCTTTTTGTTTTAGTAAATACAGTGAAAGCTATGATAGAAAATACTGATAAAAGTCAGCTTTCAGAGTTAGATAAAATTTTAGATGGTGTCACAAGTCAAGAATTAAAACTTGCCTATGATTTCTGTCAAGGGAGATTCGGTCAAGCGGGTTTTTCTTATCGTAGGCACCCGAATTATTTTTATTTGTCCAGTTTAATTGCGACTTTTCCAGAATTTGAGTTGTCTAAAGCAGACCGAGATTATCTCAAAGGAATCATAAATTTTGATAACTACCTTTTATATGAGTTGGATTAGTCTTTAATCAACTCAAAACCCTATTTATTCAAAAGGAGAAAAAATGATTGAGCTGAAATTAGTAGATGAGAGCAGTTTTCAGGCAGTGCTGGATTTGAAAATATCTGAAGCTGATGAACGAGCACGTTTTGTGGCTCCAAATGTACGCTCTTTAGCTGACGCATGGCTCTACCGGGAAAATGAAGATGTGTTTCCGAGGGCAATCTATTGGGATAAGCAAGTGGTTGGCTTTCTCCTGCTGGAAATAGACAAGGATGAAGCAGAATACTTTATCTGGCGGATAATGATTGGTCAGCAGTACCAAGGAAGAGGTTATGGTCGAAAAGCCTTGGAAGTTCTAATCAAAGAGGCTCAGATGGATAGCACTTGCAATCATATTATCGCAGATTATGTGGTTGGAAATGAAAAAATGAAGCACCTGTTGACTAGTTTGGGTTTTCAGGAAACAGGATTTATAGAAGAAAATAACGAAGTCGCTATGCGCTTGGACTTAAAGAAAGAGGAATATAATGACTAAACGCGCCTTAATCAGCGTCTCAGACAAAGCGGGCATTGTTGAATTTGCCCAAGAACTTAAAAAACTGGGTTGGGATATTATCTCGACAGGTGGGACCAAGGTTGCCCTTGATACTGCTGGGGTGGACACCATTGCTATCGATGATGTGACTGGTTTTCCAGAAATGATGGACGGTCGTGTCAAGACCCTTCACCCAAATATCCACGGAGGTCTCTTAGCTCGTCGTGACTTGGATAGTCACTTGGAAGCGGCCAAAGACAATCAAATCGAGCTTATTGACCTTGTAGTGGTCAACCTCTATCCTTTCAAGGAAACGATTCTCAAACCAGATGTGACGTACGCTGACGCAGTTGAAAATATCGATATCGGTGGGCCATCTATGCTTCGCTCAGCTGCGAAAAATCATGCTAGCGTAACAGTTGTGGTGGACCCAGTGGATTATGCTGTGGTGCTTAACGAATTGGCAGCTAACGGCGAAACGACTTACGAAACTCGCCAACGTTTGGCAGCCAAGGTTTTCCGTCACACAGCGGCTTACGATGCCTTGATTGCAGAGTATTTCACTACTCAAGTGGGCGAAAGCAAACCTGAAAAGCTCACTTTGACCTATGACCTCAAACAAGCTATGCGTTACGGTGAGAACCCTCAACAAGATGCCGATTTCTACCAAAAAGCTTTGCCTACAGACTACTCCATTGCATCCGCTAAACAGCTCAACGGTAAGGAATTGTCCTTTAACAATATCCGTGATGCTGACGCTGCCATTCGTATCATCCGTGATTTTAAAGACCGTCCAACCGTTGTGGCTCTCAAACACATGAACCCATGTGGAATCGGTCAGGCTGATGACATCGAGACTGCTTGGGACTACGCTTATGAGTCTGACCCAGTGTCTATCTTTGGTGGGATTGTCGTTCTCAACCGTGAGGTGGATGCTGCGACAGCTGAAAAGATGCATGGTGTTTTCCTTGAAATCATCATCGCACCAAGCTATACGGATGAAGCGCTAGCCATTTTGACCAACAAAAAGAAAAACTTGCGCATCCTTGCCTTGCCATTTGACGCACAAGATGCCAGTGAAGCAGAAGCAGAATATACTGGTGTTGTTGGTGGACTTCTTGTGCAAAATCAAGACGTTGTCAAAGAAAGCCCAGCCGACTGGCAAGTGGTGACCAAACGCCAACCAACTGAGACAGAAGCGACAGCTCTTGAGTTTGCTTGGAAGGCTATCAAGTACGTCAAATCAAACGGTATCATCGTGACCAATGACCACATGACACTTAGCGTTGGCCCAGGTCAAACCAACCGTGTGGCTTCTGTTCGTATTGCCATCGACCAAGCCAAGGATCGTCTGGATGGCGCTGTGCTTGCTTCGGATGCCTTCTTCCCATTTGCGGATAATGTGGAAGAAATCGCCAAAGCAGGAATCAAGGCCATCATCCAGCCAGGTGGGTCCGTCCGTGACCAAGAATCTATCGAAGCCGCTGACAAATATGGCTTGACTATGGTCTTCACAGGAGTGAGACATTTTAGACATTAAGAATGTTAAAGGGAAGAAAACAGTTTCTTTCCTTTTTTGCGTAAAAATGCGGAGTGAAACAAGATTAAAACGAACGTTTGTGATATAATGTTATTAAATAATTCGCAAAAGAGGTTGAGGAATGAAGCTGTTAGTTGTCGGTTCGGGTGGTCGTGAACATGCGATTGCTAAGAAGTTGCTTGAGTCAAAAGACGTTGAAAAAGTCTTTGTAGCTCCTGGGAATGACGGTATGACTCTGGATGGTCTGGAATTGGTAGATATCTCTATTTCCGAACATTCTAAATTGATTGACTTCGCAAAGGCCAACGATATTGCTTGGACCTTTATCGGTCCAGATGATGCCCTTGCTGCTGGTATCGTGGATGATTTTAACCAAGCTGGTCTCAAAGCCTTTGGTCCGACAAGATTGGCGGCAGAGCTAGAGTGGTCCAAAGATTTTGCTAAGGAAATCATGGTCAAATATGGCGTTCCGACAGCAGCCTATGGCACATTTTCAGATTTCGAGGAAGCCAAGGCCTATATCGAAAAGCAGGGTGCGCCTATCGTAGTCAAGGCGGATGGCTTGGCGCTTGGGAAGGGTGTTGTCGTTGCTGAGACAGTCGAGCAAGCGGTTGAAGCCGCTCATGAGATGCTATTGGACAATAAATTTGGTGACTCAGGTGCGCGCGTGGTCATCGAGGAATTCCTCGACGGTGAGGAGTTCTCTCTCTTTGCCTTTGTCAATGGTGACAAGTTCTACATCATGCCAACGGCTCAGGATCACAAACGTGCCTACGACGGCGATAAGGGGCCTAACACTGGTGGCATGGGTGCCTATGCGCCAGTTCCTCACTTGCCAGAGAGTGTAGTTGACACAGCGGTTGAGACTATTGTCAAGCCAGTCCTTGAAGGGATGATTCAAGAAGGTCGTCCTTATCTGGGTGTCCTTTACGCAGGGCTTATCCTGACAGCTGATGGACCTAAAGTTATCGAGTTTAATGCTCGCTTTGGAGATCCTGAAACTCAGATTATTCTACCTCGATTGACATCTGACTTTGCACAAAATATTACGGATATTCTGGATGGCAAGGAGCCAAACATCATCTGGACGGACAAGGGTGTGACTCTGGGTGTGGTTGTCGCATCAAACGGCTACCCACTAGACTATGAAAAAGGTGTCAAGTTGCCAGCCAAAACCGATGGCGACATCATTACCTACTATGCAGGGGCTAAGTTTGCGGAAAATAGCAGAGCACTGCTCTCAAACGGCGGACGAGTTTATATGCTCGTCACCACAGCAGAAACCGTCAAAGAAGCTCAAAGTACCATCTATCAAGAACTCGCCCAACAAAAAACAGAAGGCCTCTTTTACCGAACAGATATCGGAAGCAAGGCCATAAAAGATTAACAGATATTATAGTTGTCATGGCGAGCGAAAGCGAGCCAAAGTGAGATAATGGTCGTTTGATTGCGAGCATTAGCGAGCTAATATAGAACAAACACCGCTGTTGTGAAAGAACGATTGGATGACAACCCAATCGTTCAGGGAAATTGGAAGACCTTGGGCTTCCGATTTAGGCATGAGACACCTTTGGTGGCTGCTGCCGTCCCTCACAACCTAAGGTGATTGAAAAAAGAAAGGAAAGAAAAGGAAAATTATGACCAAGCCAATTATTTCCATCATCATGGGCTCAAAATCCGATTGGGCAACCATGCAAAAAACAGCAGAAGTCTTAGACCGCTTTGGTGTAGCCTATGAAAAGAAGGTTGTCTCTGCCCACCGTACACCAGACATTATGTTCAAGCATGCAGAAGAAGCCCGTAGCCGTGGTATTAAGGTCATCATCGCAGGTGCTGGAGGCGCAGCTCACTTGCCAGGTATGGTAGCAGCGAAAACAACCCTTCCAGTCATTGGTGTGCCAGTCAAATCTCGTGCGCTTAGTGGCGTGGACTCGCTCTACTCCATCGTACAGATGCCGGGTGGCGTACCTGTTGCGACAATGGCTATCGGTGAAGCAGGAGCGACAAACGCTGCCCTCTTTGCCCTTCGTCTCCTCTCAGTAGAGGACCAAGCTATCGCGACAGCATTGGCAGATTTTACAGAAGAACAAGGAAAAATCGCAGAGGAGTCGACGAATGAGCTCATCTAAAACAATCGGAATTATCGGTGGTGGTCAGCTTGGTCAAATGATGGCCATTTCTGCTATCTACATGGGGCACAAGGTTATCGCGCTGGATCCTGTGGCAGATTGCCCAGCCTCTCGCGTGGCGGAAATCATCGTGGCTCCTTATAACGATGTGGATGCTCTTCGTCAGCTGGCAGAGCGTTGCGATGTCCTCACCTATGAGTTTGAAAATGTCGATGCTGACGGTTTGGATGCTGTTATCAAGGATGGACAACTCCCTCAGGGGACAGACCTGCTTCGCATTTCCCAAAATCGGATTTTTGAAAAGGACTTTCTCTCAAATAAGGCTCAAGTCACTGTAGCACCTTACAAGGTTGTGACTTCTAGCCAAGACTTGGCGGAGATTGACCTGTCCAAAAACTATGTCCTCAAGACTGCGACTGGTGGCTACGATGGGCATGGGCAAAAGGTCATTCGCTCGGCAGAAGATTTAGAAGAAGCCTATACGCTAGCGGATTCTGCAGACTGTGTTTTGGAAGAATTTGTTAATTTTGACCTTGAAATCTCTGTCATCGTGTCAGGAGATGGCAAGGATGTGACAGTTTTCCCAGTTCAGGAAAATATCCACCGCAACAACATCTTGTCTAAGACTATCGTGCCTGCTCGCATTTCAGCAAGTTTAGCTGACAAGGCTAAAGCAATGGCAGTGCGAATCGCAGAACAGCTCAAGTTGTCTGGAACCCTCTGTGTGGAAATGTTTGCGACGGCTGATGACATCATTGTCAATGAGATTGCCCCACGCCCACACAACTCTGGGCACTATTCAATCGAAGCCTGCGACTTCTCCCAGTTTGACACTCATATTCTGGGAGTTCTGGGAGCACCATTGCCAGCTATCAAACTGCATGCGCCAGCCGTTATGCTTAATGTACTCGGCCAACACGTCGAGGCTGCTGAAAAATATGTCACAGAAAATCCAAGCGCCCACCTCCACATGTATGGTAAAATAGAAGCGAAGCACAACCGCAAGATGGGGCATGTGACTTTGTTTAGTGATGCACCGGATGAAGTTGAAGAATTTGGGAAAGGGATAGATTTTTAGGACAAGTCTATGATTCAAATCATCGTAAATGCATTTATTGAAAAAGATAAGACCGGAGCAGTTGTCGAAGTCTTGTTTGCTAGTGCTGACCATAATAAGGTACAAGCGAAATATGCAGAGCTAGTTGCACAATACCCTGAAAACTATTTAGCAATTTATGACTTGCCACTGGATACAGACCTTAATTCATTGGAACATTACCCGTCTGTATGGATTGGGAAAGAAGAATTTGAATAATTTGACTAATCAATGTTTTATGCTTTGTTTGCACATCGTGAAGTAGAAAAAGAAAGGAAAAATTAACAACATGATCAACCGTTACTCTCGCCCTGAGATGGCGAATATTTGGAGTGAAGAAAATAAATACCGTGCTTGGCTTGAGGTGGAAATCTTGGCTGACGAGGCATGGGCTGAGTTGGGGGAAATCCCTAAGGAAGATGTGGCTTTGATTCGCGAGAAGGCGGATTTTGACATCGACCGTATTTTGGAGATTGAACAGGAGACTCGCCATGATGTGGTGGCTTTCACGCGTGCGGTTTCTGAAACGCTTGGCGAAGAACGCAAGTGGGTTCACTATGGATTGACTTCTACCGACGTAGTAGATACTGCCTACGGTTACCTCTACAAGCAGGCTAACTACATCATCCGTCGTGACCTTGAAAACTTCACCAACATCATCGCTGATAAGGCTAAGGAGCACAAGTTCACCATCATGATGGGGCGTACCCACGGTGTGCACGCTGAGCCGACAACTTTTGGTCTTAAATTGGCGACTTGGTACAGCGAAATGAAACGTAACATCGAGCGTTTCGAGCATGCGGCTGCTGGTGTTGAGGCTGGGAAAATTTCTGGTGCAGTTGGGAACTTTGCCAATATCCCGCCATTCGTTGAGCAATACGTCTGCGACAAATTGGGTATCCGTGCTCAGGAAATCTCTACACAGGTCCTTCCTCGTGACCTTCACGCTGAGTACTTTGCAGTTCTTGCCAGCATCGCGACTTCTATCGAACGTATGGCGACTGAGATTCGTGGCTTGCAAAAATCTGAACAACGTGAAGTAGAAGAGTTCTTTGCTAAGGGACAAAAAGGGTCTTCAGCAATGCCTCACAAACGCAACCCAATCGGTTCTGAAAATATGACAGGTCTTGCGCGTGTTATCCGTGGTCATATGATTACAGCTTATGAAAACGTGGCTCTCTGGCACGAACGTGACATCTCTCACTCATCAGCTGAGCGTATCATCACACCAGATACGACCATTTTGATTGATTACATGCTTAACCGTTTTGGAAATATTGTCAAGAACTTGACGGTCTTCCCAGAAAACATGATTCGCAACATGAATTCTACGTTTGGTCTTATCTTTAGCCAACGGGCTATGTTGACTTTGATTGAAAAAGGCATGACCCGTGAGCAAGCCTATGACTTGGTACAACCAAAAACAGCCTACTCTTGGGACAATCAAGTAGACTTCAAACCACTGCTAGAAGCAGATCCAGAGGTGACATCACGCCTCACACAAGAAGAAATCGATGAGATTTTTAACCCTCTTTACTACACCAAACGAGTGGATGATATTTTTGAACGTCTTGGATTAGGATAATTAGAATAAAAATCGAATTTCTATTACTCCATTTATAGGAGTAGCAGAACTTCGATTTTTCTTTTTTATTAAAGTGCTTTTGAAAAAAATAACCAATATTTTATAATATATTGAATATAGAATAGTATACTGTAACTTCTAAAATATTACTAGAAATTCAACAAGAGACTGAGCAAGTCTACTATAAAAACTAAAGAAACTCAATCTACATATTTAATTTTGTATAATATAGTAAATTGAAATAAAAACAGGACAAATCAATTAGAGCAGTCAAATTGATTTCTAGCAATGTTTTAGAAGTAAAGGTGTACTATTCTAGCATCAATATACTATATATAGAGAAAAAGCCCAAGCGATTAGGTGCTCAGGCTTTCTTCTTAGTGATCACGGTCACATGAGATGAATTTAATCTTGTAATAATCAGATCGTTTGTAAGTTTCACTGTATCCCAAAACTTGACCAGTTGATTCGAGTTTGGTGATTTTAGTTTGTAGGACAGTAGGGAATTGTTCATCGACTCCGAGGACTGAAGCCGCATGTTCTGGAGTTGGAAAGACTATTTCATTGATTTCTTCAAAGTGTTCATCATTCATGTGAATGTGGTAGTCTAACTTGAAACGGTTATAGATAGAACTATAGTATTCAAGGTTTGGATAATTTGCGTTGATATATTGTTCTGGGATGTAGGATGTATGGTAGATATAAACGACACCGTTTGATTCGCGGATACGTTCAATCTTGTAGTAGAATTGATCGCCGCGTAGACCCAATTTTTCCAAGTAAACGAGCTTGTTTCCGCGTTCAATTGAAAGAACAGTTACCTTATCATCTTTAGCATTAAAGAGTTCAATATCTGAAAACTCTACAAGCTTGTGTTTGCGTGCACGTGAAACGAAGGTTCCTTTTCCTTGTTGGCGGACAATATAGCCATCTTTAGCAAGGTCGTTTAAGGCGCGGACAACTGTGATGGAGCTAACATCGTACATTGAAATGAGCTCTGCTTCAGTGTAAAATTTATCTCCACTGCTAAACTGCCCAGAGATGATTTTATTTTTTAATTCGTCTTTTATGTATTGATATTTGGGAATTGCCATATTTTTACCTCTATTTTCCTTCTCCATAGAAAATTTTACCATAAAAGCGAAAAAAATAGTAGTCTTTTGAATAAAAAATTAGAATAATAGTTTGAAAAATTAAGCTATATAGGGATTGCTCGTATTTTATAAATGTATTTTATACAAAATTATTTTAGGTTCTATATTCTGAATGTAAAGAGCGTTTGAAATGGGTCTGAAAATGTTTGAAACTAATTGAACGTGTGTATAATAGTAAAATTCTAGCAAATATTCCGACAATTTCTATTGACAATTCAAACAGATTGGTTTATAATTACCATAACAACAAATGAAAGCGTAAACTTTCGCGGTCAGAAGGTAGTTTTATGACACGATTTGAGATACGAGATGATTTCTATCTTGATGGAAAATCATTTAAGATTTTATCTGGCGCCATTCATTATTTTAGGGTTCCTCCAGAGGATTGGTATCATTCGCTCTATAACTTGAAGGCTCTTGGGTTTAATACGGTAGAGACTTATGTTGCTTGGAATTTACACGAGCCTCGTGAGGGTGAGTTTCACTTTGAAGGAGCTCTGGATTTGGAGCGGTTTCTTCAGACAGCGCAAGACTTGGGTCTCTACGCTATCGTTCGTCCGTCGCCCTTCATCTGTGCGGAATGGGAATTCGGTGGTTTGCCGGCTTGGCTCTTAACCAAAGACATGAGGATTCGTTCTTCAGATCCTGCCTATATTGAGGCTGTCGGTCGCTATTATGATCAGCTCTTACCACGATTGGTTCCACATCTGTTGGACAATGGTGGCAATATCCTCATGATGCAGGTTGAAAATGAGTATGGTTCTTACGGAGAAGATAAGACTTACCTGAGAGCGATTCGACAGTTGATGGAAGAGCGTGGCGTAACCTGTCCTCTATTTACATCAGATGGTCCATGGAGAGCTACTCTGAAAGCTGGAACTTTGATCGAAGATGATCTCTTTGTGACAGGCAACTTTGGTTCTAAGGCACCTTACAACTTTTCACAGATGCAGGAATTCTTTGATGAGTATGGCAAGAAATGGCCACTCATGTGTATGGAGTTCTGGGATGGCTGGTTCAATCGTTGGAAAGAACCGATTATCACACGGGATCCAAAAGAGTTGGCAGAAGCTGTTCGAGAGGTTTTGGAACAAGGCTCCATCAATCTTTACATGTTCCATGGTGGGACAAACTTTGGTTTCATGAATGGTTGCTCGGCTCGAGGAACTTTGGACCTGCCACAAGTTACATCTTATGATTATGATGCCCTTCTGGATGAAGAAGGGAATCCAACTGCTAAATATCTGGCAGTCAAGAAGATGATGGCAACACATTTCCCAGAGTATCCGCAGTTGGAACCACTCTACAAAGAGAGTATGGAGTTGGATGCTATTCCACTGGTTGAAAAAGTTTCCTTGTTTGAAACCTTAGATAGCTTGTCAAGTCCTGTAGAAAGTCTCTATCCTAAAAAGATGGAGGAGTTGGGACAAAGCTATGGCTACCTACTCTATCGAACAGAAACAAACTGGGATGCAGAAGAAGAAAGACTTCGTATCATTGATGGTCGAGATAGGGCCCAGCTGTATGTCGATGGTCAGTGGGTTAAAACCCAATATCAGACAGAGATTGGGGAAGATATTTTTTATCAAGGTGAAAAGAAAGCGCTGTCTAGGATTGATGTCTTGATAGAAAATATGGGGCGTGTCAACTATGGACACAAGTTCTTAGCGGATACGCAACGTAAGGGAATTCGGACAGGGGTTTGTAAGGATTTGCACTTCTTACTAAACTGGAAACACTATCCACTCCCACTAGACAATCCTGAGAAAATTGATTTTTCAAAAGGATGGACTCAAGGACAACCAGCCTTTTATGCTTATGACTTTACAGTCCAAGAGCCAAAAGATACTTACCTAGACTTATCTGAGTTTGGTAAGGGAGTTGCCTTTGTAAACGGGCAGAATCTAGGACGTTTTTGGAACGTCGGCCCAACCCTCTCGCTTTATATCCCTCATAGCTATCTCAAGGAAGGTGCCAACCGCATCATTATCTTTGAAACAGAAGGTCAATATAAAGAAGAGATTCATTTAACTCGTAAACCTACACTAAAACACATAAAGGGGGAAAACTTATGACAATTGTAGGATGCCGTATCGATGGACGTTTGATCCACGGACAAGTAGCCAATCTTTGGGCTGGAAAACTAAATGTTTCACGCATTATGGTTGTAGACGACGAAGTTGTCAACAACGATATTGAAAAGAGTGGTTTGAAACTTGCGACACCACCAGGTGTGAAATTGAGTATTTTGCCAATTGAAAAAGCGGCAGCCAATATTCTTGCTGGTAAGTACGATAGCCAACGTCTCTTTATCGTGGCTCGTAAACCAGACCGCTTCCTTGGCTTGGTCGAAGCAGGTGTACCACTTGAAACCCTCAATGTTGGGAATATGTCTCAAACACCAGAAACTCGTTCTATTACACGTTCTATCAACGTAGTAGACAAGGATGTGGAAGATTTCCACAAACTGGCAGAAAAAGGTGTTAAACTTACTGCTCAAATGGTTCCAAATGATCCAATTTCAGACTTTTTGAGCTTATTAAAATAGGAAAAAATTTTTTAGGAGGTCATTGTTATGATACAATGGTGGCAAATTTTACTTCTCACTTTGTACTCAGCTTATCAAATCTGTGATGAGTTGACGATCGTTTCATCTGCAGGTTCCCCTGTATTTGCTGGTTTCATTACTGGTTTAATCATGGGAGATGTGACTACGGGTCTGCTTATCGGTGGTAACTTGCAACTGTTCGTTCTTGGGGTTGGTACCTTCGGTGGTGCTTCTCGTATCGACGCAACTTCTGGTGCGGTTCTTGCGACAGCCTTCTCTGTTTCACAAGGAATTGATGCACCGCTTGCAATTACTACAATCGCTGTACCAGTAGCATCTCTCTTGACTTACTTCGACGTTCTTGGACGTATGACAACTACTTTCTTCGCTCACCGTGTGGATGCTGCCATCGAACGCTTTGACTATAAAGGTATTGAACGCAACTACCTACTTGGTGCGATTCCTTGGGCTTTATCTCGTGCCCTTCCAGTCTTCTTTGCCCTTGCTTTTGGTGGTGAATTTGTACAACATGTAGTAGACTTCGTTACAAAATACCAATGGGTTGCAGATGGTTTGACACTCGCAGGACGTATGCTTCCAGGTCTTGGATTTGCAATCTTGCTTCGTTACCTTCCAGTTAAACGTAACCTTCACTACCTTGCTATGGGATTCGGTTTGACAGCTATGTTGACTGTTCTTTACTCATATGTAACAGGTCTTGGTGGCGCTGTTGCTGGTATCGTAGGTACTCTTCCTGCTGAAGTTGCTGAAAAAATTGGTTTCGTGAACAACTTCAAAGGTTTGTCTATGATTGGTATTTCTATCGTAGGTATTTTCCTTGCAGTGCTTCACTTCAAAAATAGCCAAAAAGTAGCTGTAGCAGCACCTTCTACACCATCAGAAAGTGGGGAAATCGAAGATGACGAATTCTAATTACAAACTAACAAAAGAAGATTTTAATCAAATCAACAAACGTAGCTTGTTTACTTTCCAATTAGGTTGGAACTACGAACGTATGCAAGCTTCTGGTTACCTTTACATGATCTTGCCTCAATTGCGTAAAATGTATGGGGATGGAACTCCTGAATTGAAAGAAATGATGAAAGTTCATACTCAATTCTTCAATACTTCACCATTCTTCCATACTATTATCGCTGGTTTTGACCTTGCCATGGAAGAAAAAGATGGTGTAGGTTCAAAAGATGCCGTTAACGGTATCAAGACAGGTTTGATGGGACCATTCGCTCCTCTTGGAGATACAATCTTTGGTTCACTTGTACCTGCTATCATGGGGTCAGTCGCAGCAACTATGGCTATCGCTGGCCAACCTTGGGGGATCTTCCTTTGGATTGCAGTTGCAGTAGCGTATGACATCTTCCGTTGGAAACAGTTGGAATTTGCCTACAAAGAAGGGGTTAACCTTATCAACAACATGCAAAGTACCTTGACAGCTTTGATTGACGCTGCATCTGTACTTGGTGTCTTCATGATGGGTGCTCTTGTAGCAACAGTGATTAACTTTGAAATTTCTTACAAATTGCCAATCGGTGAAAAAATGATTGACTTCCAGGACATCTTGAACTCAATCTTCCCACGCTTGCTTCCAGCAATCTTTACTGCCTTTATCTTCTGGTTGCTTGGTAAGAAAGGTATGAACTCTACTAAAGCTATCGGTATTATTATCGTACTTGCTTTGGCTCTTTCTGCCCTTGGTCACTTTGCATTTGGAATGTAATTCCTTATGACCAAATCATTAATTTTGGTGAGCCATGGTCGCTTCTGTGAGGAGCTTAAAGGTAGCACAGAAATGATTATGGGCCCACAAGACAACATTTACACAGTAGCTCTTCTTCCAGAAGATGGCCCAGAAGACTTTACTGCAAAATTTGAAGCAGCTATTGAAGGATTGGATGATTTCCTAGTCTTTGCGGATCTTCTCGGCGGTACACCTTGTAACGTGGTCAGCCGTTTGATCATGGAAGGTCGTGACATCGAACTTTATGCAGGGATGAATCTTCCAATGGTGATTGAATTTATCAATGCGAGCCTTACAGGCGCAGATGCGGACTACAAGAGCCGTGCTGCAGAAAGCATTGTGAAAGTCAATGACCTGTTAGCTGGCTTCGATGATGACGAAGACGAATAATACTCTTTGAAAATCTCTCTAAACCATACTAGTGTCGCCTTGCCGTAGGTATATGTTACTGACGTCGTCAGTTCTATCCACAACCTCAAAACGGTGTTTTGAGCTGACTTCGTCAGTTCTATCTACAACCTCAAAGCAGTGCTTTGAGCAGCCTGCGGCTAGTTTCCTAGTTTGCTCTTTGATTTTCATTGAGTATACGATGTGACAACGTGAAAATCATAGGGAAAATAGGCGATAGGAGGATGGAGCGATGCTCCGACGATAATCGGTCTTTTTCCCAAAGATTTTAGTTGGAACTCGATTCAATTCATGTGACAACGTGAACATCGTCAGAACAACTTATATAGAATATACATGGGAATGGGGCTTACTCCCATTCCCATATTTAATAGAAAAAGAGGAACTCAATGCTACATTATACAAAAGAAGACTTGCTCGAATTGGGTGCAGAAATCACTACACGTGAAATCTACCAACAGCCTGATGTATGGAAAGAAGCTTTTGAATCTTATCAAGAACAAGGTGAAGAAATTGCAGCCTTCCTGCAAGGGATTGCTGATAAACATGACTATATCAAGGTTATCTTGACAGGTGCGGGGACTTCTGCTTATGTGGGAGATACTTTGGTACCATACTTTAAGGAAGTCTATGACGAACGCAAATGGAATTTCAATGCTATTGCGACCACAGATATCGTTGCCAATCCAGAAACTTATTTGAAAAAAGATGTGGTAACTGTCCTTGTATCTTTCGCTCGTAGTGGAAATTCACCTGAAAGTGTGGCAACTGTTGATTTGGCCAAATCCTTGGTGGATGAGCTTTATCAAGTGACGATTACTTGTGCAGCAGATGGTAAATTGGCTCTTCAAGCCCATGGCGATGACCGCAATCTTTTGCTTTTGCAACCAGCTGCTTCTAATGATGCTGGATTTGCCATGACTTCCAGCTTTACGTCTATGATGTTGACAGCTCTCTTGGTCTTTGATCCTACAGAATTTGCTGTGAAAGCTGAACGTTTTGAAGTTGTATCTAGTCTTGCCCGTAAAATCCTAGACAAGGCAGAAGATGTCAAAGAGCTTGTTGATTTAGACTTTAACCGTGTCATCTATCTAGGCGCTGGTCCTTTCTTTGGACTTGCTCATGAAGCTCAGCTCAAGATTTTGGAATTGACAGCTGGCCAAGTTGCGACCATGTATGAAAGCCCAGTCGGCTTCCGTCACGGTCCAAAATCTCTTATCAACGAAGATACAGTTGTTTTGGTCTTTGGTACAACGACAGACTACACTCGTCAGTACGACTTGGACTTGGTTCGTGAAGTTGCAGGTGACCAGATTGCTCGTCGTGTTGTGCTTTTGAGTGATCAAGCCTTTGGTCTTGAAAATGTCAAAGAAGTGGCCCTTGGTTGTGGCGGTGTCTTGAATGATATTTACCGTGTCTTCCCTTACATCGTTTATGCCCAACTCTTTGCCCTATTGACTTCACTCAAGGTAGAAAATAAACCTGATACACCGTCTCCTACAGGTACAGTAAACCGTGTGGTACAAGGTGTTATCATCCACGAATATCAAAAGTAAGACTTCTTCGAAAATCTCTTTAAATCATACTAGTGTTGCCTTGCCGTAGGTATGGTTACTGACTTCGTCAGTTCTATCTACAACCTCAAAACAGTGTTTTGAGCTGACTTCGTCAGTTCTATCCACAACCTCAAAGCAGTGATTTGAGCAGCCTGCGGCTAGCTTCCTAGTTTGTTCTTTGATTTTCATTGAGTATAAGATAGTGTTTATGAATTCTTGACAAGAGGATTTGTATATCATCAGGCAAACCATAGATTGTCAATTCGCTTTCTATGGTTTGTTTGCTTGAGAGAAATAGTAAAAGGAGAAGAGAATGAAAGCATACACAGAGCGTGTGTTTGGAAATGTTGAGGGACAAGATATTTTGGCCTATCGTTTTGAGACGGACGGTGGCTACCAGCTTGAAGTTATGACCTATGGTGCGACCATCTTGCGCTATGTAACGCCTGACAAGGATGGAAATTTTGCCAACGTTATCTTGGGTTTTGATGACTTTGCTAGCTATGTAGGTAATAGTCCCAAACATGGAGCTAGCGTAGGTCCTGTGGCAGGCCGTATTACTGGTGCGACATTTGAACTCAATGGCAAGACTTATGACCTTGAAGTCAACAATGCTAGCAATTGTAATCACAGTGGTTCAACAGGTTGGGATTCGAGTTTGTTTGAACTAGTTGAAGTGAGTGACCATGGCTTGACCCTCTACACAGAGCGTACAGATGGTACAGGAGGATTTCCTGGCAATCTCAAGATTTGGATTAGTTATCACTTGGAAGAAACTGGTGCCTATGAAATCAGCTACAAGGTAACAACAGATCAGGATACGCTGGTCAATCCAACCAACCACAGCTATTTCAACTTGTCTGGTGATTTCACGCAGACGATTGACCGCCATGTCTTCCAGCTAAATACTGAGGGCATTTATCCAATCGCTCCCGACGGTGTTCCTGCCAAAACTCCAGAAGCCAACCGTGATGTGGTCAAACACATCTACAATGGTGCCTTGTTGAAGGATATCTTTGCAGAGGAAGATGAGCAAATCCAGCTGGTATCAGGTTTGGATCATCCATTTGCCCTTCCTGCAGGTCATGACAATGCTGGTTTCCTTTATGACCAAAACTCAGGTCGCTTCCTGCTCTTCAAGACAGAGGCTCCTTGCTTTGTAGTATACACAGCAAATTTTGTGGATGAGAGTGTCATCATAGGAGGTCAGCCAATGCTACAGCACAATGGGATTGCCCTTGAAGCGCAAGTTTTACCAGATGCCATTCACAGTAACCTCAAAGACCAAGTCATCCTTAAAGCAGGTCAAACCTTCACAAGTAAGACACGTTATGAACTTGTTGTGAAGTGAAGAGTGGAGTTTCTACTATATAAAAGGCATGATAGTAAGTGTTCAAAAACGTTGCTATCATGCCTTTTGTCATAGATTGGGTTACCGATTTTTTTCAAATGGAGTGTTCGTCCAGATTATGTTAGAGATTCTAGTCTACAAATTCTTTCTCTTCTTGGCATTCTTGGTCAGGGAAACCTGGTAAGTATCCTGTTCTTTAGTGAGGTAATGGATGACTTGAAAATCATCTGTTTGAGCCTTGAAATCCACTTCATAGACAGTGGTGACTTGTTCTCCATCATTGCTGGTATCAATGGAGATGAGGTCTAACTCGGTACAGAATTGTGATAGCCCAGATTGGATAGTTTGGAGTTGCTTTTCTTGGTTGGCGATTGTGATGGTCAATAGTCTGCGACGTTGGTGATTGCTCTTGCTTTGTTGCTTTTCTAAAAGAAGCCATACTGCTAAGATAAAGACAGTGAAGAGAATAGCCAGAGCTAGGTAGCCTGTCCCTGCTGCCAGCCCGATAATCATGGCAAGGAAGATTGCAATTAGTTCCCGTGAGCCACTGGTAGCTGAACGAAAACGAATGAGGCTAAAAGTTCCTGCAACAGCGATAGAGGTTCCTAGTCTGCCATTTACCAGAAAGATGACCAAGGTCATCAAGCAGGGGAGTAGGGTCAAACTAACAGCAAATTCCCGTGTATAGAGGGTACGGTGTTTGTAAGCCCAGGTCAGCGCCAAACCTAAAATCAGGCTGACAAAGAGAGCCAGAAAGAGTTGGATAGGATTGGCAGTAGCAGTTGTGTCGTTGAAAATAGAATTGAAAAGATTAGACATAAGTAGTACCTACACTTTCTATGCTTGGTCGTGGGCTATAGTCCAGCCCCTGAGACTTGTGGTAGGCGCAGCTGTATTTTGAAAATTTCTGCTTTACCAGTCCATATTGGTCGAGAATATCTTGTAGCCATTGGGGTTTTCTACCAGGTGCTTTAATTTCCATGATGACAATGTCCTCGTTTAGTAGAGGGAAACCGTCTTTTCCTGAAAATAAACTGACATTCTCATCACGATAGGTTAGATTTTGGTCAATGGTGACACGAATTTTATTGTAGGGAAATCCGCTAATTTCTTTCTTTTCCTTGAGAGAAAAGCGGTCGTAGTAGATATACATACGAGGGATGATAGATTGCTGGTATTCTTCTTGGAGTTGCTGGATTTTTTCAATCATCATTTGGTCCTTGATGCTGCTATCCAGCTGTCCTTTGGTCATAAACTGGGTGATAGACTGGGGAGTCGACAAGAGACGATATTTTCGCCCGACACCAGTCCTGTCCTTGGATTTGATTTCTAAAAATACCTGACTATCGGGCTGGACTTGACTGAGATAGGTTCGCATCCGAATCTTTTCTTTACGCTTAGTACCTTGGCCATCCTCCTGAATCATATCAAATTGCTCTGTATCAAAGTAGATGTTGGAAATGGTCGAAGTTGGATAATCATCCTCGACGAGGTATGTTTTTAAGTTTTCTATTAAATCAGCCAAGTCAGTCTTGGCAACGACATATTTGGTTTCAATTCGTTTAAAGCTTGTTTCAATTGGTTTCATAAATCCTGTCTCCTTTATCAAACTGTTTCATACTCAATGAAAATCAAAGAGCAAACTAGGAAGCTAGCCACAGGTTGCTCAAAACACTGTTTTGAGGTTGTAGATAAAACTGACGAAGTCAGTAACATATATATACGGCAAGGCTAAGCTGACACGGTTTGAAGAGATTTTCGAAGAGTATCAGCGCTCTATCTTATTAGAAGATATATGTGTCTGGGCAAGTTGCACTTGCTTGTGACTAGTCTAGGGAACTTTCCTAAAACTTTTGTTAAAGATAACTTAACTGAAACTGAATTTAAGAAAACTTTCAGAAAAAGTTCAGATTTTTTTCAGATTTCCCCTGTAAACTAAGCTCAAGCTAAATGAAGGCGAGGAAAAAAGTATGAAATCAAAAAAATGGGCTCTAATCTTAACCAGTTTAACAGCTTTGACTTTGATGACAGCTTGTGGGCAGTCAACGACCAAGTCAAGTACAACTGCAGCGGCAGATACCACTGCCATCACAACTTCAGCTAAAAATAGTCAATCTTCTTATTTTACAGAAAAGGACTACGATACATCTTATGATGAAAATACAGCCTCTAAGATTGAATTGTCAGGCTCATCTGCAAGTGTCTCTGGAGACGGTGTGACAGTTTCTGGTTCAACAGTGACTATCTCAAAAGCAGGTACCTATGTCATCTCTGGTCAGTCTGACGGAGTGCAAATTCAAATTGCAGCTGATAAGTCTGATGATGTGAAACTTGTTCTCAAAGGCGCAACCATGACTAATACAGATGCGGCTATTTCGGCTACAAGCGCAGGTCATGTCTACCTCACTCTAGCAGAGGGAACCACCAACAGTCTGTCCGACTCAAGCTCTAATAGTGATGAAAAGGCAAATGCCGCTCTCTTCTCTAAGGTTGATTTGACCATCAATGGCTCAGGAACTCTCAATGTAGATGGCAAGAAAAGCAATGCTATCAAGGCTAACGACACCCTCCACATCACAGGTGGAACCTTTAACATCACATCAGTTGGCGATGCCTTTAATGTCAATGATGAACTTAATGTCACTGGTGCGACCATGACGATCGATGCTAAGGAAGATGGTGTCAAAGTTGACAATGATGACGATATGACTGTCGGAAATATGTATTTGGCGAACAATACCATAATAGTCACAGCAGGCGATGATGGCATTCACGCTTCTGGCAACCTAGTGATTGATAGTGGTACTTACACAGTCAAGAATGCGACTGAAGGAATTGAAGGGAAAGCCATTACGATCAATGGTGGAGATATCAATGTCTACTCGACAGATGATGGAGTCAATGCAGCCAATAAAAATGCCCAGCAAAGTGACATTTACTTTACTATGACAGGTGGAAATCTAACTGTAGAAGTCGGTCAAGGAGATACAGACCCAATTGACTCAAACGGGAATATCACAGTCACAGGCGGAACCATTAAATTGATAGGACAATCAGGCTTTGACTTTGATGGAACAGCAACCTACACAGGTGGGGATATCTACATCAACGGCGAAAAACAAACAGATATTGTCAATTCTATGCCTGGAGGCGGAGGCCCGAATGGAGGTCCTCAAGGCGGCGGCCCAGCCCCTGGCGGACGAGGATAAACAAAAACGAGGCTGGGCAAGAAGTCTTTGAAATCAGAAAAACGCATAGTATCAGGTCTTGAGAAACCTTGGTACTATGTGTTTTATTGTGGGGAGATTTACTTCATTTTCTCCTGAAGTCGACTTTTTGCCCAACATCGTTTTGTCCTGCTATTTGAGTTGTTCTACTTGACTCCAAGTAAAAAAGGAGTATAATGCTGTAATAAACAAAGTTACAATAAAAAAACAAAGGAGAAATAGATGACCTACGCATACAATAGTAAGATTTATTTGGCAGAGGCTGTTTTAAATGTAAAGGATGTGGCAAGTCAGACTGCCTTTTATCATCAGATTCTAGGCTTGGAAATCCTTTCTCAGACAGAATCTGAAAGTATTTTAGGAGCTGGTGGAAAGGCTTTGGTTCATTTACTGAAAACAGACAGGCTAGAGGAGGTGCAAGATCACTATGGTCTCTATCACCTAGCTATCCTTTTACCAAGTCGTGAGGATTTGGCAAATCTGTTTAAGCATATGGCAGAGCTGCAAATTCAGCTAGTCGGCGGGGCGGATCATGGCTACAGTGAAGCAATCTATCTGGAAGATTTAGAAGGGAACGGGATTGAAATTTATCGGGATAAGCCTGTAGAGGACTGGGATATTCGTGAGGATGGGCGCATTGTCGGAGTGACTGAAGTCTTATCTGCTCAAGAAATATATGAGATGGGACGTAAAGTAGAACCTTTTGAGATAGCCTCTACTACGCGCATGGGGCATATCCATCTTTCTGTCAAGGATAGTCAAGTAGCAAGCCAGTTTTATCAAAAAGTTTTAGGACTAGAGGATAAATTTAGTCTACCTAGTGCTAGTTGGATTGCATCTGGGGATTATCATCATCATTTAGCGGTCAACGAGTGGGGAGGAAAAAGGCTACTCAGAAATGAACAAGGATTACCCGGCTTAGCCTACTATGTCATTGAAGTCGCAAGCAAAGAAGAACTTCTAGCAATTGACGAAAGAGGACAAGAAGTTGAGGCGCCTATCAAGTGGCTGACATCAACTCAGTTGGAAGTGACAGACCCTGACGGAATCGTGATGCGTATCCGCTTAGCTAGATAGGATGTGATAAAGACCAGCATCTAATACTCAATGAAAATTAAAGAGCAAACTAGGAAACTAGCCGCAGGCTGCTCAAAACACTGTTTTGAGGTTGTAGATAGAACTGACGAGGTCAGCTCAAAACACCGTTTTGAGGTTGCAGATAGAACTGACGAAGTCAGCTCAAAACACCGTTTTGAGGTTGCAGATAGAACTGACGAAGTCAGTAACATATATACGGCAAAGCGACGTTGACGCGGTTTGAAGAGATTTTCGAAGAGTATAAATTGTAGAAAGTGCTCCTTATCCTAGTCAGATATGTAGAAATTTTGATATGATAGTAGGAAATAAGGAGAAGAATGCAATGACCAGTGAATACCAGAAAATGATAGCAGGAGAGGTTTACCGTCCATCGGACCCAGAATTGCGGGCCTTGGCTCAGGCTTCTCGCCAAAAACAGGCTGCCTTTAACCGAGAAGAAGATCCCTTAAAGGGAGCTGGAATCATTAAGGCTTGGTTTGGTTCGACTGGGCAAAATCTATATGTCAATCCACGTCTGGTGGTCGATTATGGAGTCAATATCCATCTAGGGGAAAATTTTTATTCTAATTGGAACTTGACCATGCTGGATGTTTGTCCGATTCGTATTGGAGACAATGCCATGATTGGTCCCAACTGTCAGTTCCTGACTCCACTTCATCCGCTGGATCCACATGAGCGCAATTCAGGTATCGAGTACGGTAAGCCTATCACAATCGGAGACAATTTCTGGGCTGGTGGTGGCGTCATTGTCCTGCCTGGAGTTACACTTGGAAATAATGTCGTCGCAGGAGCAGGAGCCGTGATTACCAAGTCCTTTGGAGATAATGTTGTGTTAGGTGGCAATCCTGCGCGCGTGATTAAGGAAATACCTGTGGAATAGAAGTAAAAAGGAACAGCGGGTGTTGTTTCTTTTCTGTCATTCCCTTGTTCTTCTATAATGGAGAAAAAGGGAGTGGAGATAAAAACTTCTTCTATATTTTTTACCCAACCCACATTTACCTACTCTATATCTTAGCAAGTCTGCTTCATTGATCAATTTTAAATCATCTTGTAACTGGGATGCTTTTTGATACAAGAAGTATTAGTGTAGGAGAGAGTTTTTGTGGATGACTCGATGATGTCAATGATTTTTTCTATTTATTTTCAGTCAAAGATGATACAATAGTAAGGTCGCAAACACTAGACTGCGCAGGCAGGAGGTGATCTTATGTGCGTTTTCATCGAACTTGTCTTGCTACCTATTCTTGCTGGTACACTAGCGAATGTCTTATCGGAGTGGCTTATCCGATTTGTAGCAAGCAAATGCGACAAGAAAAAGAAATAGCCTGAGCGCCTTGAGCAAGCGCAAAAAAACACCACTGGCGGCAACCGGTGGTGTTTTCTTATATGCTTATTTCATCGAACTTTTAAGCAAGTCCATTGTACCATTAAAAAGAGTCTCTGTCAAAAATATTGTTATTGTATTGTTTTTATTCTCAGCCTCCTCCTTGACACTCCGTCAATTTTTGATACAATAGTACAAAATTAGAGGAGGCAGGCTATGATTCAGAAACATGTGATTCCTATTTTAGAGTTTGATGATAATCCTCAGGCGGTTATCATGCCCAATCACGAGGGGCTGGATTTGCACCTGCCAAAGAAGTGTGTTTATGCTTTTTTAGGTGAGGAGATTGACCGCTATGCGAGGGAAGTAGGTGCGGACTGTGTCGGCGAATTCGTTTCTGCCACTAAGACCTATCCAGTCTATGTCGTGAACTACAAAGGCGAGGAGATCTGTCTGGCTCAGGCACCTGTCGGCTCCGCTCCAGCAGCCCAGTTTATGGATTGGTTGATTGGCTATGGTGTGGAGCAGATTATTTCCACAGGTACCTGTGGTGTGCTGGCTGATATAGAAGAAAATGCCTTTCTAGTCCCTGTTCGGGCTCTGCGAGATGAAGGAGCTAGTTATCACTATGTGGCGCCTTCTCGTTATATGGAAATTCAGGCAGAGGCTATTGCTGCTATTGAGCAAGTTTTGGAGGCCAGAGGGATTCCTTATGAAGAAGTCGTGACCTGGACGACAGACGGTTTTTACCGAGAAACGGCTGAGAAGGTGGCTTATCGTAAGGAAGAAGGCTGTGCTATTGTGGAGATGGAGTGTTCTGCGCTTGCGGCAGTAGCTCAATTGCGTGGGGTTCTCTGGGGTGAATTGTTGTTCACAGCAGATTCCCTAGCTGACTTGGACCAGTACGATAGTCGTGACTGGGGTTCAGAAGCTTTCGAGAAGGCCTTGGAACTCTGCCTTGAAATATCCTTTCAGATCTAACTCCTCTCCTTCTTTTTATGGTACAATGGATGTATGTTATTCAAATTATCTAAGGAAAAAATAGAGCTAGGCTTATCTCGTTTATCGCCTGCCCGTCGTATTTTTTTGAGTTTCGCCTTGGTCATTTTACTAGGTTCTCTTCTTTTGAGCTTGCCTTTTGTCCAAGTTGAAAGCTCACGAGCGACTTATTTTGATCATCTCTTTACAACTGTATCCATGGTCTGTGTGACAGGTCTTTTTACCCAGCCTGTCGCTGACACCTACAATATTTGGGGTCAGCTCATTTGTATGTTCTTGATTCAGATTGGTGGTCTGGGGCTCATGACCTTTATTGGGGTTTTCTATATCCAGAGCAAGCAAAAGCTTAGTCTTCGTAGCCGTGCAACTATTCAGGATAGTTTTAGTTATGGAGAGACTCGATCTTTGAGAAAGTTTGTCTATTCTATTTTTCTCACGACTTTTTTGGTTGAGGGTTTGGGAGCTCTATTCCTCAGTTTTCGTTTTGTTCCTCAACTTGGCTGGGGGCGCGGTCTCTTTAGTGCTATTTTTCTAGCTATATCCGCCTTCTGTAATGCAGGTTTTGATAATTTTGGAAGTACGAGCTTGATTGCTTTTCAGACCGATCCCTTGGTCAATCTGGTCATCGCAGGCTTGATTATCACAGGTGGTCTTGGATTTATGGTCTGGTTTGACCTTGCTACGCATATAGGGAAAAAGAAAAAAGGGCGCCTGCATTTTCACACCAAACTGGTTTTATTACTGACGGTGGGGCTACTAGCTTTTGGGACGGTGAGCAGTCTCGTTCTTGAATGGAACAATGCAGGGACGATTGGCAATCTCCCTGTTGCAGATAAGGTCTTGGTCAGCTTTTTCCAAACTGTCAGCATGAGAACGGCTGGCTTTGGGACAATTGATTACAGCATGGCTCGTCCTGTTACCTTATTGATTTATATCTTGCAGATGTTTCTAGGTGGGGCTCCAGGAGGAACAGCTGGGGGGCTCAAGATTACCACATTTTTTGTCCTCTTGGTCTTTGCACGAAGTGAGCTTCTAGGCTTACCTCACGCCAATGTCGCTCGACGGACGATTGCGCCGCGAACGGTTCAAAAATCCTTTAGTGTCTTTATTATCTTTTTGATGACCTTCTTGCTGGGCTTGATTTTACTAGGGATGACAGCCAAGGGAAATCCTCCCTTTATCCACCTCATATTTGAAACCATTTCTGCTCTTGGGACAGTCGGAGTGACGGCAAATTTAACTCCAGATTTAGGGAAATTAGCTCTAAGTGTGATTATGGTTCTCATGTTTATCGGACGAATTGGTCCCTTGACCCTGCTGGTCAGTCTAGCAGATTACCATCCAGAAAAGAAAGATATGATTCATTATATGAAAGCAGATATTAGTATTGGTTAAGAAAGGAAAGAGCATGTCAGATCGTACGATTGGAATTTTAGGCTTGGGAATTTTTGGGAGTAGTGTCCTAGCTGCCCTAGCCAAGCAGGATATGAATATTATCGCTATTGATGACCACGCCGAGCGTATCAATCAGTTTGAGCCAGTTTTGGCGCGTGGAGTGATTGGTGACATCACAGATGAAGAATTATTGAGATCAGCAGGGATTGATACCTGCGATACCGTTGTAGTCGCGACAGGTGAAAATCTGGAGTCGAGTGTGCTTGCGGTTATGCACTGTAAGAGTTTGGGGGTACCGACTGTTATTGCCAAGGTCAAAAGCCATACAGCTAAGAAAGTGCTAGAAAAGATTGGAGCTGACTCGGTTATCTCGCCAGAGTATGAAATGGGGCAGTCTCTAGCACAGACCATTCTTTTCCATAATAGTGTTGATGTCTTTCAGTTGGATAAAAATGTCTCTATTGTGGAGATGAAGATTCCTCAGTCTTGGGCAGGTCAAAGTTTGAGTGAATTAGACCTCCGTGGCAAATACAATCTGAATATTTTGGGCTTCCGAGAGCAGGAAAATTCCCCATTGGATGTTGAATTTGGACCAGATGACCTCTTGAAGGCAGATACCTATATTTTGGCAGTCATCAACAACCAGTATTTGGATACCCTAGCAGCATTGAATTCGTAAAAGAGGGAGTTTCCCTCTTTTTTGATGCCCAAGATGGTAAATAGAGACAGAAGCCTTGTATTCTAGTAAAAGTTCTTCAAAGGCTGGACTTTATGGTAAAATAGAAAGAAGTGACAAGAGAGAGTAATACTCAATGAAAATCAAAGATCAAACTAGGAAACTAGCCGTAGGTTGCTCAAAACAGTGTTTTGAGGTTGCAGATAGGGTTGACGCGGTTTGAAGAGATTTTCGAAGAGTATAAGAAAAAATCAGTCCCCTAAAGGAGCAGATTATGAAGTTATTGTCTATCGCCATTCCTAGCTATAATGCTGCAGCCTATCTTCATTACTGTGTGGAGTCGCTAGTGATTGGTGGTGAGCAAGTTGAGATTTTGATTATCAATGACGGGTCTCAGGACCAGACTCAGGAAATCGCTGAGCGTTTAGCCAGAAAGTATCCTAGCATCGTTAGAGCCATTTATCAGGAAAATAAAGGCCATGGCGGTGCGGTCAATCGTGGCTTGGCAGAGGCTTCTGGGCGTTATTTTAAAGTAGTTGACAGTGATGACTGGGTGGATCCTCGTGCTTACCTAAAGATTCTTGAAACCTTGCAGGAACTAGAGAGCGAGGGTCAAGAGGTAGATGCCTTTGTGACTAATTTTGTCTATGAAAAGGAAGGTCAGTCTCGTAAGAAGAGTATGAGTTATGAGTCAGTCTTGCCTGTTCAGCAGATTTTTGGCTGGGACCAGGTCGGAAATTTCTCAAAAGGCCAGTATATCATGATGCACTCGCTGATTTATCGGACAGATTTGTTGCGAGCGAGCCAGTTCCAACTGCCTGAACATACTTTTTATGTCGACAATCTCTTTGTCTTTACGCCTCTCCAGCAGGTCAAGACCATGTACTATCTGCCTGTCGATTTCTATCGTTATTTGATTGGGCGTGAGGACCAGTCTGTCAATGAGCAAGTGATGATTAAGCGTATTGACCAGCAACTCAAGGTCAATCGACTCTTGGTAGACCAGCTTGATTTATCCCAAGTGAGTCACCCCAAAATGCGAGAATATCTGCTGAATCATATTGAGATTACGACGGTGATTTCCAGTGCCCTACTCAACCGAGCAGGCACAGCAGAGCATCTTGCCAAAAAACGGGAGCTGTGGACCTATATTCAGCAGGAAAATCCAGAAGTCTTTCAGGCCATTCGCAAGACCATGCTCAGCCGTTTGACCAAACATTCTGTCTTGCCAGCTCGCAAACTGTCCAATGTCGTCTATCAAATCACCAAATCTGTTTATGGATTTAATTAATATAGTCTAGAAATAACTTCCAAAGCAATTATAACCTTTGCTAAGTTTTGCTAAATTACCGCTTAATACCCAGTGAAAATAAAGCTTAAAACCCCTTTACAAATCTAGCCATTCATGGTAGAATGGATTTTGTGTGAAATATCAGCAGGAAAGCATGAAGCTCGTCAACAGGTGTCTTATGATAAGTAACCTTGGCTGTTTAGGCGAAGGGCATCTGCACGAATCAGGGCTTTCTAAGTGACTATTTCCACCGAAATATTATTTATATCAGGAGGACATACACATGTCACGTTATACAGGACCATCTTGGAAACAAGCTCGTCGCCTTGGCCTTTCACTTACAGGTACAGGTAAAGAATTGGCACGTCGTAACTACGTACCAGGACAACACGGACCAAACAACCGTTCTAAATTGTCAGAATACGGTTTGCAATTGGCTGAAAAACAAAAACTTCGTTTCACTTACGGTGTAGGTGAAAAACAATTCCGTAACTTGTTCGTACAAGCTACAAAAATCAAAGGCGGAATCCTAGGTTTCAACTTCATGCTTCTTTTGGAACGTCGTTTGGATAACGTTGTTTACCGTCTTGGTCTTGCGACTACTCGTCGTCAAGCTCGTCAATTCGTAAACCACGGTCACATCCTTGTTGACGGAAAACGCGTTGATATCCCATCATACCGCGTAACTCCAGGTCAAGTGATCTCAGTTCGTGAAAAATCATTGAAAGTTCCAGCTATCCTTGAAGCAGTAGAAGCTACTCTTGGACGTCCAGCATTCGTATCATTCGACGCTGAAAAATTGGAAGGTTCATTGACTCGCTTGCCAGAACGCGACGAAATCAACCCAGAAATCAACGAAGCCCTTGTCGTTGAATTCTACAACAAAATGTTGTAATATTTTATTAAATAAGATAGGCTTTGAGGCCTTGATATTAAGCACTTTGGGGCGCTTTCCCTTAGTGCTTTTTTTAACATTTTACAATAGCTTTTAAGCATACAGCTATAAGTATCTATACGCAGCTAGACCTGTATAGTTTAAAGTGATATAATAGTCTAAAAGGAGGTACTACTATGAATGTTTTAGAAAAAAATACACAGGTAAACTTTAAGACTAACAGAGACTTGTTAGAGAAGGCTAAAGCTATTATCACAGCGCAAAATCTTGATATGACAGCTAGTTTTAACTTGTTTTTAGAACACATTGTAGAAAATAAAGCTTTGCTATTTGAAACTCAAGTAGATAAAGAAAGAGAAGAGCTTCTATCAGGGTTGCGTGCTGAAATTGCCCGTAGCTTTGACGATTTAGAACATGGAAGAACTTACAGCCTTGATGAAGTGAGGGCTAACCTTGGAATTTAACGAGAACGTATATAGCCTTATTATCTCCGAAACGGTACAAGAACAGCTAAGAGGTATTAAAGATTATATCTCAGCTAACTACTTTTCAGAACAGGCAGGAGCAAACACAGTTTTACGGATTGGAGCGTCTTGAGGTCTTCCCAGAAGCAGGATTTGATGCTGACGAAAGAGTAGGAGGGATTATATACCCACCCCACAAAACTCGATGCATCATTTTAGGAGATTACCTAGCATTCTATCATATTTTAGAGTATAGAAAAGCTGTCTTTGTATCAGATATTATTCATAGTAAACAGGACTACATCCGCTTGTTTAAGAAAAAATAGCGCCTATAGGAAGGCATTTTTGTTTGGGAATGACGTGATATTGATGATATAATGTTTTGGCCCCCTCACTTTAATGAAGGGAGGTGTTGCATATGTTAGAAACTTTACTCACAGTGTTTCTAGCTCCGTTAGTTATTAACGTGTTATCTGAGCTTTTCAAGTTATGGCTTAAGAAACGTAAGAAGTAATGGTTAACCCTTTAAGAGGGTAGCAAAAAACCCCATCGGTGGCACGGTGGGGCTTTTTTAGCTACATATGCTGTAACTTTACTCACATTGTAAGTTCATTCTAACATATAACACCCAATATTTCAAGCTTTTGTTTTTATATTTCCTTAGAGTGTGTTTGTGTTTTGAGTTCGCTCCACTGAAATTAGCACACGCGCTGCCAATTTCCATTTTGCACATCATGTATAATATAGGTAAACAATGATGACATTGGTTAAGTAGAGTCCTAAAATTACCTGATTCAAATCAGCTTTACAAAAAAAGATTGTAGGACGAGTAGAGTTTGAATTGAAATATAAGTATAGTTGACAAAAAGAAAAAACGCTGATTAAGCGTTTTTCTTCTGTATTGATTCGTATTGAATGCTTACTTAACTTCGGTAAACACAACGTGTTTGCGAAGTTTTGGTGAGTATTTCTTCAATTGAAGACGGTCTGGAGTGTTACGTTTGTTTTTAGAAGTAAGGTACAAGCGTTCACCAGATTCTTTGTGTTCAAGTGTAATATTTACGCGCATGGTATCTCCCTTCTATTATTCAGCTGATGTAGCTTTAGCGATTTTACGTCCTTTGTAGTATCCTTTAAGTGATACACGGTGAGAACGTGAGTAATCTCCAGTAGTTTCGTCAAAGTTTACAGATGGAGCTGTTACTTTGTAGTGTGTACGACGTTTGTTTTTCTTCGCTTTTGAAGTGCGACGTGCAGGTACTGCCATTTTGATTTCTCCTTTAGGTATTTATATTCGATTCAATCTACTGATTTTCATCAACCATATTAGAATAACACATTTTTTTTGTAAAGTAAAGTTACTTGACAAAAAAAGATGAAAAAATTCTCCTGTCAGACCTAGCAGACAGGAGAAGGTGTTAAATATCAATCTCAAATGGTTCGTCAATGGTTTCTGATACGTATTTTCCGTCTTTTTTCCGTTGCTTGACACATTCTGTGAGGAGATACTCGATTTGCCCATTGACTGATCGGAAGTTATCTTCTGCCCATGATGCGAGTGCAGCGTATAACTTTGTTGAGAGTCGAAGGGGGATCTGCTTTTTTTAGCTTCAGCCATCTTTAGTAAAGACTTCCTGTGTTGACAATTGGTTGTGCATCATGATTGCCACAAAGAACGACAAGGAGATTTGAAACCATGGCAGCTTTTCGCTCTTTGTCAAGCTCTACCAATTCCCCTTCATTGAGCCGTTCTAGTGCCATTTCAACCATTCCTATTAATTGTTATCTAAATGATATCGCTTTAATTTATAACGTCAAGAAAAAGTAGAAAAATAATTACTAAAAACTTTCAGCCCAATAATTTCTTTTAAAAGGTGAGATTATATTGTGCTCAAATACTCTTTTATTCTTATAACTTTTACACTATAATTGTAGTTAGAAAGGAAGAGAAATGTTTGATTATAGAGCACTAGTTATTTTGATGACTTTGATGGATCATTGTGAGCTATCATTATATGAGTTATCTGTTAAGGTGAGCTTACCTATAAAGGAAGTCAAAGAAGGAATAGATTATTTAGTGCCTTATCTAGCTAATAAAGGGATAGTACTGGATAAAAAGCAAGGTCGCTATAGTTTATCAAATCGTACGAAGCAGTCTTTGACAGATATTATTAAGTCGGATGAATTGGTTTTACCAAAGTCGACTCGCTTAGCTTTAATCTATCTTTACACTTTTTGCCGATTAGATTTTATATCAAATAATCATTACCAAGACTTTTTGAAAGTAAGTAAGAATACAACCTTATCTGATATTCAATCATTAAGAAAGATTATGTTAGATAATGATTTGGAGCTAGGGTACAGTAGAGCAAAAGGTTATACTTTACACGGTTCAGAGTGGAATAAGCACCGCTTAGCTTTTCAAATGGTTAGTGAGTTGCTGGAATCCTCCATAGGGATTTGGGGTTTGGATTATGTTTTATCCAGTTGGGGGTATTCATTAACTTATGATTTGATAAATCAGGTAGTTAAAGATTATTATGAGAAGCTACAGCTAGTACCTATTGTTAATCAATTAAAAGTTTGCCTTTTCGGTTTAGTATTCATTCTGTGTAGGTATCAAAGGGATGTTGAAAGAGTAGGTCTTTCAGAGACATTAGTATCTCCTGTTATTCAAGATATAACCACTATTTTATTGGATACAGTGGTTGATTTGGGAATTATAGATACGGTGTTTTCTGAGGATGATTATCGCTATATCACCGTTTTATTATCAAGTTGCTTTGAAGGTGAAGTAGATGTTGCTCCGGTTTACTTTAATCAATTAACAGAGGCTATTATAAGTAGAATGGAAGATATTTCTTTGTTACATTTTAAACAAAGGGAAGGATTGAGAGAAAATCTTCGTCGCCATCTTATACCGGCTTACTATAGATTAAAGTTCGGTCTACCTAGTTCAAATGAATATGTGTTGCATGTTAAAGAACATTATCCTGATTTATTTGAACTAGTAAAAGATTCTTTGACTCCCTTGATGGACGCTATTGACAAGCCCATACCTGATAGTGAAACAGCATATTTTGTTATCCATTTCGGAGGTTATTTAAAGAAAGCAGATACTTTGCCTCAAAAATGGTATAAAGCAGCAATCATTTGTCCTAATGGTGTTAGTTCTTCATTGATGTTAAAAGAGAATCTATTAGCATTATTTCCTCAAATTGAGTTCATAGGAACCTCAAAGATTGATGATTTACAGGCGAAAACTAGTAGTGACTATGATATGGTTTTTTCTACCATAAAGGTGGAGACAGAAAAGCCAAATTATCTAGTTTCGGTTATGATGACTGAAGAGCAAGCAATACAACTAGTAGAACTAGTGTTAAAAGATTTTCCGAATTTAGAGTATGGGGATTTTGAGATTGAACAAATCCTGAATATTGTCAAAAGATATGGAATTATTACACAAGAATTGGAATTAAGATTGGCGTTAAAGAATTATCTTTATCAAAAAAATGATAGAAAGGAAATTGTACCAGTGCTAGAACAACTTATTACCAAAGAAACCTATCAGGTTAGTTCGCAAAAATTAGGATGGAAGGAGGCGATTCGTTTAGCAGCTAAACCGCTTTTGGATCAAGATAAGATAACGGAGAACTACCCTGAGGCAATGATTCAAAAAGTAGAAGAGTTTGGGCCTTTTATTAATTTAGGGAAGGGAGTAGCAATTCCTCACGCTCGGCCAGATGAAGGTGTGAATGAAATAGGAATGTCAATGTTAGTTTTGGAAAAACCGATTTATTTATTGGATAATCCAGAACAAGAGGTAAGATTGTTGATTTGTATTGCAGCCATTGATAATGAAAGTCATTTAAAGGCTTTGTCACATTTAACAACAATTTTAAGAGATAAAAGTCATGTTCAAACTTTAATATCATCAAAAAACTATGATGACATTGAAATGATAATTAAACAGGAGGATTAGATAATGTTAAAAATTGGTACAGCTTGTGGTTCAGGATTAGGTTCAAGTTTTATGGTACAGATGAATATTGAATCTGTATTGAGTGATTTGAATGTTTCAGATGTAGAAGTTGAACACTATGATTTAGGTGGAGCAGATCCAAATGCAGCTGATATTTGGATTGTTGGTCGTGATCTAGCTGATTCAGCTAGTCATCTTGGAGATGTTCGTATCTTAAATAGTATTATTGATATGGATGAACTACGAGAATTAATTACGAAACTTTGTGAAGAAAAAGGACTTATATAGGAGGCTAGCGTCATGATGAAGTTCATATTGGATATTGTTAGTACACCAGCTATTTTAGTAGCTTTAATTGCAATCTTAGGATTAGTTCTTCAGAAGAAGAAATTACCTGATATTATTAAAGGTGGAATTAAGACCTTTGTTGGTTTCTTAGTTGTATCTGGTGGTGCAGGAATTGTACAAAATTCTTTGAATCCATTTGGTACCATGTTTGAACATGCTTTTCATTTATCTGGAGTTGTACCGAATAATGAAGCAATTGTAGCTGTAGCTTTAACAACATATGGCTCAGCTACTGCAATGATTATGTTTGCAGGTATGGTATTCAATATCTTAATTGCTCGTTTTACTCGATTCAAATATATCTTTTTAACAGGGCACCACACTCTATATATGGCGTGTATGATTGCAGTCATTTTATCAGTTGCTGGCTTTACAAGTTTGCCTCTTATCTTACTAGGAGGATTAGCACTCGGTATTATTATGAGTATTTCCCCAGCATTTGTGCAAAAATATATGGTTCAATTAACTGGAAATGACAAGGTGGCTTTAGGTCATTTCAGTTCTTTGGGATATTGGTTGAGTGGTTTTACTGGTAGCCTTATCGGTGACAAATCAAAATCAACAGAGGACATTAAATTTCCAAAGAGTTTAGCTTTTTTACGTGATAGTACTGTTAGTATTACTTTATCCATGGCAGTTATTTACATTATTGTAGCTATCTTTTCAGGGTCAGAATATATAGAAAAAGAAATCAGTAGTGGTACAAGTGGTCTAGTTTATGCTTTACAATTAGCAGGTCAATTTGCAGCAGGGGTATTTGTTATTTTAGCAGGTGTTCGCCTTATTTTGGGTGAAATTGTTCCAGCCTTTAAAGGTATTTCAGAGCGTCTTGTACCTAATTCAAAACCTGCTTTGGATTGTCCGATTGTTTATACTTATGCACCCAATGCAGTTCTAATTGGATTTATCTCTAGTTTTGTTGGTGGTTTAGTAAGTATGGCAATTATGATTGCTTCAGGAACGGTTGTTATCTTACCAGGTGTTGTGCCTCATTTCTTCTGTGGAGCGACTGCAGGTGTCATTGGAAATGCATCTGGTGGTGTTCGTGGAGCCACTATTGGAGCATTTTTACAAGGTATTTTAATCAGTTTTCTTCCAGTCTTTTTAATGCCAGTTTTGGGAGGACTTGGTTTCCAAGGATCAACTTTCTCAGATGCAGATTTTGGTCTATCAGGAATTATTTTAGGAATGTTAAATCAATTTGGCTCACAAGCAGGCATTGTGATTGGTCTTGTTCTTATTTTAGCAGTTATGTTTGGAGTATCCTTTATTAAAAAGCCATCTGCAAAGGAGGAATAAGGGATGATTTTAAGTAAAAATAGAGAAGATGAGTTAAGAAAATTTGCAACAAAAATCCGATTAAATACTCTTGAAACCTTGAATCATCTTGGATTCGGACATTACGGAGGAAGTCTGTCTATCGTAGAAGTTCTAGCAGTGCTTTATGGTGAAATAATGCCAATGACTCCAGAAATATTTGCATCACGAGATAGAGATTATTTTGTTTTATCCAAGGGACATGCTGGACCTGCTTTGTACAGCACACTCTATTTGAATGGTTTCTTTGACAAAGAATTCTTATATTCTTTAAATACAAATGGAACCAAATTACCGTCTCATCCTGATAGAAATCTAACGTCGGGCATAGATATGACAACTGGCTCTTTAGGACAGGGAATTAGTGTTGCAACCGGACTTGCATATGGTCAGAGAATAAGAAAAAGTCCCTTTTATACCTATGCTATTGTTGGAGATGGTGAGTTAAATGAGGGACAATGTTGGGAGGCTATACAGTTTGCTTCTCATCAACAGTTATCCAACTTAATTGTATTTGTAGACGATAACAAAAAACAATTAGATGGTTTTACAAAGGATATTTGTAATCCAGGTGATTTCGTAGAAAAATTTTCAGCATTTGGATTTGAATCCATTAGGGTCAAGGGTTCAGATATTAGAGAAATTTATGAAGGGATTGTCCAATTAAAACAGTCAAATAATTCATCACCTAAGTGCATTGTATTAGATACTATTAAAGGTCAAGGGGTTCAAGAGCTGGAAGAAATGAAATCCAACCATCATCTTCGCCCTACTGTAGAGGAGAGACAAATGTTAACTTCAGTTGTAGAAAGATTAAGTCAGGAATTGGAGGAAACAGAATGATGAGAAGCACGAAAGAATTACGGCATGTATATAGAGACTTCCTTTTAGAGGCTAATCAAAGTTATTCTGATATAGTAGTCTTAGAAGCCGATTTGTCAAGTTCGATGGCTACTCATAATCTTGAAAAGGATTTTGGAGACCGTTATGTGAATGTTGGGATCATGGAAGCAGAGATGGTCGGACTTGCAGCAGGTTTATCTATTCAGGGGTTTAGACCTTATCTTCATACATTTGGTCCTTTTGCTTCACGAAGGGTATTTGATCAATTATTTATTTCTCTTGGATACGCACAATTGGATGCCACTGTGATTGGATCAGATGCAGGAGTAACTGCAGAAATGAATGGTGGGACACATATGCCATTTGAAGAAATTGGATTGTTACGTTTAATTCCTAAATCGATCATTTTTGAAGCAACTGATGATATCCAATTTCGTGAAATATTGAACCAGACATTAGACTTAAAAGGACTGAAATATATTCGAACAATTAGAAAAGCTCCAGAGGCTGTATATCAAGGTGGAGAAGATTTTTCTAAAGGCTACATTGAGTTAAGACACGGTGAAGATGTTGTAATCGTTGCTTCTGGCATAATGGTTGCTCCAAGTATTCGAGTTGCGGATGAACTGTCTAAATTAGGTTATTCAGTAGGTGTGATAGATTTATTTAGAATCAAACCGATACCAGAACAGATAAAAACAATGTTAAGTGGAAAAACTATATTTACTGTAGAAAACCACAATCAGATAGGTGGAATTGGCAGTGCTTTATGTGAATTATTCTCTGATGATGGAATAACAAAAATTCATCGGATGGGTGTTCAAGAAAGATTCGGTCAAGTTGGGAAAATGGATTATCTTCTTAATGAGTATGGTTTGAGTGAATCGAATATAAAAGAGAAAGTTCTAGAGTTTTATAATGCAAGATAGATGTTAAATACACTCATCTGAAAGAACTTCTGTAAAAATTACATTACGTTATTTAAAGCAAGCGGATTAAAAGCATATTCTGGTCATCAAAAAGTGCCCTGATCCGCTTTGTTGTTTTTAGTTTTAAATATTTCATATGTATATAGAATTTTCTGAAAATTCAAGAATTTTCTTCTGTTCATTGCTTTTAAAATGTGCTATAATAGTAAAAACTGAAATGGGAGGGAACAAATGACTGAATTAGATAAACGTCACCGCAGTAGCATTTATGACAGTATGGTAAAATCACCAAACCGTGCCATGCTTCGTGCGACTGGTATGACAGACAAGGACTTTGAGACACCGATTGTGGGCGTGATTTCGACTTGGGCGGAAAATACACCATGTAACATCCACTTGCATGATTTTGGGAAATTAGCCAAAGAAGGTGTCAAATCGGCAGGTGCTTGGCCTGTGCAGTTTGGGACTATCACTGTAGCGGACGGGATTGCTATGGGAACGCCTGGGATGCGTTTTTCTTTGACATCTCGTGATATCATTGCGGACTCAATCGAGGCGGCTATGGGTGGTCACAATGTGGATGCCTTCGTCGCTATCGGTGGCTGTGACAAGAACATGCCTGGTTCTATGATTGCTATTGCCAATATGGATATTCCAGCTATTTTCGCCTATGGTGGTACTATTGCACCTGGAAATCTTGATGGTAAAGATATCGACTTGGTTTCTGTCTTTGAAGGTATCGGAAAATGGAATCACGGTGATATGACAGCTGAGGACGTGAAACGTCTGGAATGTAATGCCTGCCCTGGCCCTGGTGGCTGTGGTGGTATGTATACAGCTAATACCATGGCAACAGCTATCGAAGTTCTCGGTATGAGTTTGCCAGGGTCTTCATCTCACCCAGCTGAATCAGCTGACAAGAAAGAAGACATCGAAGCAGCAGGACGTGCTGTTGTTAAGATGTTGGAGCTCGGTCTCAAACCGTCAGATATCTTGACTCGTGAAGCCTTTGAAGATGCCATCACTGTAACTATGGCTCTCGGTGGTTCTACAAACGCCACTCTTCACTTGCTTGCCATTGCCCATGCTGCCAATGTTGACTTGTCACTTGAGGACTTCAATACGATTCAAGAGCGTGTGCCTCACTTGGCTGACTTGAAACCATCTGGTCAGTATGTCTTCCAAGACCTTTACGAAGTCGGTGGTGTGCCTGCGGTTATGAGATATCTCTTGGCAAATGGTTTCCTTCATGGAGACCGCATTACATGTACTGGTAAGACTGTTGCTGAGAACTTAGCTGACTTTGCAGACCTCACACCAGGTCAAAAAGTCATTATGCCACTGGAAAATCCAAAACGTGCGGATGGTCCGCTTATCATCTTGAACGGGAACCTTGCTCCTGACGGTGCGGTTGCCAAGGTATCAGGTGTTAAAGTGCGTCGTCACGTTGGTTCAGCTAAGGTCTTTGATTCAGAAGAAGATGCGATTCAGGCCGTTCTGACAGATGAAATCGTTGATGGCGATGTAGTCGTTGTTCGTTTCGTTGGACCTAAAGGTGGCCCTGGTATGCCTGAGATGCTGTCACTTTCATCAATGATCGTTGGTAAAGGTCAAGGAGACAAGGTTGCCCTCTTGACAGATGGCCGCTTCTCTGGTGGTACTTATGGTCTGGTTGTTGGACATATCGCTCCTGAAGCTCAGGATGGTGGACCAATTGCCTACCTCCGTACAGGCGATATCGTTACGGTTGACCAGGATACCAAAGAAATTTCCATGGCTGTATCCGAAGAAGAACTTGAAAAACGCAAGGCAGAAACTACCTTGCCACCGCTTTACAGCCGTGGTGTCCTCGGTAAATACGCTCACATCGTATCATCTGCTTCACGCGGAGCCGTGACAGACTTCTGGAATATGGACAAGTCAGGTAAAAAATAAACTTAAAAAGCAAGCCAATCTCGGCTTGCTTCTTTTCATCTCCAAAAGTGATTTGCCTGCTTATACTCAATAAAAATCAAAGAGCAAACTAGAAAGCTAGGCGCAGGTTGCTCAAAACACTGTTTTGAGGTTGTGGATAGAACTGACGAAGTCAGCTCAAAACACTGTTTTGAGGTCGCAGATAGAACTGACGAAGTCAGTAACATATACCTACGACAAGCCGACTCTGACGTGGTTTGAAGAGATTTTTGAAGAGTATTAACGAGGTGGTAGTCCAAGGGCAATACGGCCATAGCGACTGATTCGTGTGATTTTCCAAGCAGGCGACCAGGTAACTTCAACCTTGACATCTTCGATACCCTCGATTTGTTTCAGACCTGCGACGATTTCGATAGGCAAACTTTCGGCGCAATCGCAGGCGGTGTCAGTGAAGGTCATGACAATCTTGCAGAGACCCGTTTCGTCCAGATTGATTTCATAAATCAATCCTAGATTGTAAACATCCAATTCCACATCTGTATCAAAAACCTTCTCTAGTTTTTCGATAATTTGGTCTTGCAAGGCCAAAGCGCGGTCATTGATTTTGATATCGTCTCTCATTACAGTCCCTCCACCTGATAAATATCCTCTATTTTCTCATAATTCTGACAATTTGGCAAGTTTTTGATGAATTTTCTGAAAAATATGATAAAATGAAGAAAATACGGAATCAAGGGGAAGTCTATGGAGCAGATTGGAAAGGTCTTTAGACAATTACGAGAGTCAAGAAATATTTCGCTGAGACAGGCGACTGGGGGACAATTTTCGCCGTCTATGTTGTCCCGATTTGAAACAGGTCAAAGTGAGCTTTCGGTGGAAAAGTTTCTATTTGCACTAGAAAATATATCTGCCAGTGTGGAGGAAATTCTCTTTCTGGCAAGAGGTTTTCAGTATGATACAGATTCTGAGTTGAGAAAAGAAATTACGGATGTCTTGGATCCAAAGAATATAGCACCTCTCGAAGACTTGTATCGCAAAGAGTATGAAAAGCATGTCAATTCTCAAAACAAACAGAAACATATTCTAAATGCCATTATTATCAAGTCTTATATGAAGAGCATGGATGAAACGGTAGAGTTAACGGCAGAGGAAGGGAAAGTCCTTCATGACTATTTGTTTTCTACCGAGATTTGGGGAATCTATGAACTCAATTTGTTCTCGGTCAGTTCTCCGTTCTTATCTGTTTCTCTTTTTACTAGATATGTACGAGAAATGGTCCGCAAATCCGATTTTCTAATGGAAATGTCTGGTAATCGAAACCTTTTTCACACTATGCTATTGAATGGTTTTTTAGCTAGTATTGAGTGTGAAGAATTTACCAATGCCTCTTATTTTAAACGTGTCATCAAAGAGCATTTCTATAAGGAAAATGAGACCTATTTCCGAATTGTCTATTTGTGGGCGGAAGGTCTTCTTGATAGCAAGCAAGGCAGAGTCAAGGAAGGTCAGAAAAAGATGGAAGATGCTGTCCATATTTTTGAGATGCTTGGCTGTAACAAATCCGCCGAATACTATCGAAAAACGACCGATTGTTGAATATCTGCAAACTAAGAAAATCATTTGAAATTTTAAGCGATAGAACTCTTGCCCTCTCTCAGGTTATCAAAGAAGTTTTATCGTTTCTTTTTGTTCATTTTATTTGTTGCATATATTCAAAAGTTTTTCCTCTAAAATTTCTAAGTGCTATACTATAGTCATACTTCATATAGAACTTCGAACAAGAAGGGAGATTATCTATGAAACTATTGTTTAGAAATCAAGCTTATCGTCTCTTGACTTTGTCGCGATTTTTCAATGCTTTTGGTGCTTCGATTTTTAATCTGGTCTTTATCGTCTATGCATCGACCCTGCCACAAGCCTCCTTTGCTGTTGGTATGGCGAATATTGTCATGATTCTTCCGACTCTCTTTACAGTTTTTGTAGGGATTCGGGCAGATTACACGAGGAACAAGGTCAAATGGATGGTCTATAGCGGTTTGTTTCAGGCGGTTTTATTTTTTCTAGCAGCCTTAGTTGTTCAGCAAGCTAGTTTATTTGCCTTTTCTAGCCTGTGTTTAATCAATGTCATTAGTGATGTCATCAGTGATTTTGCAGGTGGTTTGCGCATGCCTCTCATTAAAGAAAAAGTAGCTGAAGATGATCTGATGGAGGCTTATTCTTTTTCCCAGTTCATCACCTATATTTCAGCTATTGGTGGTCAAGCTTTCGGAGTCTGGCTCTTAGGGCTATCGGTCAATAATTTTTCTCTCGTTGCGGGAATCAATGCCTGTTTTTTCCTCGTATCAGCTTCTGTTCTCTTTTTAGGAAGAAGCAAATTAAGCCTGCCAATGTCATCTACTGATGGTGAAAATCTAAAAAATGAGAAGCTTTCTATCAAAGACCAATTTCTAACGATTTATCGAAATTTACGCCTCGTTTTTCTTAAAAGTGGACAGAAAAACTTTGGTTTTATGCTCTTTGCTGTCTTGCTGATCAATGCCTTGGGTGGCGCTTTGGGTGGAATTTACAATATCTTCTTTTTGAGCCATTCTCTCTTGAATTTTTCTTATACAGAGGCATTATTTATCAGTCAATTCTGTGCTTTGTTAGCAATCATCATCAGTAGCCTTACGGGCAATGATTATTTTGGGAAGCAGTCCTTGCCTAGATTGATGATGTGGGTGACCGTAGGACTCAGTCTAGTTGGTCTAGCTAATTTATTCAATCAAGTCGTACTTGGTTTACTATTTATCTGTTCAACTCTGTATGTGTCTGGTAAAGTTCAACCAAAGATTAGTGCCTTGCTCCTGAAAAATCTAGCTCCAGAGGTTCTAGCTCGTACCAGTAATTTTTTAGGTCTATTGTTTACCTTATCCATACCTGTGGGAACAGCTTGTTTTTCACTAGTAGCCGTATGGAATATACAGTTGACTTGGATGCTATTTGTTGGTCTTTCCTTGCTAGCTATTTTTTTGACAATCCTTAATCTCAAAAATGATATCTAATACTCTTCGAAAATCTCTTCAAACCACGTCAGCGTCGCCTTACCGTAGATATGGTACTGACTTCGTCAGTTCTATCCACAACCTCAAAACATTGTTTTGAGCAACCTGCGGCTAACTTCCTAGTTTGCTTTTTGATTTTCATTGAGTATAAATCCTAATTTTGTTCTCACTGTTTTAATCCCTCTATTTATGGTAAAATAAGACTATTAAGTTTAAAGAGGATTCCCTATGAAATTACAAAAACCAAAAGGAACGCAGGATATTTTACCTGCTGAATCTGCCAAGTGGCAGTACGTTGAGGGCTTTGCCCGTGAGATTTTCAAGCGCTACAACTATGCAGAAGTGCGTACGCCTATTTTCGAGCATTACGAGGTCATCAGTCGCTCTGTCGGAGATACAACGGATATCGTAACCAAGGAAATGTACGACTTCTATGACAAGGGTGACCGTCATATTACCCTCCGTCCAGAAGGAACTGCGCCAGTTGTCCGTTCCTATGTGGAAAATAAACTTTTCGCCCCAGAAGTGCAAAAGCCAAGTAAGTTCTACTACATGGGCCCTATGTTCCGCTATGAGCGTCCACAGGCAGGACGTTTGCGCCAGTTCCACCAGATTGGTGTTGAGTGTTTTGGATCTAGCAATCCAGCTACCGATGTGGAAACCATCGCTATGGCAGCCCACTTCCTGAAAGAAATTGGCATCCAAGGTGTCAAATTGCACCTCAACACTCTTGGGAATCCTGAGAGTCGTGCGGCCTACCGTCAAGCCTTGATTGACTATTTGACACCGCTCAAGGAGACCTTGTCCAAGGATAGCCAACGCCGTTTGGAGGAAAATCCTCTCCGTGTCTTGGACTCTAAAGAAAAAGAAGACAAGGTAGCAGTAGAGAATGCGCCTTCTATCTTGGACTTCCTTGATGAAGAAAGCCAAGCACACTTTGATGCTGTGCGTCAGATGTTGGAGAATCTTGGAGTAGATTATATCATCGATACCAATATGGTGCGTGGTCTGGACTACTACAACCACACCATTTTCGAGTTTATCACAGAGATTGAGGGCAATGACCTGACCGTCTGTGCGGGTGGTCGTTACGATGGTTTGGTTTCTTACTTTGGAGGCCCTGAAACTGCTGGCTTTGGTTTTGGACTTGGTGTAGAGCGCCTGCTTCTCATTCTTGAAAAGCAAGGTGTGGCCCTCCCTATCGAAAACGCCCTAGATGTTTATATCGCAGTCTTGGGTCAGGGAGCAAATGTCAAGGCCTTGGAGTTGGTACAAGCCCTTCGCCAACAAGGTTTCAAAGCAGAGCGTGATTACCTCAACCGTAAGCTCAAAGCTCAATTCAAGTCAGCCGATGTCTTTGCGGCTAAGACCCTTATCACCCTAGGAGAGAGCGAAGTCGAAAGCGGACAAGTGACGGTTAAGAACAACCAAACCAGAGAAGAAGTGGAAGTGTCGCTTGAGACAATCAGCAAAAACTTCTCAGAAATCTTTGAAAAACTAGGATTTTAATGATAGATAAACTGGTCAGGATTTTACTCCTGACCTTTTTCTTTTGCAAAATGACAAAAATCATAAACTTTTTGACAAATATGCTTGTCAAAAAGAAAAAGATGTGTTACAATATAAACAAGTTAAGAAATAGGAGGGAGCCACATGTGGGTATGGATTTTGTTTCCTTTTCTCGTCTTGATTTATATGAGTCAATCTAAGAAAATCAAGCGGATAGAGAAGAGGTTAAAGGTAATCGAAAGAAAAGAGAAAGGAAATATAGAAATGTCAAGATTATTGCAAGAAATGATTGGAAAGAAACCAACAATCATTGGAGAACTATTTGGAACAAATTTTTGGGAAGTTGTGGATGTTGATGAGGAATGGGTCAAGCTACGATATGTAGACAAGACGGGAAAAGAAAAAATCAAGTTGCAACGTATTGAGGATATCCAAACAGTTGAATTTGACGGAGAGTAGGTGTGTAACATGCAACTTAAAAATCGTCTAAAAGAGCTTCGGGCTCGCGATGGTCTCAATCAAACCGACCTAGCCAAGCTGGCAGGGGTTTCCAGACAGACCGTTAGCCTACTAGAACGGGATGAGTACACCCCGTCCATTATCATTGCCCTGAAAATATCTCAAATTTTCAACGAAACAGTCGAATCGGTATTTCGCTTGGAGGAGGACGAGTGATGAACAAGTATAAAGTGATTTATTACATGAGTGTTCTTGCCCTCATTGTGAATGCTTTCGCTATGATTGGAACATTACTGGGGTGGTTCTATTTTGTTGAAAGTAAGTATTTATTTTGGGTTAACTTAGTCCTCTTGTCCATTTTCAACTGGTTGAAGAAGAAGGAGAAAAATGATGAACAAGTATAAAGTAATCTATTATGTAGTTGCCATAGCTTTATTAGTCAGCGTATTTCTATTGATTGGGATGGACTTAGGCTGGTTTAATCCCTATCAAAGTGACCAATTTATTTGGGCCTATTTTGCCCTCATCCCAGTAATTGACTGGATTGAAAAGAAATCCAAAAATCTAGCAAGTGAAAAAGGAGAATGAAAATGAAAAAGAAAAATAAAGGTGGATTGTTATTTTTAATGTCTGTTGTCTTTGGAGGTTTCTTGGGCGGTTTTGTAGGGATGTTTAAGGCTGCTACCGAATCCCACGGAATTATGTTAGATGTAAAAGTCTTGATACCATGGATATCAGCTATTTGTTTACTGATAGGTTTCATTAGTATGTTTTTGACTTTCAATTTCTTAAAGAAAAGCAGAAAATTTCACTCCTTGTATCAAGAGGAAATGGACGATGATCTGAATGAAACCTATTATGTGCAAATGAATCGTAATCTTGAGTTTGGAACCATTGCTTTTCATATTACAAGTGTAGCGATTTTATTGGCTCTCTTTATTTCAGGAAGTGAAGTGATTGTACTAGATAGAAGCAATCTAATCTTACCTCTTTCTTTTTTGGGATTAGTGTTGATTTTTAATGCTCAAAAATATTTTTATAAGACTATTGCGATTGTTCGTCAGTTTGATTTGGCATTTTTCTCTACACCAAAGGATTATTTAGACTATGTCAATTCTTACGATGAGGGGGAGCGCCAGGCTAATTTGGAACAGAGTTTTCGAATTTTATTCCAATTAAACCAATATGTCTTGCCAGGTCTCTACTTTTTGATTGCTCTCTTTTCCTTGCTGACAGGAGAGATTCAGTTACTAGCTTTCTTGCTGGTAGGAGTGATCCATATTTATATCGGTGTGATGCAGTTGCCTATGGTGAAACGTTATTTTAAATAAAGGAGTTTCTATGATTCGTGTTGAAAATGTAAGCAAAAGTTTTGGGAGCAAAAAAGCTCTTCATCAGATTTCTTTTGAGATTAAGGAGGGTGAAATCTTTGGTTTTCTTGGGCCTTCTGGCTCAGGTAAAACAACCATGATCAATGTCTTAACAGGTCAGTTGGCTGCAGATCAAGGTAAAACAGTTTTGTTAGGTAAGAATTCTCAAGATTTAACCTCAAATGATTTGGAACAAATTGGTATTGTTAGTGATGGCAGTGGTTTTTATGAAAAGATGAGTCTTTACAAAAATCTTCTCATCTATGCTAAGTTATATGGCCTCAAAACAGAAAGAGTAAATCAGGTGCTCCAACAGGTTGGATTGGCAGATGCTAAAGATATTATCGCAGAAAAACTATCTACAGGAATGAAACAACGAATGTTCTTGGCTCGTGCCCTTCTGAATGCACCTAAGATTCTCTTTCTAGATGAGCCAACTAGTGGTTTAGACCCTACAACATCTAAGATGATTCATACCCTACTTCAAGAATTAAAGCAGGCGGGGACAACTATCTTTCTGACCACGCATGATATGAATGAAGCAACTCTGCTTTGTGATCGCTTATCTCTTTTGAATAAGGGGAATTTAATAGAGTATGGAAGTCCGCAAGATATTATCCAGAAGTACCATGTGGATAAGAAAGTACGTGTAGCTTATAAAGATGGACGAGAACAGATAGTTCCATTTGAAGAATTGCCACATTTAGACACGACAGATTTGATGGTGGTTCACTCTTGTGAGCCGACACTAGAAGAAATCTTTATCAGATTGACAGGAGAAAAGTTAGATGTTTAGAAAATTAAATGCCCTACTATGGTTAAGAGTGCAAGTTCTTATTAGCAATTCAACTTTGTTGGCAACTTTATTGATGCCTTTTGGTACTGCTGTTCTATATAATGAATTTTCAAATAAGGATGGACAATTGAGCCTATTTTTACTATCTGCTAGCTTGACGATGGTCTTGAGCATGGGAAGTGGTTATATGGTATCGATTATGATGGCAGAAGATAAGGAAAAACGAAATCTCAAATCACTCATCCTAAGTGGTGTGACAGCAATAGAATATACTTTCAGTATGCTCGTTCTACCTATTTTGATAATGTTGGTTGCTATGATTGTACTTCCCATCTATCTTAAAGTAGATGTATCTGGTTATTTAGTTGCCTATGCTATCTATTTGCTCCTAGCAACTATTTGTATTATTTTTCTCAACCTTCTAATCGGTGCGGTGTCAGATACTCAATCTAAAGCGCAAGTCTATAGTATCTTTCCTATGTTAATTGTCTCTATTTTACCCATGATTGCTTCTCAAAATGATACGGTTCAAAAAGTGTTGGATTACTCGTTCGTTGGTCCTATTGTAAATCTTTTAAATAAAAAAGGTGGAGAAATATCTTTTTCTAACATCGGTATGTTACTTGCCTGGGTACTTGTGTTAGGAATAGCGAACCTCTTTGTATTGAAAAATAGCTATAAAGCAAGATAGGAGACCTTTATGAAACTACTTAAAAACTTTGGCTGGTTTCTTCTAGCTGTTCTATCCTTTTTATTCATCTATGGCTTCATTCAGGTGCTCGCGACTACGTCGCTTGCCTTAGGCGCTTCACCCTATGCTGTGACCTTGCTCTATGTGGCTTTGGCTGGAGTTTATGTGTACGGCATTTACAAATGGTATCAGAAAGGTCCTGTTCGTATTGAGAAGAGTGGCTTCAACCGATTTATTTGGCTTCCTGCCTTGGTTTGGTTCTTATCTCTGGTTGTCCAGTTTTTCTTGCCAAATGATCCTTCAGTAAATCAGCAAATAGCGATAGACTTGACCTTGTCTCAACCACTTTTCTCATTCTTTGCGGTCGTTATTTTTGCTCCTTTGACGGAAGAACTTATCTTTAGAGGGATGTTGGCACGCTATCTCTTTCCTAAGCAGGACAATAGTAAACAAACTCTGCTTTTCCTTCTGGTATCCAGTGTTTTGTTTGCCTTAGGTCATTTCCCAGGTGATGTGCAACAATTTTTTGTCTATTTTAGCCTTGGTTTTAGTTTGGGCTTGGCCTATATTAGCAGAAAAGGTCTAGTCTACAGTATTTCTCTTCACGCTTTGAATAATTTAGTCGGCTTTTTGATGATTCTCATGCTATAATAGAGTCAGGAGGTCACATGAAACGAGTAATTTTATTAGCAGTGATTCAAGCAGTTGTTCTATTTTTCATCATTGGGGGATTAGCTTATGCCTTCAAAGGCGATTTCTTTTATAGCCATCTAGCAGTTGTCTTTGCCCCTATTGCCGGTGTCTTGCGCTTTGGGACAGCTTACACAACAGAAATCGTCTTGCCTCGAAAGGCAGCTGAAATTGCTGAAAAGCGTAAAGCAGGCAAAAATTCAAAATAAAAGAGTCCGGTGAAGTTCATCGGATTTTTGTATGGGCGTTAATTTTTAAAGACTGGCAAACTTTTCTGCTGATTTTCATGAAGAGCCTGCGCTTTTATGGTAAAATAGTAACAGAATAAAAGAGGAGAGAAACAATGAAACGTAGTATGTATGCTGGTCGTGTTCGTGAGGAACACATCGGACAAGAAATGACCTTGAAAGGATGGGTTGGCCGTCGTCGTGACCTTGGTGGTTTGATCTTTATCGATCTTCGTGACCGTGAAGGAATCATGCAGTTGGTTATCAACCCTGAAAAAGTCTCTGCAGAGGTCATGGCAACAGCTGAAAGCCTTCGTAGCGAATTTGTTATCGAGGTGACTGGTCAGGTCGCTGCGCGTGAGCAAGCCAATGATAAGTTGCCAACTGGTGCAGTTGAGTTAAACGTGACAGCTCTGACAGTGCTGAATACAGCTAAGACAACCCCATTTGAGATTAAGGATGGCATTGAGGCCAATGACGATACACGTTTGCGTTACCGTTACCTTGACCTTCGTCGTCCAGAAATGTTGGAAAATCTCAAACTTCGTGCTAAGGTGACTCACTCTATCCGTAACTACTTGGATGAGTTGGAATTTATCGACGTAGAGACACCATTCCTTTCTAAGTCAACACCAGAAGGAGCGCGTGACTATTTGGTGCCATCTCGTGTTAATAAAGGGCATTTTTACGCGCTTCCTCAAAGTCCACAAATCACGAAACAGCTCTTGATGAATGCTGGTTTTGACCGTTACTACCAAATCGTTAAATGTTTCCGTGACGAGGACTTGCGTGGTGACCGCCAGCCTGAGTTCACTCAGGTCGACTTGGAAACGTCTTTCCTTACTGAGCAAGAAATCCAAGATATCACAGAAGGTTTGATTGCGCGCGTCATGAAAGAAACTAAAGGCATCGAAGTGACGCTTCCATTCCCTCGTATGAAATACGATGACGCTATGGCTCTTTATGGTTCTGATAAGCCTGATACGCGTTTTGACATGTTGCTTCAGGACTTGACAGAAGTGGTCAAAGGTGTAGACTTTAAAGTCTTTTCAGAAGCACCTGCTGTAAAAGCCATTGTGGTCAAAGGAGCTGCGGACAACTATTCACGTAAAGACATCGACAAGATGACGGAAGTAGCCAAACAGTATGGTGCCAAAGGTCTTGCTTGGGTCAAGGTAGTTGATGGAGAATTAAACGGACCAGTTGCCAAGTTCTTGACTGGCATCCAAGCAGAATTGACAACAGCGCTTGCTCTTGAAGACAAGGACTTGGTTCTCTTTGTGGCGGATACGCTTGAAGTGGCTAATGCAACACTTGGTGCCCTTCGTGGACGTATTGCCAAAGAACTTGGTTTGATTGATAATGATAAATTCAACTTCCTTTGGGTGGTTGACTGGCCAATGTTTGAATGGTCTGAAGAAGAAGGGCGTTACATGAGTGCCCACCATCCATTCACCCTTCCACAGGAAGAGACTGCTCACGAATTAGAATGTGATTTGGCTAAGGTTCGTGCCATTGCTTACGATATCGTCTTGAACGGTTATGAGCTTGGTGGTGGTAGTCTTCGTATCAACCAAAAAGACCTTCAAGAACGTATGTTCAAGGCTCTTGGTTTCTCATCTGAAGAAGCAAATGATCAGTTTGGTTTCCTTCTTGAAGCTATGGACTATGGTTTCCCACCACACGGTGGCTTGGCTATCGGGCTTGACCGATTTGTTATGCTCTTAGCAGGGGAAGAAAATATCCGTGAAGTCATTGCCTTTCCTAAGAATAACAAGGCAACTGACCCAATGACACAAGCTCCTTCAACAGTAGCGCTCAAACAACTAGAGGAACTCAGCTTACAAGTAGAAGAAGATGAAACAAGCAAAACGAATTAAGCGGTGGCGCTATTATCTGCGCCGCTTTGCTCATCAGATAAAAATTTTACGTGTCTTACAAAGCATCTCTCGCGAAAAATATGATGAGAAGATTTCGGCCTCTCTGGTCTATGGTTTTTTATCAGCAGTAGCGGTCAATTTCTTTTTTCAACCGGGGCATGTGTATTCGAGTGGTGCGACAGGTCTGGCACAGATTATCTCTGCCTTGAGTAATCACTGGTTTGGTTTTCATATCCCGATTTCGCTGACCTTCTACGCCATTAACTTCCCTTTGATGGTTTTGGCTTGGTATCAGATTGGCCATAAGTTCACCGTCTTTACCTTTATCACGGTATCCATGAGTTCCTTCTTTATCCAGTTTGTCCCTGTGGCGACCTTAACGGAGGATCCCATTATCAATGCCCTTTTTGGGGGTGTTGTCATGGGCTTGGGGATTGGTTTTGCTCTTCGAAACAATATCTCCAGTGGTGGGACGGATATCGTCAGCCTGACCATTCGCAAGAAAACGGGTAAGAATGTCGGTAGTATTTCTTTCTTGGTAAATGGGACTATCATGCTAATAGCAGGTTTGACCTTTGGTTGGAAATACGCTCTCTACTCTATGATTACCATTTTTGTCTCTAGCCGTGTGACAGACGCCGTCTTTACCAAGCAAAAACGCATGCAGGCCATGATTGTGACCAATCATCCAGATAAAGTAATTGAGAAAATCCATAAAAAATTGCACCGCGGAGCAACCATGATCCACGATGCAGAAGGAACCTATAATCACGAGAGAAAGGCAGTTTTAATTACTGTCATTACACGTGCAGAGTTTAATGAATTTAAACAGATTATGAAACAGGTGGATCCAGGCGCCTTTGTCTCTGTATCTGAGAATGTTCATATTCTGGGACGATTCGTTGAAACAGAAAATTAGTGATAAAAAAACCAGCGCGAGCTGGTTTTTATTTTTCAATAATTTTGTGGGCGATTAACTGACGGTAGCAGATTTGTCTATTTTCTTTAGAATCATTGATGATGCAGAGAATAGTTTCTAAAGAAGTGCGTCCGAGGGCTAGGCTATTGATATCTATATAGGCTGCCAAATTGAGCTTAGGATTAATCGAGTCAAAGCTGAGAACAGGGACATCCAGCTGGTGTTTGGCAATATAGTCACAAACACCTTCAGCTAGGAGGCTATCAGTTGTGATGATAGCGTCAATCATAGGATCGTGCTTGAATAATCGCTTGCTAAATTTATAGCCCTTTTCTTCCAGAAACTCGTCTGCAAAGTAGATGCGATTGTTGTCAGTGGTAAGTTTGTAATGTTTCAGCGCCTGTTCATAGCCTGTTAAACGGTCTTTGGTCACGAAGAGCTTTTTACTTCCTCCGATAAAGGCAATGCGTTTGCAGCCTTTTTTGATGAAATATTCAGTCGCATCAAAGCCAGCTTGAACGTTGTCATTATCGACAAGTGGAATGAAGGGGGACAGAGATTTTCCGAGGATGAGGAAGGGGAACTGCTCATCAGCCACCAGTTTGACTAAAGGATCTTCCTCTTCGGCATAAAGGAAAATTAAACCGTCTACACGTTTACCATAGACCATTTGTGAGATGGCAGTAAGACGCTCCTTCTCATCTTTCCCTGTTGCTATCTGAATGGCATAGTGGTTTTCAGATGCGACTTGAGAGATGCCGCGTAGGACTGATGGAAAGAAAGGATTCTGGTAGAAGGCATCTGAATCATCAGGAAGAACTAAGCCGATAACTTGCGTATAACTGCTTACCAAACTGCGAGCGTTGAGGTTGGGGTGGTAATTGAGCTCCTTCATCGCCTTGCGAACGCGTTTTTTCGTTTCGTCGCTAATGGTTGATTTATTTTGAATAACACGGGTTACGGTTGAAGGCGAAACACCAGCAGCCTTGGCCACGTCTTTAATCGTAACGGGCATAAAAATCTCCTATTTATGGTAATCTGGATCACGGAAATGTGTTTTATAAAAGATAGTGACCAGATATAGAACAAAAAGAATGTTTTGTACAGTGATGAGGGTTGACATATTTTGGCCAAACAATCCCAAAATAAGTGTAATCAGAGTCGGCAATCCTAAACAATTCAAGATAAAATGGTAGCACTCTTTAAAGGTTCTAAATGAAAAGAGGCGTGATTTCTTAGTGATATAAAGGAGAAGACTAGCTCCTAGAGAGACGATAAAGAAATTCAAACCAAAGAGGAAGCTAGCACCGAGAACTAGGAAGAGACTGATATAGACACGATTTTGTTGGTACCAGTCTTTAGAAATCGCTTGGGTTAAGCTGTCCTTGCTTTTGAAACTCTCAGTCTGAATAGCTCGGTAATAGATGCGTGTCAACTCTTTACTTTCCTTGCTGATGACTAGCTCATTTGTATCGAAATGCAGTTGCAAGTCCTTCGGGAACTCCTTACTTGGGCTTGGACCAATCACAACAGAAGGCGCTTGATTAGCTGTTCCTGTATAAGTTAATGTGCCATCGACAATTCTAGCATGTTCAGAGAGATCCTGAACAACCTTATCTGTCAATGGTTCATAGACATTATCGATAAAGGTTTCTAGCGGATAAGTCTCCTGTGAGCTGTTTTGAATGGCAATGGGTACCATAGACAAGCTGATAAGGAAGATACTGGTAAAGAGAAGTTGAAACCAGTTGAGCCCGAAACGTTTGGACAGGGGCTTACGAAATCCCCAAATACTTGAAAAATAGGAAAATGGATATGGAAGCATAGGTATCTTTCTAAAAGGTGTTTTCTATATGAGTATTATTATATAGAGAAATGTGCTTTATTTCAAGTCTAGGAGAGAAATTGCTTATCGCAAGGATATTATTTACAGTAGCAATCGCTAATAGTCAATGAAAATCAAAGAGCAAACTAGGAAGCTAGCCGCAGGTTGCTCAAAGCACGGCTTTGAGGTTGGAGATGCAGCTGACGTGGTTTGAAGAGATTTTCGAAGAGTATAAAATGAAAAAGGGTGGCGGGGATATATTATCCCTTGTCGCCACCACTTGTAAGTCCTGAAACAAAGTTCTTTTGTAGGAAGAAGAAGAGAATACAGATTGGAAGGGCGATGAGGATAGCACCTGCTGAGAAGTAGGCAATCTTCATGTTTTTCACATTGCTAACGAAGGTTTGGAGACCTACGGCAACAGTAAAGTATTCTTTCTCACGAAGCAAGAAACTAGAGAGGATGTAGTCCCCGAAAGGTCCCATGAAGGCCCAGAGAGCTTGTACGGCAACCATTGGGCGAACGAGTGGGAGGACAATTTGCCAGAAGCGACGGAAGTGTCCTGCACCGTCTAGTTTTGCAGATTCGTCTAAAGACATTGGCACTGTATCGAAGTAGCCTTTCATGAGCCAAGCATTCATCGGGATACCACCACCAACGTAGAGGAAGATGAGGAACCAGCTGTGGTTAAGGGCGTTCAACATAAGCGCCATAACGAAGAAGGCTGTCAAAGCGGCCATAGTTGGCACCATTTGGATAATCAAGAAGAAGACCAAACTTTGTTTACGAGCCAAGAAGTTGTAACGGCTGTAAGCATAACCAGCAAGTACGATAATACTTGTTTGAACAGCCATGGTAATCAAGGCGATAATCAAAGTGTTGAGGTACCAAGTACCGTACAAGGTTTCAGTGAAGAGGCCTTTAAAGTTATCAAAATTGAGGTCGATGTTAGTATCTAGTTTAAAGGCTGAGACGTTACCTGCTTTAAAGGCTGACATGATGGTAATCAAAAGTGGATAGATAATGACAATTGATAGACCAATCAGGTAAAGGTAAGTAAGGGTTTGAGTCAGTCTACGTTTGAGTTTAATTGAGTTATTCATCTTAGACGTCCTCCATATCAAATGCGTGTAGTTTCTTGAATGCGATCATAGAGATTGAGATGACAATGATAGAGATAATCAAGGTAACAGCTGCCGCCATTGAGTATTGAGGAGATGTACCTGTTGTCAAACGGTAGATCCATGAGATCAAGATATCTGTTGAACCAGCTCCTCCACCGACACTACCAGGTCCTCCACCATTGAAGAGGTACATGATAGAGAAGTTGTTAAAGTTGAAGGTGTATTGACTGATCAAAGTAGGTGCCGCAACGGCCAAGATCATTGGGAAAGTGATGTTGCGGAATTTTTGCCAAGCATTGGCACCGTCAATATAAGCTGCTTCGTAAAGGTCGTTAGGAATAGATTGCAAGATACCCAAGGTCAAAACGTAGATGTATGGGAATCCAAGCCAACCTTGCATCATAATCAAGGCAACCTTTGTCCAAGTAGGGTCTGTTTTCCAAGGGATAAGAGCCCCATCAAGGAAAGGAAGGAATTTAGCAAAGATCGGCAAGACTTGAGTGTTGATAGCGCCGACACTATCATTAAACATATTTGAGAATGTCAAGATAGTGATGAAGGCTGGGACAGCCCAAGGAAGAAGGAAAATAACACCGAAGATACGTTTTCCTTTGATAAATGGTTGGTTAGCAATGATAGCTGTGAAGATACCAATCACGATCTGCAAAGTTGAGGCAGATAAAGCCCAAATGATAGTCCAAGAAAGAACAGAACCGAAGGCAGAACGGAAGGTACTCAAGCTCCAAATGTTTGTAAAGTTGGTCAAACCAACCCAGTCCAACAATTTGTTTGGTGGCAAGTGTTGGAAGTCGTAGTTGGTAAAGGCGATCATCAAGGTTACGATAACTGGGAAGATAATCGCAAAAGTCATTGCAATATAAGATGGAATGATCAAGAGGTAAGGGAAGCCATTTTCATAGATTCCTTTGACCATTTCTTTAAAGGTAAGTGCTACTGGAATACCATTATTAATGTGTTTGGCAGTTGTATGAGCATCTTTGATATTTGCGAAATAAAAGAGTACATAAACAACTACAAAGATTAAATGGAAGGCACCACGAATCAGCATAAAGAGGGAATTGTCACGACCTGGCTTGTCACCAAGAGTGATGAGATTGCTCAATTCAGGGGCTGCAAGTGCTAGGAAGTAGAGGACAAATACGATGGTTACACCAAGGAAGATAAAACCTTTGGCTTTTTGTTTATTGTAAATCTGTCCTAACCCAGGAATGATAGACAGCAGGGCTGCTTTACTAGGTTGTTGCTTTTCCATAATAACTCCTTTCATAGGATACTGGTTTCTACATAAAACCTAAACTATTTGTGTTTTTGTTGATAAATTCAAAGGGGGATTTGATTTCCACCCCCCCTTGAACAAATTTTTTATTCACCAAATTTTTGTTTGATTGTTTCTTTGATCAATGTTACAGCATCGTTAGCTGCTGTTTTAGCATCTTTCTTACCGCTTACAGCTTCAAACAACATTGTTTTAGCTGGGTCCCAAACTGCTGACATTTGAGAGATGTTTGGCATTGGTTGAGCGTTCTTGAATTGTTTGATAACAGCTGTTGTCAACTCATCGTTTTTACCTTCAGCGTATGAACGAGCTTCAGTGTTAGCTGGGATTTCGTTAGTCTTATCGTAGAAGGCTTTTTGTTGTTCAGTTGAAACAAGGAAGTCTACAAATTTTTGAGCAGCTTCAAGGTTCTTAGTGCTTGATGGGATAATCCAAGCTTTACCACCACCAAATGCTGCGTAGTCTTTTCCGTTTGGAAGAGTTGGGATAGTTGCAACACCGTAGTTTACTTTAGCGTCTTTGAAGGCTTGAGCTTTCCAAGGTCCATCGATGATAGCAGCTGTTTTACCTTCTTGGAATTGAGTTTGGATTAGGTTTCCAGCTCCTTCCGTATCTTGCATACCTTTAGGCCATTTTTCATACCAAGTTTTAGCGTATTCTACACCTTTGATAGCGCCGTCGTTTGCAAGACCGATGTCTTTAGCGTCTTTACCGTTTTGTCCGAATACGTAACCGCCGTTACCAGCAAGAAGTCCGTATGCAAAGTAGAAGTTTGTCCAGTCAGCTAGGAAAGCAGAAGTTTTTCCATCTTCTCCAGCGAATGCGTATTTGCTATCTTTAGCAAGGTTTTCCAAGTCAGCAAATGTTTTTGGAGCTTCTTTTACCAAGTCTTTGTTGTAGTACATAACAAGTGACTCGATAACGGCAGGAGCACCGTAAACTTTACCGTCAGCAGCTGTTACAAGAGATTTAGTTTTATCATCTGTTTTAGCACCGTCGCTCAATTTCACTTCTGAAAGTTGTCCGTCAGTACCAAGGCTACCTACACGGTCGTATGGAGCCATCATAACGTCAGGAGCTTGACCTGATTGGTTGTCAAGAGAAAGTTTGTCAAGCCCACCCATTTGGTCACCAGATTTGATGTTAACTGTTGTTCCTGATTGTTCTTTATAAGCTTTAGCTACTGTTTCAGCATAAGCTTTGTATTGGTCCTCAACGTAAAGAGTGATTTCTTTCGCTTCAGATGAACCAGAATCAGCAGGTTTATCAGCAGTTTTGCTTCCGCAAGCTACCAAAAGCAAGCTAGCAAGTGTAGCAGTTCCAAGCACAGCAGCGCTCTTCATGAATTTAGATGACATAGTGTATTCCTCCTAAAGAATAACAAGTTTTATTGACAAGAAAAACGCAAACGTTTTCCTTTATGAGCTTAGTATAGCACAAATAGAAAACGGTTGCAAGTGTTTTTGTTAAAAATTTTAAAAAAATTTTAAGCTTGATTTGATAGCATGATTTTACTTTTTATATAGAAGAAAAGTGTGAAATAGATAAGAATACAGTATTTTTAATAAAAAATAGATGGAATCTGTCTAAAGAGGGAAATCAGGAGGGGCTATTTCCTTGTTTCTAATCCCTATCTATTTTCTATAGACCTTTGTGCCTCCTACATATAAATTAAAGTTTTTTTAAGGAGGTTTTGCACTTTGTAGACTGTTTCATGAGAGTCAAACTTTAGGATTAGATAGTTTCAAGTTATCTTTGCTAAAATGAGTTAGTCTCCTTAAAAATAATCAAAAAAGTTTTTTTAAAAACGCTTGCAATTATGCTTGAAAAGGAGTATACTTATAAGTAGCGCAAACGTTTGCGTCTGTTAAAATACGCAACGTTCCATTATTTTAACACATGAGGTGCTATTATGAAAAAACGTCAAAGTGGTGTGTTGATGCACATCTCTTCTCTCCCAGGAGCTTACGGAATCGGATCATTTGGTCAAAGTGCTTACGACTTCGTTGATTTCTTGGTTCGTACAAAACAACGTTACTGGCAAATCCTTCCATTAGGAACAACTAGTTACGGGGATTCTCCTTACCAATCTTTCTCAGCCTTCGCAGGAAACACTCATTTTATCGATTTAGATATCTTGGTGGAGCAAGGTTTGTTGGAAGTAAGTGACCTTGAAGGAGTTGACTTTGGTAGCGATGCGTCTGAAGTTGACTATGCTAAGATTTACTATGCACGTCGTCCTCTTTTAGAAAAAGCGGTGAAACGTTTCTTTGAAGTCGGAGATGTTAAAGATTTTGAGAAATTTGCTCAAGACAACCAATCATGGCTTGAGCTCTTTGCTGAGTATATGGCTATCAAAGAGCATTTTGACAATCTTGCTTGGACAGAATGGCCAGATGCAGATGCTCGTGCTCGTAAAGCTTCAGCACTTGAAAGCTACCGTGAGCAATTAGCAGACAAGTTGGTTTACCACCGTGTGACGCAATACTTCTTCTTCCAACAATGGTTGAAATTGAAAGCTTACGCAAACGACAACCACATCGAAATCGTTGGGGACATGCCAATCTACGTAGCGGAAGATTCAAGCGATATGTGGGCAAATCCACATCTCTTCAAGACAGATGTCAATGGTAAGGCTACTTGCATCGCCGGATGCCCACCAGATGAATTTTCTGCAACTGGTCAGCTTTGGGGTAACCCAATCTATGACTGGGAAGCAATGGACAAAGACGGCTACAAATGGTGGATTGAACGCTTGCGTGAAAGCTTCAAAATCTACGACATCGTTCGTATCGACCACTTCCGTGGTTTCGAATCTTACTGGGAAATCCCTGCTGGTTCTGATACAGCAGCACCTGGTGAGTGGGTGAAAGGTCCGGGCTACAAGCTTTTTGCAGCCGTTAAGGAAGAACTTGGTGAGCTAAACATCATCGCAGAAGACCTTGGCTTCATGACAGATGAAGTTATTGAGTTGCGTGAACGTACTGGCTTCCCAGGAATGAAGATTCTTCAATTTGCCTTCAACCCAGAAGACGAAAGTATCGATAGCCCACACTTGGCACCTGCTAACTCAGTTATGTACACAGGAACACACGATAACAATACGGTCCTTGGTTGGTACCGTAACGAGATCGATGATGCGACTCGTGAGTACATGGCTCGCTACACTAATCGTAAAGAATACGAAACAGTGCCACATGCTATGCTTCGTACAGTCTTTTCATCAGTTAGCTTCATGGCAATTGCAACTATGCAAGATTTGCTAGAATTGGATGAGACAGCTCGTATGAACTTCCCATCTACCCTTGGTGGAAACTGGTCTTGGCGTATGACTGAAGATCAATTGACACCAGCTGTCGAGGAAGGCTTGCTTGACTTGACAACAATCTATCGACGAATTAATGAAAATTTGGTAGAATTAAAGAAATAATACAATATCAGGAGACACCTTAAACATGTTATCACTGCAAGAATTTGTACAAAATCGTTACAATAAAACCATTGCAGAATGTAGCAATGAAGAGCTTTACCTTGCTCTTCTTAACTACAGCAAACTTGCAAGCAGCCAAAAACCAGTCAACACTGGTAAAAAGAAAGTTTACTATATCTCAGCTGAGTTCTTGATTGGTAAACTCTTGTCAAACAACTTGATCAACCTTGGTCTTTACGACGATGTCAAAAAAGAACTTGCTGCTGCAGGTAAAGACTTGATCGAAGTTGAAGAAGTTGAATTGGAACCATCTCTTGGTAATGGTGGTTTGGGACGTTTGGCTGCCTGCTTTATCGACTCAATTGCGACTCTTGGTTTGAATGGTGACGGTGTTGGTCTTAACTACCATTTTGGTCTTTTCCAACAAGTTCTTAAAAACAACCAACAAGAAACAATTCCAAATGCATGGTTGACAGAGCAAAACTGGTTGGTTCGCTCAAGCCGTAGCTACCAAGTACCATTTGCAGACTTTACTTTGACATCAACTCTTTACGATATTGATGTTACTGGTTATGAAACAGCAACTAAAAACCGCTTGCGTTTGTTTGACTTGGATTCAGTTGATTCTTCTATTATTAAAGATGGTATCAACTTTGACAAGACAGATATCGCTCGCAACTTGACTCTCTTCCTTTACCCAGATGATAGTGACCGTCAAGGTGAATTGCTCCGTATCTTCCAACAATACTTCATGGTTTCAAACGGTGCGCAATTGATCATCGACGAAGCAATCGAAAAAGGAAGCAACTTGCATGACCTTGCTGACTACGCTGTTGTACAAATCAACGATACTCACCCATCAATGGTTATCCCTGAATTGATCCGTCTTTTGACTGCACGTGGTATCGAGCTTGACGAAGCAATCTCAATCGTTCGTAGCATGACTGCCTACACTAACCACACAATCCTTGCTGAAGCCCTTGAAAAATGGCCTCTTGAATTCTTGCAAGAAGTGGTTCCTCACTTGGTACCAATCATCGAAGAATTGGACCGTCGCGTGAAAGCAGAATACAAAGATCCAGCTGTTCAAATTATTGATGAGAGCGGACGTGTTCACATGGCTCACATGGATATCCACTACGGATACAGCGTTAACGGGGTTGCAGCACTTCATACTGAAATCTTGAAGAACTCTGAGTTGAAAGCCTTCTACGACCTTTACCCAGAAAAATTCAACAACAAAACAAACGGTATCACTTTCCGTCGTTGGCTCATGCATGCTAACCCAAGCTTGTCTCACTACTTGGATGAGATTCTTGGAGATGGTTGGCACCATGAAGCTGATGAGCTTGAAAAACTCTTGTCTTATGAAGACAAAGCAGCTGTCAAAGAAAAATTGGAAAGCATCAAGGCTCACAACAAACGTAAATTGGCTCGTCACTTGAAAGAACACCAAGGTGTAGAAATCAATCCAAACTCTATCTTTGATATCCAAATCAAACGTCTTCACGAGTACAAACGCCAACAAATGAACGCTTTGTACGTGATCCACAAATACCTTGACATCAAAGCTGGGAACATCCCTGCTCGCCCAATCACAATCTTCTTTGGTGGTAAAGCAGCTCCAGCCTACACAATCGCTCAAGACATCATCCACTTGATCCTTTGCATGTCAGAAGTTATTGCTAACGATCCAGCAGTAGCTCCACACTTGCAAGTAGTTATGGTTGAAAACTACAACGTTACTGCAGCAAGCTTCCTTATCCCAGCATGTGATATCTCAGAACAAATCTCACTTGCTTCTAAAGAAGCTTCAGGTACTGGTAATATGAAATTCATGTTGAACGGAGCTTTGACTCTTGGTACTATGGACGGAGCTAACGTGGAAATCGCTGAGTTGGTTGGCGACGAAAACATCTACATCTTTGGTGAAGATTCAGAAACTGTTATCGACCTTTACGCAAAAGCAGCTTACAAATCAAGCGAATTCTACGCTCGTAAAGCTATCAAACCATTGGTTGACTTCATCGTTAGCGATGCAGTTCTTGCAGCTGGAAACAAAGAGCGCTTGGAACGTCTTTACAAGGAATTGATCAACAAAGACTGGTTCATGACTCTTCTTGACTTGGAAGACTACATCAAAGTTAAAGAGCAAATGTTGGCTGACTACGAAGACCGTGACGCATGGTTGGACAAAGTTATCGTTAACATTTCTAAAGCAGGATTCTTCTCATCTGACCGTACAATCGCTCAGTATAACGAAGACATCTGGCACTTGAACTAAGATACAAATTTATACTAATACATTTTGTAAAAAAGCGAGTTTCGATTGAAATTCGCTTTTTTAAATGCTGTGGATTTGGGTCAATCCTGTCTAAAAATAGGGAAATTATAGATACAGTGAAGGCTTTAAATACTGCTTTTTACTCTCTTTCAACCTCATAGTGCTTGTATTCGCTTACATAAAGTATTATAATACGATTGTAGGAAAGAAGGTGTTTTTATGTGGAAAAAATATTTTTCAAAATATAAATGGACGGATTTATTTTGGATTTTATTTGTTATTTTGACATGCCTCTATATAGGTAACCATGATTTGTTTCCTCTCAATCATCAAGAAATCTCGCTTCGAGGGAGTTTCTGGGGATTTGTACTTGCCTTATTTCACTTGCTATTTATTGATAAGTTTGTTATCTCGAATCGAAAATAAAGATTAGGGTGCTTAGCTGTGTACCTTTAGGATTGATTTTTGGAGGAAGATTTTGTCTCTATTATTTATTATTTTAAATTTGTTTATCTTGTACAAGATTTATTCTTTAAGGCGGGAGAAATCGAAATACTTGATTTATACGGCCTATATCATATTTGGGGTAAATGTACTATATGGTATTCAATGGTTATTAAAAGAACTGGTTTCAAAGATTTCCACTTAATGTGTATAGAAACTCCAGTGATTTTTGCATAACAAAACGCATAAGATTAAGGTTTTTGAGTACCTGTTCTTATGCGTTTTCGTAATATTGAAGATTCTCAGTAAGTTTTCTACTTTTGGGAAGTCTAGTTTAGAATGCTTTCCCAACCAAAATCTCTGCTTCAATGGTAATCTCTGTCAAGTCGCTCCAGTCAATCTTGCTCTGGTCAACGTGAAAGAGGAGAGGGGTCATGCTGAGTAGGGCTTGAAGTTGCTCTGATGTGATAGTCTTAGTCAGAGAGGCAGTTTGACTAGATAGGATGGTAAAGTGTTCTTGGAAATGATTTTTGATACCTTGATTAGAATAATCCTTGTTTGTCAGCTGGTTCTGTACCTTCTGACGGATTTCTTTGAGGTGATTTTTAGTTGGAATAACCTTTATTAAGATGCCGTCTTTGGATAAAACGCGACGAAATTCTCCATAGTTGGCAGGTGAGAAGATATCAAACAGGATATCCATGCTAGCGTCTTTTATAGGAAGACGAGCCAAGTCACCTACAAACCAATTGACTGCCCAGTTGGGTTCGCTCTTGGCAGCGATTTGGACGGAATCTTTGGAAATATCAAAGGCATAGAAGGTTTTTTCAGGGTGATTTTCTTGAAGTTTACGAGAATAAAATCCTTCGCCACAACCAATATCCAAGATTGTGGTGCTAGTTTCTGAATTTGCTAACAAGTCAGATACAGCATCTAAAATAGCTTGGTAAAAGCCGGCTTCTAGGATTTGTTGACGGTTTTGAAAATTTTCCTTGTCGTAGTTGGTAGATTGCTTGATTTGAGGAGCTAGATTGACATAGCCGAATTTTGCCAAGTCAAAAGAATGGCGATTGTTGCATTTGAGACTGCTCTCTACCAGAGTCAGATTTTCTTGACAGATAGGACAGGCAAAGGCAGTCGCAGAAGCAAAACGCTGAAGTTTAGGTTTGAGATTTGTATTCATAGTTTAAGTGTATCAAAAGAGGCAAATGAAAGCAACTTTAGGATGATTTGTAATAGAATTAAATAGTAGTATAATTACTTTTCAAAGTACCAAAATTAAATTGCTTTTATATCCAAAATGCTATATAATAATGATAAGGAGGAAATAAGTATGTTAAAAGAAGTATTAACCGTTGCAAAAGTTGCGAAAAAATCATCACTCTTTTTGGGTGGTGTCGCATTTGGTACCCTTGGTTTGAAAATCTTGGCAAGTAAGGAAGCTAAAAAAGGTTATTCTAAAGCTTTGGCTAAGGCTTACAAGTTGAAAGACGGGCTAGATGCATCTGTTTCTGTTGTGAAGCAACATGGAGACGATGTCTTGCAAGATGCCAAATATTTGTATGAGCAAGAGAAAAAAGAAGAGCAATTAGATAGCCTTATAGGAGAATAATATGTCTTTTAAAGTGCTACATAGAGGATACCAACATATCCGACTATCATCTTCTTTTTCGCTCACCTTGGATATTCAAGACTATCTTCGTTCCTTGGCGAGAGATGAAAAGGGGATTGAGTCTATCCAGTTTTACATGGATCAACAGCACTTTACTCTACGCATAAAAGAAGGCTTTTCTGTATTAGATAATGCAGAAGCCTTTTTAAAAAGAATTGATAAAGGGAAAGTTTCTGAGTTGATGACTCTTCCCATTCGTAGAGAAGAGAGTGCTTATTCTATTGTTTCAGGTGCAGCGATTAAGCGTGTGCTTTTTCGTAGTTTTGTGCCGTATCCTATTCGCTATATATGGACTTGTTATCAGGCTTTGGGCTATGTTAAAGAAGCCTATCAAACACTAGCGCGTAAGGAACTAACGATGGAGGTCTTGGACTGTTCGGCGATTTTATTGTCCTTGTTCATGAACCAATCCAAGACGGCTAGCAATATCATGTTTATGCTTGATTTGGGGAATCATTTAGATCAGTGGTCCTTGAAAAAAACTGCAACAGATTTAGAACAAAGCCTTCTTGCAAAAGAGAGCGATGTATTCTTAGTGCAGGGCGATACGGTTGTTAGTATCAAGAGTTCCGATGTTCAAATAGGAGATGTCTTGGTCCTATCTCAAGGAAATGAAATTCTGTTTGATGGACAAGTAGTTTCAGGTTTAGGTATGGTCAACGAAAGCTCCTTGACGGGAGAGAGTTTTCCAGTTGAAAAAAGAGAGTCTGATTTGGTTTGTGCAAATACAGTATTAGAAACTGGAGAGTTACGCATTCGTGTAACCGATAATCAGATGAACAGCCGTATTTTACAGCTGATTGAGTTGATGAAGAAATCTGAAGAAAATAAGAAAACGAAACAACGCTATTTCATCAAAATGGCGGACAAGGTCGTCAAATATAATTTCTTGGGTGCTGGTCTGACTTACCTATTAACAGGTTCCTTCTCTAAAGCGATCTCCTTCCTATTGGTCGATTTCTCCTGCGCTTTGAAAATTTCTACTCCTGTAGCTTATTTGACAGCTATCAAGGAGGGGTTGAATCGTGAAATGGTGATTAAGGATGGAGATGTTCTGGAGAAATACCTGGAAGTTGATACTTTCTTGTTTGATAAGACGGGAACAATCACAACTAGCTATCCTATAGTTGAAAAGGTGTTACCTTTTGGGGACTATAGTGAGGAAGATATCCTCAGAATCAGTGCCTGTCTTGAGGAACACATTTATCATCCTATCGCTAATGCCATCGTCAAGCAAGCTGAGATAGAGGGAATTGAACATGAGGAAATGCATGGGAAACTCCAATATATCGCAAGCAAGGGAATTAAGTCCCATATCGATGGGCAACCAGTTCTTATTGGAAATTATGTCTTGATGCAGGATGAGCAAATTCATATCAGTTCGGAGCAACATGCTTTAATTGAAGAGTACAAGAGTCACTACAATCTCTTATTCTTGGCTTATCAGAATGAATTGATTGGAATGTTCTGCATTCATACTCCTTTGAGAAAAGAAGCAAAAGCAGCCTTGGAGAAACTTAAGGCACAAGGGAAAAAATTGATTCTGGCAACAGGGGACACCTTGGTTAGAACAGAGGAATTAGTCAAAGATTTGCCCTTTGATCAGGTCTATACAGACTTGAAACCTGATGGGAAATTTGAGTTAGTAGAGGAACTGCAGAAAGCAGGTCACACTATTTTGATGGTTGGAGATGGATTGAATGACTCAGCGGCTCTAACCCTATCAGATATCGGTGTGGTGATGAATGAGAGTGCAGATATTTCTAAGCAGATGAGTGATATCTTATTGTTAGATAATCGCTTGGATTTCTTCCAAGAATTGGATTGGCTATCATCATCTTTGCAAACACTCATCAAGAAGAATATTCAAGATACCGTTGTCGTAAATAGTAGTTTGATTGGCTTTGGCTTGTTTAATTGGCTCAGTCCTTCAAACCTCTCTATCCTACATAATCTAACAACCTTACGCATTGTACTGCGTAGCCTGTCTATTAAGGCTAGATAGATGTGCTTATCAACAACAAAAAGGAGTTACCTTTCTCGAGGGTAACTCCTTTGTTTATAGGTAAATGTTGAACAATTTAGTAAGTCAATACAAAGTATTTCTTCTTACCACGACGGATAACAGTCAGTTCGTTCTCTAACTTATCAGCGTCACTCAAGACATAGTCAAGGTCTTGGATGCGGTCACCGTTGACGTAGATAGCTCCATTTTGGACATCTTCACGGGCTTGGCGTTTTGAGTTAACCACACCAGATGACACGAGCAGTTCTACGATATTGTGGTTTTCGTCTGCCTGTACTTGGTAGTTTGGTACACCACGAAGTCCTTGTTTGAGCTCTTTGACAGAAAGGTTTTTGATGTTTCCTGCAAAGAGTTGCTCAGTGATGTTGAGGGCTTCTTTGTAGGCTTCTTCGCCGTGAACAAGTGTGACAACTTCACGAGCCAAGACTTTTTGAGCCAAGCGTTCGTGTGGAGCCGATTCAAATTGTTTGCGGATGTCTTCAATCTCATCAAGTGACAAGAAAGTAAAGATTTTCAAGAAGCGAACAGCGTCAGCGTCCATAACGTTCATCCAGAATTGGTACATTTCGTATGGAGAAGTCTTTTCAGGATTGAGCCAAACTGCGTTTCCTTCTGATTTACCAAATTTCTTACCAGTTGCATCTGTAATCAGTGGAACAGTGATAACGTGGCCTGTCTTGTCAGCCTTACGACGAAGCAATTCAGTACCAGCTGTCATATTTCCCCATTGGTCAGAACCACCGATTTGAAGCGTTACGTTGTGGTCTTGGTTAAGAACGAAGAAGTCGTACCCTTGCATGATTTGGTAAGCGAACTCAGTGTAAGAAATCCCTGTTTCAATCCGTTTTTTCACAGACTCCTTACTCATCATGTAGTTGACAGTGAAGTATTTTCCGATATCACGGAGGAAGTCAATGAAGCTGATGCTGCCAAACCAGTCGTAGTTGTTGACCATGACAGCTTTATTTTTACCATTTTCAAAGTCAAGAAAACGAGAAAGTTGTCCTTGGATAGACTTGACCCAGCCATCTACTGTGTCTTTTGTTTGGAGACTACGTTCAGCATCTTTGAAGGACGGATCTCCGATGAGACCTGTAGCACCGCCAACGAGCGCATAAGGTTTGTGACCTGCTAGTTGCAAGCGACGACTTGTCAAGATTGCGACAAGGTGGCCTAGGTGAAGGCTGTCAGCAGTTGGATCGTAGCCAGTATAATAAGAAACTTGACCTTCTTCTAGGGCTTTACGCAAAGCTTCTTCATCAGTCGTTTGAAAAATCAAACCACGCTCTTTTAGCTCATCAAAAATGTGCATGTGTCTTTTCTCCTTTTTAAAATTATTGTTTCTAACTATTGTATCACAAACTTGGGCAATAGCCTAGCAGAATAGGGAAGAAAGTGGCTATTTTATTGAAAGTTTACCTTTTATGGTATAATAGATAGAGTGAGGAAATCCATGCAAAATCAATTAAATGAATTAAAACGAAAAATGCTGGAATTTTTCCAGCAAAAACATAAAAAATCAGCTAGACCTGGCAAGAAAGGTTCAAGTACCAAAAAATCTAAATCCTTAGAGAAGCCAGCCATTTTTCCAGCTATTTTACTGAGTATAAAAGCCTTATTTAACTTACTCTTTGTGCTCGGTTTTCTAGGAGGAATGTTGGGAGCTGGGATTGCTTTGGGGTACGGAGTGGCCTTATTTGACAATGTTCGGGTGCCTCAGACAGAAGAATTGGTGAATCAGGTCAAGGACATCTCTTCTATTTCAGAGATTACCTATGCGGATGGGACGGTAATTGCTTCCATAGAGAGTGATTTGTTGCGCACTTCTATCTCATCTGAGCAAATTTCGGAAAATCTGAAGAAGGCTATCATTGCGACGGAAGATGAACACTTTAAAGAACATAAGGGTGTAGTGCCCAAGGCGGTGATTCGTGCGACCTTGGGGAAATTTGTAGGTTTGGGTTCCTCTAGTGGGGGGTCAACCTTGACCCAGCAACTAATTAAGCAGCAGGTGGTTGGGGATGCGCCGACCTTGGCTCGTAAGGCGACAGAAATTGTGGATGCTCTTGCCTTGGAACGCGCCATGAATAAAGATGAGATTTTAACGACCTATCTCAATGTGGCTCCCTTTGGCCGAAATAATAAGGGGCAGAATATTGCAGGAGCTCAGCAGGCGGCTGAGGGGATTTTCGGTGTAGATGCAAGTCAGTTGACGGTTCCTCAAGCAGCATTTTTAGCAGGACTTCCACAGAGTCCCATTACCTATTCTCCTTATGAAAATACTGGGGAGTTGAAGAGTGATGAAGACCTAGAAATTGGCTTAAGACGGGCTAAGGCAGTTCTTTACAGTATGTATCGTACAGGTGCCTTAAGCAAGGACGAGTATTCTCAGTACAAGGATTACAATCTTAAACAGGACTTTTTACCATCGGGCACGGTTGCAGGAATTTCACGAGACTATTTATACTTTACAACTTTGGCAGAAGCTCAAGAACGTATGTATGATTATCTAGCTCAGAGAGACAATGTTTCCGCTAAGGAGTTGAAAAATGAGGCAACCCAGAAGTTTTATCGCGATTTGGCAGCCAAGGAAATTGAAAATGGTGGTTATAAGATTACTACTACCATAGATCAGAAAATTCATTCTGCCATGCAAAATGCGGTTGCTGACTATGGCTATCTTTTAGACGATGGAACAGGTCGTGTAGAAGTAGGAAATGTCTTGATGGACAACCAAACAGGTGCTATTCTAGGCTTTGTAGGTGGTCGTAATTATCAAGAAAATCAAAACAATCATGCCTTTGATACCAAGCGCTCACCAGCTTCTACTACCAAGCCTTTGCTAGCCTACGGTATTGCTATTGACCAGGGCTTGATGGGAAGCGAAACGATTCTATCTAACTATCCAACAAACTTTGCTAATGGCAATCCGATTATGTATGCTAATAGCAAGGGAACAGGAATGATGACCTTGGGAGAAGCTCTGAACTATTCATGGAATATCCCTGCTTACTGGACCTATCGTATGCTTCGTGAAAAGGGTGTTGATGTCAAGGGTTATATGGAAAAGATGGGTTACGAGATTCCTGAGTACGGTATTGAGAGCTTGCCGATGGGTGGTGGTATTGAAGTCACAGTTGCCCAGCATACCAATGGCTATCAGACCCTAGCAAATAATGGTCTATATCATAAAAAACATGTGATTTCTAAAATTGAAGCAGCAGATGGTAGAGTGGTGTATGAATATCAGGATAAACCGGTTCAAGTCTATTCAAAAGCTACTGCGACGATTATGCAGGGATTGCTGCGAGAAGTTCTATCCTCTCGTGTGACAACAACCTTCAAGACGAATCTGACTTCTTTAAATCCTAATCTGGCTAATGCAGATTGGATTGGGAAGACTGGTACAACCAACCAAGACGAAAATATGTGGCTCATGCTTTCGACGCCTAGATTAACCCTAGGTGGCTGGATTGGGCATGATGATAATCATTCACTGTCACGTAGAGCAGGTTATTCTAATAATTCTAATTACATGGCTCATCTGGTAAATGCGATTCAGCAAGCCTCCCCAAACATTTGGGGGAACGAGCGCTTCGCTTTAGATTCTAGTGTCGTAAAATCCGAAGTCTTGAAATCAACAGGTCAAAAACCAGGGAAGGTTTCTGTTGAAGGAAAAGAGGTAGAGGTCACAGGTTCGACTGTTACCAGCTATTGGGCTAATAAGGCAGGAGCGCCAACGACCAGTTATCGCTTTGCTATTGGTGGAAGTGACGCGGATTATCAGAATGCTTGGTCTAGCATCGTGGGGAGTCTACCAACTTCATCAAGCTCCAGCAGTTCAAGTGGTAGTTCTAGCGATAGCAGTAACTCAAGTGCTACACGACCTTCTTCTTCAAGGACGAGACGATAAGTTCTATAAACTGTGCTAAATGAAGTGGCTAATCAATTGATTGCCACTTTTTTCTTTTTTCCTTTCGTGTTACAATAAAGGTATGAATCAGTATCAGAAAAAGATTGTTAAAGGAACCATTTATTCGCTTCTATCCGGTTTAATATGGGGAATCTGTGGAATTTTAGGAGAATATTTCTTTACTCATTATCAAGTGTCCTCTGGCTGGATTACCTCTATGCGTTTGACACTGGCAGGGAGTCTTGTGCTCATTTGGTCAGCAATACAATTAAAATCGCAAGTGTTAGATATCTGGCGAGACAAGAAAAATTACCTTCCCTTTCTAGCATATGCTATTTTAGGGATTTTTTCAGTTCAGTATTTTTTCTATCTCTGTGTAGAATACTCAAATGCAGCGACAGCAACTATTTTACAGTTTATTAGCCCTGTCTTTATCCTCTTTTACAATCGCTTGGTTTATCAAAAACGAGCGTCAAAAAGTGCTATTTTCTATGTTTTGATTGCCATGCTGGGCGTGTGCTTGATGGCGACAAAAGGCGATCTCTCTCAGTTATCCATGACGCCACTAGCCCTTATAACAGGTCTGTTGAGTGCCATGGGGGTCATGTTTAATGTTATCTTGCCCCAACCTTTCGCGAAGCGCTATGGTTTTGTACCCACGGTTGGGTGGGGGATGATTTTGGCAGGTTTGTTTAGCAATGTCCTTTCGCCGGTTTATCAGCTTTCCTTTACTCCGGATATTTGGAGTATTTTGATTTGTCTCATTATCGCTTTTTTCGGGACGGCTTTTGCCTTTTTCATTTCCATGAAGGCTGTGTCTTTGGTTTCTCCCTTGGTGGTTTCCGTTATCAGTGCCAGTGAACCTCTCTCTTCTGCCCTTTTGAGTGTTTTGTTTTTAGGATTGGTAGTGGATTGGTCCCTTCTTCTAGCTATGGCCTTGATTATTTTGCCCATGATTTTCCTATCGATAGAAGAAGCGAAAGAAAGTAAATAAAAAGTCTTTTCTTAATTCTAAAAGTGTGCTATACTAGAATAGTCAATAAAACACGGGGAGATAGTTGTGAAGAGTGTTTTTAGGTTGTATCGGTAGGGGCTTGCTTTTACCGACAGCACGTTTTATCTCACATCCCTAAAAATCATACCTAAAAACAAACAAAAAGGCTTCAAATTTGAGGCCTTTTTTGGTAGAATAGTTATCATTATAAAGAATGAGAGGTCTTTTATGACTGCTACAAAAATGAATGCTCAAGAAATTATCCAATTTATCGCCAATGCTGAGAAGAAGACCAGTGTTAAAGTAACCTTTGAGGGACAACTAGCGACTGCTGTACCTAGCTCTGTTGTTAAACTAGGGAATGTCCTATTCGGAGACTGGAAGGACGTGGCTCCTCTTCTTGATGGTTTGGTCGAAAATCAAGACTATGTTGTTGAGCAAGATGCTCGTAATTCTGCAGTTCCTTTGCTAGATAAACGTGCTATCAACGCTCGTATCGAGCCAGGTGCTATTATTCGTGATCAGGTTGAAATTGGTGACAATGCTGTTATCATGATGGGAGCAGTTATCAATATCGGTGCTGAAATCGGGGCAGGAACTATGATTGACATGGGGGCTATCCTTGGTGGTCGTGCTATCGTTGGGAAAAACAGTCACGTTGGTGCAGGTGCCGTTCTTGCAGGTGTGATTGAGCCAGCTAGCGCAGAACCAGTCCGTGTAGGAGACAATGTTCTCATCGGTGCCAATGCAGTGGTTATCGAAGGAGTCCAAATCGGTAGTGGCTCAGTTGTCGCAGCAGGAGCTATTGTTACACAAGATGTCCCAGAAAACGTGGTAGTAGCAGGTGTTCCAGCTCGTATTATCAAAGAGATTGATGCCCAAACCCAACAAAAAACAGCGCTAGAGGATGCGCTTCGTACCTTGTAATTTGTAAAAGAAAAATAGAGGCGGAACTCTTCTTCCAGCCTCTTTCTGCTATATAGGAGGACAGACAGATGTTAGATTTGATTCAGACTAGACGAGATTTGCACCAGATTCCAGAGATTGGCTTGGAGGAGTTCAAGACTCATGCTTATTTGTTAAATGTGATTGAAAAATTGACTGCGAGCAAGGATTTTGCCCAAGTTTGTACTTGGCGGACAGGTATTTTTGTTTATTTGCAGGGAAGTCAGCCAGAGCGGACCATTGGTTGGAGGACAGACATTGATGGCCTGCCTATCGTCGAACAAACAGGACTTCCTTTCGCTTCTCAACATCAAGGTCGCATGCATGCTTGTGGCCATGATTTTCATATGACTATTGCCTTAGGCTGTCTAGAGCGTGCCCTTGAGGAGCAACCAAAGAACAATCTGCTCTTTCTGTTTCAACCTGCTGAAGAAAATGAAGCTGGTGGCATGCTCATGTATGAGGACGGTGCTTTTGGAGACTGGTTGCCAGACCAATTTTATGGTCTCCATGTCCGTCCAGATTTGAAGGTTGGTCAGATTGCGACTAATACTCATACACTCTTTGCAGGGACCTGTGAGGTGAAGATCCGTTTCAAAGGCAAAGGTGGCCACGCAGCTTTTCCTCATGAAGCCAATGACGCCTTGGTGGCTGCTAGTTACTTTGTGACCCAAGTACAGTCAGTTGTTAGCCGCAATGTCAACCCAATAGAGGGAGCAGTGGTGACCTTTGGTCTTTTCCAAGCCGGAACCACCAACAATGTCATCACAGATACAGCCTTTTTGCATGGAACTATTCGGGCATTGACACAGGACATGAGTCTCTTGGTGCAAAAAAGGGTCAAAACAGTTGCAGAAGGAGTTGCAGCTGCCTTTGATATGGAAGTGGAAGTGGAACTCAAGCAAGGTGGATACCTACCTGTTGAGAACAATCCAGCCTTAGCGCGTGAACTAATGGATTTCTTTGAAGAGAAAGAGGGAATTGAGTTGATTGATATCGAGCCTGCTATGACAGGTGAAGACTTTGGTTATCTCCTTTCAAAAGTGGATGGCGTTATGTTTTGGCTAGGTATCGATAGTCCCTATGCCCTTCATCACCCTCAGATGAGCCCTAAGGAAGAGGCACTAGCTATTGGGGTTGATGCGGTTTCTAGTTTCCTGAAAAAGAAGGCAGCAGAGTAGAGGAATTGTCTATGAAAGCAGAATTACGCAAGCAAGTCTTGCAAGAAATGAAGACTATATCTCAAGAGCAAAAACAGGCTATAGAGCAAGCTTTAACCGAGCGATTGTTACAACACCCCTTTTACCAAGAAGCCAAGGTTATTGCAACCTATCTCTCTTTTCCTCATGAGTTTCAAACGCAGGGATTGATTGAGCAGGCGCTGAAGGATGGCAAGAAGGTTCTGATACCCAAAACCTATCCCAAGGGGCACATGGACTTTGTGGTCTATGATCCGCAGCAGTTGGTAAAAACTTCCTTTGGCTTACTGGAACCACAGGGAGATTTGGAAGTATTGGATGCCTCTAAGATTGATTTGATTCATGTTCCGGGGCTGGCTTTTACGACAAAGGGTTATCGAATTGGCTATGGCGGAGGTTATTATGACCGCTATCTGGAACAGTTTACTGGTCATACTTTGAGTACGGTTTATCATTATCAAGTTCAGGACTTTATCCCTGAAAAGCATGATATTCCTGTTCAGGAGGTTCTGATTGATGAAAGAAATCTTTGATAGGCGTTACCCTGTGACGAGTTTCTTCCTCTTAGTGACGACCTTGGTATTTCTACTAATGTTGGTGACCACAGGAGGAAACTTTTACAGGGCAGATACCCTATTTCGATTTGGAGCTATGTATGGGCCTGTTATTCGGCTCTTTCCCGAGCAGGTTTGGCGTCTCTTCTCTGCTATTTTTGTTCATATTGGGTGGGAGCATTTCATTGTTAATATGCTTTCGCTCTATTATCTTGGTAGGCAAGTAGAGGAGATTTTCGGATCCAAGAAGTTTTGCTTTCTCTATCTCTTATCTGGAATGATGGGCAATCTCTTTGTTTTTGTATTTAGTCCAAAATCCTTAGCAGCAGGAGCTTCTACTTCTCTCTATGGGCTATTTGCTGCGATTATTGTTCTTCGCTATGCAACGCGTAATCCTTATATCCAGCAGTTGGGGCAATCTTATCTGACACTTTTTGTGATTAACATTATTGGAAGTGTTCTGATTCCAGGAATCAGTCTAGCAGGTCATATCGGAGGTGCAGTTGGTGGCGCATTTCTAGCAGTTATCTTTCCAGTTAGAGGAGAAAGACGGATGTATGGCGCTAGTCAGAGACTGGTAGCGTTAGTGTTGTTCGTAGGACTCGCAGTCTTACTTCTCTACAAGGGAATGGGAATGTGACGAGCTTATAATAATAGTTGTGTAATGAAAAAAGATAAGGCATTTTTTGAACCTTATCTTTTTATTTTATACTCAATGAAAATCAAAAAGCAAACTAGGAAACTAGCAGCAGGTTGCTCAAAGCACTGCTTTGAGGTTGTAGATAGAATTGACGAAGTCAGCTCAAAACACTGTTTTGAGGTTGCAGATAAGACTGACGAAGTCAGTAACCATATATACGGTAAGGCGACGCTGACGTGGTTTGAAGAGATTTTCGAAGAGTATTATTCCTTCTCAGCCAATTCTTTTCCAAGTTGGATGAGGTAATCCTTCAAGTCATCTTTGACTTGTGGATGTTTGAGGGCGTAGTCAATAGATGTTTTCATAAATCCAAACTTATCCCCAACGTCGTAACGAGCTCCTGTAAATTCACGGGCGAAAACACGTTGTGTTTTATTAAGGGTATCAATAGCGTCGGTAAGCTGGATTTCATTTCCAGCGCCAGGAGCTTGCTTTTCGAGGATGTCGAAAATTTCTGGTGTCAGAAGATAGCGACCGATAATTGCTAAATCACTTGGTGCATCTTCGGGAGCTGGTTTTTCAACGAAAGTTTCGACACTGTAGAGACCATTGATTCCTTCTCCTTGAGGAGCAATGACTCCATATGATGAAACGTCTTCGTGTGGTACAGGCATGACAGCAATGGTTGATGCGTGTGTCTTTTCGTAATCATTCATCAGTTGTTTTGTCAAAGGAACGGCATTCTCATCTGTGATGTCCATAAGGTCATCGCCCAGCATAACAACGAAGGGCTCATTCCCTACAAAAGCTTTGGCTTGTAGGACAGCGTCTCCAAGACCACGAGGGTGAGTTTGGCGAATGAAATGGAGGCGCATACCAGTTGCTTCATCTACCAATTTTAACAAATCCGTTTTGCCTTTTTCCTTAAGATTGTATTCAAGCTCAAAGTTTGAGTCAAAGTGGTCCTCAATAGAACGTTTTGACTTACCAGTGACAACCAGAATATCTTCAATACCTGATTTGAGAGCCTCTTCCACGATAAATTGGATAGTTGGTTTGTCTACAATTGGCAACATTTCTTTGGCAAGAGCCTTGGTTGCTGGTAAAAATCGAGTTCCTAGTCCAGCGGCAGGAATGACTGCTTTTCTCACTTTCAGTGCCATAAGAATCCTTTCTTTAGAGGGTTAAGACCACTCATTTTCTGCTTTAAATTCATTGTTCATGATGTCATAAATGGCATCTTTAATATTGGTTCCTTGGTAGATAACTTGGTAAATGGCCTGTGTAATGGGCATATAGACTCCAAGTTCTTGCGCTAGTTCATAGGCTGCTCGGGTTGTTGAGATTCCTTCAATTACCATGCCCATATTGGCTTCGATATCAGCTAGGGATTCTCCACGACCAAGGGCATCTCCAGCTCTCCAGTTACGAGAGTGGATGGAAGTTCCCGTTACGATCAAGTCTCCTACACCAGATAAGCCGCTATAGGTCAATGGACGGGCACCGAGTGCTACTCCTAAGCGGGTAATTTCTGCCAAGCCTCGAGCGATGATGGCTGCCTTGGCATTGTCACCAAATCCCAGACCATGTAAAGCTCCAGCACCGACAGCAATAATATTTTTAAGAGCACCAGCAGTTTCGACTCCAATAACATCTGTATTGGTATAAAGTCGGAAGTAGTGATTACTAAAGAGTTCTTGAACGTATTGAGCTGTTTGTAAATCTTTAGAAGCAGCAGTGATTAAAGTTAGGTCACGCACAATGGTTTCTTCCGCATGACTAGGTCCTGAAACAACGACAATATCACTGCGGAGATGCTCAGGGATTTCTTCTTCAAGGATGGTTGATAATCGTTTATGGCTATCAGGCTCTAATCCCTTTGAAGCGTGCATGATGATAGCCTTATGATCCAAGGTTTTTGCAACTTGTTGGGCAACAAGTCGTGTCACTTTTGTTGGGACAACAAACAAAATCGCATCCACATCTTTTAATGCATCTGCTAAGTTGGTGTAGGCAATGATATTTTCATCTAGAACGACATCTTTAAAGTAGTGTTTATTAGTATGGTGTGTATTAATTTCATTGATTTGCTCAGGCAGATTTCCCCAAATACGTACCTCGTGTCCATTGTCATTTAAGACTTGTGAAAGGGCAGTTCCCCAAGAACCAGGCCCCAAGACGGCGATGGTTTGTTTTTCCATGATTTCCTCCTTAATAGAGTTCTTTCTCTTATTCTATCATATTCTAGGGGATTTTGCACTTGCATTGCTGGGGAGTGGTGGCTTTGTTACTTGAAAAATACACAAAAACCGAGCCTAAGTATTAAAGTCTTAGTCTCGGTTTTGATTTTCCTTAAAGAATAACTCGGTTTATTTCAATTGATCTGTAATGTCTTTTGATAGCAACATTCCCAGATGATAAGTTTTATTGATGTAAGCAATGACATCATTGATATTTTCAGTCGTGTGAATTTTCTCTTTGATGTCAGCTCTAAATGTTTCATCCTTCAAAAGTTGTTCTTGGTAGAGCCTTTGCAGTCTCTCCTTCTCGTACTTATTGAGCAGAAAAAGGAAAACCAAGCTAATCACAACGAGGACATAAGCATATTGGCTCATAGGAAATCTCCCTGTATGATAAAGAAGTAGTAGTGAGTAGATTGAATTAGTGAAGCGCCTAGCCAAATTACCATAGTTACGACGTCATGGTCTCTAAATCGATTATATTTAGAAACCATGACTAGTGAAGCAGTTAGCTAGTCCGCATATAAGCGGCTAGCGTCTAACAATTAGGAACTTTAGTTCCAATTGTTAGTGCTGAATCACATCTTCTCTGGTGCCTCTACCCCAAGCAAGCGAAGGGATTCTTTGAGAACGACTGCGGTTGCGTAGCTAAGGGCTAGACGGCTGTCGCGTTCTGGACTTTCATCCAAGATGCGCGTATGTGCATAGTATTTGTTGAAGGCTTGAGCCAGGCTAATTGCAAATTTAGCAATGATAGAAGGTTCAAAGTTATCCGCCGCACGGTTAATAATACGTGGAAAGTCTTGGATGAGTTTGATGATTTCCCAGCTTTCAGCATCATTCAAGCTATAGTTGCCAGCTGTTTCTGGTTTGAAATCGGCTTTGCGTAAGATAGATTGGATACGAGCGTAGGCGTATTGAACATAAGGTCCAGTTTCACCCTCGAAGGATACCATAGCCTCTAAGTCGAAGTCGTATCCATTTGTACGGTCGGTTTTGAGGTCATAGAATTTAATGGCTCCAACCCCAACAGCATGCGCTACCTGGTCTTTATTTTCTAGTTCAGGATTTTTAGCTTCGATTTGGGCTTTAGCGCGACTAACAGCCTCTGCAACAGTAGGCTCTAGTAAGATGACATTCCCTTTACGAGTAGAGAGTTTCTTCCCTTCTTTTGTAACCAAACCAAAAGGAACGTGGGTAATGTCGTCACTCCAATCGTAGCCCATTTCTTGCAAGACAGCTTTGAGCTGTTTAAAGTGGGCAGATTGTTCTTGACCAACGACGTAGATAGATTTAGCAAATTGGTATTCGTTTTTACGGTAGAGGGCTGCAGCCAAGTCACGTGTGATATAGAGAGTTGCACCATCAGACTTCTTGATGAGGGCTGGATGTTCAATTCCATATTTCTCAAGATTCACAACTTGGGCACCTTCTGATTCAAGAAGTAGTCCTTTTTCAGAAAGAATGTCTACAACTGCATCCATCTTATCATTGTAGAAGGCTTCTCCGTTATAGCTGTCAAATTCAACCTTCAATTCATTGTAAAGGCGGTTAAATTCCACTAAACTTTCATCGCGGAACCATTGCCAAAGAGCGAGAGCTTCCTCATCTCCATTTTCAAGTTTACGGAACCATTCGCGCGCTTCTTCATCCAAGCTAGGGTCATTTTCAGCTTCAGCGTTGATGCGGACATAGAGTTTAAGGAGTTCATCGATTGGATGAGCTTTTACAGCTTCTTCGTCGCCCCATTTTTTGTAGGCAACAATCAACATCCCAAATTGTTTACCCCAGTCTCCCAAATGGTTGACCTTGACCGTTTGATAACCGATTTTTTGGAAAATATGTGACAAGCTATCTCCGATAACAGTTGAACGCAGGTGGCCAATAGAAAATGGTTTAGCGATATTGGGACTAGACATGTCGATAACAACATTTTCTTGTTTACCAATATTTTGGTCAGCATAGTGTTCTTTTTCAGTGGTAACAGCTTGCAATACTTGAGCAGAAATGGCAGATTTATCAAGGAAAAAGTTAACGTAAGGTCCTGTTGCGACAACTTTTTCAAAGGCTTGGCTGTTCATTTTTTCAGCCAGTTCAGCCGCAATCATTTGAGGTGCTTTACGTTCGACTTTTGCAAGAGAAAAAGCAGGGAAAGCAATGTCTCCCATCTCTGAGTTTTTAGGGGTTTCCAGTAAATTTAAAATAGCCTCTTGGTTCAGGCTATCAATGACGCTAGCCAATTCGCTAGCAATCAATTCTTTTGTATTCATTAAGAGCTCCTTTTGGACTTTTTTACTATTTTATCACAATTTTAAAGAAAGAAGAAAAAATTTTTGAAATCTCCTATTTTTTTGGTATAATATAGTTATAAAAATAGTTATAAATATTCACATAAGAGGATTTTATGAGAAAAAGAGATCGTCATCAGTTAATAAAAAAAATGATTACTGAGGAGAAATTAAGTACACAAAAAGAAATTCAAGATCGGTTGGAGGCGCACAATGTTTTTGTGACGCAGACAACCCTGTCTCGTGATTTGCGCGAAATCGGCTTGACCAAGGTCAAGAAAAATGATATGGTGTATTATGTACTAGCAAATGAGACAGAAAAGATTGATTTGGTGGAATTTTTGTCTCATCATTTAGAAGGTGTTGCAAGAGCAGAGTTTACCTTGGTGCTTCATACCAAATTGGGCGAAGCCTCTGTTTTAGCAAATATTGTAGATGCAAACAAGGATGAATGGATTTTAGGAACAGTTGCTGGTGCCAATACCTTATTGGTTATTTGTCGAGATCAGCACGTTGCCAAACTCATGGAAGATCGTTTGCTAGATTTGATGAAAGATAAGTAAGGTCTTGGGAGTTGCTCTCAAGACTTATTTTTGACAAGGAGAGACGGAAAATGGCGACAGAAAAGCTATCACCCGGCATGCAACAGTATGTGGATATTAAAAAGCACTATCCAGATGCTTTTTTGCTCTTTCGTATGGGTGATTTTTATGAATTATTTTATGAGGATGCGGTCAATGCTGCGCAGATTCTGGAAATTTCCTTAACGAGTCGCAACAAGAATGCGGACAATCCGATTCCTATGGCGGGTGTCCCCTATCATTCTGCCCAACAGTATATTGATGTCTTGATTGAGCAGGGCTATAAGGTGGCTATTGCTGAACAGATGGAAGATCCTAAACAAGCAGTTGGGGTTGTGAAACGAGAGGTTGTTCAGGTTATTACGCCAGGGACAGTGGTCGATAGCAGTAAGCCGGACAGTCAGAATAATTTTTTGGTTGCCATAGACCGTGCTGGCAATCAATTTGGCCTAGCTTATATGGACCTGGTGACGGGTGACTTTTATGTGACAGGTCTTTTGGATTTCACGCTGGTTTGTGGGGAAATCCGTAACCTCAAGGCTCGAGAAGTGGTGTTGGGTTATGACTTGTCTGAGGAGGAAGAACAAATCCTTAGTCGTCAGATGAATCTGGTACTCTCTTATGAAAAAGAAGGCTTTGAAGACCTTCATTTACTGGATTCGCGATTGGCAACGGTGGAGCAAGCGGCATCTAGTAAGTTGCTCCAGTATGTTCATCGGACTCAGATGAGGGAATTGAACCACCTCAAACCTGTTATCCGCTATGAAATCAAGGATTTCTTGCAGATGGATTATGCGACCAAGGCTAGTCTGGATTTGGTTGAGAATGCCCGTTCAGGCAAGAAGCAAGGCAGTCTTTTCTGGCTTTTGGATGAAACCAAAACAGCTATGGGTATGCGGCTCTTGCGTTCTTGGATTCATCGCCCTTTGATTGACAAGGAACGAATCGTCCAGCGCCAAGAGGTGGTGCAGGTCTTTCTCGACCATTTCTTTGAGCGTAGTGATTTGACAGACAGTCTCAAGGGTGTTTATGACATTGAGCGCTTGGCTAGTCGTGTTTCTTTTGGCAAAACCAATCCCAAGGATCTCTTGCAGTTGGCGACTACCTTGTCTAGTGTGCCACGGATTCGTGCGATTTTAGAAGGGATGGAGCAACCTGCTCTAGCCTATCTCATCGCACAACTGGATGGAATTCCTGAGTTGGAGAGTTTGATTAGCGCAGCGATTGCTCCTGAAGCTCCTCATGTGATTACAGAAGGTGGTATTATCCGGACGGGATTTGATGAGACTTTGGATAAATACCGTCGTGTTCTCAGAGAAGGGACTAGCTGGATTGCTGAGATTGAGGCCAAGGAGCGAGAAAACTCTGGTATCAGTACGCTCAAGATTGATTATAATAAAAAAGATGGCTACTATTTCCATGTGACCAATTCGCAACTGGGAAATGTGCCAGCCCATTTTTTCCGCAAGGCGACGCTGAAAAACTCAGAACGTTTTGGAACCGAAGAATTAGCCCGTATCGAGGGCGATATGTTGGAGGCGCGTGAGAAGTCAGCTAATCTAGAGTACGAAATTTTTATGCGCATTCGTGAAGAGGTCAGCAAGTACATCCAACGTTTACAAGCTCTAGCTCAAGGAATTGCGACGGTTGATGTCCTGCAAAGTCTAGCAGTTGTGGCCGAAACCCAGCATTTGATTCGACCTGAATTCGGAGATGATTCGCGAATTGATATCCAGAAAGGGCGCCATGCTGTTGTTGAAAAGGTTATGGGGGCTCAGACCTATATTCCCAATACGATTCAGATGGCAGAAGATACCAGTATTCAACTGATTACAGGGCCAAACATGAGCGGGAAGTCTACCTACATGCGTCAGTTAGCCATGACGGCGGTTATGGCTCAGTTGGGTTCTTATGTGCCAGCAGAAAGCGCCTATTTACCTATTTTTGATGCGATTTTTACCCGTATCGGAGCAGCCGATGACTTGGTTTCAGGCCAATCAACCTTTATGGTGGAGATGATGGAGGCCAACAATGCTATTTCGCATGCGACCAAAAATTCCTTGATTCTTTTTGATGAATTGGGTCGTGGAACTGCAACTTATGACGGGATGGCTCTTGCTCAGTCTATCATCGAATACATCCATGAGCACATCGGAGCTAAGACCCTCTTTGCGACCCACTACCATGAGTTGACTAGTCTGGAGTCTAGTTTACAACACTTGGTCAATGTCCACGTGGCAACCTTGGAGCAGGATGGGCAGGTCACCTTCCTTCACAAGATTGAACCAGGTCCAGCTGATAAATCCTACGGTATCCATGTTGCCAAGATTGCTGGCTTGCCAGCAGACCTTTTAGCAAGGGCGGACAAGATTTTGACTCAGCTAGAGAGTCAAGGAACAGAAAGTCCTGCTCCCGTGAGGCAAACAAGTGCTGTCACAGAACAGATTTCACTCTTTGATACGACTGAAGAACATCCTATCCTAGCAGAATTAGCTAAACTGGATGTTTACAATATGACACCTATGCAGGCTATGAATGTCTTGGTCGAGTTAAAACAAAAACTATAAAGAATGAATTACTTGTCATTCTAGCTATATCAAGGAGACTTCTTTGACAAGTTCCCGCTTTTTTGTTAGAATAACATCACACAAACAGAAAAAATTTTAAAAAATGTGTTGACAAAGTTTAAAAAGTGGGTATAATAGTAAGAGTTGAAAATAACAACTCTGGTCCGTTGGTCAAGGGGTTAAGACACCGCCTTTTCACGGCGGTAACACGGGTTCGAATCCCGTACGGACTATGGTATGTTGCGGTAGGAACACTTGATGAAAAAAAGATTAAAAAAGTTTCAAAAAAGTGTTGACAAGCGAAAGCGGCTGTGATATACTAAACTAGTTGTCGCTTGAAAGCGGCGAGTGACAAAGACCTT
>NZ_JAQFJG010000007.1 GCF_030439915.1 Streptococcus sp. SPS1
CTCAGTAAGTGAGTCGGCTTCTAAGAGCGCCTCAGCAAGTGAAAGTACCTCAGAATCAGAAAGTACCTCAGTAAGTGAGTCGGCTTCTAAGAGCGCCTCAGCAAGTGAAAGTACCTCAGAATCAGAAAGTACCTCAGTAAGTGAGTCGGCTTCTAAGAGCGCCTCAGCAAGTGAAAGTACCTCAGAATCAGAATCAATATCAGCATTAGCAAGTACATCAGTCTCTGAATCAATATCAGCAGATAGATTGCATTCTGAATCAACATCAGAAGTAACAGGAAATTCAAGTAATAAATTACCGAATACTGGTACAGAAGCTTCTAAATTATCTATTGTCCTGGGTGCTTTGGCAGGTGTAACTGGATTAGGTTTACTAGCTAAACGCCGTCACGATGAAAATGGAGACGAGGCATAATTTATCTGTTTGATTCATTTTGTTGAAAAATATATCTAAGTAAAGAGTCTGGGACAAAAGTCTAACTTTAAATATAAAAAGCGAACAAAACAAGTTGTCCGACACTCAGAATTCTATTTTGTTCGCTTTTTTGTCTAATCTATCGATTTTAAAAACTTATAATAAAGAATTTCTAAAATCAAAATCTTTTTGTCCCAGACTCTTCTTTTTTTGTAATGTTAGTGAACTGATATAAAAAATGTTATACTTAGTAGTAAGAATTATGAAATCAATTCGACCATTAATATTATGGTGGGTAATAAACTTTTAAAGTCTCGCTAGCTAGGGGAAAAGTATTTTCCTTTTATTATTAATGGCATTCTTTAAAACATCTTTTGTCTTTTAAAGAGTGTTAGGACAATGTATTATGAAATTGAGCTGCTATTTTGTTAACGAAGCTTATCAGAAAATGATGATCGGTGAGAATTAAGTAATGTTAGTCTCTAATTGATAGATAAAATTTATAAGAGCTTTAAATCATCCTCTGAAACGTATCTGTCATTAGAAGTGGAATTTACTTATATTGTTGTAGTTAAAGAATTATCTAAAAATGATGATTAAAATAGTTGGTGATAGATCCCGGTTAGCTTTTGGAATCTATCAACTTTTGCTGAACTGTTTATAAGATAAAATGACCATCTTTGTTCTGATTTTTGATGATACTTATTGTCTCATATTTCAAACTTTTACTTTTTACATTCTTAATTAAATTGAACGGAGAATATTTGTAATGAATAAGGCAACATTTGTATTAGCTGCTGATTATGGATACCTTAGATATTTAGAAGCTACGTTGAAGTCAGTTTGTTATCATCATGATAATTGTAAAGTATATATAATGAATAGAGACATACCTCAAGAGTGGTTTATTGGTATTAGAAAAAGATTAAAATGTAGAAATAGTGAATTAGTAGATATAAAATTAACTGGTGATGCTATTTCTAAAGAGTGGAAAATGGCACCTTATGGTTGTCATATAAATTATATGACATTTGCACGTTATTTTATTCCACAATTTGTGGAGGAAGAGAAGGTATTATACTTGGACTCGGATGTTATTGTAACTCGAAATTTGAATGATTTATTTAAAATAGAGTTAGGAAACCATCTAGTAGCTGCCGCAAAAGTTGTATATGGATTGGAAGACAGATTTAATGCTGGAGTATTATTAATTAATAATAAACTATGGAAAGCGGAAAACATTCAAAGACAATGTATTGATATTACTAACAATGAGCATGAGACTCTTATAGAAGCGGATCAAACTGTATTGAATCGATTATGTGGACAGCGCTATATAGTTTTAGACGATACTTATAATTTTCAAATAGGATATGATCGTCTTGCAGAACAAAGAAAACAATACTTTATTTTAGAGAAATCTCTAAATCCTTTACCAGCTATTATTCATTATTTATCTGATGATAAGCCTTGGAATTTGTTTTCTTTTTGTAGGTTAAGAGATGTTTGGTGGAAATATTCACTAATGGATTGGTCAGAGATAATTGCCCATGAAATTCCGAAAACATTCAAATCAATTTTAATTATGACGCACAGTCAAGAATTAGAACAAATCGAAATTTTAATGAGACGATTACCAGAATGTACATTTAATATTATGGCATTGACATTAATGGGAGATAAATTAAATAGCCTTAGAAAATATGAAAATGTACGATTGCATCCTGCAGTTTTAGAGTGGAATATTAATCGTTTAATTCGTGAATGTGATGTTTACTTAGATATTAATCATGAAGTTAAAAATCTAGAAGTTATTGAAAAAGTAAAAGAATCAGGGAAATTAATTTTATCATTTGAAAATACTGCAAATGAATATTATACAGATAAAGTATTTAATCTTTCAGAGATTGAACAAATGATAGAGCATATAAAAAGTGTGTAATAGCAAAGAAATTATACATACAAAATAATATTAAAATTTTTATAGGAGTAACAGAATGGATGATTTAATTAGTGTCATAGTTCCCATATATAATACAGAAAAATATTTAAGAAAATGTATAGAAAGTATCTTAAGTCAATCCTATAAAAATATTGAGCTTTTATTAATAAATGATGGATCTCCAGATTCTTCAGCTGAAATTTGTAGAGAATATCTTGATAAAGATAAGCGTTGTTATTATTTTGAGAAAGAAAATGGAGGATTATCTGATGCAAGAAATTATGGAATAGAACGCGCAAAAGGTGAATATATAACATTCGTAGATTCAGATGATTTCTTTTTGGAAGAGGCAATAGAAAAATTACATGCTACGGCACTATTAGGGGAATCTGATTTAGTTGTAGGTGGTTTTTGTCACTTTGACAGTCCGAATTTTTATATATTTGATAGAAAACGTTTTGGAAATCTACCTATTACTATTGTTGAAAAAGAATTTGCGGTTAATCAAATGGATGAGATGTTTGAGGTGCCTTTCTTATGTTATTCAACAGCATGGGGAAAATTATATAAAAGCAGTTTGTTTAAAGAGATTCGTTATCCTTTAGGAAAATATGCGGAAGATCAATTTACTACTTGGAAATTATATTTAGCATCTGAAAAAATAGCGGTTTGTAATCATACGATATATGCATATAGGAAAAATTATGAAGGATTAAGTTTAAATTTTGATTTAAGCCATTTAGATTATATTGATGCTTTGGAAGAAAGAATCGAGGAAACAAGAAATATTAAAGGAATTGATATAGAAAAAACATACAAAATGTATAAATATGTATTGAATAGGAGAGTTGGTGAGCTAGACTATTATGGTTATGAAAAGGAAAAAGTTATTCTTCAAAATAAAATAGATGAATTAAAGAAAAATAATATTATTTAAAGAATTGCTCAACTGTTTGTGAGAGAAGACGTTTGTAAGGAGAAAGAGAGAAAAAATGGAAATTATAAACGAAGAATACTTTTTAATAAGTATTGTGATACCTGTTTACAATGCAGAAAAATACTTAGAGCAATGTTTAAATAGTATAAAAAATCAGACGTATAAAAATTTTGAGGTGATTCTTGTTAATGATGGTTCAGATGATATTTCAGAAGATATTTGCAAGAGTTTTTCAGAAGAAGATACAAGATTTAGATATTTCACTAAATTAAATGGAGGAGCATCCTCTGCTAGAAATTTTGGATTAGATAATATTACGGGAGATTTTATTACATTTATAGATGCTGATGATTGGGTTGACGAAAACCATTTAGAGGTACTTATCAATAATATAAAAGAAAATAATTCTGATATGGCAGTGTCTTCCATCAAAAAGTTTGATAATGTAAGTAGATTTAAGTTTAGGGTGTATTCAAATCAAGAAAAATACTTGTTAAATTATAATAAATTGAATAGAGAAGAATTCTTAGTAATTCTTCCAAAATTAATCCATGCTAGTAATAGTTATAAAATTGCCGTATCTAAATTATTTAAAAAAGAATTAGTTATGGATATTAGATTTGATGAATCTATTGTCTATGGGGAAGATTTGGAGTTCTTCTTTAAGATATATAATAATATTAGTAGTATTTCGTATGTTGATGAAGTTTCGTATATTTATCGATTATATGATGAGAGCACTTCTAGTAAATTTGGGCAATTGTATATGGAACAGGAATTAGGCATTTATAAAAAAATGTATGAGAAAATAGAAGAATTAGGTCTACCTACAATTCATTACTATAATACTATTAGAGATTTATTAGAGTTTCGAAAAGATTTATTAGAAAACAGAGTTTTGTTTAATGAATATCTAGAGTTTTTAGAAACCAAAGAAAAATCTGTTACTTATCCTAAAGATTTAATAAGTATCATTGTTCCAATCTATAATGTATATCCTTATTTACGGTTATGTTTAGAACGTATTGAGAACCAAACTTATCCACATTTTGAAGTATTACTAATAAACGATGGTTCTAGAGATAATTCAAAAGATATTTGTCTAGAATTTGCAGAAAGAGATAAAAGATTTAAGTATATTGAGCAGAAAAATGCTGGACTTTCAGCAGCTAGAAATACAGGGATTTTAAATGCAACAGGTGAGTTTATTACTTTTATAGATGGGGATGATTTTGTAGAGCCTAATTATCTAGAAGAATTATATTACGCTTCATTAAAAAATGATTCTGAAATTGTTGTCGGAAGTTATAAAAAATTCAATGAAGAGGATAATAATTATTATATTCATATATTCGACTATAGAGAAGAGCATTTTATAAAACATGAGTTAATAGAAAACATTGCCCAACTTGAAAATAAAGGATTAGAATTCCAAAAGATTTGGGGAAATTTATATCATAAAAGGTTGTTTGAGAATGTGATGTTTTCTGTTGGTAAAAATATAGCAGATACGCGAACTAATTATAAATTATATATGGAATCGTGTAAGACTACGTATATTCACAAAGATTTATATGTTTATAGAATTAGAAAAGGCAGTATTAGCGATAATATATCTGAAGAATTTTTAACCGATGAATTAGAAGCACTATTGGAAAGAATAGCTGTGTTAAGTATAGTTGACATTGATATTTCTAAGGAAAAAGAGATGTTAAAAGATAGGCTTAAAACCCGTTGTTTCCAAGCTAAAGAAGCAGGCTTAGAAAATACAGAAATATATAGAAGATGTAAAGAAATACTATATTTTTTAAATAAGTAAATGATTGTTCAGAAGTGTTATATAGTTTAAAATGTTGTGTTAAGGAGAGATTTTCTTGATGAATGACAAGGAATTGGTAAATGAAGACGGAAAAATGTTGAAACTGAATGATGAAGATTTTCTAATAAGTATTGTAATCCCTATTTATAATGCAGAAAAATACCTAGAGCAATGTTTAAATAGTATAAAAAATCAGACGTATAAAAATTTTGAGGTAATTCTTGTTAATGATGGTTCAATAGATAATTCTGAGTCTATTTGTAAGGCATTTGTAGAATCTGATACTAGATTTAGATATTATTTAAAGGCAAACGGAGGGGTTTCATCTGCGAGAAACTTAGGGTTAGATAATGTAAAAGGAGACTTTATAACATTCATTGATTCGGATGATTGGATTGCAGAAAACCATTTAGAATTATTGATAAATTCAATCAAAAAAACCAATTCTGATATTGTAGTTTCTTGCTATAAAGAATTTGATAATAATATAGATACATACTACACCATAGTATATACAAAACAAGAAAAAAACTTGCTAAATTTTGAAAAGATGAATAGAGATGATTTTCTTACTATCTTTCCAAAACTAATGAGTATCAATGTATGTTTTAATAATGCTGTAGCTAAATTATTCAGAAAAGAACTAGTGAATAATCTACGATTTGACACTTCAATAAAATATGGAGAAGATTTAGATTTTTATTTCAGCTTATATCTGAATGTAGAAAGTGTTTCATATGTTGATGAACTAACTTATGTTTATAGAATCCATGGAGATAGCACAACAAGTAACTTTAATCAAGAATATGCAGAGCAAGAACTAAGTATTTTTAAAAAAATGTTTAAAAAAATACAAGAAATAGGATTACCTACTATTCATTATTTCAATAAATTTCAAAAATTATTGAAAGCTAGAGTGAATTATATAAAAAATAAAGTTTTGTTAAATGAACATTTAGACTTTTTAAAAAATATAGAGGGAACTGTAACGTATCCTAATACACTAATTAGTGTTGTCATTCCGATTTATAATGTATCCCCATATTTAAGATTATGTTTAGAAAGTATCGAAAATCAGACCTATCCGTATTTTGAAGTTTTACTAGTGAATGATGGTTCTAGAGATAATTCAGAAGATATTTGTCAAGAGTTTATCAATAAAGATAAACGTTTTCGTTATTTTGAACAAGAGAATTTAGGTCTTTCTGCTGCAAGAAATACAGGAATCCTAAATTCAAAAGGAGAATTTATTACCTTTATAGAAGGTGATGATTTTGTTGTTCCTAATTATCTAGCAGAATTATATCAATCAGCATTAAAAAATGATTCAGAAATAGTGATAGGAAGCTATAAAAAATTTAATGAAAATGATAATAACTATTATATTCACGTTTTTGACTATAAAGAAGAGCATTTTAACCAAAATGAATTGATTCAAAAAAGAGAAATAGAGTTTGAAACTAGTTGGGGGATTTTGTTCCATAAACGACTATTTGAAATGATACTATTTCCTGTTGGTAAAAGCATAGGAGATTGTTTTACAAATTTTAAATTATTCATGGAGTCATGTAAGGCTAGCTATATTCATAAAGATTTGTATATACATCGTATTAGGAAAGGTAGTTTAAGCGCTCTGCTTACAGAGAAATATTTTACAGATATATTTGAAGCACTTTTGGAAAGAATAGCTACTCTGGCTTTATTAGGAATAGATATTTCCGAAGAGAAAAGAACCTTAATCGATCGACTTCAACTTCAATATAAACAAATGTCAGAGGCTGGATTCCAAGAGACAGAAATTTTTAGACGTTATAAGGAATTTCTCTATTTAGTGGATTAGTATTTCTCCTTTTATCTGATAAAAGAGTAGAAGGTTTGTAGTCAATGAAATAGATATGTCGAAATTTAACTAACTTGGATTATGAAAATAAAGGGAGAAATAGATGATTTATCTCACAAATCGATTTAATAATGATGAACAAGGTTTTATAGATGATGTTATTTCCTCGGGAATAGCCGTCCGTGTAGTAATAAAAGAAGAATTGGATACCTATTCAAACTGTAGTTGTTTTTTACCAATGATACTTGCGAATCAAACGTCATCTACTTTAGATACTAAGCCTCCCCTGTTTGCCTTAAAAGTGGCTGTTCCTAAATTTTGGGAAATTCATATGGACTATAATGAAGGAACGATATGGGATAAGGATGTTAAGAGAGGGGTTATTCACTATTTAAACAGAGAATTCAAGACTGTTAAAATGGTGGAATGGCTAGATGAAAAAGGGAGAGCATTAAGTAGGGATTATTATCAGGAGAATGGCTGGAGATATAAACAAGATATACTAGATCCGGAAGGAAAAACTATTTTTATCCAATACTACAGTCCTGAAGATGTCTTGTTAATGATAGAAGACACTGAGAATCATCTTTTTACAGTATTTGAGAATGATGTAACTCGGATTTACAATGAGGAGCAACTTTGGCAAAATTGTATGTCTCGAATGAATGCCGAGAGGGATGTAGTTGTTATTGGGGATCAATCGATTGCCCAATATTTACAAAAAGAAAATACTATTGCCTGCTATCTTGGACAGGGAATCTTATCTGAAAAGGAGATTCAGGATTGGTTAATGTATGTAGATTACTTATATATTTACCATTATTCTGTATTTCATTCTCTTTCTGATAATGATAAGGTTCGTCATCTTAGTCCTTTATATCCACCCAAAAATATAAGGAATGGTCATCGAGCCTTGATTGCCACTCATACACAAGAGGTTGAAAAAATTGAAGCCTTAGTTGAAAATTTACCAATGCTTGAATTCCATATCGCAGCGATTACTGCTATGGGTGGTAGATTAACAGATTTACAGGAAAAAGAAAATGTGTTTTTATATCCCGGTATATTAGAACATCAATTTAAGTCATTGTTAGAAACTTGTACGCTCTATTTAGACATTAACCATAATATAGAAATATTAAATGCTGTAGAAGAAGCTTTAGAAAAAGGAATGCTCTTACTTGGTTTTGAGGAAACATGTCATAGAAGAGATTTTATTTGTTCAGAGTATCTATACTTTAGTGATGATATTAGTTGTATGATTGAGGATTTGAAAAAAATCATCTTTTCAGAAGAAGAATATGACTTGGCAATACAAAGACAATTGCAGTTTATTCATGCTTCTAGTAAAGACTATTATAGAAAAGTCTTTCAGAGGGAGGGAATTTAATGAGTATCTATATATTTGATCTATTAGTAGGCTATGAAGCAAATGGAGTTGATAATTCTCAAGCTCATCGTGCGAGAGTATTTTCAAAAATGAATCTTGATTATCGTTATATTTTTTCAGTTCTTCCGCCTCGATATAAATTTTCTTATTTTCGAGATATTGGAATACCAGAAGAGAGTATGATCATTGCTCCTTTCTATTTGGCGGGAGAAAAAGAGGTTAAATCAACCCTTTCCGTTGAAGAAATGATTCGGAAACTATCTTTGGATGACAGTGAGTGCGTTGAAAGAAATTCTCAAAAAATTGTCTTTCAATTAACTGCAGAGCATAAAATCATTCTTTGGTTTGAAAACAATATGGTATATCAAGTAGAACATTTATACTTAGATAAATTGTATCAGAGAGATTATTATACCTCTTATTTAATCTGTAGAGAGTATCTACAAAAGGATGGATTCAATTGGCATCATAGGCTTTTCTATAATTCAACAGGAGCGCTCGTGTATGAAGGTTTTCAAATCTCAGGAAAAATCCGATATCGTTTTGATATAAATTGGATTGATGGAGATTTTGGTTTAATGGACTTGTTTATAAAATCATTATCATTGTCCAAAGATGATACAGTGATTATGGATAGAATATCAGGTTTTCCTTATTCTCAGTCCCTATTAAGATATGCAAAAGATGTGAAAAAAGGAGTATTCCTGCACTCCATTCATCAATTTCGATACGGAGATATGAACTATGGATATTTTTACTTGTTCAAATATGCTACAGAATTTGATTTTGTCATTGTATCAACAGAATTACAAAAAATAGAATTAGAAAAATATTTAACTAATCTTGATCTAAAATATTGCCCAATCGTGGTTATCCCTGCCGCAAGTATTGAAGAGTTGAGCCTAAACAGAGATAAAGTGATACCCTATTCTGCAATGATAGCTGCACGATTAAATCCGCGAAAGCAAATTCATATAGCCATTAAGGCAGCTATAAAAGTACGAGAGGTAATACCTCAGTTTCATTTAAACATATTTGGCAAAGGTGATGAATATGAGAAATTAAACCAGATTATTACTGAAAATAATGCCCAAGACTATATTAAACTATGCGGTTATCAAATATTGACCGAGCAGTATAGAAAACATCAGCTCTATATATCTACTGCATCTTGGGAAACCTTAGGTATCACTTTACTGGAGGCTGTTACAAATGGATTGGGGATTATCGGATTAGATGCACCATATGGAGGGCCTACATTTATAGAAAATGGGAAGAATGGCTTTTTGATTCCAGAGGCAGAAAGTAAAACAGAAGATGAATTAATTGAAAAGATATCAGAAGCTATCATTAAATATTATGAGTTAGACCAAGATATAGTTACTAAGTACTCATATGCTATTGCAAGGAATTATTTAGATGAAACTGTTGCTGATAAATGGCTTAAAGTGTTAAGTGTTAAAGATAATAGTTAAAAGGAACAAAAAGTAGAAAGTGAAAAAATCAAAGCAAAAAGCAGGAAAAATATTGAGCAGTAAATTTCAGAAAGAGTACTAACAAGATGGACAAGAAAACAATTGTACTGTGTTTTGATAGAAGTTATTGTGAGCAAGCTATTGTGACCATAAAATCATTGTGTGCTTATCATAGAAACTTGAAAATATATATTCAATAACGGGAGTATTCCACAAGAATGGTTTGGAGCTCTGCAAAATTGGTTAACTCCATTTAATTCTAAGGTTTGTAATATTCGATTGCCTGAAGAAGAACAGGAATTGAGACAGTTTAATGTTAATAATAGTAAACACATATCAGCAACTAAATTTCTTGTTTATTATATGGCAGATTATGTAAAAGAAGATAAGGCTATCTTTTTAGATTGTGATTTATTAGTAACAGGTAAAATTGACCATTTATTAGAATATGATTTAGAAGATTATTATGTTGCAGCAGTAAATGATAGTGATTTAGATCCAACTAAACATCCTAATGTAAAAAAAGAGTTGAATTCTGGAGTATTAGTGGTTAATTTAAAGCGTTGGAGAGAAGAAAATGTACGAGAAAAATTGATAGAATTGACTCGAGAACATTATATGCATGTACCAAATGGAGATCAATCAATTATGATTATGGCATTTGGAGAAGAATGGTTACCATTGAAAGATGCATATAATTTTTTAGTCGGATATGATGCATACGAGATTAGTGAATTTAAAAAAGAGAGAACCACTATAAAAGAGAATCGAATGCCTCGTATCTTACATTACCTAGGATATAATAAACCTTGGAATGAAGAAAGTTTTTCAACCAGATTTAAAAAGTTATGGTGGTTTTACTATGGATTGGATTGGAGTACACTCTATAATCAACGCCAATTTCAATTAGAATTAGCAAGTTTTAATCAAAGGCATTTTACTCATCATATTTTAGTATTTACGAATACATGTCATCTTTTTAAGTTCTCAAATTTATTAGAAGAATTTCCCGATTGCCAATTTCATATTTTTCAACCTTGTTTTCCAGCAATTCAACAACAGTATATAGAATATCCAAATCTTTACTATTATCCAAATGCACACACAAACAATAGCTACAAGCATATCCTAGAGAAAGCACTAGCAGTTTTGGATATAGCAGAGGGAGCAACATGGGAAGAACCAACTCAAGAAGCACTGAAGAAGAATGTACCATTTTTTGCTTATAAAGAGACAAATCATGTTGGAGATAAAGCGATTATCTGTGAAAATACTGAAGATATGATTTCAAAAATACATGAATTAATACAAGAAAAAACGTATCTGAATATCTTATAATTTTAAATAATGTTTTTAGATTAGATATATTATTAGGAATGTAGAAGGAGCTATCTAAATGAATAAAAAAGTTATTGCTATGGGAGTAGATAGTGGGTATCGTGATAAGATTGAAACAACAATCAAGTCAGTATGTGCCCATAATCGAAATGTAAAGTTCTATATATTTAATGATGACATGCCTTCAGAATGGTTTCAATTAATGACAAAGCGGTTGGAACCCTTATCTTCAGAAATTGTGAATGTGAAAATTAGCAGTCACAGTCTTAAAAATTATCATTTACCACTTCCACATTTAAGTTACGCAGCTTTCTTTCGTTATTTTATTCCTCAGTATGTAAAAGAAAAGAAAGCTTTATATCTCGATGCTGATATTATTGTCAGAGATAGCATAGAGGAATTGTTTTCAGAAGATTTTGATGGCTTTCCTATTGCAGCAGTGGAAGATGATCTTGCGAAAAACACCTTTAATTCAGGCGTTATGTTGATTGATGTAGATGCTTGGAGAAGAGAGGGCATTACTAAGAAATTACTTCAATTAACAAATGAATTTCATGAGAGTAGTTATGGAGATCAAGGGATTTTGAACAGATTATTTCAAAATAATTGGAAGAGATTACCTCAAAAGTATAATTTTATGGTGGGAATGGATACAGTAGCAAGAAATTATGGAATTGATTCATGGTATACAGAATCTCTCAAAGTAGAAAATGAAGCGAAGATTATTCATTATACAGGAATAAACCTTGGTATTTGGTGAATCTAAATCGTTTTAGAGAAGAATGGTGGTATTATTATGGATTAGAATGGTCTGAAATTGTGATGAGAAAAATGAATTTTGAAAAAGGATTAAATTCCCTAATTCATGAACAACAATATCATACCGCAATCTTTACTAATACATGTCGTATTGAACATTTAGAATATTTAATTAAAAATTTACCCTACATTCATTTTTCAATATTAGCACCTACATTATTTGCATCAGAAATTATGGACTTACAAAGATATTTAAATGTAAGAATCTTTCCAACTTATAATCCAATGAATGTGATTAAAACATTGGGAAAAATTGACTTTTATTTGGATATTAACTATGGAGTAGAAGTTGAGAATATTATAGAAAAAGTATATAAAACTGGGAAACCGATATTTGCTTTTAATACTACGGTTCGTAGTGAAGATAAGTCTAGATATATATTTAATAAAGAAAATCCAGAGAAAATGGTGGACGAAATAAAACGATTGTTTAATTAATGATAATTTTTGTTGTTATAGCAATTCTTTGACATTTTGGTTGGTATATTGATTTGGAGTATGAAGTATTGATTGACAGTATAGGAACAGCTGTTTATAATGGTAAGATGGAGTTTTTAATAGACTTGTTCGGTAACTATTTGAAGTAAGATTAGCTATTTAGAAATTGAATTTTTAACGTGCCGATTAGCCATTAGTTTTTAGTTATTAGAGTCTTTTTCAGGCTGTTAAATCAAAATGAAAGGAAGTTTTATGAAAAAATATATTTCATCAATAGTTGTAAGAAAAGGTTTTGTTACACTGCTTTTGATGTTTATCTATGTTTTGGGTAGTAGATTGACACTTCCTTTTGTTGACTTAAGTAATAGGAATTTTTTAGGTGATGCTACAGCCTATTTATCCTTTTCTACTGCACTGGTAGGTGGAAATTTGAGAAGTTTGTCTTTGTTTTCAATAGGTTTATCTCCGTGGATGTCTTCTATGATTTTATGGCAAATGATTTCTCTTTCTAAAAGAATTGGTCTCTCTTCCATGCCTGAAGAGATTCAAAGTAGACGACAGATGTATTTGACTTTGTTTATAGCTTTGATTCAAGCATTAGCCGTTTCATTAAATTTGCCCATTCAATCCAATCTATCTAATCTTCTGATATTAGTTATGAATACCTGCCTTTTAATAGCAGGAGCCTTTTTCTTAGTGTGGTTATCAAATATGAATGCAAGTATTGGGGTTGGAGGTCAGACGATTATCTTATTGGTTGGGATGGTTTTAAATATTCCTCAAGATTTGATTGATACTTTCCAAACAGTACCCGTTTCTATCTTTGTATTAATATCTTTAATAGTGATGGGAATTTTATTTGTTTATCTACTTGCTGTTATTTATAGAGCTCGTTATCGGATTGCAATACATAAAATTGGTTTACACAATCGTTTTAAAAAGTACTCCTATTTTGATGTGGTTCTGAATCCAGCTGGAGGGATGCCTTTTATGTATGTAACAACTTTTTTAGGCCTGCCAACCTATATTCTTTTATTGCTACAGAAACTGTTTCCATCTAATGCTAGCTTCTTTGAATTGTCTTCTCAGTTTACAATTGGGAAACCACTTTGGATCTATACCTATATGCTCATTCTCTTTTTATTTAGTATAGCTTTTGCCTTTATTAACATAAGTGGAGAAGAAATTGCAGATCGTATGAAAAAAACAGGAGAGTACATCTATGGAGTTTATCCTGGTGAGGAAACTCGACGATTTATTAATAGGTTAGTCTTTCAATTTTCTTTGATAGGTGCTTTTTTTAATGTTATCATGGCTGGGGGACCGATGCTTTTTGTTCTATTTGATGAAAAGTTATTGAGAGTTGCGATGATTCCTGGCTTATTTATGATGTTTGGTGGTATGATTTTTACGGTTAGAGATGAGATTAAAGCTCTTAGATTAAATGAAACCTATCAACCATTGATTTAGGAGGTTGTCATGTATTATTTTATTCCAGCTTGGTATGGTTCAGAACGTCGGTGGCATGCTGATTTGATTCCATGGTATCGTTCTTATTTTAGATTTGAATTTGATGATACTTTAAATCAAATCAGGCTTTTTCAAAAACAAGAACTACAAGCAAAATTATTAGTACTGTCCTATCAGCCTCATCTACGTTATTTTTTACATCGACAGGGTGTTTTGGAAACAGAAGTTTATTCTATTTTTGATGATTTGCAGGACTTTCATGATTTACATACTCAGGTTCTCAATCTTAGAGATATAGAGTGGGATAGTGATTGCCAATTTCTTTATAGTCCCTTTGCTATTATCGTGCAAAAAAAAGGTAAGAAATATGCTCAAGTAGAACATGGTATTGAGGGTTTTATTAGTGAGATTCGGTATTTTGATCCAAATGGTCAGATGAGCAAGCGCTATATCATGGACGACAGAGGATTTGTATCTAGTGTAATCTATTTTGAAGATGGACAAGCTATTTATCAGGACTATCTGGATCCTAAAGGAATTTGGCGATTTAGGGAATATATTCAAGAGGAAGGTAGAATAGAGATCAATCCGATTTTTGCCTATCGATTTAAATTGCTTAACTATCGAAATATGGAGCATTTGGTAGCAGAATTTTTTGATAAATATTTAAAAAAAATCAGAAAAAAGCAGGATATTTTTATCATTCCGTCACATCCTTATCATGATCAGTTTATCTTTGATCATATTCCAAGTACTAATCCTAAAATTTTGAGTCTCTTTATCAATCGGAATTCACAGAACACCTTTAGAGAGTTATCAGTATCGATTGATCGAGCTAGCTTAGTCTTAGTGGATAGAGAGGATAGTTTACAACTTTTGCAGGAACTATATCCTGAACTTTCTAATAAATTTTACCATCTCTCTCCTTTTGATACACGTTTACGTCTGGGGCGAAGTCAAACAAGAAAAGAGTCTATTATTTACTATCAACTTGATTTCAACGAAGAAATTGATAGGGAAGCATTGACTCAAGTTTTGTTATTTATTGCTGAAACTAAACATACAGAAATTGTTTTTGGGGCTTTCTCTGCTAGTCAGGAACAAATGCAAGAAGTGGAAAATCTTGTTCAGGAAATCATCCAAGAGCAAATCCATATTGATACATTAGAAAAAGGAATAAACTACGGAGATGCGGAAAATCCATTAGAGGAGAATCAAGAGCAGGAACTACGTTTTCAGTTTGTCAATTTGAATGATGAGTTGGAGTTGATTAAGACATTAGAGTTTGTTCGTTTGATTGTGGATTTGAATAAACAACCGCACCTCTATACTCAAATAGCAGGTATTAGTGCGGGAATTCCTCAAATTAATCTGGTTGAAACTGTTTATGTAGAACATTTGAAAAATGGCTATTTACTTTCAGATGTGACAGAGTTTTCAACGGCTGCACGCTACTATACAGATAGGCTAAAAGAATGGAACCAGGCCTTGGTTTATTCTATTGATAAAATCAAGGAACATACTGGTCAACGTTTCTTAGATAAATTGCATCGTTGGCTTGAGGAGGTTACAGATGTCAAAGGACTATAAAATCCTACAAATAGGGATTGATAATTGGGCTCATCATTACACAATTCCTGAAAATATGGATTGGTATTATTTCTGTCCCAACTCACCGCTAGCCCTCCGTAAAATGATGGAAATGGATAGCATCACAAATTTTCATGCAATTTTGGTAGAGGATGGTCAGCATATAAGAGATTTAATGCCTTTTGTACACCATATCGAGCCCTATACTTTACTTTATAGTCAAGATTTTCAAACGATAGATTTGAGTATTCTTGATTGCTTAAAAAAGAGGTGTGCTCAGGCTGTAGATTTTTCAAATCCTCAGCAGTTATTGAATGACTTGTCAACTTCTCTATTTAGGGGAGGATATGGGGATAAGTTGAAGCCTTTTACTATTAAGATTCATCCAAGTTCCTCCATCCAAGTTTCTTATCAGGGATTTGAATATGTGACTTTAGAAGGAAATTTTGGAGATGAGTTCCAACAGGTGGCTTATTGGTCTTATAATTTTTTAGTTGAAAAAAATGGACCTATAGAATTATGGTTGGAGTACGAAAAAAGTGAGAATGTAGATTTTCGATTTAGGATTCAGAAAATAGTTAGTGGCTCTATTTCAGACATGACTGAAGATTTGATTTATACAGAGAAAGACATAGAAAAGGCTATTGTCATAGAGCAAGACTATGACGCCTATTTATCTGTTTCCGTTGAAGCTAGAGGGAATGGGAGATTACAGTTAGGGAGTCTTCATCAGCGCTGGAGTCGTAAACAGTTTGGAAAGTTTTTCTTGGGAGGGAATATCTTACACGATAGTAAGCGTGAAGAAATTAACTATTTCTTCCATCCAGGTGATTTTAAACCACCTTTAGCTGTCTATTTTGCGGGATATCGTACAGCGGAGGGGTTTGAAGGATACTATATGATGAAAAATCTAGGTTGTCCTTTTCTTTTGTTTTCTGATCCTCGTATAAATGGGGGAGCATTTTATCTTGGTAGTGAGGAGTTAGAGAGTAAGATTAAAGCTACTATTCAATATTATTTGGATTATCTAGGTCTAACCTCTAAGGAATTAATCTTGTCAGGGCTTTCCATGGGGACTTTTCCAGCCCTATATTATGGAGCAAGTTTCGAACCGCAAGCAATCCTTGTCGGTAAACCTCTTGCCAATATTGGAACTATAGCTAATCGTGGTCGACTAGCAGCTCCAGGGGTTTTTAACACTGCCTATGACATACTGAGACATCAATCTGGAGGGATTAGCCCACAACATATGTTGGAATTAAATCAACGTTTTTGGAAAGCCTTTAAGCAAGCTGATTTCTCCAAGACGACTTTTGGTTTATCCTATATGAAGGATGAGGATATGGATCCTCAGGCATATGAACAATTAGTGACTTATTTATGTAATACAGGTGCGAAGATTTTGTCTAAAGGAACTGCTGGACGACACAATGATGATACGGACACAAATGTTGCCTGGGTCTTACATTTTTATCGTATGGTTTTACAGGCTGATTTTGGGAGAGGTGAGCTATGATTATCAAGCAAAGAGAAAATATCGCTTGGGGAGAGGTTAATGGAAGTTTTATGTATGGAACTAGAGTGCAGTATCACTCAGATTGGCATATTCGTTTCTACAATCCTTTAATGACATCTGGGGAAGTGATTAAAAGTTGGACCTCAAGTGTAAATTATCAAGCAGCTCGTACGCAGCCTAGTCTCCCCTTGTTAAAAAGAAATCACGATTATCGATTAACCATCGAGATGGACTGCCAACCTGAGAAAGGAGTTTATACTAAGATAACTTTTTTTGATAGGTATAATGACATTTTAGAAGAGAAGGTAGAAAAAGTGAAAGTATTTGATTTTACCTATCCAGATGATACCTATACCTACCAGGTCTCCCTTCTAAGTGCTGGTTTTGAGTCCTTAGATTTCTATTCTTTTTCTATTAAGGAGCTGAATCGTGTTTAAAGGTTTTTATCAAGATTTCCAACTTCGGAAAGTTAAGAGGACTTTAAAAAAAATCAACGCCCTTAGAGGAAAGATGGAGTCTCTATCAGACCAAGAATTAGCTGCAAAAACAGTGGAGTTTCGCCAACGTCTTGCTGATGGATCCACTCTCGATGACCTATTGGTAGAGGCTTTTGCAGTTGTTCGTGAAGCGGATAGACGTGTATTGGGCATGTTCCCATATGATGTCCAAGTTATGGGTGGGATTGTTATCCATCAAGGAAATGTCGCTGAGATGAATACAGGCGAGGGAAAAACCTTGACAGCTACTATGCCTGTTTATCTCAATGCCCTTACAGGAAAAGGTACGATGCTGGTTACAACGAATGAGTATCTGGCTAAGCGTGATGCTGAAGAAATGGGACAAGTTTATCGCTTTCTTGGTTTAACAATTGGCGTACCATTTACAGACAATCCTCAAGAAGAAATGACACCAGAAGTGAAAAAAAGAATTTATGAGTCCGATATTATTTATACGACTAATGGTTCTTTAGGATTTGATTATTTGCATGATAATCTAGCTTCCAATGAAAAGGGAAAATTTTTACGTCCCTTTGATTATGTCATTATTGACGAAATTGATGATATTTTATTGGATAGCGCCCAGACACCTCTTGTCATTGCGGGTGCTCCGCGTGTTCAATCTAATCACTACGGTATTATTGATACGCTGGTAACGACCTTGGTTGAAGGTGAGGATTACATTTTTAAAGAGGAGAAAGATGAAGTTTGGTTGACCACTAAAGGTGCTAAAGCTGCTGAAAGCTTTTTAGGAATAGATCATTTTTACAAGGAAGAACATGCGGTTTTTGCTCGTCATCTAGTCTATGCAATAAGAGCTCATAAGCTTTATACAAGAGATAAGGACTATATCGTTCGAGGGGATGAAATGGTACTGGTCGATAAGGGGACAGGACGTCTTATGGAAATGACCAAATTGCAAGGGGGTCTTCATCAGGCGATTGAGGCGAAGGAACATGTCAAATTATCTCCAGAAACGAGAGCCATGGCTTCTATCACTTATCAAAGTCTATTTAAGATGTTTAATAAGGTATCCGGAATGACGGGTACAGGTAAAGTTGCAGAGAAAGAACTTCTTGAAACTTACAATATGTCGGTAGTGTGCATTCCAACAAATCGTCCTAAAAAACGAATTGATTATCCCGATAATCTCTATGTGACCTTGCCTGAAAAAGTGTATGCTTCTTTGGAATATATCAAAAAATACCATGCTAAGGGGAATCCTTTGCTCGTTTTTGTAGGCTCAGTGGAGATGTCCCAGCTTTATTCATCTCTCTTGCTTCGTGAAGGGATTGCGCACAATGTCTTAAATGCAAATAATGCGGCGCGTGAAGCCCAGATCATCTCCGAGTCAGGTCAGATGGGGGCTGTGACAGTGGCCACATCTATGGCAGGACGGGGTACAGATATCAAACTTGGTAAGGGAGTTGCAGAGCTTGGTGGCTTGATTGTCATTGGAACAGAGCGGATGGAAAGCCAACGGATTGACCTGCAAATTCGTGGCCGTTCTGGTCGTCAGGGAGATCCTGGTATGAGTAAGTTTTTTGTATCCTTAGAAGATGATGTTATTAAGAAATTTGGTCCATCTTGGGTTCATAAAAAGTATAAAGATTATCAAGTTCAAGATATGACTCAACCAGAAGTATTGAAAGGTCGTAAATACCGAAAGCTAGTCGAAAAGGCTCAGCATGCCAGTGATAGTGCTGGACGTTCGGCACGTCGTCAGACTCTGGAGTATGCTGAGAGCATGAATATTCAACGGGATATGATTTACAAGGAGCGTAATCGACTAATAGATGGTTCCCGTGACTTAGAGGATGTTATTGAGGAAATCATCGCTAGCTACATAGATCAAGTGACCGCTTCAAATTATGAAAGCCGAGAGTTGCTCTTCCATTTTATTGTAACTAATATTAGTTTTCATATTAAAGAGATTCCAGACTATGTAAATGTGACTGACAAAACTGCAGTTCGTAGCTTTATAAAGCAGGTGATTGATAAAGAACTTTCTGAAAAGAAAGAATTGCTTGACCAACATGACCTATATGAGCAGTTTTTACGACTTTCTATGCTCAAGGCTATTGATGACAACTGGGTGGAGCAGGTGGATTATCTTCAGCAATTAGCTATGGCTATTGGTGGTCAGCCTGTGGCTCAGAAAAACCCGATTGTAGAATATTATCAAGAAGCTTATGCAGGCTTTGAAGCTATGAAAGAACAAATCCGTGCTGATATGGTACAAAATCTCCTGATGGGGCTGGTTGAGGTCACTCCAAAAGGTGAAATCGTGACTCATTTTCCATAAGAGGAGAAAATATGACAATTTACAATATAAATTTAGGAATTGGCTGGGCTAGTAGTGGTGTTGAATACGCTCAAGCCTATCGTGCTGGTATTTTTCGGAATTTAAATCTGTCCTCTAAGTTTATCTTTACAGATATGATTTTAGCCGATAACATTCAGCACTTGACAGCCAATATTGGTTTTGATGATGATCAAGTCATCTGGCTTTATAACCACTTTACAGACATTAAGATTGCACCGACAAGTGTGACAGTGGATGATGTCTTGACTTATTTTGGTGGTGTCGAAAGTCGTAGAGAAAAGAATGGGAAGGTCTTGCGTGTCTTCTTTTCTGACCAAGATAAGTTTGTAACCTGTTATTTGGTTGATGAGGGCAAGAACTTGGTTCAATATGCCGAGTATGTCTTTAAAGGAAAATTGATTCGTAAGGATTACTTTTCTTATACTCGTTACTGCACTGAATACTTTGCTCCCAAGGATAATGTTGCAGTCCTATACCAAAGAACTTTCTATAATGAAGACGGGACTCCGGCCTATGATATCTTGATGAATCAAGGGAAGGAAGAAGTTTATCGTTTCAAGGATAAGATTTTATATGGGAAACAAGCCTTTATGCGTGCCTTTATGAAATCCTTACATTTGAACAAGTCTGATTTGGTCATTCTTGATAGAGAGACAGGCATTGGACAAGTTGTTTTTGAGGAAGCACAGGCAGCGCATTTAGCGGTAGTTGTTCATGCGGAGCATTATAGTGAAAATGCTACAAATGAGGACTATATCCTTTGGAACAACTACTATGACTACCAGTTTACCAATGCAGATAAGGTTGATTTCTTTATCGTATCAACTGACAGACAGAATGAAGTGTTGCAAGAGCAATTTGCCAAATATACTCAGCATCGTCCAAAGATTGTTACTATTCCTGTAGGAAGTATTGATGCATTAACTGAGTCAAGTCAGGGACGTAAGCCCTTTTCATTGATTACGGCTTCGCGTCTTGCCAAAGAAAAACACATTGATTGGTTGGTCAAGGCGGTCATTGAGGCTCATAAGGAAATACCTGAATTAACCTTTGATATTTATGGTAGTGGTGGAGAGGATTCTCTACTAAGAGAAATTATTTCAACTCATAAGGCAGAGAATTATATCCAACTCAAGGGGCATGCGGATCTTGCGCAGATTTATAGTCAGTATGAGGTCTACTTGACGGCTTCTACCAGCGAAGGCTTTGGTTTGACCTTGATGGAAGCTGTTGGATCAGGTCTACCACTAATCGGTTTTGATGTGCCTTATGGCAACCAGACCTTTATAGAAGATGGGCAAAATGGTTATTTGATTCCAAGTTCATCTGACCATGTAGAAGACCAAATTAAGCAAGCTTTTTCAACTAAGATTTGTCAATTGTATCAAGAAAATCGCTTGGGAGCAATGCGTGCCCATTCTTATCAAATTGCGGAAGGTTTCTTGACAAAAGAAATTTTGGAAAAGTGGAAGAAAACAGTAGAGGAGGTGCTCCATGATTGAACTTTATGATCGATATAGTCAGGAAAGTCGAGATTTACATGAAAGTCTAGTCGCTACTGGTCTTTCCCAACTTGGAGTAGTTATCGATGCAGATGGCTTTCTGCCTGATGGTCTGGTTTCTCCTTTTACTTATTATCTAGGATATGAAAAGGGAAAACCTCTTTATTTTAACCAAGTACCTGTTCCAGCTTTTTGGGAAATTTCAGGAAATAATCAGTCTGCTCGTATTGAGGATGTGACACAGGAGAGGGCTGTCATTCATTATGCTGACGGAATGCAGGCTCGCTTGGTTAAACAGGTAGATTGGAAAGACCTAGAAGGTCGAGTACGTCAGGTTGACCACTATAATCGCTTTGGTGCTTGCTTTGCTACAACGACCTATAGCGCAGATAGTGAGCCGATTATGACAGTTTACCAAGATGTCAATGACCAACAAGTTTTGCTTGAAAACCATGTGACGGGTGATATCTTATTGACTTTGCCTGGTCAGTCCATGCGTTACTTTGCAAATAAGGTTGAATTTATCACCTTCTTTTTGCAAGATTTGGAAATAGACACAAGTCAGCTTATCTTTAATACCTTAGCGACTCCTTTCTTGGTTTCCTTCTATCATCCAGATAAGTCTGGCTCAGATGTTTTGGTTTGGCAGGAACCTCTTTATGATGCCATTCCGGGAAATATGCAGTTGATTTTGGAAAGTGATAATGTGCGTACTAAGAAGATCATCATTCCAAATAAGGCGACTTATGAGCGCGCTTTAGAATTGACTGACGAGAAATACCATGATCAGTTTGTTCACTTGGGTTACCATTACCAGTTCAAACGTGATAATTTCCTAAGACGAGATGCCTTAATCTTGACTAATTCCGATCAGATTGAGCAAGTGGAAGCAATCGTAGAAGCCTTGCCTGATGTCACTTTCCGTATCGCAGCGGTGACAGAGATGTCTTCTAAGCTCTTAGATATGCTTCGTTATCCTAATGTGGTACTTTATCAAAACGCTAGTCCACAGAAGATTCAGGAGCTCTATCAATTGTCGGATATTTACTTGGATATCAACTATAGCAATGAGTTGTTGCAGGCAGTACGACAGGCCTTTGAGCATAATCTTTTGATTCTTGGATTTAACCAAACGGTGCACAATAGACTTTACATAGCTCCAGATCATCTATTTGAGAGTAGTGAAGTTTCTTCTTTGGTTGAGACTATTAAACTGGCCCTTTCAGATGTTGATCAAATGCGTCAGGCACTTGGCAAACAAGGACAACATGCCAACTATGTTGACTTGGTGCGATATCAGGAAACCATGCAAACTGTTTTAGGAGGCTAACATGTCAGAGGAAGATTTATTTTACAAAGACGTTGAAGGTCGCATGGAAGAGTTGAAACAAAAACCTATCAAGAAGGAAAAAGAAACTCGAGGGGAAAAGATTAGTAAGACTTTTTCACTCTTACTGGGTTTAATGATTCTGATTGGTTTGCTCTTTACTTTGTTGGGAATTTTGAGGTAGGCCTATGATTGACATACTGATTGTTTTAGCTATTGTCCTATCTATTGCTTTGATTGTATTGGTAACCATACAACCCCGTCAAAATCAACTATTTTCCATGGATGCCACTAGTAATATTGGAAAACCAAGTTACTGGCAGAGCAACACCTTGGTAAAAGTGCTCACCTTATTAGTGAGTTTGGCTTTATTTGTTCTACTATTAACCTTTATGGTGCTAACTTACAAATAAAAGAAAACTTCAGATATTCACCTTTTGTGGATTGGTCTGAAGTTTTCTTTTTTATACTCTTCGAAAATCAAATTCAAACCACGTCAGCGTCGCCTTACCGTACTCAAGTACAGCTTGCGGCTAGTTTCCTAGTTTGCTTTTTGATTTTCATTGAGTATTACTGTCCATATTTTTGGTAAAAATCAACTTTTACTTGGATGAAAGTTTTGGCTTCACGTAGGAGTTGGAGGAGGGTGGCGCGGGTTTCAAATTCGTCTCTTGTTTTGGGCAGACTACGGTTGCGAAAGACTTCCAGATAGCGTTCAATTTCATCTAGTAAATCAGAAGCAGGATTGGTCTGGCTCAGTTGACTAGCAATTTTTGAAAAGAGCTGCGCTAAAATCAGGCTTTCACTGGCAGCTAGGTGACAGGTGTTGATTTGCTGGGCCATATTTCGCAGGATACGACTTTGTCGCTGTCTCATCTCAAAGTAGTGGATATGGTAGTCGGTCTGGTGAAAGAGGTGGTCAGAGTGATCCAAATAGACCAGTCTGAGGGCTTCTTCCAAAAGCGTGTCTAATTCTGCTACCAGCTGTGCTTGGTTGCGTCCGTCTCCTCTGGATAAATAGTATTTGAAGCGTAGGAGGATATCTTTTAACTTTTCTTCTACCAATGTGTGGTAGTGATGAATTTCCTCTTCTCGTGAAGGCATGTAGAGATTGACCAGTAAGGCAAATCCTGTACCGATTGCAAAGAGAAGGAGTTCATTGACTAGAAGGTCTGGAGAGGTTGATTTTTGCACCAAGAGATGGCTAACCAAAACGCTACTTGGTGTGATGCCAATTTCCCAGCCCATCTTGTAGGCTAGAGGCACATAGAAGGCAAGATAGAGGCCAAGGCTCCAGATATGAAATCCGCTCAAGTGAAAAGCTAGAACACCGATAGCCAGAGCTAGGAGCATGGAAAAGAGTCGATTGCGAGCCAGTTTTAAGGTACTTCTACGCGTATCAGATAGGCTCAAGAGAGCGATAATTCCAGCCGAAACTGCTGAGGAAAGATTGAGAAAATAAGCAAGAAAATAGGCAAGACAGGTAGCTAAGATGAGCTTGGTCGTACGTTGGCTAATAGACATAAGAATTTCCTGATAAGTTAGAATAAAAGCGTAAAAGACAAGACCTGAGCAGGCTTGTCTTCTTGCTTATTTTTTACGGGCTGCTGCGTATTCGGCAACGGCGGTAAAGAGAACATCTGTAGAAGAGTTAAGGGCTGTTTCACATGAGTCTTGGATGACCCCAATCACAAATCCAACCCCAACAACTTGCATGGCAATATCGTTAGAAATACCGAAAAGGCTACAAGCAACTGGGATAAGAAGGAGGGAACCTCCAGCAATACCAGAAGCACCACAGGCTGAGATAGCTGCTACCACACTGAGGACAAAGGCTGTGGCAAAGTCAACAGGAATTCCAAGAGTATTAACTGCAGCAAGGGTCAAAACGTTAATGGTAATCGCTGCCCCTGCCATGTTGATAGTAGAACCAAGTGGGATAGAAACAGAATAGGTATCTGGGTTGAGTCCAAGGTCATGGCAGAGTTTCATATTGACAGGAATGTTAGCCGCAGAACTACGAGTGAAAAAGGCTGTCACACCGCTGACACGGAGGCAGTTCCAAACTAGAGGGTAAGGATTGCGTCTCATAAAGAAGAAGGCAATCAAAGGGTTGACCACAAGGGCGACAAAAAGCATAGTCGTTACTAATAGAACCAATAAAATACCGTAGTTGGCAAGGCTTCCGATTCCCTTGTCAGAAATGGTTTTAAAAACAAGACCAAGGATTCCAAATGGAGCCAGATTGATGATCCATTCGACAATTTTAGAAGTCACGTCAGCGATAGTTTTTAGTAATTCTTTACTATTTTTGCTGGCCTCTCTCATAGCAATTCCAAAAATGACTGCCCAAGATAGTATACCGATGTAGTTGGCAGTAAGCAGGGCGTTGACTGGGTTGTCAACCAGTTTGAGCAAGAGGTTGCTGAGGACCTGCCCAATCCCATCTGGTGGTGCAATTTCAGTATTGGCACTATTTAGGGTAATTTCAATAGGGACGATGAAACTAGCTACAACAGCTACAAGAGCAGCAGCAAAAGTTCCTAGGATATACAAGAAAACAACAGTTTTCATATTGCTATCTTGCCCCTTTTGATGTTGGGAAAGGGCATTGGCAACGAGGGCAAAGACTAGGATAGGAGCAACAGCTTTTAGACCTCCGACGAATAAATCCCCGAGTAGACCAATTCCTGAGAGATTAGGAAGGGTCAGTCCTAGGATTCCCCCACAAAGCATACCAATCAAGATACGCTTGACAAGGCTTGCCTTGTTCCAAGCATGAATGATTCTTTTCATAATAATCTCCTTTTTGTGTAGTGATTATGATTATAGTATAAATAATAGACAAAATCAAGAATTTTCTGTCTATTTTTTGAATATTTATGGAGAATGAGACTGATGAAAATATGGTATAATGAAATAAAGGAGTTTTATATGCAAAAATTTATTCAAGCTTATATTGAAAAGCTAGATGTGACAACCATTATCGAGAATATTCTAACCAAGGTCATTTCTCTTTTACTGCTTTTGATTGTATTTTATATTGCTAAAAAAATGCTTCATACTATGGTGCAGAGAATTGTCAAACCTTCTCTAAAAATGTCTCATCATGATGTCGGACGCCAAAAGACTATTGCGCGTTTACTAGAAAATGTGTTTAATTATACGCTATATTTCTTTTTACTCTACTGTATTTTATCGATTTTAGGCTTACCTGTATCTAGTTTGTTGGCTGGGGCTGGAATCGCTGGGGTGGCGATTGGGATGGGAGCCCAAGGCTTTCTATCTGATGTCATCAATGGCTTTTTCATCCTCTTTGAACGTCAACTGGATGTGGGAGATGAGGTCGTTCTGACAAATGGCCCCATTACTGTATCGGGCAAGGTCGTCAGCGTGGGAATTCGTACGACCCAGCTTCGTAGTGAGGAGCAAGCCCTTCACTTTGTCCCTAACCGAAATATCACGGTTGTTAGCAATTTCTCACGCACAGACTAGACCTGTTATTTTAAGTAATTTGTGGTACAATAGAAAGAGTTTAATAAAGGAGAAAAAAAGATGGTTTTAGAAAAGCAGTTGGGCAATGGTTGTATTTGGATAGACCTTGATGTGGATAAGATTAAAAATATGGAAGATCTTTCTGACATCTATGGATTGGACAAGGAAACCATTGAGTATGCTCTGGATAGAAATGAACGAGCTCATATGGATTATAACCGTGAAACGGAGACGGTAACCTTTATTTATAATGTTCTTGATTTAGAAAAAGACAAAGAATATTATGAAGCGATTCCCATGACCTTTATCGTCGAAAGACAACGAATGATTACCATCAGCAACCATAAGAATGCTTATGTCATTGATCAGATGTCAGCTTATCTGGATAGCCATGAGTCGCTTTCTATTTACAAGTTTCTCTTTGCTGGTTTAGAGATTATCAGTAACGCTTATTATCCTGTCATTGAAGAGATGGATAAAAGTAAGGACGAAATTAGTGCCTTGCTACGTCAAACTACAACAAAGAAAAATCTCTTCGCTCTCTCTGACTTGGAGACTGGTATGGTTTACTTGACAGCAGCAGCAAAACAAAATCGACTCCTCTTGGAACATATCCAGGGCCATGCTCTTTATCGGAGATTTAATGATGTCGAACGAGAGCAGTTTGATGATGCCATGATTGAAGCCCATCAGTTGGTGTCTATGACAGACTTGATTTCTCAAGTCTTGCAACAACTCTCAGCTTCTTACAACAACATCCTAAACAATAACTTGAATGATAGTTTGTCAATTTTGACTATTATCTCCGTCTTACTAGCAGTACTTGCGGTTATTACAGGTTTCTTCGGAATGAATGTTCCTCTACCATTTACAGAAGAGCCAAATGCTTGGATTTATATCTTAATGGCTAGCTTGATTTTATGGGCAGCCTTATCTCAATGGATGAAGAAAATTACTAGAAATTAAAAAGAAAAGGAGCCAGAATGGCGATTGAAAACTACATGCCAGATTTTGCTGTGGAAGCAGTTTATGATCTGACAGTTCCAAGCCTGCAGGCGCAGGGAATCAAGGCTGTTTTGGTCGATTTGGACAATACCCTCATTGCTTGGAACAACCCTGATGGGACGCCAGAGATGAAACAATGGCTACATGATCTTCGGGACGCGGGCATTCGCATTATCGTAGTCTCAAATAACACTAAGAAACGCGTCCAAAGAGCAGTTGAGAAGTTTGAAATTGATTACATTTATTGGGCCTTGAAGCCCTTCACATTTGGGATTGATCGTGCTATGAAGGAATTCCACTATGAGAAAAGTGAAGTGGTCATGGTCGGCGACCAGCTTATGACCGATATTCGAGCAGCCCACCGTGCTGGTATTCGCTCGATTTTAGTCAAACCCTTGGTCCAACATGACTCAATCAAAACGCAGATTAACCGAGCTCGTGAGCGCCGTGTTATGAAGCAAATAACGGAAAAGTACGGACCGATTACATATAAAAAAGGAATTTAACTATGGAAGAAATTCTCTGTATTGGTTGTGGAGCAACCATTCAGACGACAGACAAGTCTGGTCTTGGTTTTACCCCCCAGTCGGCACTTGAAAAAGGTTTGGAAACTGGCGAAGTCTATTGCCAACGTTGTTTCCGTCTCCGCCACTACAATGAAATTACGGATGTCCAGCTGACGGACGATGATTTCCTCAAGCTCTTGCATGAGGTGGGAGACAGTGATGCCTTAGTGGTCAATGTCATTGATATCTTTGATTTTAATGGCTCTGTCATCCCAGGCTTGCCACGCTTTGTATCGGGCAATGATGTCCTCTTGGTGGGAAATAAAAAAGATATTCTACCTAAGTCAGTTAAACCGGGCAAGATTAGCCAGTGGCTCATGGAACGTGCCCATGAAGAAGGGCTTCGTCCTGTTGATGTCGTCCTAACTTCAGCTCAAAATAAACATGCCATTAAGGAAGTCATTGACAAGATTGAACACTACCGTAAGGGCCGCGATGTCTATGTGGTCGGTGTAACCAACGTTGGAAAATCAACTCTTATCAATGCTATTATCCAAGAAATCACGGGTGACCAGAATGTCATCACGACTTCGCGCTTCCCAGGGACAACCTTGGATAAGATTGAGATTCCGCTTGACGACGGATCTTATATTTACGATACGCCGGGAATCATCCACCGTCACCAGATGGCCCACTACTTGACGGCCAAAAACCTCAAGTATGTCAGCCCTAAAAAGGAAATCAAACCTAAAACCTATCAGCTCAATCCTGAACAAACCCTGTTTTTAGGAGGTCTCGGACGTTTTGACTTCATTGCGGGTGAGAAGCAAGGTTTCACTGCCTTCTTTGACAATGAACTCAAACTCCATCGTACCAAGCTAGAAGGAGCTAGTGCTTTCTACGATAAGCATCTCGGAACACTTTTGACACCACCAAATAGCAAGGAAAAAGAAGATTTCCCAAGGCTAGTCCAGCATGTATTTAACATTAAGGAAAAGACAGATTTAGTCATCTCTGGACTCGGCTGGATCCGCGTAACAGGCACAGCAAAAGTCGCCGTCTGGGCACCAGAAGGCGTCGCCGTCGTCATACGAAAAGCAATAATTTAAAATAAAATCGCTGAGCGAACAAAGTGAGCTCATAAAAAGATAGTTATTGCCGTGGTGTCTTGCCAATCGATAGATTGGCAAGGGGCACAATTGAGACCAAGGCTCAATTGTGAGGTCAGGAAATCCATTTTTCAAAGATGAGATCTTTGGAAAATTAGTTCCGATCGTCCCTCACCACCTAAAATAACTATCAAAAAACAAGGAAGAAAATTATGTCATTAACATCAAAACAACGTGCCTTCCTCAACAGCCAGGCACACACCCTCAAACCCATCATCCAAATTGGAAAAAATGGACTTAACGACCAAATCAAAACCAGCGTTCGCCAAGCTCTTGACGCGCGTGAATTGATTAAAGTAACGCTCTTGCAAAATACCGATGAAAATATCCACGATGTAGCTGAAATCTTGGAAGAAGAAATCGGTGTGGATACAGTCCAAAAAATCGGACGCATCTTGATTTTGTTTAAACAATCCAGCAAGAAAGAAAATCGCAAGATTTCTAAAAAAGTCAAAGAAATCTAGAAAAACTACTCCAAACAACTGTTTTTACAGAGAAATAAAGGAGACTAGCCTATGGCAATCGAATTATTGACTCCCTTTACCAAGGTAGAGTTGGAGCCAGAAATTAAGGAGAAAAAACGCAAACAAGTCGGTATTTTAGGAGGGAATTTTAACCCTGTTCACAATGCCCATCTGATTGTTGCGGACCAAGTACGGCAACAGTTGGGACTGGACCAAGTTCTACTCATGCCTGAATACCAACCTCCTCATGTAGATAAAAAGGAAACCATCCCTGAGCACCATCGCCTCAAGATGATTGAGTTGGCGATTGAGGGGATTGAAGGTCTGGACATTGAAACTATTGAGTTGGAACGTAAGGGCATTTCTTACACCTACGACACTATGAAGATTTTGACAGAGCAACATCCTGATACGGATTATTACTTTATCATCGGTGCTGACATGGTGGACTATCTGCCTAAGTGGTACCGAATTGATGAACTGGTAGATATGGTTCAGTTTGTGGGAGTTCAGCGCCCACGCTACAAGGCTGGCACTTCCTATCCAGTTATCTGGGTGGATGTGCCTCTCATGGATATCTCGTCCAGTATGGTGCGTGACTTCCTTGCCCAGGGACGGAAACCCAATTTTCTCCTACCTCAGCCTGTGCTAGACTACATCGAGAAGGAGGGGCTCTACTGATGGCCTATCAAGACTATATCAACTGCTCTCGTGAGGCTTTGTTGGAAAAAATGGCAGAGCTTCTGCCTGAAAAACGGTTAACCCATTGCTTGGGTGTGGAGCGTGCAGCCATAGAACTGGCTCAGCGATTTGGAGTCGATTCTGAGAAAGCAGGTCTTGCAGGTCTTCTGCATGACTATGCTAAGAAGCTGTCAGATCAGGAGTTTTTAGACTTGATTGACCGTTATCAGCTAGACCCTGACCTCAAAAACTGGGGTAATAATGTCTGGCATGGTATGGTCGGAATTTACAAGATTCAAGAAGACTTGGATTTGCATGATTCTGAAATTATACGAGCTATTGAAATCCATACAGTTGGGGCTGGTCAGATGACCTATCTTGATAAGATAATCTATGTCGCAGACTATATCGAGCACAATCGTGTCTTTCCAGGAGTGGATGTGGCACGTGAGATTGCAAGTCTATCGCTTGATAAGGCAGTGGCCTACGAAACAGCTCGTACCGTGGAGCATCTAGCTCATCAGGGATTCCCTATCTATCCCCAAACCCTTGAAACCTATAACGCCTTTGTGCACTATTTGAAAGAGGACTAAATGAACGAAAAAGAATTACTAGAACTAGTCGTGAAAGCGGCTGATGAGAAACGTGCGGAGGATATCCTCGCACTTGACGTACAAGAATTGACTAGCGTGACTGATTACTTTGTTATTACTAGTTCAATGAATAGCCGTCAGTTGGATGCTATCGCTGATAATATCCGTGAAAAAGTAGTGGAAGCAGGCTTTAAAGGTAGCCATGTCGAAGGCGACGCAGCTGGAGGCTGGGTTCTACTAGACCTCGGTGCTGTCGTAGTGCATGTCTTTTCAGAAGAAATGCGTGCCCACTATAACCTAGAAAAGCTATGGCATGAGGCAGATTCAGTAGATATTTCAGAAGCTCTTGCTTAGAAGATGAACTCAGTTGTAGTCAACTGGGTTTCTTTGCTTATTTTAGAAAAATTGATAGAAAGGTAAAGGGCGAGTGGTGTTTGCCATTGACGCTCTTGGTATCATGATTATGGCAACTTATGAAACCTTTGCGGCGGTCTATGATGCGGTCATGGATGACAGTTTATACGACAAATGGACTGATTTTTCTCTGCGTCATTTGCCAAAAACTAAGGAGAGAAAGAAACTCTTGGAATTGGCTTGTGGGACAGGTATCCAGTCTGTTCGCTTTTCTCTGGCTGGTTTTGATGTGACTGGACTTGACTTGAGTGGGGATATGTTGAAGATTGCGGAGAAGAGAGCTTCTTCAGCCAAACAAAAGATTGAATTTATTGAAGGCAATATGCTGGATTTGTCCAAGGCAGGTCAATATGATTTTGTCACTTGTTATTCGGACTCAATCTGCTACATGCAGGATGAGGTGGAAGTAGGAGACGTCTTTAAGGAAGTATATAATTCCCTCAACGAAGATGGTGTCTTCATCTTTGATGTGCATTCCACCTATCAGACAGATGAGGTCTTTCCGGGTTATTCTTACCATGAAAATGCGGAAGAGTTCGCCATGCTCTGGGATACCTATGAGGATGCGGCGCCTCACTCCATCGTGCATGAGTTGACCTTTTTTATCAAGGAGGCTGATGGTTCCTTTAGTCGCCACGATGAAGTGCATGAGGAGCGGACCTATGAGGTTTTGACCTATGATATTTTGCTGGAACAGGCTGGTTTCAAATCCTTCAAACTCTATGCGGACTTTGAGGACAAGGAGCCAACAGAAACTAGTACCCGTTGGTTTTTTGTGGCGCAGAAGTAGGAGATTACCATGACCATCACAGGTATTATCGCGGAGTTTAATCCTTTTCATAATGGCCACAAATACCTGCTAAATCAGGCTGAGGGATTGAAAATTGTTGCCATGTCAGGGAATTTCATGCAGAGAGGCGAGCCTGCTATTGTGGACAAGTGGACAAGGGCCCAGATGGCACTGGAAAATGGCGCAGACTTGGTAGTGGAATTGCCCTTTTTAGTCAGTGTCCAGGCGGCGGATTTCTTTGGTCAAGGAGCTGTGGCTATCTTGGCTCGGTTGGGCATTGATACTTTAGCATTTGGGACGGAGGAAATTCTGGATTACCAGAAAATCGCTGACTTATACACAGAGCAGGGTGCTGAGATGGAGCAATTTGTGGAAAATCTGGCTGATTCCCTTTCCTATCCCCAGAAAACTCAGGCCATGTGGAAGGAATTTGCAGGTCTTGATTTTTCAGGCAATACGCCCAATCATGTCCTTGCTCTGGCCTATGCCAAGGCAGTTGCAGGACGAAACATCAAGCTTGAGCCAATTCAGCGTCAGGGAGCGGGTTATCATTCTGTGGACAAGGATGTGGACTTTGCTTCGGCGACAGCCCTTCGTCAGCACCAGAGGGACAAAGATTTCTTAGAACGCTTTATGCCTTCTGTTGCTCTCTTTGAGCAGGCTAATAAGGTGAGCTGGGATGACTATTTTCCCTTGCTCCGATATCAAATTTTGTCAAATCCCGACCTAACCACCGTCTATCAGGTCAATCAAGAAATGGTAGTACGCATTAAGGAAGCCATCAAGACAGCCCAGTCTGTGGAAGATCTGATCGAGTCTGTTGCGACCAAACGTTACACCAAGGCGCGTGTCAGACGCCTCTTGACCTATATCTTAGTACAGGCAAGAGAAAGTAATTTGCCAGAAGCCATTCATGTCCTTGGCTTTACCGAAAAAGGCAGACAACATCTTAAGTCTCTGAAAGGGCAGGTCAATCTAGTCAGCCGAATTGGTAAAGAACCTTGGGATGCTATGACCCAAAAGGTAGACCAGATTTACCAACTGGGAAATCCCAGTATAGCAGAACAGAATTTTGGAAGAGTACCGATTAGAATAGAAACAAACTAAATATACTGAAAAGTAGGCTTTTCTTAAATCTCTACTAAAACTAGGATTTCTAAGAAATAGAGATTGTGCTAATAAATTATAGGCAATTAAACTCCAATTTCCCCAAAACATATTCTATTTTAGGTTTGTGAAAATCACTTTTTTATGGTAGAATGTAAAAGAATGTATGTCATTCGGAATAACAATAAAATGAGGTAAAAACATGGAAATCATGTCGCTTGCGATTGCTGTTTTTGCCGTCATCATTGGTTTAGTCATTGGATATGTCAGCATCTCAGCTAAGATGAAATCATCTCAGGAAGCTGCGGAGTTGATGCTTTTAAATGCTGAACAAGAAGCAACTAATTTACGTGGACAAGCTGAACGTGAAGCGGATTTACTTGTTAATGAAGCTAAACGTGAAAGCAAGTCTCTTAAAAAAGAAGCACTATTGGAGGCCAAAGAAGAAGCCAGAAAATACCGTGAAGAAGTGGACGCTGAATTCAAATCAGAACGTCAAGAACTCAAACAAATCGAAAGTCGTTTGACCGAGAGAGCTACTAGCCTCGACCGTAAGGACGACAATTTGACGAGTAAAGAACAAACACTTGAACAAAAAGAACAAAGTATTTCTGATAGAGCGAAAAACCTTGATGCGCGTGAAGAGCAATTAGAGGAAGTCGAAAGACAAAAAGAAGCAGAGTTAGAGCGTATTGGTGCTCTGTCTCAGGCAGAAGCACGAGATATTATCTTGGCACAGACAGAGGAAAACTTGACCAAGGAGATTGCCAGCCGTATTCGCGAAGCTGAGCAAGAGGTCAAGGAACGTTCTGACAAAATGGCCAAGGACATCTTGGTTCAAGCTATGCAACGTATCGCTGGTGAATATGTAGCGGAATCAACAAACTCAACGGTTCATCTGCCAGACGATACTATGAAGGGACGCATTATTGGTCGTGAAGGTCGTAACATTCGTACCTTTGAAAGTTTGACAGGGGTTGATGTGATTATCGACGATACACCAGAAGTGGTGACCTTGTCAGGTTTTGATCCGATTCGTCGCGAGATTGCCCGTATGACTATGGAAATGCTACTCAAAGATGGTCGTATTCATCCAGCTCGTATCGAAGAGTTGGTTGAGAAAAACCGTCAAGAGATTGACAATAAGATCCGTGAATATGGTGAGGCAGCAGCCTATGAGATTGGTGCGCCAAACCTTCACCCTGACTTGATGAAGATTATGGGGCGTTTGCAGTTCCGTACTTCATATGGACAAAACGTCTTGCGCCATTCGATTGAGGTTGCTAAGTTAGCTGGTATTATGGCGAGCGAACTTGGTGAAAATGCGGCTCTTGCCCGTCGTGCTGGATTCCTTCACGATATCGGAAAAGCTATTGACCGTGAGGTTGAAGGTAGCCACGTTGAAATCGGTATGGAACTGGCACGTAAGTACAAGGAACACCCAGTTGTGGTCAATACGATTGCTAGTCACCACGGAGATGTTGAAGCTGAGAGCGTGATTGCAGTTATCGTCGCTGCAGCAGATGCTTTGAGTGCGGCCCGTCCAGGTGCTCGTAGTGAGTCTCTTGAAAGCTACATCAAGCGTCTCCATGATTTGGAAGAAATTGCGAATGGCTTTGAAGGAGTACAAAATAGTTTTGCCCTTCAAGCAGGACGTGAAATCCGCATCATGGTCAATCCAGGACAAATCAAGGACGACAAAGTCACAATCTTGGCTCACAAAGTTCGTGAGAAAATTGAAAACAATCTCGATTACCCAGGAAATATCAAGGTAACCGTGATTCGCGAGCTTCGTGCAGTAGATTATGCTAAATAAATAAGAAAGAGCAGTTGAAAAATTACTGCTTTTTTGTTACACTAGATAGAAAGACTGTAAAGGATAATCTGGCTGTTTGCCATTATTCTAGAGAAATGTTATTTCACAGACTGACTAAAAGGAGACACAATGGCAGACCGAGGCTTACTAATCGTTTTTTCTGGTCCTTCAGGGGTTGGAAAAGGAACGGTTAGAAGAGAGATTTTTGAGAGTTCTGAAAACCAATTTCAATACTCTGTATCGATGACGACACGCGCACAACGTCCTGGAGAAGTGGACGGTGTTGACTATTTCTTCCGTACTCGCGAAGAGTTTGAAGAGCTGATTCGCCAAGGACAGATGTTGGAATACGCAGAATATGTCGGCAACTACTATGGAACGCCTCTAACCTATGTCAATGAAACCTTGGACAAGGGAATTGATGTTTTCCTTGAAATTGAAGTTCAGGGCGCTCTTCAGGTCAAGAAAAAGGTTCCAGATGCTGTCTTTATCTTCCTGACACCACCAGATTTGGATGAATTGCAAGATCGCTTGGTAGGTCGTGGGACAGATAGTGCAGAAGTAATTGCCCAACGAATCGAAAAAGCCAAGGAAGAAATTGCTCTCATGCGTGAGTATGATTATGCGATTGTCAACGATCAGGTGCCCCTAGCTGCTGAGCGTGTCAAACGTGTAATTGAAGCAGAGCACTTCCGTGTGGATCGTGTCATTGGTCACTATCAGGAGATGTTACCAAAATCTCCAACTACCCGATAAAATTTAGAAAATAGGTACAAGCAAATGATGTTAAAACCCTCTATTGATACCTTGCTCGACAAGGTTCCTTCAAAATATTCACTCGTAATCTTGGAAGCAAAACGTGCCCACGAATTGGAAGCAGGTGCGCCAGCAACTCAAGGTTTCAAATCTGAAAAATCAACTCTTCGCGCTTTAGAAGAAATCGAATCAGGAAACGTAACAATTCACCCAGATCCAGAAGGAAAACGTGAAGCGGTGCGTCGCCGTATCGAAGAAGAAAAACGCCGTAAAGAAGAAGAAGAAAAGAAAATCAAAGAGCAAATCGCTAAAGAAAAAGAAGATGGTGAAAAAATTTAAGGTTGGGGGGACTCAATCTTATTTTTTCTATTGCAAGAATGTACTGACAAGGAGGAGGTGAGAGGATGGGCATAGCTAAAATTATCGTAGATGTGCCTTTGATGCAGACGGACCAGCCCTATAGTTACAGGATTCCTGAGGAATTTGAGGGAATGCTGGAAGTTGGGATGCGGGTTCATGTGCCTTTTGGTAAGGGGAATCGCCTGATTCAAGGGATTGTTCTTGGTTTGGAGTCCCAATCAGATAAGGAAGAGATGGAGCAAGATTTAAAAGATATTGCTGAGGTGCTGGATTTTTCTCCTGTTCTCACGCAAGAACAACTCTGGCTGGCTGAAGAGCTCCGCAAGTCCGTCTTCTCCTACAAAATTTCCATCCTCAAGGCTATGTTACCGGGATTTCTAAACTCCAGCTATGACAAGATTCTCTATCCTCTGGCAGGCCTAAGTCAGGAAGACCGAGAGCGCTTGTTTGGTTCAGAAGATTCGCTAGCCTTTTCTTCTCTAGATTTAGGTAAGCAAGCTGAAATGATGCGTTTGACTAGAAAAGGCTTGCTTGGTCTAGAATATCAGGCGATTGATCAAAAGAAGGTCAAGACCCAGTCTTGGTATGAGGTGAATCTTGCTCAATTAGAAAATGTAGAGATTTCTGCACGTGCCAAGAAAAAGTTGGAATTGAGAGACTATTTGCTTTCTCATCCTGAGAGTGCTTCCTTGGCTAGTTTGCTAGAGTTCTATTCGAGGGAGCAAGTTAACTTCTTTGTGGAACAAGGTGCTGTGACCATAGTCCAAAAGGAAGTTCAACGCTCGGCTGCCTATTTTGAAGGTATTGAGGCAAGTCAGCCTTTAGAGTTGAATCCAGAGCAAAGACAGGCGCGAGATGTGGTTGTCAGTGAGATTGGAAGTCATCAGCCTCCCTTCCTCCTTCAAGGGATTACAGGAAGTGGGAAGACCGAGGTTTATTTGCAGATTATCCAAGGGGCCTTGGACAAGGGCAAGACAGCTATTTTGCTGGTGCCTGAGATTTCCTTGACTCCACAGATGACGGAGCGTTTTATCGCCCGTTTTGGTGAGAAAGTGGCCATCCTTCACTCAGGCCTGTCCAATGGTGAAAAGTATGACGAATGGCGCAAGGTGGAACGAGGAGATGCCCAAGTTGTGGTTGGCGCCAGATCAGCCATCTTTGCTCCGCTGAAAAATCTGGGGGTCATGATTATCGATGAGGAGCATGAAGCGACTTATAAGCAGGACAGTAATCCCCGTTACCATGCCAGAGAAGTGGCCATTTTACGGGCTCAGTATAATCAAGCAGCTCTGGTGCTTGGTTCAGCAACTCCTAGTCTGGAAAGTCGGGCGCGTGCTGGCAAAGGCGTCTATCAACACTTGCGTTTGACCCAACGTGCCAATCCTTTGGCTACAATCCCTGAGGTTCAAGTAATTGACTTTCGAGACTATATCGGACAAAATGAGACGTCAAACTTTACGCCACCTTTGTTAGAAGCTATTCAGGACCGTCTGGTTAAAAAAGAGCAGGTGGTTCTCATGCTCAATCGTCGTGGTTATTCTAGCTTTGTCATGTGTCGGGAGTGTGGAACTGTGGATACTTGTCCCAACTGTGACATTTCCCTGACCTTGCACATGGATACCAAGAACATGAACTGCCATTATTGTGGTTTTTCGAAGGACATTCCTCAGGTCTGTCCTAACTGTAAGAGTCGCAGTATTCGTTACTATGGGACAGGAACTCAGAAGGCTTATGACGAGCTGGCAGAACTCTTTCCCCAGGCCCGTATTCTGCGCATGGATGTGGATACGACTCGAAAGAAAGGCAGTCATCAAGCTCTGCTTGACCAGTTTGGTCGAGGGGAAGCAGATATTTTACTTGGTACTCAGATGATTGCAAAGGGTTTGGATTTTCCCAATGTTACCCTAGTCGGAGTTCTAAATGCGGATACGGCCTTGAATCTGCCTGATTTCCGTTCTTCTGAGAGAACCTTCCAGCTTTTGACTCAGGTTGCAGGTCGTGCAGGACGGGCTGAAAAAGCTGGGCAGGTCTTGATCCAGTCTTACAATCCTCAGCACTACGCTATCCGATTTGCCAAGGATCAGGACTACGAAGGATTTTATGCCTATGAAATGGGCATTAGACGACAACTAGGTTATCCGCCTTACTATTTCACCATTGGCATTACCCTTTCTCACAAGAAAGAAGAAGAGGTAGTCAAACGTGCCTATGAAGTCATGAACATTTTGCGGTCAGGTTTGTCTGAAACTAGTCACATTCTTGGTCCAACGCCCAAACCTATCGCACGCACCCACAACCTCTATCATTACCAGATTTTAATTAAATATCGTTTAGAAGATGAGCTTGGTCCGACCCTCAACCAGGTTCTGGCCTTGACTCAAGAACGAGAAAATAGTGAGCTCCGTCTCAGCATTGACCATGAGCCACAGCAATTTTTATAAGAAGGAGAAGATATGACAAAACTAATCTTTATGGGGACACCCGACTTTTCAGCAACAGTCTTAAAAGGGCTTTTGACGGATGACCGTTACGAAATTCTAGCCGTTGTGACCCAGCCAGACCGTGCTGTTGGTCGTAAAAAAGTGATCCAAGAAACCCCAGTCAAGCAGGCTGCCAAAGAAGCGGGTCTTCCAATCTACCAACCTGAAAAACTATCTGGAAGTCCAGAGATGGAAGCTATTATGAAGCTAGGAGCAGATGGAATTGTGACTGCTGCATTTGGGCAGTTTCTCCCAAGTAAACTCCTTGATAGCATGGATTTTGCGATCAACGTTCACGCTTCCCTCCTTCCTAAACACCGTGGTGGTGCGCCTATCCATTATGCCTTGATTCAAGGTGATGAGGAAGCTGGTGTGACCATTATGGAGATGGTTAAGGAAATGGACGCAGGAGATATGATTTCTCGTCGCAGTATTCCTATCACGGATGAGGACAATGTTGGCACCTTGTTTGAAAAATTGGCGCTAGTTGGTCGTGATTTGCTTTTGGACACTTTGCCAGCTTATATTGCTGGTGATATCAAACCTGAACCGCAGGATCCGAGTCAGGTTACCTTCTCGCCAAATATCAAGCCAGAGGAAGAAAAATTGGACTGGACTAAAAGCAATCGCCAACTTTTCAACCAAATCCGTGGCATGAACCCTTGGCCTGTTGCCCATACTTTCCTTAAGGGCGACCGCTTTAAGATTTATGAAGCTCTAGCTGTAGAAGGTCAGGGAAATCCAGGAGAAATCCTCTCTATCGGCAAGAAAGAATTGATTGTCGCAACGGCTGAAGGGGCTTTATCCCTCAAACAAGTGCAACCAGCTGGTAAGCCTAAGATGGACATTGCTTCCTTCCTCAACGGAGTTGGACGGACATTGACTGTAGGAGAACGATTTGGTGACTAAAGTAGAAACGGCTAGAAGTTTAGCCCTAGCAGTATTAGAGGATGTTTTTATCAATCAAGCATACTCAAATATCGCCTTAAATAAACACCTCAAGGGAAGTCAGCTCTCTGCAGCAGACAAGGGCTTAGTGACCGAGCTGGTCTATGGAACGGTAGCCCGTAAATTGACTCTGGAATGGTACCTATCCCACTTTATCGAAGACAGAGACCAGTTAGACAGTTGGCTTTATGTCCTTCTTCTCATGAGTGCTTACCAGCTCCGCTATTTGGACAAGATTCCAGACCATGCTGTGGTCAATGAAGCAGTGGAATTGGCCAAAGTCCGTAAAAAAGGCAGTGAAAAATTGGTCAACGCCGTCCTTCGCCGTATCTTGCGTGAAGGCTGGCCAGATATTGCTAGCATCAAACGAAAAAACAAGCGTGATTCCATTGCCTATTCTCTCCCAGTTTGGCTAGTTGCCAAGCTCAAGGAAGAATACGGAGAAGAGCGAGCGCAGGCTATTTTTGAAAGTCTCTTGGTGCGAAACAAGGCCAGCATTCGTGTAACAGACCTAAGCCGAAAAGAGGAAATTCAAGCCTTGTTGGAGGCTAGTGACTCATCCTTGTCTCCCTCTGGTCTGGTTAAGGAGCAGGGGCATTTTGCAGGCCATGATTTGTTTGAAGAAGGGGCTATTACTATCCAAGACGAGTCTAGTCAGCTGGTTGCGCCAACTTTGAATTTGCAGGGAGATGAGCGAGTGCTTGATGCCTGTGCTGCTCCAGGTGGGAAAACAGCCCATATAGCCTCTTATCTCACGACAGGTCAGGTTACTGCTCTGGACCTTTACGACCACAAGTTGGACTTGATTCAAGAAAATGCCCAACGTCTGGGAGTTGCAGATCGGGTTCAAACGCAAAAATTAGATGCCAGAAAGGTGCATGAGTTTTTTGGTCAGGATTCATTTGATAAGATTTTAGTGGATGCTCCCTGTTCAGGAATCGGTCTTTTGCGCCGAAAACCAGATATCAAATACAATAAAGAAACGGCAGATTTCGCGTCCTTAAAGGAAATTCAGCTAGAAATATTAGGTAGTGTTTGTCAAACACTAGGCAAAGGTGGTATAATAACTTATAGTACCTGTACTATTGTCTCAGAGGAGAATTTTCAAGTCGTTGAGGCGTTTTTAGAAAGTCATCCTGAGTTCGAGCAGGTAAAGCTAGAACATGAATGTAAGGATATCATGAAAGATGGCTGTATCCTCATTACACCTGAATTGTATGGAAGTGATGGATTCTTCATCAGTCAATTTCGTAAGATATCGGATTAGGAAGGAACTGACACATGGAAATTTCATTATTAACAGATGTTGGTCAGAAACGGACAAATAACCAAGACTATGTCAACCACTATGTCAATAGAGCTGGACGTACCATGATTATTTTAGCTGATGGGATGGGAGGTCATCGCGCAGGGAATATCGCTAGTGAAATGGCGGTAACAGACCTAGGTATAGCTTGGGTCGATACCCAAATCGATACAGTCAATGAAGTGCGTGAATGGTTCGCCCATTACCTAGAAATTGAAAATCAAAAGATTCACCAGCTTGGTCAGGATGAAGCTTACAGAGGCATGGGAACTACTTTGGAAGTCCTTGCTATTATTGATAATCAGGCTATCTATGCTCATATTGGTGATTCGCGTATCGGCTTGATTCGTGGGGAAGAATACCATCAGTTGACGAGCGACCATTCCTTGGTCAATGAATTGCTCAAGGCTGGTCAATTGACACCAGAAGAGGCAGAAGCTCATCCACAGAAAAATATTATCACCCAGTCTATTGGGCAAAAAGATGAAATTCAGCCTGATTTTGGGACAGTTATCCTTGAGTCAGGTGACTATCTCTTGCTCAATAGTGACGGTTTGACCAACATGATTTCAGGCAGTGAGATTCGTGATATTGTAACCAGTGATATTCCTTTAGCAGATAAAACGGAGACACTTGTTCGTTTTGCTAACAATGCAGGAGGTTTAGACAACATTACGGTTGCCCTTGTTTCTATGAACGAGGAGGATGCAGAATGATCCAAATCGGCAAGATTTTTGCCGGGCGCTATCGGATTATCAAACAGATTGGTCGAGGAGGCATGGCAGATGTTTACTTGGCCAAAGATTTGATTCTAGACGGGGAAGAAGTGGCAGTGAAGGTTCTGAGAACCAACTACCAGACAGACCCGATAGCTGTAGCTCGTTTTCAGCGTGAAGCGAGAGCTATGGCAGATTTAGACCATCCTCATATCGTTCGGATAACAGATATTGGTGAGGAAGACGGTCAACAGTACCTCGCTATGGAGTATGTGGCTGGGCTTGACCTCAAACGCTATATCAAGGAACACTATCCTCTCTCTAATGAAGAAGCCGTCCGTATTATGGGACAAATTCTTCTCGCCATGCGTTTGGCCCATACCAGAGGAATTGTTCACCGGGACTTGAAACCTCAAAACATCCTCTTGACACCAGATGGGACTGTCAAGGTTACAGACTTTGGGATTGCAGTAGCCTTTGCTGAGACGAGTCTGACTCAGACTAACTCGATGCTGGGTTCAGTCCATTACTTGTCACCAGAGCAGGCGCGTGGTTCGAAGGCGACTGTACAAAGTGATATCTATGCAATGGGGATTATTTTCTATGAGATGCTGACAGGTCATATTCCTTATGACGGGGATAGTGCGGTGACCATCGCCCTCCAGCATTTCCAGAAACCACTGCCATCGGTTATAGCTGAAAATCCATCTGTGCCCCAGGCTTTGGAGAATGTTGTTATCAAGGCAACTGCTAAGAAATTGACAGATCGCTATAAATCAGTTGCAGAGATGTATGTGGACTTGTCTAGTAGCTTGTCTTACAATCGTCGCAATGAGCCTAAACTGGTATTTAATGATACTACTAAGGCGGACACCAAGACACTACCAAAGGTATCCCAGAGTACCTTGACTTCGATTCCTAAGGTGCAAACACAAAGTCCGAAGCCACAGACTGCGAAGCCGAGTCAGCAGGTTTCAGAAGACAATTACGCAACCAAGCCTGTTAAGAAACGGAAATTTAGAGTTCGTTATATGATTTTGTTGGCCAGCATTGTATTGGTGGCAGCTTCTCTTATTTGGATACTATCCAGAACTCCTGCAACCATTGCCATTCCAGATGTGGCAGGTCAGACAGTTGCGGAGGCCAAGGAAACGCTCAAGAAAGCCAATTTTGAGATTGGCGAGGAGAAATCAGAGGCTAGTGAAAAGGTGGAAGAAGGGCGGATTATCCGTACAGATCCTGAAGCTAGAAAGACTCGAAAAGAAGGTTCGAAAATCAATTTGGTTGTCTCATCAGGCAAGCAATCTTTCCAATTGAGTAACTATATCGGCCGTAAATCGACAGATGTTATCGCAGAACTCAAGCAGAAGAAGGTTCCTGAAAATCTCATCAAGATTGAAGAAGAGGAATCAAGTGAGAGCGAAGCAGGAACTGTTCTCAGACAGAGTCCAGCTGCTGGAACAACCTATGATTTGAGCAAGGCAACTCAAATCGTCTTGACAGTAGCTAAAAAAGCTACGACGATTCAATTAGGGAACTATATTGGACGGAACTCTACAGAAGTAATCTCAGAACTCAAGCAGAAGAAGATTCCTGAGAATTTGATTAAGATAGAGGAAGAAGAGTCCAGCGAAAGCGAACCAGGAATGATTATAAAACAAAGTCCAGGTGCAGGTGTTCCTTATGATTTGAGTAAACCTACTCAAATCGTCTTGACAGTAGCTAAAAAAGTTACAAGTGTTGCCATGCCGAGCTACATTGGTTCCAGCTTGGAGTTTACTAAGAACAATTTGATTCAAATTGTTGGGATTAAGGAAGCCAATATAGAAGTTGTAGAAGTGACGAAAGCGCCTGCAGGTAGTGCAGAAGGCATGGTTGTTGAACAAAGTCCTAGAGCAGGTGAAAAGGTAGACCTCAATAAGACAAGGGTCAAGATTTCAATCTACAAACCTAAAACAAGTTCAGCTACTCCTTAAAATCAGATGGATAATCAAAATAAGTAATCAATCTTTGTCATGATTTCATGGCAAAGATTTTTTTTGACTCCAGATTTGTGATAGAATAGAGGGAGTTGATAAAAGGAGGCAAGCATGGAAGAGTCAAAAGAATTAAATGCCGTCATCGATGTGATTATGTTAGCTGGAACCATTCTTCTCAAAAGTGGCTCAGAGATTCATCGTGTAGAAGATACCATGATTCGGATCGCGCATTCGCAGGGGATTATGGATTGCAATGTTCTTGCTATGCCTGCAGCTATCTTTTTCTCCATTGAAAACACCAATATTTCGCGAATGAAACGCGTGACTTCCTCTTCTTATAACATTGAAAAAGTCTGCGATGTCAACCAGATTTCTCGTCAGCTGGTTGGGGGGCAGATTGATTTGGAGACAGCCTTCAAGCAATTGACAGCCTTGCAGGCCCAACCTCTTCCTTATACCAAGTTGCAGGTAACTTTGGCTGCGACCTTAAGTGCTCCTTTCTTTTCGGTTATGTTTAGTGGAAATATCTACGACGCACTTGGGGCAGGAGTGGCTACCTTATTTGGTTTTGCCTTTTCCCTCTATGTGGAGAAGTTTATCCGAATTCCTTTTGTAACAGCATTTGCTGGAGCCTTTGTCTTTGGGATGATAGCTCAGTTTTGGGCGCGCTACACAGGCTTTCCCTCAACGGCAGATTTGATTATAGCTGGTGCGGTCATGCCTTTTGTACCAGGTATTGCCTTGACCAATGCGGTTCGTGATATTATGACTAACCACATAAACTCTGGTATGAGCAAGATGTTTGAATCCCTGCTCATTACCCTTGCTTTAGGGGCGGGAACTTCTGTCGCCTTGGTATTGATGAACTAATATGACACTAACAACCTTTTTATTACAAGCAGTAGCAAGTCTTCTTGCCATTATCACTTTTCTAATCGTACTCAATGTGCAACGGTCCATGCTCTTACCTGGAGGGATTTTGGGCATGGCTGTCTGGCTAATCTATCTTTTGCTCAAGGAACCGACCAATGTTATTGTGGCTACTTTTATTGCAGCCATTATAGGTTCTTGTGTCAGTCAGATTTTAAGTATTCTTTATAAGACACCTGCTGTGGTCTTTATCTTGGCCATCTTGGCACCGCTGGTTCCAGGTTATCTCTCCTACCGAACAACTGCCTTTTTTGTGACAGGGGACTATAATAAAGCGCTGGCAAGTGCGACCTTGGTTGTCATGCTGGCTCTGGTAATCTCTATTGGAATGGCTAGCGGAACAGTAATTCTCAGACTGTATCATTATATAAAAACACATCGAGTATCCTAGGCTTTACAGAAATGAAAGAATTTTCTGAAAAATAAGACAAATGAATTGACAAGGCTTTCTATGTATGCTATTCTCTCTACATATAGGAGGAAAAATCATGAAAAAATCACTATTTTCCTTATTGTCTGTAAGTCTACTGACCTTGCTGTTTATCCCAGTCATGGTTTCTAGTTCGGGTTCAGAATTTCAAAGTGGATTGCAAGAGCATCAGTTGATTGCCGAAAAGGTTAGTAAAACACTTGACAAGACATTTGATAAGAATATCAGAGAAATTCCGACCAGTCAGTTTTATCAAGAATTTGTAGATGAGATGGGAAGGACTTACTCAGGAGATTTGATCCTCCAGGAGCTGAGAACTGTGAATGGCGCTTATAAAGCTACTTATGTCGGTGAACTCTATAGCAACTAATCATTCTTTAAAATTATGACCAATAAGAGGCTTGATTTGGTGAATCAAGTCTTTTTTCTCTCTTTTACTACCATTTGTGATAAAATAGTACTGAACGATTTTTTACATGAATGATAAAACAGAGGTAAATATGACAATCGGTATTGATAAGATTGGTTTTGCGACCAGTCAATATGTCTTGAAGTTACAAGACTTAGCAGAAGCGAGGGGCATTGACCCTGAAAAATTAAGCAAAGGACTCTTACTCGAGGAATTGAGTATTGCACCCCTAACTGAGGACATCGTGACCTTGGCTGCCAGTGCTAGTGACTCTATCTTAACTGAGCAAGAAAGAGCAGAAATCGATATGGTCATTGTGGCGACTGAGTCAGGAATTGACCAGAGTAAGGCTGCAGCTGTCTTTGTGCATGGCTTGCTGGGTATTCAGCCCTTTGCTCGTAGTTTCGAAATTAAAGAAGCCTGCTATGGAGCGACAGCTGCCCTTCATTATGCCAAATTGCATGTGGAAAATTCTCCACAGTCCAAGGTCTTGGTCATTGCCAGTGATATTGCCAAGTATGGTATTGAAACTCCAGGAGAACCCACTCAGGGTGCTGGCAGTGTGGCCATGTTGATTACACAAAATCCACGCATGATGGCTTTTAATAATGACAATGTGGCTCAGACTCGTGACATCATGGATTTCTGGCGTCCAAATTACTCGACAACTCCTTATGTCAATGGTGTCTATTCTACCCAACAATATTTGGATAGTTTGAAAACAACTTGGCTTGAATACCAAAAACGCTACCAGCTTACTTTGGATGATTTCGCAGCGGTTTGCTTCCACTTGCCTTATCCTAAATTAGCGCTAAAAGGTTTGAAAAAAATCATGGATAAGAGCCTGCCTCAAGAGAAAAAAGACCTCTTGCAAAAGCATTTTGACCAGTCTATTCTCTACAGTCAAAAGGTGGGGAATATCTACACAGGTTCCCTCTTCCTTGGACTTTTGTCTCTCTTGGAAAATACAGATAGCTTGAAGGCTGGGGATAAAATCGCCCTTTATAGTTATGGAAGCGGGGCTGTAGCTGAGTTCTTCAGTGGTGAATTGGTTGAAGGATATGAAGCTTATCTGGATAAAGACCGTTTGAACAAGCTCAACCAACGAACTGCCCTGTCTGTTGCAGACTATGAAAACATCTTCTTTGAGGAAGTGGTGTTGGATGAAACAAACTCTGCCCAGTTTGCTGGCTATGAAAATCAAGATTTTGCCTTGGTGGAAATTGTTGACCACCAACGCCGTTATAGCAAGGTTGAAAAATGATGAAGATAAGTTGGAATGGATTTTCTAAAAAATCATACCAAGAGCGCCTCGAGCTGTTACAAGCTCAGGCGCTCCTTAGTCCTGAGAAGCAAGTGAGTTTGGAGCAGGATGAACAGATTAGTGTGACTGTGGCAGATCAGCTGAGTGAGAATGTAGTGGGAACTTTTTCTCTGCCTTATTCGCTGGTCCCAGAGGTTCTCGTTAACGGTCAGGAATACACAGTTCCCTATGTGACAGAAGAACCGTCCGTGGTTGCTGCGGCCAGCTATGCCAGCAAAATCATCAAGCGTGCAGGCGGTTTTACCGCACAAGTCCATGAGCGTCAGATGATTGGTCAGGTAGCCCTTTATCAAGTTGCTAATCCTGAACAAGCTCAAGAGAAGATTGCAAACAAAAAGACTGAGCTCTTGGAGCTTGCTAATCAAGCCTATCCTTCCATTGTTAAACGTGGGGGCGGGGCGCGTGATTTGCATGTAGAACAGATCAAAGGCGAAACAGACTTTCTCGTTGTTTATCTCCATGTCGATACCCAGGAAGCTATGGGAGCCAATATGCTTAACACCATGCTGGAAGCCTTGAAACCCGTCTTAGAAGAACTCAGTCAGGGACAGAGCCTTATGGGAATTTTGTCCAACTACGCGACCGATTCTCTGGTGACTGCAAATTGTCGCATTGCCTTTCGATACTTGAGCCGTCAAAAGGATCAAGGGCGAGAGATTGCGGAGAAAATAACTTTGGCTAGCCAGTTTGCGCAGGCTGATCCTTACCGAGCTGCTACTCACAATAAAGGGATTTTTAATGGTATTGATGCCATTTTAATTGCCACTGGTAATGACTGGCGTGCTATTGAGGCAGGAGCTCATGCCTTTGCCAGTCGAGATGGACGCTACCAAGGTCTTAGTCAATGGACGCTGGATCTTGAAAGAGAAGAATTGGTTGGTGAGATGACCCTGCCCATGCCTGTGGCGACCAAGGGTGGCTCTATCGGCCTTAACCCTCGTGTAGCCCTCAGTCATGAGCTACTGGGAAATCCTTCTGCCAAAGAATTGGCCCAGATTATCGTGTCTATCGGTCTTGCACAAAATTTTGCAGCCCTGAAAGCTTTAGTCAGCACAGGAATTCAGCAAGGCCACATGAAATTGCAGGCCAAATCCTTAGCTCTCCTAGCAGGTGCCAGTGAATCCGAGGTAGCTCCCCTAGTCGAGCGCCTCATCGTAGATAAAACCTTTAACCTAGAGACAGCCCAGCGTTATTTAGAAAATTTAAGATCATAAAAAACTCAGACGAATTGGTCTGAGTTTTCTTGTGCTTATATTCTTCGAAAATCTCTTCAAACCACGTCAGCTTCGCCTTGCCGTAGATATATGTAACTGACTTCGTCAGTCTTATCTACAACCTCAAAGCAGTGCTTTGAGCAGCCTGTGGCTAGCTTCCTAGTTTGCTCTTTGATTTTCATTGAGGTATTAAATACTTTTTCCTGGTAATAGAGTAACTGGTAGGAAGTAACCGGTTGTTGCGACTTCCTTGCCTTCAATCTTTTGCAAGAGAAGGTCAACAGTGAGGCAGGCAATCTCTTCCAAAGGTTGTTTGATGGTCGCGAGTTGAGGATAGTAATTTTCGATAAAGTAAGTCCCATCATAGCCGATGACCTTGAGCTCTTCTGGGACAGAAATGCCCAGTTCTTGAGCGATTTTAATGACCAGAATGGCAGTCAAATCATCCGAAGTAAAGATGGCATCTGGTTTTTGTCGGGTCAAGATATTCTTGATTTCCATTTCTTTTCTGACGGGAGAAAAGTCACTGGAAACATTGATAATAGGTGCTTTGGGGAGTACGGATGCAAAACCAGCGTGGCGCAGTCCGGTTGGTGAGTTAGAATTGTCATTCCCTGTAATCATGATGATAGACTGGGCACCTGTCTTAACCAAGGTCTGGGCGGCTAGGACTCCACCAGCATAGTTGTCAGAGGAGACGACAGGGATGTCTGGCGATAGGTTTCGGTCAAAGGAAATAATAGGTGCCGTCACACGATTGTAGTCTTCAATTCCTAGGTTGTGACTACCAGAAATGATGCCGTCCACCTGATTGGCTTCCAACATTTCGATGTATTCGCGTTCCTTCTCAGAATCATGTTCACTGTTGCAGATGATGGTCTTGTAACCATTTTTGAAGAGTTGGTGTTCCAATTTATCAATCAATTCTGCATAGAAAACATTGGAAATATTGGGGAAAATCAAGCCGATTAACTTAGCTGATTTTCCTTGCAGACTACGAGCCAGGTTGTTGGGTTTATAGCCCAATTCTCGCATGGCTTCATTGACCTTTTGAATGGTTTTTTCAGATAGATACCCTTTTTTATTGATAACCCGAGAAACGGTAGTAGGGCTGACGCCTGCAAGTTTGGCGACATCAGTTAGTTTTGCGACCATAATCTAATTCATAGTAAGTTCCAGTTGGGTTTCCAGATTTGATCAGGATCCCATTTTGGTCCGCATGTGGGAAGACACGACCAGAAAATACTTTTTCTCCTTTATTGATGAAAATTTCAAAGACAGAGTTATCGATGAAGATTGTAGCAGTAGTAGCCTGATTATCGATTGGGCAAGAACGAGTTGTCCCAAATTCTTGAGCATACTGTTCACCAGCCTGGCTACGATCCACTGTCACTTGACCATTTACAAGGTCAAAGTTGATTGCAAGTCCCTTGCCTTCTTTGTCAGCAAGTAAGACAATCTCGCTCTGGCTATTAGCTTCCAAGTTGAGCTCGAGTTCGTAGGTGTTATTGGTTTGAGCACGGTTTGAGAAGACTTCTTCAGAAGCACGAAGGTCCTTGATAGCTGCGACTGGGTATTGGTAGAGTTTGCCGTCTTTGATAGTCAGTTCTTTGACCAATGAGAAGGTTCCTTGGTGGTCAAAACGGTCAGATGGGTAAGAAACATCTGGCAAACCAAGCCAGCTAACTGCTAGAGCACGTCCATCAGGAGCGTTGAAGGCTTGAGTTGCATAGGCTTCGAAACCATAATCCATGTTTTGAAGTTGAGATACATCTACCATTTTGGCGTTTTCAGGGTCAAAGGAAGCCCCAATTTTGTACATATTTGGATAGATATTGTCGTAGTCTAGAACTTTCTTATCCAATCCTTGTGGGCAGTAGAGAAGGACAGGTTGCTCTCCTACAAAGACTAGATTTGGGCATTCCATCATGTAGGCAGTGCGGTCGTTAGCAAAGTCAAGGTCGCCAACTGCTTGCCAGTTTGTGTAGTCGTTGTCCACAGCCTTGTAGAGACGGACGAAGCCTTTTTTCTCCAAGTCCTGTCCTCCGACGATAGCATAATATTGACCTTTAAAGTTAAAAATTTGCGGATCGCGGAAGTGGTCAGTAGAGTCTGCTGGCTGGTCAATCAAGATCTTGTCAATCTTCGTAATCTTGCCATCCTTATCCATCAAAGCACCGATCTGGTAAGGGTGACGGATCCAGTTTTCATCACGGACATTTCCTGTATAGAATAGGAATAAGTTATCGCCAAACTGCATGGCAGAACCAGAGTAGGCACCGTGGCTATCTAATGGAGTATCAGGCAAAACTTTGACTCCAGTTTCTGTGAAATGAACCAAGTTCTCACTTTCCAATTGAACCCAAGATTTCAAACCGTGGGCTGCACCAAAAGGAAAGTTCTGATAAAAAACAATCCACTTTCCATCAAAGTAAGAAAAGCCATTTGGGTCGTTAAGAAGTCCTGTTTTTGGCTCAACATGATAATGAGTATGCCATGGAGATTGTGCCATATTTTCTTTAATATTCTTAATTTCTTCTTGCGTCCAATCTTGATAAAGTCTGTAACGACGCTCAGTTGTCCATTCCATTCTTCTATTCCTCCAAAAATCTTATCACTTTTAATAGTAACCGTTTTCGGAAAAAAAAGCAAGACTTTTATGTTAAAAAAGAGAAAAAACTGTCAAACGTTTATCATAAAATAAATGCAGGAAATCAATCAAATTTTCACAAAAATATGAAAGAGAATGAAATAAAACCCTTTTAACCAAGATTTTAAACTTATTTTTTTAAGGAACACCTGATAAAACAGTCAAAATCAATCAATCTAAAGCGAGCAAACTAAGTGGATAGAATATTTTTTCTGCAAAACGCTTGACATATTTCTAAAACATGATAAAATAATAGTCGTAGGGCGAATAAAATCGCTTTCAAACAAGAACAAAATTTTATATAAGGAGATTTTTGCTATGGATTATAGTAAAGTTGCTGCCGAGGTCATTGAGGCTGTCGGTAAGGATAATCTTGTAGCTGCAGCCCACTGTGCAACTCGTCTTCGTTTGGTATTGAAAGACGAATCAAAAGTGAATCAAGCAGCTCTGGATAATAATGCGGATGTCAAGGGAACTTTTAGCACTAACGGACAATATCAAATTATCATTGGCCCTGGTGATGTTAACTTCGTGTATGCGGAAATCATCAAGAAAACTGGTTTGAAAGAAGTTTCGACAGATGATTTGAAAGAGATTGCTAATAAAGACAAAAAGTTCAATCCATTGATGGACTTGATTAAACTTTTGTCAGATATCTTTGTTCCTATTATCCCTGCCTTAGTTGCAGGTGGTCTCTTGATGGCTTTACGTAACTTCTTGACATCGCCAGACTTGTTTGGACCTCAATCAATTGAAGATATGTATCCTGCAATCAAAGGCTTCTCAGCTATGATTCAATTGATGTCTGCTGCTCCATTTATGTTCCTCCCTGTTTTGGTTGGTATTTCAGCAGCCAAGCGCTTTGGAGCAAACCAGTTCCTTGGTGCGGCAATCGGTATGATTATGACCACTCCAGATTTGGGTGGTAAAGAAGCCTTCTGGGACATCTTAGGTTTCCATGTTACACAAACAAACTATGCTTATCAAGTGATTCCAGTCCTTGTTGCAGTCTGGTTGTTAGCAAATTTGGAAAAATTCTTCCACAAGAAATTGCCATCTGCAGTTGACTTCACTTTCACACCGCTTTTATCAGTGATGATTACGGGATTCCTTACCTTTACAGTTATCGGTCCTGTTATGTTGGTTGTGTCTGATGCGATTACAAATGCGATTGTATGGTTGTACAACACAACAGGTGCCTTTGGTATGGGGCTATTTGGTGGAACTTACTCACTAATCGTTATGACAGGTCTTCACCAATCATTCCCAGCAATCGAAACACAATTGTTGTCTGCTTACAATAATAACGGTACTGGATTTGGAGACTACATCTTTGTTGTTGCTTCAATGGCAAACGTAGCACAAGGTGCGGCTACTCTTGCAATCTACTTCTTGACAAAAAATGCTAAAACAAAAGGATTGTCAAGTTCGGCTGCTGTTTCTGCCTTCCTTGGTATTACAGAACCTGCTCTCTTTGGGGTAAACTTGAAATACAAATTCCCATTCTTCTGCGCCCTTGCTGGTTCAGCAATTGGTGCCTTCGTAGCAGGTTTAACTCACGTTATTGCAGTTTCATTGGGAGCGGCTGGATTTATTGGATTCCTTTCTATTAAGGCTGGTTCAATCCCTATGTATATAATTGCGGAAATTATGTCCTTTGTTGCCGCCTTTGCTTTCACTTATTTCTACGGGAAAACAAAAGCAGCTAGTGTCTTTGCTGATGAAGCTGCCACAGCAACCGCAGAAACAGTTACAGAACCTACAGTAGAAGCACCAGTAGTGGAAGAGACTGATACTCTTCAAAATGAAACACTTGTAACTCCTATCGTCGGTGATGTTGTCGCTCTTGCTGATGTCAATGACCCTGTTTTCTCAAGTGGAGCTATGGGACAAGGTATCGCTGTGAAGCCTAGCCAAGGTGTGGTTTATGCACCAGCTGATGCTGAAGTTTCAATTGCCTTTCCAACAGGACACGCTTTTGGTTTGAAAACAACTGATGGTGCTGAAGTTTTGATTCACGTTGGTATTGACACTGTGTCTATGAACGGTGACGGTTTTGAAGCAAAAGTTGCTCAAGGTGATAAGGTTAAAGCTGGCGATGTTCTTGGAACATTTGACTCAAACAAAATCGCTGCAGCTGGACTTGATGATACAACAATGGTTATCGTTACAAATACAGCTGACTATGCTTCAGTAGCTCCAGTCGCAACAGGTTCAGTTGCTAAGGGGGATGCTGTGATCGAAGTGAAAATCTAATCAATCCTCTCTAAGGTGAAAACGAACAAATGATATGTTTGTTCGTTTTTATTAGATGGTAAGATTTACAGAGGAAAATCTAAAAAATAGAGAAACTTAGATTTTCGAAATATGCTATAATAAAGAAAATAAAAACAAGAGGTTTATCATGACAAAATTATATGGAAGCTTGGAAGCGGGCGGTACAAAGTTTGTCTGTGCTGTCGGTGATGAAAACTTTAACGTTGTAGAAAAAACACAATTTCCAACAACAACACCAATCGAAACAATCGATAAAACCATCGAGTTCTTCTCAAAATTCGATAACCTTGCTGGTCTTGCAGTTGGTTCATTTGGTCCGATTGATATTGATAAAAACTCAAAAACTTATGGCTTTATCACAACGACTCCAAAACCAAACTGGGCAAATGTGGACTTGCTTGGTGCCCTTCGTCGCGCCCTCAACGTTCCTATGTACTTCACGACAGACGTAAACAGCTCTGCTTATGGTGAAGTGGTTGCCCGTAACAATGCTGGTGGCCGTATCGAAAACTTGGTTTACTACACAATCGGTACAGGTATCGGTGCAGGTGTCATCCAACGTGGTGAGTTTATCGGCGGTGTGGGTCATCCTGAAATGGGTCATTATTATGTTGCTAGACATCCAATGGATATTGAAAAAGAGTTTAAGGGTGTTTGTCCTTTCCATAAGGGATGTCTGGAAGGCTATGCAGCTGGTCCAAGTTTGGAAGCTCGTACAGGTGTTCGTGGGGAAAACATTGAACTCAACAACCCTGTTTGGGATGTCCAAGCCTACTATATCGCTCAAGCTGCGGTTAATGCGACAGTGACTTTCCGCCCAGACGTGATTGTCTTTGGTGGAGGGGTCATGGCTCAACAACACATGCTGGACCGTGTCCGTGAGAAATTTACATCTCTTCTTAATGGCTACCTACCAGTACCAGATGTGCGTGAATACATCGTAACTCCAGCAGTCGCAGGAAATGGTTCTGCTACTCTTGGGAACTTTGTTCTTGCAAAAGAAGTTTCAAAATAAAGCACAAAATCCGCTTGGGAAACCAAACGGATTTTTTATGTGTCAAAGCATTTGCCAGAAAAAGTCGATAATATAGGTCAGACCGTAGGTATAAACCACGAGGGTAAAGGGTTTGGTCAGAATGATGATAGTCATATAACGCTTGAAACTCATCTTGGTCAGTGCAGCCAGCATACAGAGAAAGTCAGCCGGACTAATGGGCCAAATCATCATAAAGATAAAGAAACGGTCAAAACGATTTCCTTTATCCAACCAGCCGATATACTTGTCATAGGTGCGCTTGCTGACGACAGACTGGACAAAGGCGGCCCCATAGAGTCGCACCAGATAAAAGATAATGGCGCAGCCAATCACGATCCCGATATAGTTGTAGATAGTCCCGATGATGTGACCGTAGATAAAGACCCCAGCCACCGAGGTCAAGGCCCCAGGAATGATAGGGACGACCGTCTGTAAAATCTGTAAAAAGATAAAGAGAGGTGGCCCCCAGATACCTGCCTGCTGGATAAAGGCAGAGAGGGTTTCCTTAGACTGTAAAATCCCAGCCTGATAAGCCCAAATACAGAAAATCAAACTCCCAACACCACCGACAATGGATGAGATATTGATAACTTGCTGCAGAAGGGGAGAAACAGCTTTCATTTGTTTATCCTGTGACATGTAAACTCCTCTTAGATAGTATATTTCTACTATACCATATTTTGGAGGAGAAAGGGGGAATGAGTATTTTTGTCATGGGAAGAGTGATGGAATTTGAGCCTAAACATGCTATAATAAAGGGAGCAGACATGTAGCAAAGGAGAGAGTATGATACAGGTAAAACCAGAACTGGGGATAGAAAAACAACTGATCAGCCAACTGGTAACTGGGGAAAGTCAATGGACTTACAGAGATGACCTCAAAACAGAAGAGCAATTATGGGAAAACTTCTTTGAAAAGTTAGCTCAGAACAATGTGGCTCGATTGGCAGAACATCCCCTGACAGAACAGGAAAAACGCCAGATAAAGAATCAACTGAACTTTATTAGCTACTATGATGCGGCCAAGTGGTTGGTCGGCGAAAATGGCATTGCCAAGGTTGAAGTTCAGAGAGAAGATGCTAGTTTGGGGACTATCCGTTTATCTGTCATCTGGAGAGACAATATCGCAGCTGGTAAGTCTAGTTATGAGGTTGTCAACCAAGTCGAGAGAGATAAGATAAATCCTCAGGATCAAGACCGCAGGCTAGATGTGACCCTCTTGATCAATGGCCTTCCAATGATTCAGATTGAGCTTAAAAGTCCTCGAGTTGCTTTTTTAGATGCCTTTCATCAAATCAAGAAGTATGATAGGGAAGGCAAGTTTCGTGGCATTTACTCTAGCTTACAGATGTTTGTTGTGACCAATAAGGTAGACACACGCTATATCGCTGCAGCTAGAGAAAACAAACTCAACAAGCAATTTCTAACCAAGTGGGTGGATAAGGACAACCAACCCATAACGAGCTTGACCAGTTTTGCCCACGAAGTTCTTTCTATCCCTCGTGCGCATCAGATGCTCATGCAGTACTCTGTCCTTGATGATAGTAAGAAGGCTCTTATCCTCTTGCGTCCCTACCAGATCCATGCCATCGAAGCAGTGCAAGAAGCTTCTCGCCAGCAAGCATCAGGCTATGTTTGGCATACGACAGGTTCAGGGAAGACTCTGACCTCTTATAAAGTAGCGCGGAATCTCCTCCAAATCCCGTCTATCCAAAAGACAATTTTTGTCGTTGACCGCAGAGACTTGGACCAACAGACCACTTCATCTTTTCTCTCTTATGCGACCAATGATGTCATTGATATTGATGAGACGGATAATACTCATGATTTGGTCAAGCGACTAGGAAGTAATGATAAGCGTGTGGTGGTAACGACCATCCAGAAAATTACTACCATGATGCGTAAGTTTGAGCAAGGTCTTTACCAACGAGATGCGGACAAAATCAGGGGCCTTCGAGTGGCCTTTGTCGTGGATGAATGCCACCGTGCCGTTACGCCACAAACACAAAAAGACATTAAGGGATTTTTCCCACAGTCTCTCTGGTATGGTTTTACAGGCACACCTATCTTTAAGGAAAATAAACGCCAGCAAATCGGCGATCTAGCCCAAACCACCCAGCAACAGTACGGAGACCGTCTCCATGAGTATACAGTTAAGGAAGCCATTCATGATGGAGCTGTTTTAGGCTTTAAGGTAGATTATCGCAATACCCTCATCACGGATAAATCTGAAAATGACATACCAGATACTGTCTACGAAGATGAAGAGCATATGCTGGAAGTCTTGGATGCCATTATCAATAAATCCCGTCAACAGCTAGGATTCCAAAAAGGAGTTGGTAAGACCTACAATGCCATCCTAACCGTTAAATCCATCCCTCAAGCCCAAGCCTACTATGACCTCCTCAAACGAGTCAAGGCTGGGGAGACGAGGGTTAAGGTATCGGAAAGGGTCAAGCAGGTCCTTCCTGACTTTCCAAAGGCGACCATCACCTACTCGGTCACAGAAAATGAAGAAGACTCAAGAGCCAATCAAGACCACATGAAGCAGGTCTTAGAGGACTATAACCAAGAGTTTGATACCCATTTTACCATGGCGGATCTGCGTGGTTTTAATACGGATGTCAATAACCGTCTAGCTCGAAAGCATGACAAATACCTCTATCGAAATGAACAGTTGGACTTAGTCATCGTAGTCAATCGTCTCCTAACGGGATTTGATGCCCCTTGTCTATCAACTCTCTTTATTGACCGCAAGCCCATGCAACCGCAGGACTTGATCCAAGCCTTTAGCCGAACCAATCGTATCTTTGATTCTAGTAAGACCTACGGTCATATCATCACCTTCCAAAAGCCCCTAGCCTTTAAGGAAGCAGTGGATAATGCCCTCAAGCTCTACTCAAATGGTGGTGAAAACGAGGTCCTAGCCCCTAGCTGGGAAGAGGAAAAGAGGAACTTTTTACGGAGTTGCAGTGATTTCCAAAATCTCATCACCGATGATCCTGAGGAAGGACTCCAAATCGAGCAAATCTCTACACCTGAGTTGAGGAAACTAGCTAAAACCTATCAAGCCTTTGATAAATATTTAGCCTCTATCCGAGTGTACAAAGAGTATGATGAGGAAGAACTTTACAGTCAGACGGGACTTGATGGAGAGAAGTTGGAAAGGTATCTGGGACTTTATCGAAATGTCCTTGCAGAATTAAAAAGCCGAGTAGAGGATGATGACGATGGAGAGCCACTTGATATCCACTATGAACTGGAGTCTATCCAAGTGGACGAAATTAACTATGCCTATATCTTGACCTTAATCCAAAGCCTGATTGAACAAGGTCAGAGTCAAGAAAAGAACCTAAGCGCTCAAGATAGGGAAGCCGTGGATAACTATATTCAGAGTCTTGAGAAGACCAATCCCAATCTTGCTCAGATCATCACTGAACTTTGGAGAGAGGTACAAGAACATCCGAAAAGCTATCGTGGTCAGTCTATCGCAAATATTTTGGATCAGATGATTGAGGCTGTCATCCAGCAACATATCAAAGTCTTTAGCAAGCGCTGGTATGTCGGTGAGGATGAACTCCGTTACTATGTCGAACACTACCGTAAGGGAGCGAAAAAACAACTAGGAGAAAGTCAGCTGACCAAGAGCCAGCGCTATCAGGACTATAAGCTAGAGGTGGCGGATGCCCTCAATCCTCTCCTCTATAAAAAACAAATCAAGGAAGCCTATACCCAACTAGTGGAGGAAGTCATTGAGCCATTGAGGGTTGGAAGATAGCTCTTCGAGACTTAGAATAGGCCTACTTCCTAAAGTTTACATGTATTCTAAGCCTCGAATGATTGCGATTACATAAATTTACAAGTATTCTACGTTTCGAATTACTTATCTACAAAAGTTTTGAGGTCTTCGAGCTTTCGAATAGTCATATTTACTAAATTTTATATGTATTCTAAAACTCGAAAAGGTAAAATCTAAAAATAGTAAGAGTCTCTATCTGATGGACGGAGTGTATGTCCATCAGATAGGGGTTTTTTAATTTGAAAATGTCTGATTTGTCCTGAAAAGTACGTTTTAGATGGAAATAATGACAGTTGAGCGGAAGCGGAATAAATCTTTTAAAGTAACTGTTAGAATTATTTTAAAAGTTTACATAATGAAAAATAGAAAGAATATCATCATGACAAAAACATACGCTATTCGTCCACTTAGTTATAGTAACTTTACCAATCGTGAGTTTGAAAGCCTGATGATGGATACTCATCAAAGTTTGACCACTTTTTCTAAGGCAAACAAGGATGAATCTATGTATGCCAAACATTTGGAACCCTTCAAGACCAAGCTTGATGATTTTCAAGCTTAACTGGCGGCGGTGATCAAATATGACCAAGTGGAAAGTAAGGCGCGTGCTTCTAAGTCTACCAAGGAAGTTGGCAAGACCAGACAGCTCCGTACAGAACTTTCAACCAGCTACGAGCTCTTTATGCGCTATACCGCAGCTAGTGCAGAAGCCTACCCTGAAAAGAAACACCTGACTCAACTCCTCAAGGAACTCAATATCATCCGATATAGCAAGCGTCGTCTCATCACTAGTAGCAAGAAAGATAAAAAAACAAACCAGCAGAACCAGACCAATCATCAGGATAAAGACAACCCCTTAGAAGCGGATTTCTAAGGGGATTTTTATGGTTCCGTGGTATAATAATATGCAAAAGGAAATTACTATTTATTATATAAACTTGAAATTATTAAAATTTATATTAGGTAGATTAAAAATATATAATTTAGCAGGAGTAAAAAAACTATGAAGATTGATAAACATATTGTAGATATAAATAAAAATATTTGTAAAAATATAGAACAGATGAATATGATGAGAGAAAGAGGATTTTCTTCTCAAAATATTATGAATACTTTGAGAAATTTTGTAGAACATATTGCTGTTAAAATATATAACCATGATAATGATGTTGATTTGGAATGGAATTATCATAACATAGAACTGAGTATAAAATATATTAATGAAAAGTCAAACTATGTCTTTTTAAGAAAAATTCATAAATTTCTCCAAAAATCGGCTTCACATTATACTCTAGACGAAAATAATTCAGAGAGATTGTTACTTAAATATTATGAATATATGCTGAAAATAAAAAAATTTTTACTAACTAATTACAAATTTGAAGTTTTAGAAAATCTAGAAAAATTTCCCCTCTATATGGATACAATGTCTGAAGAATATTATGCAAAAATTGCTGATGTAATTGATAATCCAGAATATCCAATAACAGAGAGTGAAAGATATTACATACAAAAAATCAAACCATTTTTTGTGAATCAAAATATCTATTATGAAGTAACATATACCAGTACATATGGTGCTGGTAAAAAATCAGAGAGAATAACAGCGTATACTAATAAAGAAATTATGTCAAATTATGCAACGAAGCTATATATAAGAAATGAAAAAATAAATATATATGGTTCTACCCTAACTATATCAGTAATTGCTGATTGGGATGTTGCTATTCGTCCGTGTGAATTTCATTCATTAAGCCGTATCCTAAAAATTGGGGGAGATGAAGTGAAGTCTTCACACATGGAATATAGAATTTTAATGGCGTTTCTAAAGAAAAATCAAATAAATTTAATTGATATTATAGAATTAAATCAGGAGTTATATCAAAAAACTAAAGCTTATGTCAACCAAAAATCACAGGTATCTTATATCTTTGATATTTTAGATAATGCTAGAATGATAATTCAGGCAAACAATTCGGGCTCTAATATACTAAGATACTTACTGTTTCATATGAATAATGAGATTTTAAAAGAACAGTATTTTTATGATAATCATCCATATAATAAATGTGAAGGAGGAAATATAAAATTATCTGGTCTTCGATTAAAATGGGGGTGTATTCCTTTTGATGAGATGCCGTTTTGCTCTTCTTTAATAAATCATAATCCTAAAATATATGATTTATTAGCTTGTATTGATGATAGTGGGAAAGATAGCGAATTTCTAGCGAGACTAATAAAAAATAATACTGAGATTCATGGGAAAATATACACATCAATAACTGAATTGTCAGAAGAATACTCTGAAAGAGTTGAGGCTTTAGCTTGGCAGTATAATGAAAAAATAATAAGTAAACATGAAGGAAGAAAATTAAAAATTGAAAATGGACAAGTCTTTATTTCACAATATGAAACTGATTCACTTGAAGTTTTGAAAAAATTAATAGACTTTTCAAGAGATAATAATAAAAATCATACTCAATCAGTTGAGAGATGGTTAGAAACAAGCGAACATAGTATTGATGACCCTTTTAAAAAAGAGAAACTAACCTCACTATTTTCTGATTCTGCAGTTGCTTTAATATATGGTTCTGCCGGAACAGGAAAAACATACTTTATAAATCATATTGCACAATTTTTTAATTCAGCAGATAAATTATTTTTATCTGTGACACATACAGCAGTTGAAAATTTAAGAAGAAGAATCAGTTCATCGAATTGTGAATTTTCAACGATTCAGAAAATCAAATATAAAACAGAAATAAAATGTGACATATTATTTGTTGATGAGTGTAGTATGGTGAGTAACTCCGATATGGCAGAATTGCTAAAAAAAATCTCGTGTAAATTTCTAGTTTTAGTGGGTGATATTTTCCAAATTGAGGCTATTCAGTTTGGAAATTGGTTCGAACTTGCTAAAAAAATTATAAAAACGGAGGCTATAATAGAATTAGACACTCCATATAGAACACGGGATGATGGTCTGATTGAGGTTTGGGATAAAGTAAGAAATATTGAGCCTGACATTATGGAGCATTTATCTCGAAAAGACTTGAATTTTCAATTGGATGCCAGTATATTTGAAAAAGTTCATGAAGATGAAATTATTCTAAGTTTAAATTATGATGGAATCTATGGCATTAATAATATAAATAGATTGTTACAAGCATCAAATCCTCATCAAAGTATCAAATGGAATTCTAAATTTTATAAAATTAATGATCCTATAGTCTTTAGTGAGTCAAGTAGATTTAATGGAGTTTTGTATAACAATTTAAAGGGAATTATTAGAGATATACAAGTTATCGAAAATAGTGATAAAATTATTTTTACAATAGAATTGTTAGGAGTGGTTTTAAATGGATTAGATGTTTCTGATAGTGAGATAGAACTTTTGGAAAGTGGCAACAATAATAATTCTGTTATTAGGTTTAGTGTAGATAGATATAGTAGTGCAGATGAGGATATAGAAGATAATTCGGCGACAGTTCCTTTTCAAGTATCGTATGCAATTTCAATTCATAAGGCTCAAGGTTTGGAGTATGAATCTGTAAAAATTGTTATCACTAATGAAGTAGATGAACAAATTAATCATAATATTCTATATACTGCTATGACACGAACAAAAAAATATCTTAAATTGTATTGGAGTCCTGAAACAGAGAATTTTGTGATTTCAAATTTAAAGAAAAAAGACATAAATAAAGATTATAATTTATTAAAAATGAAGTTGTAGTATAGAAATGAGGTTTATTAAGAACTATGGGGAAGAAAGTCATTCCTAGAATTAGATTTCATGAATTTGAAAATACTTGGACTAAATCTAAATTAGGAGAATTATACGAAGTTTATTCCGGGAACACTCCGTCACGATCTGATAGTAGAAATTATCAAAATGGAGAAATTCCATGGATAAAAACAACAGATTTAAATAATTCTCTAATATGCTCTAATGAAGAAAAAATCTCAGTTTATGGAGCAACAAAATTAAAACTTTTACCTGAAAATTCTGTATTGATAGCAATGTACGGTGGATTTAATCAAATTGGAAGAACAGGGTTACTAGCTTATCCTGCTACGATTAATCAAGCCCTAGCTGCTTTGATGCCAGTCAATGAAATTAATCCAAATTTTCTACTAAATTTTTTAAATTTTAAAAAGGAAAGCTGGAGAAATGTTGCAGCGAGTAGTAGAAAAGATCCTAACATTACAAAAAATGATGTAGAAAAATTTATAATATCTTTTCCATCTTTAGAAGAACAATCCGCCATCGGATCCCTTTTCTGCACCCTCGACGACCTTCTAGCGAGCTACAAGGATAATCTCACCAACTACCAATCCCTCAAGGTGGCCATGCTCTCAAAGATGTTTCCCAAAGCTGGACAGACTGTACCTGAGATTCGTTTGGATGGATTTGAAGGTGAGTGGGAGAAAACTACCTTAGAAAAATCTACAGATCGGGTAAAATCCTACTCTTTGTCAAGAGATGTTGAGACAAATCAAGATACAGGTCTAAAGTACATACATTATGGTGATATTCATCTAGGAAAAGTTTCTATGATAGATGATGGAAATTCAATTCCATACATTAAATCGGATACAAAAATGAATGAATTTCTACAGCAAGGAGATCTAATTTTTGCTGATGCTTCAGAGGATTATAAAGGAATTGCAGAAGTTGCAGTTATAGCTATAACTTTATCAGAAAAAATAGTTGCAGGGCTTCATACAATAGCTGTTCGACCTTACTCAATTTTTGATTCTATTTTCTTATATTACATGTTTAAAACTCAAACGTTTAGAAAATATGGTTATAAAGTTGGTACAGGTATGAAAGTTTTTGGAATAAGTCCATCAAACTTAATGAAATATGAATTTTTATACCCTGATAAAAAAGAACAACAAGCCATCGTCTCTTATTTCTTAAACCTTGATAACCTCATCTCTGCTCACCAGGAAAAAATTTCTCAGTTAGAAACACTGAAGAAGAAACTTTTACAATATATGTTTTTATAGATTTTATGGAGGATTTTCTGTTGTTTGATATTTTTATTGGATTATTAACAAATGTTATATGGGTAATAATCGGATTTGCATTTGCAAACAGAAAAAGAATTAAAATGTATTTAGATGTGCTTCGTTACTGGAACAAGGATATTAGATTTAGTATTGCTTATTTATATAGAATAAAAATTGCTAATAAGTATCTTTTGATAAAAGGGGAGCATATAGATCAATATCAACCTGTTGGAGGTGTTTATAAAGTTTATGATTCATTCAAAGAGTTAGAGACTAAATTTGAAATTAGATTTGAGAATGAAGTGGGATTTTATGAGGAAGGGGATTTACGCTTTTTTTCTAAAGGTAAGTATGTATTAAAGATTTTAGATTGGTTTAATTCTAGAAAAAATCGTGAAATATCAGTGTATAGAGAATTTTTAGAAGAAATAATAACAGATAATATTCTTCCTAATGAAGCTTTAAGGAATATAAGAATTGAGTATATTAAACAAATAGAACCTAGAATTAGATTTTCAACAAATTATCAAAAAGAAGAAATTCTAATATTCGATATTTACGAAATATATTTACCAAAAGAATATGAGAATCTAATATCCGATTATCAAAGTAAGCATGATACGATCAAGTTAATAGATTTTCGAGATATTGAAAAAGAGTGCGTACAGATTAATGAATTTTCTAAAAAAATCGGTGCACATTCAAAATATATTTTATAAGATATTTGAGGTATTAAATTGAAAAAACTAAGACCTATTCCTGAACTTGAAGAATTGATCGAAAGTATTGATATTTCTGATGCAAATTACGAAAAAGCAACAAATAGATATTATTCCATAGTAGATTATATTTCCGATTCAGAATTATCTAATTATAGACCAGATATTTTTTTACAAGGATCTATAAAACTTGGTACTGCTATAAAGCCACTTACTAATGATGGAAACTATGATGTTGATATAGTGTGTAATTTTACTGGAAAACATATGCTTGAACAGTCTCAAGAGGATTTAAAAAATTTGTTAGGGAAATGTATAAAGAGTTACATGCAAAAACATAGTATGAAGAAGGAACCTTATAATGGTAATAGGTGCTGGACGATTGAATACAGCGATGATGTGAATTTTCATGTTGATATTTTACCTAGCGTTCCGTATGGCGATTCTCAAACTGATGATATAGCAATCACTGATAAGAGGCATCATGATTTTAATAATTTATCTAATAGTTGGGAAATAAGTAATCCAAAAGGTTATTATAAATGGTTCCGGGCTCAGTCTAATTTTGAGCATTATAAAGAAGAGTATAAAAGATTAAATCAAATTTTCGAGGAATTTCCTGAATATACAATTAAAACACCTTTACAAAGGATTGTTCAATTATTAAAAAGGCATGCAGAAGTATGTTTTGAGAATGAATTGGAGTACAAACCTTCCTCAATTATTATTACAACGCTAGCTGCTAAATCTTATCAAAAGGTTGTTTCTAAAAGTGAAACATTTGAAGAATTATTAGAAAATGTAATTTTACATTTGATTGAGGGAATAGATAATGACAGCACCAATCGTAAATGTGTACTTAATCCTGTAAATGAAAAAGAAAATTTATCTACAAAATGGAGTGAGGATGAACGTTATTTCAAAAAGTTTCTATATTGGTTAGAACAACTTTACTCAGATTTTAGTACAAATATTGAATTTTCAGATTCGATGAAAATGTTTTATATTAGACGAAGTATAGATAATAAAAATTTTAATATTGGAATAGATTTGAAAGAACTATCGTATTATGAAAAAAGTGAATGGTCAGAATCATTAATTTTACCAATAAGTATCAGTGCTTCTTTTAGACAAGATAATATTAGGAAACGTATTAAAAGTGGAGATGTAATATCGAAAAATGGAGATATTGATTTTGAATTAAAAGGTAATTTTCCGCCAACATACGATATCTATTGGAAGGTTACTAATACCGGAATGGAAGCGACAAATGCTAATTGCCTTAGAGGAAATTATTTTAAAGGAAAAAGAATTTTAAAAGAGAAGACCTCGTATTTCGGTAGACATTACGTTGAAGCTTATATTGTTAGTAATAATATTTGTTACGGTAAAACTATCCCTTTTGAGGTAAATATTACTAACACTTTTTTAAGTGGTTTAATTAACTAATTACTTATATAATATAGAAGGTATGAAAAAATGTATTATCTATAAATAGAATTATTTGAATAGACATCATAAAAGACACCTAGAAGAGAGATCGAGAAAGCCAAGCGGGAGTTTCAAGATTTGAAGGAAAGAGGGCTAAGAGATGAAGAATAGTGCCATCGGCGCCTACTTCTCCAACCTCGATAAGATCATCAGCTCTTACCAAGAAAAAATTTCTCAGCTTGAGACTTTGAAAAAGAAACTCTTGCAAGATATGTTTATATAGGTGATTAGTGATAACTTTTAACAATTATATTTCAAAACTTAGAAAGAAACATTATGGAAACAACACAAACTTCCCAGTCGCTCTATCAAGCTCTGTGGAACTCAGCGGATGTTCTCCGCTCTAAGATGGATGCCAATGACTACAAGTCCTATCTTTTGGGTATGGTCTTTTATAAGTACCTGTCAGATAAGATGCTCTTTTTCGTGGCGGAGACCATGGAGGAGGGGAGTGAGAGTCTAGAGGCTGCTCTTGAGGTCTATCGTAACTACTATGAGGATGCGGACACCCACGAGAATCTTCTTGTAGTCATGAAGGACGAACTCAACTACAGTATCAAGCCTGAGTTGACCTTTACGGCTCTTGTAGCACGTGTCAATGAGGGAACTTTCCAGCTGGAAGATTTGGCTCAAGGTTTTCGTGATATCGAGCAGAGTGATGAACTCTATGAAAATCTCTTTGAAGATATTGACCTCTATTCCAAAAAGCTAGGGGCGACTCCGCAAAAGCAAAACCAAACGGTGGCGGCGGTCATGAAAGAGTTGGCTGTGCTAGATGTGGCTGGTCATGCTGGTGATATGCTGGGGGATGCTTATGAGTATCTGATTGGTCAGTTTGCGACTGACTCGGGTAAGAAGGCTGGTGAGTTCTATACACCTCAGCCTGTTGCCAAGCTTATGACACAGATTGCCTTTTTGGGTCGTGAGGACCAGCTAGGCTTTACCATATATGATGCGACTATGGGATCTGGCTCCCTCTTGCTCAATGCCAAGAAATACTCTCATAAACCGCAGACAGTGGTCTACTTTGGTCAGGAACTCAATATTTCGACCTATAACTTGGCTCGGATGAACATGATTCTACACGGTGTTCCTGTTGAAAATCAATTTCTCCACAATGCCGATACGCTAGACGAAGACTGGCCGACTCAAGAACCAACCAACTTTGACGGTGTTCTCATGAACCCACCATACTCTGCCAAGTGGTCAGCAAGTTCAGGCTTTATGGCGGACCCTCGTTTCTCTCCTTTTGGGAAACTAGCGCCCCAGTCCAAGGCTGATTTTGCCTTTCTTTTGCATGGTTACTACCATCTCAAGCAGGATAATGGAGTTATGGCTATCGTCCTTCCTCACGGGGTTCTTTTCCGTGGAAATGCGGAAGGGACCATTCGTAAGGCCTTGTTAGAAGAAGGGGCCATTGACACGGTTATCGGTCTACCTGCCAATATCTTCTTTAATACCAGCATTCCGACTACGGTCATCATTCTCAAAAAGAACCGTACCAATCGTAATGTCTACTTTATCGATGCTTCTAAGGAGTTTGATAAAGGGAAAAACCAGAATATCATGACGGATGCTCATATCGAGAAGATTCTGGAAGCCTACAAATCTCGTGAGGAGATTAACAAGTTTGCCCATCTAGCGAGCTATGAAGAAATTGTCGAAAATGACTACAACCTCAATATCCCTCGCTATGTAGATACCTTTGAGGAAGAAGAAGTTGAGCCACTGACAGATATCGTCAGCAAGATTAACACGACAAATGAAGCAATCCAAACCCAAACCGCTTCCCTACTCGAAATGCTCGGTCAACTCCATGGAACCACACCAGAAGCCGATGCTGAACTCAAAAAGTTTTTGAAAGAGTTTGAAGGGTGATGGGAGTAATTGATTCGCTCATATTCCGCTCATTTTTAAGATACAACTTTGTTTCCATATTTCCTGGGAACTAGTAGAAAGTTAGGAGAAATATGGAACAAACTAATCAAAAATCCCGGTGCCAACAACTCTGGGCTAGAAACAAATACCTCGTGTTGAGCCATTCCAGCAATATATACAATGAGATTCGCCAATACTTGAAGAATGAAGAGGCAGAGATGAGTCAGGTTCAGGAGATGATTGACAGTGCCTGCCAGATTTCAGAACACAGGGGTCAGGTTTGCAATGCCTTTCAGCATATTTGGGGCTATTTCAAAAAGAAAGCAACAGATGCTGAGCGCAAGGACTATATGCTCTTACTTGATCGCTACCGCTTTGGTCAGGGTTCTAAGGAAGGCTTGATCACTAAGACTCGAGACTTGCTTGAAAACTATCCAAATAGCTACTTGCAACATTCGACTTTATTGAAAGGAGACTCCCATGAGACTTTGGCATGAGGCTTTGATTTCACAACTTCCCCGTCCGCAACTCTTGGGGCAACATCGAGAGTGTTGTGCCTTGCGTGGCAATGGCTGGGGCAGAAAGCATGCGACGGTGGATTATGTCTTTACTCAGTCGCCCTATCATCTCTATGCCTATAATCGCTTGATCATGGAGGAAATGGATGACCGTGGCTACAATGTCAGTCCAGAGTGGCTGGATAAGAACTACCGTGGCAAGACCTGCCCTCCTTATCAAGATTTAGTAGAGGAAAAGTTGACTAGTCCTATATACAGCGAACATGACGCGACCTAGTATGGGGAGTGTCTAGCTAATCTACGAGAGAAAGGGATAGACCTATAGTCTTTTCTAATAACAAGTCATAGTCGCTTATAAGAATTACTAATAACACGTTTTACCAGTCTAACTAAAATACAGCTATAAAACAAGCTACACAAAGGATTTGAGGCATTTGTCTCAAGTCTTTTTCTTTTGTCTAAAACGGAGATATAGTTTCAAACTATATCAAAGCCTAATTTTTTACAATTATACAGACGCTTTCTTTTCTGTTAAGATAGTTTCAACAACAAATTTTGGAGGACACATCATGTCAACTACAATCATCGGTTTCCCTCGTTTGGGCGAATTCCGCGAATTAAAATTTACAACTGAAAAATACTTTAGAAAAGAAATCTCAGAAGAAGAACTCTTGGCAGCCGCAAAAGACTTGCGTGCTAAACACTGGAACATCGTCAAAGAAAAAGGAATCACTGAAATTCCATCAAATGACTTTTCTCACTATGACAACTTCCTAGATGCAGCTTTCCTTTTCAACGTGGTACCTGCTTCAGTTCAAAACTTGGACTTGTCTGACCTTGAGCGCTACTTCGCTTTGGGACGTGGTTACCAAGGAGAAAAAGGAGATGTTCGCGCCCTTCCAATGAAGAAATGGTTCAACACCAACTACCACTACATCGTTCCTAAATTTGAAAAAGACACTCAAGTAAAATTGGCAGGTCACAAGATTTTCGATGAATTCCAAGAAGCAAAAGAACTTGGATTGAACACTCGTCCTGTCCTTGTAGGTCCATTCACTTTCCTTCAATTGTCAGACTTTGAAGAAGGTGTGAAAGCAGAAGACTTCGTAGATAGCTTAGTGGCTGCTTACCAAGAAGTTTTTGCTAAATTGGCAGAACTTGGTGCGACTCGTATCCAATTGGATGAAGCTGCTCTTGTCAAAGATTTGACAGCTGAAGAAAAAGCTCTCTTCTTGAACCTCTACAACAAACTCTTGGCTGACAAAAAAGGTCTTGAAGTCTTGCTTCAAACTTACTTCGGTGACGTTCGTGACGTCTACGCTGACCTTGTAAACTTGCCAGTAGATGCTATCGGTCTTGACTTCGTTGAAGGTAAGAAAACTCTTGAACTCGTTAAAGGTGGTTTCCCAGCTGATAAGACTCTTTATGCAGGTATTGTCAATGGTAAAAACATCTGGCGTAACAACTACGAAAAGAGTTTGGCTGTTCTTGAACAAATTCCAGCTGAAAACATTGTCTTGACAAGTTCATGCTCACTTCTTCATGTGCCATTTACAACTGCTAATGAAGAATTTGAATCAGCAATCTTGAACCACTTTGCCTTTGCGGTTGAAAAATTAGATGAGATCCGTGATTTGGATGCTATCCGCAATGGTCAAGGTGAAGAAGCACTTGCAGCTAACAAAGAACTCTTTGCGACTGAACGTGTGGGTGAAAATGCTGAACTCCGTGCGCGTATCGCTGATTTGACAGACGCAGACTACACTCGTTTGCCAGCCTTTGCAGAACGTGAAGCCATCCAAGAAGAAACTCTTAAGCTTCCAGCTCTTCCAACAACAACTATCGGTTCATTCCCTCAAACCAAGGAAGTTCGTGCCAAACGTTTGGCTTACCGTAAAGGTGAATTGTCTCAAGAAGAGTACGACGCTTTCCTTGCTGAAACGATTGACGAATGGATCAAGTGGCAAGAAGATATTGACTTTGATGTCCTTGTTCATGGTGAATTTGAGCGTAATGACATGGTTGAGTACTTCGGTCAAAACTTGTCAGGTTACCTCTTCTCTAAAAATGGTTGGGTACAATCATACGGTATGCGTGGGGTTAAACCACCAATCATCTGGGGTGATGTCACTCGTCTCAACCCTATCACTGTTAAATGGTCTAGCTATGCACAAAGCCGTACAAACAAACCTGTTAAGGGTATGTTGACTGGACCTGTTACCATCCTCAACTGGTCATTCCCACGTGAAGACATCTCTATCAAGGATTCTACTCTTCAAATCGCCCTTGCTATCAAGGATGAAGTGCTTGACCTTGAAGCTGCTGGTGTGAAAATCATCCAAATCGACGAGGCTGCTCTTCGTGAAAAATTGCCACTTCGCCGTAGCGACTGGTACGAAGACTATCTTGACTGGGCTATTCCTGCCTTCCGCTTGGTACACTCAACAGTAGCGCCAGACACACAAATCCACACTCACATGTGTTACTCAGAATTTACAGATATCATCCCAGCTATCGATAACATGGATGCAGACGTTATTTCCTTTGAGGCTAGCCGTTCAAACCTTGAAATCTTGGACGAACTCAAAGCGAAAAACTTCCAAACAGAAGTAGGACCTGGGGTTTATGATATCCACTCTCCTCGTGTGCCAAATGAAGGCGAAATCGACAATACAATCGAAGCCATCCTTGCTAAAGTGCCAAGCAAGAAAGTTTGGATCAACCCAGACTGTGGTTTGAAAACACGTGGTATTCCAGAAACAAAAGAAAGCTTGATCCGCCTTGTTGAAGCAGCGAAAGCTGCGCGTGAGAAATTGTAAGATAAGGATTTCTCAAGAAGCGCTGTTTGGTCAATCTGCCTGTTTCACTTGGATTCTAGGAATCCAGCTAACGAAAAAAATCAACTAGAAAAGGATAATGACTATGTCACGCCAAACACCGTCACTCTCATTTGAAGTGTTCCCTCCCAACCCAGCCGTGGGTAATGATAACATTATTTCTGCTCTTCAAGATATGCAGGAGTTGGCTCCTCACTTTATCAGTGTAACTGCCAGCAATAATAAATTTAATATCAAGGAAACGACGGTTTGTTTGGCTGACTTTATCCAAAATGACTTGGCGATTCCGACTATTGCCCACTTGCCAGCTATCTATTTGACTAAGGACAAGGTTGCTGAAACTATTGCAGACTTGGACAAGGTTGGAGTGCAGAAAATCTTGGCTCTTCGTGGGGATATTATTCCAGATGTGGAACCACAAAAGGATTTCCGCTACGCAACTGACTTGATTGAGTTCATCAAGGAGCAAGCCCCTCACTTTGATATTGTTGGCGCTTGCTATCCAGAAGGACATCCAGATTCACCAAATCAGATTTCAGATATTCAAAATCTTAAGAAGAAAGTGGATGCAGGTTGTTCGAGCCTTGTAACTCAGCTTTTCTTTGACAATGAGCGCTTCTATGATTTCCAAGACAAGTGTATCTTGGCTGGGATTGATGTTCCAATTCATGCAGGGATTATGCCAATTCTGAATCGAAGTCAGGCTCTCCGCCTCTTGAAGACTTGTGAGAATATCCATCTTCCACGCAAATTCAAAGCCATTTTAGACAAGTATGAGCATGACCCTGAGTCGCTCAGAGCAGCAGGACTTGCCTATGCAGTGGACCAAATCGTGGACTTGGTAACTCAGGATGTTGCAGGTGTTCATCTCTACACCATGAACAATGCAGAAACAGCAAAATACATCCACCAAGCAACTCATGCCTTGTTTAATCATCAGTCTCTAGGATAATAAAAAGCAAACCATTCTTCTCAAGTGAGGGGAATGGTTCCTTTTTCATGGTAAAGACCGCACTTTTTAAGAAAAATATGATAAAATAGACTCTGTACGTACTTGATACAAAGATGAGGGTATTTAGGTTGTAGAAGTTTGTTTAAAGTTGATTATTTTTTAAACAAAATCTAATAATGTGTGTCTCAAAAAACACGAACAGAGTGAGTATTTAAAAGATATTTCACGCTATCGTGGTATCTTAGATGATAACAATATTATTATCTAAGACGGGATTTTTGAGAGTAAAATAGTTCGGGAAACTATTTTAGCCTGAGCATAGAAATGAAAAGGCGAAGTAATTAAAAATTACCATTGAAATTCCATTGGATTTCTAAAATCATCCACTGGATAATTTTACCTCCCGTCCGCACTATTTCAGGGAAATATCAAAAAGATACTTAATTGAATTTTGGCCTCATTTCTTAGGAAAAAAGATAAGCTTCCTAGCACTCATCGAGTGCGGCGTCACCTTCCTATTTTTCTACAGAAATGTTCGGCAAGCCGAACCGTCCAAAATATCTTGTGTAACTGAACACGCCTACAACTCTGTGGAAAAAGATAAATCTACCTAGGAGCATTCGCTCCGTCGTTCGATTTCCTATTTTCCTTTGAGTTGCTTAACGGCTTAGTATCTTGAGTAATTGAACCCGGCCGAAAAGCTGTGTAAAAAAGATAAACTGTCTTGTCTTCATCGAAGACTTCGTCAGTTTCCTATTTTTACTTTGCTTTTGACGTCCTTGGTATCTTGAGAATTGAACACGCCTACAACTCTTTGGAAAAAGATAAATCTGCCTAGGAGCAGTCGCTCCGTCGTTCGATTTCCTATTTTCCTTTGAGTTGCTTGACGGCTTAGTATCTTGATTTTTGTAGGCAAGGCGTATAATTTTATCAATCCAAAGGGGATTAAAATGACAAAACATGTGTTTCAAACGACTTTTGCGGGTCGTGAGTTAATTGTAGAGACTGGTCAGGTTGCTAAGCAAGCAAATGGCGCAGTTGTCGTGCGTTACGGTGAGTCAACTGTCTTGACTGCTGCCGTGATGTCTAAGAAAATGGCAACTGGAGATTTCTTCCCTCTTCAAGTCAACTACGAAGAAAAAATGTATGCGGCTGGGAAGTTTCCTGGTGGCTTTATGAAACGTGAAGGACGTCCTTCAACAGATGCGACTTTGACAGCGCGTTTGATTGACCGTCCAATCCGTCCTATGTTTGCGGAAGGTTTCCGTAACGAAGTGCAAGTGATTAACACTGTGCTTTCTTACGATGAAAATGCATCTGCACCAATGGCTGCTATGTTTGGTTCATCCTTGGCGCTTTCTATCTCAGATATTCCATTTGACGGACCAATCGCTGGGGTACAGGTGGGCTATGTAGATGGTCAAATCATCATCAACCCTAGTCAAGAACAGGCAGAGCAATCTCTTCTTGAATTGACAGTAGCTGGGACTAAACACGCTATCAACATGGTAGAGTCTGGTGCTAAAGAATTATCAGAAGAAATCATGCTGGAAGCGCTCCTTAAAGGGCACGAAGCGGTCAAAGAATTGATTGCCTTCCAAGAAGAAATCGTTGCTGCTGTCGGTAAGGAAAAAGCAGAAGTGGAATTGCTTCATGTGGACGCTGACTTGCAGGCTGAAATCATCGCAGCCTACAACAGCGACCTTCAAAAAGCAGTTCAAGTAGAAGAAAAATTGGCTCGTGAAGCTGCAACTCAAGCAGTTAAGGACCAAGTAACTGCCGTTTACGAAGAAAAATATGCAGACCACGAAGAATTTGACCGTATCATGCGCGATGTGGCTGAAATCTTGGAACAAATGGAACACGCTGAAGTGCGCCGTTTGATCACAGAAGACAAGGTGCGTCCTGATGGTCGTAAGGTCGATGAAATCCGTCCTTTGGATGCGGTTGTTGACTTCCTTCCTCGTGTGCACGGTTCAGGTCTCTTCACTCGTGGACAAACGCAAGCCCTTTCTGTCTTGACCTTGGCTCCGATGGGAGAAACTCAAATCATTGATGGTTTGGATCCAGAGTACAAGAAACGCTTTATGCACCACTATAACTTCCCTCAATATTCTGTAGGGGAAACAGGTCGTTATGGTGCGCCTGGTCGTCGTGAAATTGGTCACGGTGCTCTCGGTGAGCGTGCCCTTGCTCAAGTCTTGCCAAGTTTGGAGGAATTCCCATACGCTATCCGTTTGGTAGCAGAAGTCTTGGAATCAAACGGTTCTTCATCTCAGGCTTCTATCTGTGCGGGAACTCTTGCCCTTATGGCTGGTGGGGTGCCAATCAAGGCGCCAGTAGCTGGTATTGCTATGGGACTTATCTCAGATGGAAATAACTACACAGTCTTGACAGATATCCAAGGTTTGGAAGACCACTTTGGAGACATGGACTTCAAGGTTGCAGGTACTCGTGACGGGATTACAGCCCTTCAAATGGATATCAAGATCCAAGGGATCACTGCAGAAATCTTGACTGAGGCTCTTGCCCAAGCCAAGAAAGCCCGTTTTGAAATTCTTGATGTGATTGAAGCAACCATTCCAGAAGTTCGTCCAGAATTGGCTCCAACTGCTCCGAAAATTGATACGATCAAGATTGATGTGGACAAGATTAAGATTGTCATCGGTAAGGGTGGAGAAACCATCGACAAGATTATCGCTGAAACAGGCGTTAAGATTGATATTGACGAAGAAGGAAATGTATCTATCTACTCGAGCGACCAAGGTGCTATCAATCGTGCTAAAGAGATTATTGCTGGTTTGGTTCGTGAAGCTAAGGTGGATGAAGTTTACCGTGCTAAGGTTGTTCGTATCGAGAAATTTGGTGCCTTTGTTAACCTCTTTGACAAGACAGATGCTCTTGTTCATATATCTGAGATGGCTTGGACGCGTACCAATAATGTCGAAGACTTGGTAGCAATCGGGGATGAAGTTGATGTTAAGGTTATCAAGATTGATGAAAAAGGACGTGTGGATGCTTCTATGAAAGCCCTTCTTCCTCGTCCTCCAAAACCTGAACGTGACGAAAAAGGTGAGAAGTCTGAGCGTCCTCATCGCCCACGTCATCACAAGGACCACAAACCTAAGAAAGAATTTACAGAAACACCAAAAGATTCAGAATAAGAAAAGGAGAAATGTATGGGATGGTGGCGCGAAACCATTGATATCGTAAAAGAAAATGATCCAGCGGCCCGCACCACTTTGGAGGTTTTGCTGACTTATCCAGGTGTCAAGGCCTTGGCGGCCCACCGTCTTTCACATTTTCTCTGGAAGCATGGCTTCAAACTCCTGGCTCGTATGCACAGTCAGTTTTGGCGCTTTTGGACTCAGATTGAGATTCATCCAGGTGCCCAGATTGATTCAGGTGTCTTTATCGACCACGGTTCAGGCTTGGTGATTGGAGAAACAGCGATTGTTGAAAAGGGTGTTCTCCTTTACCACGGAGTAACTCTTGGTGGAACAGGGAAAGACTGTGGCAAACGCCATCCGACCGTTCGAAAGGGAGCTCTCATATCAGCTCATGCCCAGGTTATCGGACCAGTGGAAATTGGTGAAAATGCTAAGGTCGGTGCAGCAGCAGTTGTCGTGGCAGATGTACCTAGTGATGTGACGGTTGTTGGTATTCCTGCCAAGATTGTCCGCCTTCATGGTAAGAAAGACGAGCCGGTCATTCATGAGGTTGAAGAAAAACGAGAGTATTACGTCAATAAACTCGAGCAGGCTAAAGAAGCTAGTCACAGATCGTCTGGGTTGTAGAGGATACCTATATGATTCAAGTAAGAAACAAGTTAAGCCAAGAGGAGCTATCTGAGGCGAAAAAACTAATTAACTGTTGTCAAAACTACGACGGTACCTATCGTGATCCCTATCTCTCTAACATGCTTAATTTTGCCCCAAACATGCCCGCCTTTTTCCTTTATTATGAAAAAGGCGAACTTGTTGGTTTATTAACTGTCTATGCAGATGACCAAGATGTGGAAGTGACGATACTGGTTCATCCAGTTCATCGCCGTCAGGGGGTTGCGCGTGCATTGTTTACTAGTTTTGAGAGAGAAACAGCTTCTTTTCCGATTCATTCAGTTACTTTTCAGACAGAGCGTGTTTTTCTAGACCGCCATCCTGATTTTATCAGCAACTGGGGATTGGTCGAGGATGAAGAGACAGAAACTTGGTTAGGTAAGGATAGAAAACCTTATCCGTTAGCAAATATTTCCAATCTTGAAGTTTTGTTAGCAGATAGTTCGTATCAGGATCAAATTAGTCAGTTAAAATTTCAGGCATTCTCAGAGGAACATGAGTCTAGAGAGATTGTGGATAGATATGTCGCTGAAGCTCTGAAGGATCCAGAAAGTCGCTTATATATTTTATTAAAAGACGGTCAGGTTATTGGAACGTGCACGGTAGATTTATCGACTAATACGAATTACTTCTACGGTTTAGCAATATCTGAACCTGAACGTGGGAAAGGCTATGGAAGCTACTTAGCAAAATTCCTTGTCAACCAACTGATTGAGCAAAATGATAAGGAGTTCCAAATTGCAGTAGAGGATAGCAATGTAGGTGCCAAACATTTGTATGAAAAAATTGGCTTTGTCAAACAGACTCAGGTGGTTTATCTGAATGAGAAAGGAGCAAGGGATTCCGAAGTGTAGAGAGATTCGGACTGAAATTCAATTGAACTCTTAGTGATGAAACTAACTGTTCTCGGATTTTGGCTTTCCTGACTATTATTTTATGATTAAAATCTACGACACCATGTCTCGTGATTTGCGAGAATTTGTCCCGATTGAGGACGGCAAAGTAAAGATATATGTTTGTGGGCCAACCGTGTACAACTATATCCACGTGGGGAATGCCCGTTCGACGGTGGCTTTTGATACCATTCGTCGCTATTTTGAGTATCGTGGTTATGAGGTTGCCTATATTTCCAATTTTACGGATGTGGATGATAAGATTATCAACCGTGCCAAGGAGGAAGGTATCACGCCTCAGGAGGTTGCGGACAAGTACATTGCTGCCTTTCGTGAGGATGTGACGGCCTTGGGCGTGAAACCTGCGACTCGCCATCCGCGTGTGGTGGAGTTTATGGCTGACATTATCCGCTTTGTGGGAGACTTGATTGAAAAAGGTTTTGCTTATGAGAGCCAAGGAGATGTCTATTTCCGTGTGGAAAAATCTCACAACTATGCCAAATTGGCTAATAAAACCTTGGAAGATTTGGAGCTGGGTGCTTCAGGTCGTACCGATGAAGAAACAGCTCGTAAGGAAAATCCTGTAGACTTTGCCCTATGGAAAGCTGCCAAATCAGGCGAGATTTCTTGGGATAGTCCTTGGGGATCTGGTCGTCCGGGCTGGCATATCGAGTGTTCGGTCATGTCGACAGAGATTTTAGGTGATACCATTGATATTCACGGTGGTGGAGCCGACCTAGAGTTTCCACACCACACCAATGAAATTGCCCAGTCAGAAGCCAAAACAGGCAAGACCTTTGCCAATTACTGGATGCACAATGGCTTTGTCAACATCGATAATGTCAAGATGTCCAAATCCTTGGGCAACTTTATTACCGTACACGATGCCCTTAAAACTCTTGACGGACAGGTACTTCGATTCTTCTTTGCGACTCAACATTATCGCAAGCCTATCAACTTTACGGAAAAGGCAGTGCGAGACGCTGAGACCAATCTCAAGTATTTGAAAAACACTTATGAGCAACCATTTACAGGAAAAGTGGATGTCAAAGAGTTACAAGCTTTTAAAGACAAGTTTGTAGCAGCTATGGATGAAGATTTTAACGCTGCTAACGGTATCACAGTGGTCTTTGAAATGGCCAAATGGATTAACTCAGGTAACTATGATGCAAGTGTTAAGGAAGCTCTGGCGACTATGTTAGAGGTCTTTGGAATTGTCTTTGTTGAGGAAGTTTTGGATGCAGAGATTGAAGCCTTGATTCAAAAACGCCAAGAAGCGCGTGCTAATCGTGACTTTGCGACAGCGGACCAGATCCGTGACCAATTGGCTGCTCAAGGGATTAAGCTCCTTGACACCAAAGATGGAGTGAGGTGGACACGTGATTGATGTCAATCTCATTAACGGGATTGCGTTAGCTTTTGAGGGGGACGCGGTGTATTCCATGTATATTCGCCGTCACCTCATTCTAAAAGGTATGACCAAACCCAATAAACTCCATCAAGAAGCGACCAAGTATGTGTCAGCCAAAGCTCAGGCTCGCCTGATTTCTCTTATGTTGGATGAGCAGGTCTTAACAGAAAAAGAAGAAGAGGTCTACAAGCGAGGTCGAAATACCAATAGCCACACCAAGGCCAAAAATGCTGATGTGGTGACTTATCGCATGTCCACAGGTTTTGAAGCGGTCATGGGCTATCTCCATATGACTGATAATCTAGAACGTCTTGAGAGCTTGATTTCGTGGTGTATCCAAAAAGTGGAGGGCTAGGACATGATGGCAAAAGAACTACAAGACTGGTTTCCTGAGGCTCAGATTTCAGACCAACCAGTAGAGAAAGAAGGCTATCTCACTCTCCCTTTAGCTTCTCAGCAGTGGCTTTTGCTGGAGGAAGCTGGGCTCAGTGAGCGTGAAAAGCAGTTGGTTGCCCTCTTGACCCAGCAGGAGCAGGCTCGTTCGCTCAATCCTTGGTATTCCTATCTGATTGAGGGTAAGGGACAGGCGCCGAAAACTTTTAAAAAGATTCAGTTGGTTTATTGTCATCTTTCCTATTTTCAGCAGGAAAATCTAGCTTCTTGGCTGGATATGATGCGGACCCTTTTTCCTAACTGTCAGACAGTGCTGCAGGTCGGAGCTCAGGATTATGTTTTCATACTTCAACAAGATAAATACACCTCTGTACGAGCTATTTTAAGTGATACGATTGAAGCGGTTGAGTATGACTTTGGACTGCGTCTATCTATCATGTTGGGTCAGGTTTGGTCTCAGACGGGGCATCAAGCCCTATCAGACTTGATTAAAGCGGAGCGGGATTTGTTTAAGACTTGGTGGCGTCAGGGTCACCAAGGTGTTCATACTTTTTCTCAGCTCTATCTTTGGAGTATGGGAGAAAGACTTGTGGACTTGAGAGCAATCAAGGAATGCTTGCACCAGATGATTTTGGATCAGGATCAGATTCAGGAAATCATTCTCTCTCTTTGGGAAAATAGTGCTGTCCTAACAAAAACAGCCCAGCAACTCTATCTGCACCGCAATTCTCTCCAATATAAGATTGATAAATGGGAAGAATTGACAGGGCTTCAGTTGAAGGAATTGACTGACCTGACCTTGTGTTATCAATTGATTTTACCAGATATTTTATAAAGTTTTGTGCAAGTTGCACAGAACTTTTTTATTTTTTTGGTCACCTTGCCATAGAAATATAAAGCGTTTTCATCTATAATAAAACTATCAAAAGACAAAAGGAGTTCACCTCATGGTAGAATTGAATCTTAAAAACATTTACAAAAAATATCCAAATAGCGAACACTACTCAGTTGAAGACTTCAACTTGGACATTAAAGACAAAGAATTTATCGTTTTCGTAGGTCCTTCAGGATGTGGTAAATCAACAACTCTTCGTATGATTGCTGGTCTTGAAGACATCACAGAAGGTACTGCATCTATCGATGGCGTGGTTGTCAACGACGTAGCTCCAAAAGACCGTGACATCGCCATGGTATTCCAAAACTACGCTCTTTACCCACACATGACTGTTTATGACAACATGGCTTTCGGTTTGAAATTGCGTAAATACAGCAAGGAAGACATCGACAAACGTGTGCAAGAAGCAGCAGCAATCCTTGGTTTGAAAGAATTCTTGGATCGTAAACCAGCTGACCTTTCAGGTGGTCAACGTCAACGTGTTGCCATGGGTCGTGCAATCGTCCGTGATGCAAAAGTATTCTTGATGGACGAACCTTTGTCAAACTTGGATGCAAAACTTCGTGTATCTATGCGTGCTGAAATCGCTAAAATCCACCGTCGTATCGGAGCTACAACTATCTACGTAACTCACGACCAAACAGAAGCGATGACACTTGCAGATCGTATCGTTATCATGTCAGCAACTAAGAACCCTGCTGGTACAGGTACTATCGGACGTGTAGAACAAATCGGTACTCCTCAAGAAGTTTACAAAAACCCAGTTAATAAATTCGTAGCAGGATTCATCGGAAGCCCAGCTATGAACTTCATCAATGTGAAATTGGTTGGAAGTGAAATTATTTCAGACGGTTTCCGTTTGAAAGTTCCAGAAGGAGCATTGAAAGTTCTTCGTGAAAAAGGCTACGAAGGTAAAGAATTGATTTTCGGTATTCGTCCAGAAGACGTGAATGCAGAACCTGCTTTCCTTGAAACATTCCCAGAATCAGTTGTGAAAGCTACTATCTCTGTATCAGAGTTGCTTGGTTCAGAATCTCATCTTTACTGCCAAGTTGGTAAAGATGAATTTGTTGCCAAAGTTGATGCTCGTGACTACTTGCAAACAGGTGCAACAGTTGAACTTGGATTTGACTTGAACAAAGCACACTTCTTCGATGTAGAAACTGAAAAAACAGTCTACTAAGCAAATGAAATGTCAAAACACTGCTAGAAATCTAGCAGTGTTTTTTGCGGTTGAGTAGAAAACTCTCCTGGGAAATTTCAGGAGAGTATGAGTAATTATTTGAACTTGAATCCTTCGTAAATAAGCTCTGTTTTTGGATTTTGTTTCTTAATCTGTTTGGCAAGTGACTTCATCATAGAAAGAGGACCACACATATAGACGCTTGCATGTTTGGGCACTTTTTCTTGATCAAAATTAAGATAGCCGTCTTTCCTACTGTCTACTAGATGGAGTTCAAAATTAGGGTTTTTCTGAGCATAGTCACGGAGCAAATCTAGGTAGACTGCATTTTCATCTCCACGGAAGCTATAGTAGAAGTGAACCTGTTTATCTAAAATAGGATGTTCACGGATGTAAGAGATGAAGGGGGTTATTCCAATGCCTCCAGCAATCCAAACCTGATTTTCTCGTCCTTCTTCTATAATCATGTGTCCGTAAGCTCTGTCTACGCTTACTTTGCTGCCGACTTGAAGATTATCATAGATATTCTTGGTATGGTCGCCTGAATTTTTGACAGTAAAGTAAAGAGTTTGGCCATGACCTCCTGAGATAGAAAAGGGATGCGGAGCACTTTCAAAGCCTTCTTGGAAAATCTTTAGAAAGGCAAATTGTCCTGATTGATAGTTGAAAGGTCTGCTAAGATGGATTTGAATTTCTCTAGTATCGTGATTTAAGCGTTTGAGATTGGTAATTTTCCCTAGATAGGGAAAGGAAATCTTTTGATAAAGGAAGATGATGTAAAAACCAGCTAGTAAGCCTAAAAGGGCATAGATACCAACAAGAAAACTTAGAAGATTAAATGTGAGGAGGCGATTGCCCATCATCATGTAGACGTGAAAGAGTCCGAAAATATAAGCTAGGTAAACCAGGCGGTGAATCCATCTCCAAGCTTCGTATTGGATGTATTTGCCTAAATAGGCGACAAGGATGATACTGACAAAGATATAGATGGCAAGGTTGCCAAACTGAGCAGCTAAGCGAGAGCCCCACAAACCGCCCATACTAAAGTTATGAAAGATGAGTAGGATGATGGAGAGAAAGGCTGTGAATTTGTGGATAGTATAGACCTTCTCCAAGCCGTGAAACCAGTTTTCTAGTAGTGGGAGACGAGTGGCTAGGATAAAAGTCAGAGATAGGCTTGTTAAAGCTAGTCCTGGAATCATGAATTGGGGAGAAGTGTTCATCCAAGTCAAAATAGTCAAGAGAAAACTAGCTATGATAAAGAGTAGTCCTTTGATTGATTTCATAGAAAATTCCATTTCATTAATATTTTGATTTGTTGTAAATAAATTTGTTACATTTTATCATAGAAAAAGTATGGTGTCAAATCTAGGTGTGTAAATCTCTGTTCTCATCAAAAAACTCTCCAATGAACTGGAGAGTGGCTGTTTATTCTGCGGCTTGTTGCCAATGTTTTGCTAGCATATGAGATAGGCTAGAAATAGCTAGGTTAAAGCTGAAGTAGATGAGGGCAATCAGGATATAAAGACTAAACACTTGCTCTGGTTCAAAATAACGGCCCATGAGAATTTGGCTGGCTCCAAAGAGCTCTTGTAGGGCGATAACAGAGTAGAGAAGACTGGTATCCTTAATCACGGTTACAAACTGAGAAATGATGGCTGGCAGCATTTTGCGGATGGCTTGTGGAAGAATAATATGGTAGAGGATTTGGGTTGCTGTAAATCCTTGTGACATTCCTGCTTCATACTGTCCCTTATCCACAGCATTGAGGCCACCTCGGATAATCTCAGCTAGGGCTGCTGATGTAAAGAGGGTAAAGGCAGTAATACCTGCTGGAGTGGATTTCATCTTGAAAACTAAAAAGATAGTGAAAATCCAGAGGAGGTTGGGAACGTTGCGCACAAACTCGATGTAAATGCTGGAGATGATACGCAAGACAGGATTTTTTCCATTTCTCATGACAGCTAGCACCGTACCGATAAGGGTAGAGAGGACGATGGCAATTAGAGAAATGTAGAGGGTCAAGCCAAATCCTTTAAAGATAAAGACTAGGTTATCTGGGGTCAAAACTTCTAAAATGGATTCCATAGTAACCTCCTAAAGTGAATAGGCTTTTTTGTTGGCTTGCTCCATCTTGCGACCAAACTGGGCAACAGGGAAGCATAGAGAAAAGTAGAGAAGGGCAGCACCTAGAAAGGCTGGGATATAGTTTCCGTTAAGTGCTGACCAAGACTTGGTCACAAACATCAAGTCCACTCCAGATATGATAGCGACTGTCGAGGTGTTCTTAATGAGGTTAACAATTTGGTTGGTCAAAGGAGGGAGAATGATACGAAAGGCCTGAGGCAAGATAATCAAGCGCATGGCACTGATATAGGTAAAACCTTGCGACAAGGCGGCTTCCATCTGACCGCTAGGAATAGACTGAATACCTGAGCGAATAACCTCAGCAATATAGGCACCGTGATAGAGTCCTACACAGAGAACAGCTGTCCAATAAATAGGAATCATGATGATATGGTCACTGATAAGAGGTAGGCCATAAAAAACAATAACAAACTGCACCAAGAGGGGAGTGTTTTGGTAAAATTCCACAAATATGCGAGCTAAAATGCGCAAAATTGGACGTTTGCTGGTTGACATGGCTCCAAAGAAGATGCCCAAGATCATAGCGAGGATAAAGGATCCAATTGCTAGGGCAAGGGTGAAGAGGAATCCATTGAAAAATTGTCCAAAATCCTGAAAATAGGCTGTCCAAGATGATAAATCTGTCATGGGGTGTCCTCCTTATTCTGCGGAATGGCTAGATGGTTTGAGCTTGTAACGGTCATAGAGTTTTTGTAAACGGCCATCCTTGCTCCATTTAGTAACCAAGTTATCGAGATAGTCGTTGAGCTCGGTATTTGATTTCTTGGTAACGATACCGTAGTCAGATGGCTTGAAACTATCATCTAGTAGTACTGTGCGTTTGCTGATGTAGCCAGATAGGATAGAACGGTCAACGGAAAAGGCATCAATACGGTGAGCGTGCAGGGAAGTAATCAATTCTGGGTAGGAACCAAGTTCGACGAATTTAAACTTCAGACCTTTCTTTTTACCCAGTTCAGTAATCAGGCGTTGGGTGATGGAACCTTGGGCAACTCCGATGGTTTTGCCGTTTAGGTCCTCAATCTTTTTGATTTTGGCAGACTTATTGACCAAAAATCCAGATGCGTCTGTGTAGTAAGGGCTGGTAAAGTTGTAGAGTTTTTTGCGTTCGTCTGTGATGGTGAAGGTTGCAATGTCCATGTCAACCTGTTCATTATCTAGGAGCGGTCCACGAGTTTGCGCAGTAACAGGCACATAGCGAACCTTGACCTTGAGCTCATCAGCGACCATCTTGGCCAGGTCAGTTTCGATACCAGAATAGGTCCCTGTCTTGGGATCCTTGTAGCCAAAATTGGGAACATCTTGTTTGACACCGACAACCAGCTCGCCCCTCTTTTGAATATCTGCGACACTGGTATCAGCCTGAACTGGTTTTGTAGCAGCAAGGCCGAAAAGGCTAATCAATAATGCTGATAAAAAGAATTTCTTTTTCATAGGCGCCTCCTTATTTTACTTTGTCACTTTCGTGGTTGATGATTTTGCTGAGGGATTGTTGGGCACGAGGTTCGCTTGGATTGTCGAAAAAGTCATCAACATCTGTCGTATCCACCAAAACTTCTCCGTCAGCCATAAAGATGATGCGGTCCGCAACTTCACGGGCAAAGCCCATTTCATGGGTAACGACAATCATATTCATACCCTCGTGGGCCAATTTTTGCATAACAGCCAGAACGTCTCCGATGGTTTCAGGGTCAAGAGCAGATGTTGGCTCATCAAAGAGAAGGAGCTCTGGATGCATAGCGAGTCCACGTGCAATGGCAATCCGTTGCTTTTGTCCACCAGATAGCATGGCTGGATATGAATCTTTCTTGTCCCACATATTTACAAATTCCAGATATTTTTGAGCTGTTTTTTCAGCTTCTTTTTTATCAATTCCTAGAACTTTTATGGGTGCAAGTGTTACGTTTTCTAACACTGTTTTGTGAGGGTAGAGGTTAAAATGCTGGAAAACCATGCCGACTTCCTTACGTAGAGGTACCAAATCTTTCTGGTTGGCACCAGCAACTTGGTGACCATTTACTAGAAGGCTTCCTTTGTCAACAGCCTCCAAACCATTGATGGTGCGGATAAGAGTGGATTTCCCAGAACCAGATGGTCCGAGTAGGACAACGACTTGTCCTTTTTCAAAACGGAGATTGATGTCGCGGAGTGCGTGGTAGTCTCCGTAATATTTTTCGACGTGTTCAAATTCTACTAAAGCCATAAGGAATCTCCTTTGTGTTAGATTTTATAACATGATTCTACACCAAAAGATTTGTCTTGTCAAATCATATCTGAAAAAATTCACTAAAATTTTATAAAAAAGCAATCTGGATAGAGAAAACGTCTAAATCATGTTATAATGAAGCAATAGAATTCTTAGAAAGAGTGGATGTCTTTTTGATAACACCTACTTATGAATGGCAGTTTGCCCCGCAGGTAGAAGATGCGGATTTTACAAAAATAGCCAAGAAGGCTGGACTGGGTCCTGATGTGGCTCGGTTATTATTTGAAAGAGGAATTCAGGACCAAGAAAGTCTGAAGAAGTTTTTAGAACCTTCCTTGGAGGACTTGCACGACCCTTATCTACTCCATGATATGGATAAGGCAGTGGAACGGATTCGTCAGGCCATTGAAGAAGGGGAAAATATCCTCGTTTACGGTGATTATGATGCGGATGGCATGACTTCGGCTTCGATTGTTAAGGAAAGTTTGGAACAGCTTGGCGCTAAGTGCCGGGTTTATCTGCCCAATCGTTTTACCGATGGCTATGGCCCTAATGCTAGTGTCTATAAATACTTTATCGAGCAAGAAGGAATTTCCTTGATTGTGACGGTGGATAATGGGGTTGCTGGTCACGAAGCCATTGAATTGGCCCAGTCTATGGGAGTGGATGTCATTGTGACTGACCACCATTCCATGCCTGAAACCCTGCCTGATGCCTATGCCATCGTTCACCCTGAGCATCCGGATGCGGACTATCCTTTCAAATATTTGGCTGGTTGCGGAGTGGCCTTCAAGCTAGCTTGCGCCCTTTTAGAAGAAGTGCAAGTGGAATTGCTTGATTTGGTTGCTATCGGAACCATTGCTGATATGGTGAGTTTGACAGATGAGAACCGTATCTTGGTTCAGTATGGTCTGGAAATGTTGGGACATACTCAGCGCATTGGTCTACAAGAAATGCTGGATATGGCTGGGATTGCCGCCAACGAAGTAACAGAAGAAACGGTTGGTTTCCAGATTGCCCCTCGTTTGAATGCCTTGGGCCGCTTGGATGATCCCAATCCTGCCATTGATTTGCTGACTGGGTTTGATGATGAGGAAGCGCACGAGATTGCTCTCATGATTCATCAGAAAAACGAAGAGCGCAAGGAAATTGTCCAGTCTATCTATGAAGAAGCTAAGACCATGGTGGACCCTGAGAAGAAGGTCCAAGTCTTGGCCAAGGAAGGCTGGAATCCTGGGGTTTTAGGAATCGTGGCTGGTCGTTTGTTGGAAGAACTAGGGCAGACAGTCATCGTTCTCAATATAGAGGACGGTCGTGCCAAGGGCAGTGCTCGTAGTGTGGAAGCAGTAGATATTTTTGAGGCTCTGGATCCTCATCGAGACCTTTTCATCGCCTTTGGTGGCCATGCTGGCGCTGCAGGAATGACGCTGGAAGTTGAGAAACTTTCAGATTTATCTCAGGTTTTGGAAGATTATGTCCGTGAAAAAGGCGCAGATGCTGGTGGCAAGAATAAGTTAAACCTAGATGAAGAGTTGGATTTGGAGACTTTGAGTCTTGAAACAGTCAAGAACTTTGAGCGCTTGGCACCTTTTGGAATGGACAATCAGAAACCTGTCTTTTATATCAAGGATTTTCAGGTCGAAAGTGCCCGTACTATGGGAGCAGGTAATGCCCATCTCAAACTGAAAATTTCTAAGGGTGAGGCTAGTTTTGAAGTGGTAGCCTTTGGTCAAGGCAGATGGGCGACAGAATTTGCTCAAACCAAGAATCTAGAGTTGGCAGTCAAATTGTCTGTCAATCAATGGAATGGTCAAACCGCCCTCCAGTTGATGATGGTGGATGCGCGTGTGGAGGGGGTTCAACTCTTTAACATTCGTGGGAAGAATGCAGTCTTGCCAGAAGGAGTTCCAGTCTTGGATTTTGCTGGAGAATTGCCAAATCTGGCGGATAGTGAAGCTGTTATCGTAAAAACCGTTCCTGAGGATATTACTCAGCTGAAGACCATTTTTCAGGAACAGAATTTCTCTGCTGTCTATTTCAAAAATGATATTGACAAGGCCTACTATCTGACAGGCTATGGGACTAGAGAGCAGTTTGCTAAATTGTACAAGACTATCTACCAGTTTCCAGAGTTTGATATTCGCTATAAGCTGAAAGATTTGGCAGCTTATCTTAATATTCAGCAAATCTTGCTGGTCAAGATGATTCAAGTATTTGAAGAGCTAGGCTTTGTGAAGATCAAAGATGGTGTCATGACAGTGAATAAAGAGGCACCAAAGCGGGAAATCGGAGAAAGTCAAATTTACCAAAATCTCAAACAAACCGTCAAAGACCAAGAAATGATGGCGCTGGGTACCGTGCAAGAAATTTATGACTTTTTAATGGAAAAAGAGTAGATGATAGGAAAGAGTTGGGCAACCAGCTCTTTTTTGAAAACGAATCTTCATTTTGAAAATCATCAAAAAAATGGTATAATGGTAGGAAAAGATTCGGCTAATACTCAATGAAAATCAGAGAGCAAACTAGGAAGCTAGCCGCAGGTTGCTCAAAGCATTGCTTTGAGGTTGTAGATAAGACTGACGAAGTCAGTCACATATATAATCCAAGGCGAAGCTGACGTGGTTTGAATCTGATTTTCGAAGAGTATAAAAGTAATAGTGCTTTTAGAATAAAAGGGTAAGCAACCCTATAATCAAGATAAACTAAGATTTTGGAGGAAAAATGAGTAATATTAGTTTAACAACACTTGGTGGTGTACGTGAAAATGGGAAAAATATGTACATTGCTGAAATTGGAGAGTCCATTTTTGTTTTGAATGCAGGGTTAAAATATCCCGAAAATGAACAATTAGGGGTCGATGTGGTGATTCCAAAGATGGACTACCTTTTTGAAAATAAAGATCGAATTGCTGGGGTATTTTTAACTCACGGACATGCAGATGCTATTGGTGCTCTGCCTTATCTCTTGGCTGAAGCCAAGGTACCTGTATTTGGCTCTGAGTTGACCATTGAGTTGGCAAAACTCTTTGTCAAAGGAAATGACGCAGTCAAGAAATTTAATGATTTTCATGTTATTGATGAAGATACGGAGATTGATTTTGGTGGGACAGTGGTTTCCTTCTTCCCTACGACTTACTCCGTTCCAGAGAGCCTGGGAATTGTCTTGAAGACAGCTGAAGGGAGCATCGTTTATACAGGTGACTTCAAATTTGACCAGACAGCTAGTGAATCCTATGCGACAGACTTCGCTCGTTTGGCAGAAATCGGTCGTGACGGCGTCCTGGCTCTCCTCAGTGATTCGGCCAATGCGGACAGCAATATTCAGGTGGCTAGTGAAAGTGAAGTTAGAGATGAAATTACCCAAACCATTGCTGACTGGGAAGGTCGTATCATCGTTGCAGCTGTTTCCAGTAACCTTTCTCGTATCCAGCAGATTTTTGACGCTGCGGATAAAACAGGTCGACGTATCGTCTTGACAGGATTTGATATTGAAAATATCGTCCGCACAGCGATTCGTCTCAAGAAGTTGTCTTTAGCCAACGAAATTCTCTTGATTAAGCCGAAAGATATGTCTCGCTTTGAAGACCATGAGTTGATTATTCTTGAGACAGGTCGTATGGGTGAACCTATCAATGGACTTCGTAAGATGTCGATTGGTCGCCATCGTTATGTAGAAATCAAGGATGGGGACCTGGTCTATATTGCTACGGCTCCGTCTATTGCTAAAGAAGCCTTCGTTGCGCGTGTGGAAAATATGATTTATCAGGCAGGAGGGGTTGTCAAATTGATTACCCAAAGTTTACATGTATCAGGGCACGGAAATGCGCGTGATTTGCAGTTGATGATTAACCTCTTGCAACCCAAGTATCTCTTCCCAATTCAAGGGGAATACCGCGAGTTGGATGCTCATGCTAAGGCTGCTATGGCGGTCGGGATGCTGCCAGAACGCATTTTCATTCCTAAAAAGGGAACCAGCATGGCTTATGAGAATGGGGACTTTGTCCCAGCTGGAGCGGTTTCAGCAGGGGATGTCTTGATTGACGGGAATGCCATTGGTGATGTTGGAAATGTGGTTCTTCGTGACCGTAAGGTCTTATCAGAGGACGGTATTTTCATCGTAGCAATTACCGTTAATCGTCGTGAGAAGAAAATTGTGGCCAAGGCTCGTGTTCACACGCGTGGATTTGTTTATCTCAAGAAGAGTCGCGATATTCTCCGTGAAAGTTCAGAATTGATTAACCAAACGGTAGAAGACTATCTTCAAGGAGATGACTTTGACTGGGCAGATCTTAAAGGCAAGGTTCGTGATAATTTGACCAAGTATCTCTTTGATCAAACTAAGCGTCGTCCAGCTATTTTACCAGTGGTGATGGAAGCGAAATAATCGTTGAAATAAACAGAGAGAAAGTCGAGTTTCGGCTTTTTCTTATAGAAAAATAGAGGAAAAATTATGGCAGTAATGAAAATCGAGTATTACTCACAAGTTTTAGATATGGAGTGGGGGGTGAATGTTCTCTATCCTGACGCTAATCGAGTGGAAGAACCAGAGTGTAAAGATATTCCCGTCTTGTACCTTTTGCATGGGATGTCTGGCAACCATAATAGCTGGCTCAAGCGGACCAATGTAGAACGCTTGCTTCGGGGGACTAATCTCATCGTCGTCATGCCCAATACCAGCAATGGTTGGTACACCGATACCCAATATGGTTTTGACTATTACACCGCTCTAGCAGAGGAATTGCCACAGGTTTTGAAACGCTTCTTCCCTAACATGACCAGTAAGCGTGAAAAGACCTTTATCGCTGGCCTTTCTATGGGAGGCTATGGCTGCTTTAAACTGGCTCTTGCGACCAATCGTTTTTCTCACGCAGCTAGTTTTTCAGGCGCCCTTAGTTTTCAAGAGTTTTCTCCTGAAAGCCAAAATCTGGGAACACCAGCTTATTGGAGAGGTGTGTTTGGGGAGATTAAGGATTGGACAGCTAGCCCCTATTCTCTTGAAAGTCTAGCTAAAGAATCGGACAAAAAGACCAAGCTTTGGGCTTGGTGTGGTGAACAGGATTTCTTGTATGAAGCCAATAATCTCGCAGTGAAAAACCTCAAAAAGCTGGGCTTTGATGTGACCTATAGCCATAGCGCTGGAACTCACGAGTGGTACTACTGGGAAAAACAATTGGAAAGATTTTTAGCAACCCTACCAATCGATTTCAAATTAGAAGAGAGATTGAGTTGATTTAGAACCAAGAAAAGTGTTTGATGGTCTTTGAAGCCCTCTTTATACAATGTCATTGTCGCCGTGTTTTAGATACATGTTACTGATTTCGTTGGTTCTTTAATTTTTTATTAATTATTATATATTATTAGCTAATTTGAAAAATCGAGTTTGGTTTTCACTGGACTTTTCAAATGGAAGTGGTAAAATAGTAGCCAGATGCTCATGTGAAGATGGTATTTTAATAAGACAAATAATTTTTGATAAGAATCTGTTTATTTAGTTGATGATTGAGCAATAGTAGATTGATTTAGAGTGCCAGTAGTCATTGTAAGAAAGGATGACAGATGTTTAGTTTTAAGATAGGAATTTCAGTAAAAGAGCATGATGATTTTGTTAGTCATCATCCACAAATTAATCTTCTGCAGAGTAGTTCCTGGGCAAAAATAAAAGATAATTGGGAAAATGAGCGTTTAGGCTTTTATAAAAATGGAGAATTGGTAGCTGTTGCAAGTATTCTCATAAAAAAATTGCTACTTGGATACACTATGATGTACATTCCAAGAGGACCAATTATGGATTATCAAGATAAAGACTTGGTAACATTTGTGATGAGAAGCTTAAAACAATTTGGATTTCGTAGACGGTCAGTTTTTATAAAATTTGATCCAGCTCTGATTTTAAAACAATATCCTATTGACCAATCTTCTGCAGAATTTTCTGAGAATAAACTATCTGTAGAAGCTATTCAAAACTTAAAAGATGCTAATTGTCAATGGTCTGGTAGAACTATAGCTATGTCTGAAACGATACAGCCACGTTATCAAGCTAATAGAATACTAAAAGAAGAGGGAGCTTCAGATTTTCCAAAGCATACTAAGAGGCTGATGAGAGATGCTGTTAAGAGAGGTGTTAGTACATATCGTGGTAGTTTATCAGATATTTCAAATTTTGAAACGATTGTAGCTTTAACGGAACGTCGTAAGAATGTTTCCCTCCGCAATCAGGAATATTTCCAAAAGTTAATGGAAATCTATGGAGAAGATGCGTATTTACATTTAGCAAAGATTAATGTTCCAGAACATCTAATGGAGTATAGGGAACAGTTGCAACAGATAAAAAAAGATTTGTCTGAAACAGATGAATATCAAAAGAAACGTCTGACTAAATTACAACAACAGGCAAAATCTATTGAAAAATACATCATAGAATTTCAAGAACTTGTTCAACAATATCCAGAAGAAATAGTTATAGCGGGTGTTCTCTCTGTTTCGTTTGGTGAGACACTTGAAATGCTTTATGCTGGAATGGATGATAGGTTTAAAAAATTCTACCCTCAATATATTCTTTATCCAAAAGTGTTTGATGATGCTTTTAACGATGGTAAAATATGGGCTAATATGGGGGGGATTGAAGGTACCTTAGATGATGGCTTAAGTGATTTTAAATCGAACTTTAGTCCTGTTGTCCAAGAGTACATTGGAGAGTTCACTTTACCAGTAAGCTTTTTGTATCATTTGGCTAATTATTTTTATCAACTCCGTAAAACATTAAGAAAAAAACATAGAAAGTAAGTATATGGCACTAACTACACTCACGAAAGAAGAGTTTCAGGCTTATTCTGATCAGGTTTCTTCTCGTTCCTTTATGCAATCGGTTCAGATGGGGGACTTGTTAGAAAAAAGAGGGGCTCGAATTGTTTACCTTGCTTTGAAACAAGAAGGAGAAATTCAAGTTGCAGCTCTGGTTTATAGCTTGCCCATGCTGGGTGGTCTGCATATGGAGCTCAATTCGGGGCCGATTTATACCCAACAAGATGCTCTTCCAGTTTTTTATGAAGAGTTAAAAGAATATGCCAAGCAAAATGGTGTATTAGAGTTGCTTGTAAAACCCTATGAAACTTATCAAACTTTTGATAGCCAAGGTAATCCAATAGATGCTGAGAAAAAAAATATCATTCAAGGTTTAACTGGTTTAGGTTATCAATTTGATGGATTGACAAGAGGTTACCCAGGTGGAGAACCAGATTGGTTATACTATAAAGATTTGACTGAATTAACTGAAAAGAGTTTGCTTAAAAGTTTTAGCAAAAAAGGTAAACCCTTGGTGAAAAAGGCTGAAACCTTTGGTATTCGGTTGAAAAAGTTAAAACGTGAAGAACTATCGATTTTTAAGAGTATCACAAAAGAAACCTCTGAACGTAGAGAATATAGTGATAAAAGTTTAGAATATTATGAGCATTTTTATGATGCTTTTGGAGAACAAGCGGAGTTTCTCATAGCAAGTTTAAATTTTTCGGACTATATGAGTAAATTGCAGGATGAACAAAGTAAACTAGAAGAAATATTGGACAAGTTGCGACTTGATTTGAGTAAAAATCCTCATTCTGAGAAAAAACAAAATCAACTGAGAGAATATTCTAGTCAATTTGAAACGTTTGAAGTTCGAAAAGCAGAAGCGCGAGACTTGATTGAAAAATATGGAGAAGAAGATATTGTTTTAGCCGGGAGTTTATTTGTTTATATGCCTCAGGAAACGACTTATCTCTTTAGTGGTTCCTACACTGAATTTAATAAGTTCTATGCCCCTGCACTGCTTCAAAAATATGTTATGTTGGAAAGTATAGAACGTGGAATACCTAAATACAACTTCCTAGGCATTCAAGGGATTTTTGATGGTAGTGATGGTGTTTTGCGTTTTAAACAAAATTTTAATGGCTATATTGTACGTAAAGCAGGAACTTTCCGTTATCATCCATCGCCTTTAAAATACAAAGCTATCCAGTTACTCAAAAAAATAGTAGGACGTTAAGATGAAAAAGTCAGTATTTAGCTTTCTTTCAGCTTCTTTTAGTAAAATAATTTTTATTTGCTAGAAAGGTGGAAGGATATGCGCTGGCTTTTTCGTTTGATAGGGGCTTTCTTTTCTTTTGTGTGGCGTTTGTTTTGGCGCCTGGTTTGGATTGTTTTGCTTTTATGCACTTTTGCTTTCGGACTTCTCTGGTATCTGAACGGAAATTTTCAAGGAGCGCTGAAGCAAGTAGAGTGGTCAGTAAAAATTGGTCAATAAAGTATTGACCAATGGGAGAAAACAGGGCAACTGCCTAAGTTAAGCCAGACAGATAGTCATCAACACTCTGAAGGAAGGTGGCCGCAGGCTTCTGCTCGTATTTACTTGGATCCCCAGATGGATTCACGCTTTCAAGAGGCTTATGTAGAAGCAATTCAGAATTGGAATCAAACTGGCGCTTTTCATTTTGAAATCGTGACTGAGTCCAGCAAGGCAGATATCTTGGCTACGGAGATGAATGACGGAGGTACTCCTGTGGCAGGAGAGGCAGAAAGTCAGACCAATCTCTTAACAGGGGAATTCTTGTCTGTCACGGTACGGTTGAATCACTATTATCTGTCCAATCCTAACTATGGCTATTCCTATGAGCGCATTGTCCATACTGCAGAACATGAGTTGGGTCATGCGATTGGCTTGGATCATACAGATGAGAAGTCTGTGATGCAACCTGCAGGTTCTTTTTATGGTATCCAGGAAGAGGATGTTGCAAACCTCCGAAAAATATATGAGACTAGTGAGTAGGGAACTACCTTTCCCTACTTTTTTGCTATAATGGAACTATGAACAACTTGATTAAATCAAAACTAGAGCTCTTGCCGACCAGCCCTGGTTGCTACATTCATAAGGATAAAAATGGCACCATTATCTATGTAGGAAAGGCTAAAAATCTGCGTAACCGCGTGCGGTCCTATTTCCGTGGGAGTCACGATACCAAGACAGAGGCATTGGTGTCCGAAATTATGGATTTTGAGTTTATCGTTACGGAGTCCAATATTGAGGCGCTTCTCCTAGAAATCAACCTGATCAAGGAAAATAAGCCCAAGTACAATATCATGCTCAAGGATGATAAGTCTTATCCTTTCATCAAAATCACCAATGAACGCTATCCTCGTTTGATTATCACCCGTCAGGTCAAAAAGGACGGCGGTCTCTACTTTGGACCTTATCCAGATGTAGGGGCAGCCAATGAAATCAAGCGGCTACTGGATCGGATTTTCCCTTTTCGCAAGTGTACCAATCCACCGTCTAAGGTCTGTTTTTACTACCATATCGGTCAATGTATGGCCCACACCATCTGTAAGAAGGATGAGGACTATTTCAAGTCTATGGCTCAGGAGGTTTCTGATTTTCTGAAAGGGCAGGATGACAAAATCATTGATGATCTTAAGGGAAAAATGGCAGCGGCAGCCCAGACTATGGAATTTGAACGTGCAGCGGAATATCGTGACCTCATTCAGGCTATTGGAACGCTTCGAACCAAGCAACGGGTCATGGCTAAGGATCTTCAAAATCGGGATGTCTTTGGCTACTATGTGGACAAGGGATGGATGTGTGTTCAGGTTTTCTTTGTTCGTCAGGGCAAGCTTATTGAGCGCGATGTCAATCTTTTCCCTTATTATAATGATCCGGATGAGGATTTCTTGACCTATGTGGGACAATTCTATCAAGAAAAATCTCATCTAGTTCCCAATGAGGTGCTGATTCCGCAGGATATTGATGAAGAAGCCGTTAAGGCCTTGGTAGATACCAAGATTCTCAAACCCCAGCGTGGAGAGAAAAAGCAACTGGTCAATCTGGCTATAAAGAATGCTCGAGTCAGCCTAGAGCAGAAATTCAACCTGCTAGAGAAATCTGTCGAAAAAACACAGGGGGCTATTGAAAATCTAGGACGCTTGCTTCAAATTCCAACCCCAGTTCGCATCGAATCCTTTGATAACTCCAACATCATGGGAACTAGCCCTGTTTCAGCTATGGTGGTTTTTGTCAACGGCAAACCGAGTAAGAAGGATTATCGTAAGTATAAAATCAAGACTGTCGTTGGGCCAGACGACTATGCTAGTATGCGAGAGGTCATTCGCAGACGCTATGGTCGAGTACAGCGTGACGGTTTGACTCCTCCAGATTTGATTGTCATTGATGGGGGACAAGGTCAGGTCAACATCGCCAAGCAAGTCATCCAAGAGGAACTAGGCTTGGATATTCCAATTGCTGGGCTTCAAAAGAACGACAAGCACCAAACCCATGAATTGCTCTTTGGAGATCCGCTTGAGGTGGTGGACTTGTCTCGTAATTCTCAGGAATTTTTCCTCCTCCAACGTATTCAAGATGAGGTGCACCGCTTTGCTATCACTTTCCATCGCCAACTGCGCTCCAAAAATTCTTTCTCATCTCAATTGGATGGGATTGATGGTCTGGGACCTAAACGCAAGCAGAATCTCATGAAGTATTTCAAGTCTCTGACCAAAATCAAGGAAGCCAGTGTGGATGAAATTGTCGAAGTTGGAGTACCAAGAACAGTAGCAGAAGCTGTTCGGAGGAAGTTGAACCCGCAGGAAGAAGTGGAGTTGGCTCAAGTAGCGGAAGAAAGTGTAGAATACCAAACAGAAGGAGACCATCATGAACCATAAAATCGCAATTTTATCAGATATTCATGGCAATGCGACGGCGCTAGAAGCAGTGATTGCAGATGCTAAAAATCAAGGAGTCAGTGAATACTGGCTTCTGGGAGATATTTTTCTTCCTGGTCCAGGCGCAAATGACTTAGTCGCCCTGCTAAAGGACCTTCCTATCACAACCAGTGTTCGAGGCAATTGGGATGATCGTGTCCTTGAGGCCTTGGATGGCGAATATGGTTTGGAACATCCGAAAGAAATCCAGTCAATGCGCATGACCCAGTTTTTGATGGAGCAAATGGATCCTGCAACGATTGTCTGGCTACGAAGCTTGCCTTTGCTGGAAAAGAAAGAAATTGACGGATTGCGCTTTTCTATCTCTCATAATTTGCCAAATAAGAACTATGGTGGTGACTTGCTAGTTGAGAATGATACAGATAAATTTGACCAACTGCTAGATGCTGAAACGGACGTGGCAGTCTATGGTCATGTTCACAAGCAGTTGCTTCGTTATGGCAGTCAAGGGCAACAAATCATCAATCCAGGGTCGATTGGCATGCCCTATTTTAATTGGGAGGCGTTAAAAAATCACCGTGCCCAGTATGCCGTGATAGAAGTTGAAGATGGGGAATTGGTAAATATCCTATTTCGTAAAGTCGCTTATGATTATGAAGCGGAGTTAGAATTGGCCAAATCCAAAGGGCTTCCCTTTATCGAAATGTATGAAGAACTACGTCGTGAAGATAACTATCAGGGGCACAATCTGAAATTATTAGCAAACTTAATAGAAAAGCATGGGTATGTAGAGGATGTGAAGAAATTTTTTGATTTTTTGTAAAAGTTTCCTAAAATAACCAATGCAAACTAAAAACGATTGGCTGGTCCAATCGTTTTTAATATATCTTATTGTAATCGAGATTGATCTGGAAGATAAGAGCCACCTAGATAGGTATTGCTGAGTTTTTCAAGTGTTCCATCTTGATAGAGTTCTTTGAGTGCTTTATCAAATTGCTCTTTAAACTCTTTCTGGTCGCTTGAGAAAATGATATAGTTGCTGGGGCTATCAGCAGAAGGCAAGTCAACCACAGAAAGGTCTAAGCCACGGTCCTTGATAATCTTTTGAACGGATACCTTGTCAAAAACGAGGAAATCAAATTCGCCGTTAGAGAGGTCTAGGATTCGTTTACCAATATCCTCGCCAGAAAAATTGATGGTAGCAGGATTGTCAGTGTGTTTCTGATTCCAGTTATTGATGAATTGAGCGTTTGAAGTTCCAGTATCCTCCTGTGTTGTTTTACCAGCAATTTGGTCAAGTGAAGTCAAAGGATTTTTCTTGTTGCTGACGAGGACGAGGGGATTGTTTGAAATTGGAAGTGAGTAGAGATATTTTTCAGCGCGCTCTTTTGTGTAACTCAAGTTATTGGCTGCAGCCTGATAGTGACCAGAATCAAGTCCTGGGAAGATACTTTCCCAAGCAGTTCTTTGGAATTGAATCTCGTAGTCGCTGAGTTTTTCATCCACTGCCTTTAGGACTTCAATATCGAATCCTGTCAGATTGCCCTTGTCTTCGTAGTCAAATGGTGGCACATCGCCAGCTGTAGCAACGACGATTGTCTTTTGAGAGTTGGTTGCTTTGGGTGTGGCTTGATTCCCACAGGCAACCAAAAATGGTAGGATAGCTAGTAAAAGGCTAAATTTTTTCATAATGTCTCCATTCAAATGTAAAGTACTTGCTAGTTTATCAGAAACTGTCTTGATGCACCAATATATATCTTTTATGGCTGTAATAAAAAATCTTAATCATGAAAAATCCCTGCAAGCTCTTTCAAATTATGGTAGAATGGAAGCAGTAGAATTAGAAAAGGAAATCGATTATGAAATTTCTTGAATTAAATAAAAAACGTCATGCGACTAAGCATTTCACTGATAAGCCAGTTGATCCAAAAGATGTGCGTACGGCTATCGAAATTGCAACCTTGGCACCCAGTGCCCACAACAGCCAGCCATGGAAATTTGTGGTGGTTCGTGAGAAAAATACCGAACTAGCAAAGTTGGCTTATGGTTCCAACTTTGAACAGGTATCATCAGCGCCTGTAACCATTGCCTTGTTTACAGATACAGATTTGGCTAAACGTGCCCGCAAGATTGCCCGTGTCGGTGGCGCAAAGAATTTCTCAGAAGAACAACTTCAATATTTCATGAAGAACTTGCCTGCGGAATTTGCCCGTTACAATGAACAACAGGTCAGTGACTACCTAGCCCTCAATGCAGGTTTGGTTGCTATGAACTTGGTTCTGGCTCTTACAGACCAAGGAATCGGATCAAATCTTATCCTTGGATTTGACAAATCAAAAGTTAATGAAGTTTTGGACATTGAAGACCGTTTCCGTCCAGAACTTTTGATTACGGTAGGTTATACAGACGAGAAATTGGAACCAAGCTACCGCTTGCCAGTAGATGAAATCATCGAGAAAAGATAGAAAGAAGAAAAAAATGACAGCAATTGATTTTACAGCAGAAGTAGAAAAACGCAAAGAAGACCTCTTGGCTGACTTGTTTAGCCTTTTGGAAATCAACTCAGAACGTGATGACAGCAAGGTTGATGCTGAACATCCATTTGGACCTGGTCCAGTAAAAGCCTTGGAAAAATTCCTTGAAATCGCAGACCGTGATGGCTATCCAACTAAAAATGTTGATAACTATGCAGGACATTTTGAGTTTGGTGATGGCGAAGAAGTTCTCGGAATCTTTGCCCATATGGATGTGGTGCCTGCTGGTAGCGGTTGGGACACAGACCCTTACACACCGACTATCAAAGACGGTCGCCTTTATGCGCGTGGGGCTTCAGATGACAAGGGGCCTACAACAGCTTGTTACTATGGTTTAAAAATCATCAAAGAATTGGGTCTTCCAACTTCTAAGAAAGTCCGTTTCATCGTTGGAACAGATGAAGAATCAGGTTGGGCAGACATGGACTACTACTTTGAGCACGTAGGTCTTGCCAAACCAGACTTTGGTTTCTCTCCTGATGCTGAGTTCCCTATCATCAATGGTGAAAAAGGAAACATTACTGAATACCTCCACTTTGCAGGAGAAAATGCAGGTGCTGCTCGTCTTCATAGCTTTACAGGTGGTTTGCGTGAAAATATGGTACCTGAATCAGCAACAGCAGTCGTTTCAGGCCACCTGACTGACTTGCAAGCGAAACTAGATGCCTTTGTTGCAGAACACAAGCTCAGAGGAGAAATTCACGAAGAAGCTGGTCAATACAAGGTGACGATCATTGGGAAATCAGCCCACGGTGCTATGCCTGCTTCAGGTGTCAATGGCGCGACTTACCTAGCCCTCTTCCTTAGCCAGTTTGATTTTGCTGGTCCAGCCAAAGACTACCTCGACATCGCTGGTGAAATTCTCTTGAACGATCATGAGGGTGAAAATCTTAAGATTGCTCATGTGGATGAAAAGATGGGTGCTCTTTCTATGAATGCAGGCGTCTTCCGCTTTGACGAAACAAGCGCTGATAATACGATTGCCCTTAACATCCGCTATCCAAAAGGAACAAGTCCAGAACAAATCAAGTCAATCCTTGAAAACTTGCCAGTTGCTTCTGTTAGCCTTTCTGAACACGGTCATACCCCTCACTATGTGCCAATGGAAGATCCACTTGTGCAAACCTTGTTGAATGTCTATGAAAAACAAACTGGACTTAAAGGTCACGAGCAAGTTATCGGTGGTGGAACCTTTGGTCGTTTGCTCGAACGCGGAGTTGCCTACGGTGCCATGTTCCCAGACTCAATTGATACCATGCACCAAGCCAATGAATTTATCGCCTTGGACGATCTCTTCCGAGCAGCAGCAATCTATGCCGAAGCTATTTACGAATTGATCAAATAAAACGATAGAAGTCTGAGATCTTATGCTTAGACTTCTTTTTGGAGGGAAAGTAGATGTCTCAAATCGAAAGAATCAAGAAAGCTATTATGGCGGATCCACAGAATGCTATCTATACAGAACGCGGAATTGAGCCTCTTTTTGCAGCGCCAAAAACTGCTCGCATCAATATCATCGGTCAGGCGCCTGGTCTTAAAACCCAAGAAGCAGGCCTTTACTGGAAGGACAAAAGTGGTGATCGTTTGCGGGACTGGCTCGGTGTGGATGAAGATACCTTTTACAATTCAGGCTATTTTGCTGTCTTGCCTATGGATTTCTACTTTCCAGGACATGGCAAGTCAGGTGACCTGCCACCGAGAACAGGCTTTGCTGAAAAATGGCATCCACAGCTCTTGCAAGAATTACCCGATATCCAGTTGACCCTCTTGATCGGTCAATATGCCCAAGCCTACTATTTACAGGAGAAAGTCAGTGGCAAGGTGACAGAAAGGGTAAAACATTACCAGAACTACTTGCCAGAGTATTTTCCTTTAGTTCACCCCTCGCCGCGAAATCAAATCTGGATGGCCAAAAATCCTTGGTTTGAGTCAGAAGTGGTGCCAGACTTGAAAAAAAGAATTAAAACTATTTTAGGAGAAAAAGAATGAAAGAAATAACCTTTGACGCATTTTACCAGCTTTACCAAAACGACCAACTTTCTCTAGTGGACGTGAGAGAAGTGGATGAGTTTGAAGCTCTTCATTTAGAAGGTGCTCAGAATCTTCCTCTGAGTCAATTAGCTGACACTTATGATCAATTGGACAAGGATCAGTTACATTATGTTATTTGTAAATCTGGAATGAGATCGGCGCGTGCTTGCCAATTCCTATCAGAACAAGGTTATGAAGTTATCAATGTTCAAGGTGGCATGATGGCCTTTGAAGAACTTTAATACTCAATGAAAATCAAAGAGCAAACTAGGAAGCTAGCCGCAGGCTGTACTTGAGTACGGCAAGGTGAAGCTGACGTGGTTTGAAGAGATTTTCGAAGAGTATAAACATTAGAATTTTCTCCTACTTGTCGTGGACTGGGTAGGGGATTTTATTTTTAGACAATTCTCATTTTTAAGAATCTTGAAAACATTCAATATTTACTTCGTGAAGCTTTTTTCATACTCCTATTCATGATATACTAGGTCAGTATTTTATAAATATGAAGGAGATTTTCATGGCTAAAAAAGGTGCCCTAACAGGTTTACTCCTGTTTGGAATATTTTTTGGTGCGGGGAACTTGATTTTTCCGCCTTCTCTAGGTGCTCTATCTGGAGAACATTTTCTTCCTGCCATCGCAGGTTTTGTCTTTTCAGGCGTCGGTATCGCCGTCTTGACTCTTATTATTGGAACGCTAAATCCTAAAGGATATATCTACGAGATTTCAACAAAGATAGCGCCTTGGTTTGCGACTCTTTACCTCTCAGTTCTTTACTTGTCAATCGGTCCATTCTTTGCTATTCCACGTACTGCTACAACAGCTTACGAAGTAGGGATTAGCCCCCTTTTGTCGGATGCAAATAAAGGTCTTGGATTGATTGTCTTTACGGTTCTGTATTTTGCGGCAGCCTATTTGATTTCGCTTAATCCATCAAAAATCTTAGACCGCATTGGACGTATTTTAACGCCTGTCTTTGCGATTTTGATTGTTATCTTGGTTGTTCTAGGAGCTTTCAAATATGGTGGGACAAGTCCTCAAGCTGCTTCAGCTGCTTATCAAGCTTCTGCCTTTGGTACAGGTTTCCTAGAAGGTTACAATACCTTGGATGCTCTTGCCTCAGTTGCCTTCAGTGTAATCGCAGTTCAAACCTTGAAACAACTTGGGTTTTCAAGTAAGAAAGAATACATTTCAACTATTTGGGTGGTTGGTATCGTTGTTGCCCTTGCCTTCAGCGCTCTTTACATCGGTTTAGGTTTCCTTGGAAATCATTTCCCAGTACCAGCTGAAGCGATGAAGGGTGGAACACCAGGTGTTTACATCTTGTCACAAGCCACTCAAGAAATCTTTGGCTCAACAGCCCAACTCTTCCTTGCAGCTATGGTTACCGTAACCTGCTTCACAACAACGGTTGGTTTGATTGTGTCAACAGCTGAGTTCTTTAATGAACGTTTCCCACAAATCAGCTATAAAGTTTATGCGACAGCCTTTACCTTGATTGGATTTGCTATTGCCAATTTAGGTCTTGATGCGATTATCAAGTACTCCATTCCAGTACTGGTTATTTTGTACCCAATCACGATTGCCATCGTTATGATTGTCATTGTCAACAAATTTGTTGCCCTTTCAAAACCAGGTATGCAGTTGACAATTGCTGTTGTTACAGCTATTGCTATTGCAAGCGTACTAGGAAGCTCATTTAAAGTTGAGTTTCTTGCAAACCTTGTCAACGCTCTTCCTTTTGCCAAGGCATCACTTCCATGGTTAGTACCAGCCGTTGTCGGAATCTTGCTCTCATTGGTTCTACCAAACAAGCAAGAAAGCGATGTTTTTGAAATGGAATAATCATTAAAATCACTCTTGTAGCTAAGTCTACAGGAGTGATTTTCTTTTTTTATCCGATGATAAATGTGTTATAATAGGTAGCAAAAGAGGTGAAGAAATGAATCAAACAGTAGAATATATCAAAGAACTGACAGCTATTGCGTCTCCAACAGGTTTCACTCGGGACATTGCGGACTATTTAGTCAAAACTTTAGAAGGTTTTGGTTACCAGCCGGTTCGCACAGCTAAGGGCGGTGTCAATGTGACCATCAAAGGTCAAAATAATGAAGAGCATCGCTATGTGACTGCCCATGTAGATACGCTGGGTGCTATTGTCCGTGCTGTCAAACCAGCCGGCCGTCTCAAATTGGATCGTATCGGTGGTTTTCCTTGGAACATGATTGAAGGTGAAAACTGTACCGTTCATGTGGCTAGCACAGGTCAAAAGCTATCAGGCACCATCCTCATCCACCAAACTTCTTGCCATGTCTACAAGGATGCAGGAATTGTAGAACGTACCCAGGACAATATGGAAGTGCGTTTGGACGCCAAAGTAACCAGTGAAAAAGAAACTCGTGCTCTTGGTATTGAGGTCGGTGATTTTATCAGCTTTGATCCACGAACCGTCGTGACAGAGACAGGTTTTATCAAGTCTCGTCATTTGGACGATAAGGTCAGTGCAGCGATTTTGCTTAACCTGCTTCGCATTTATAAGGAAGAGAAGATTGAATTACCAGTAACAACTCATTTTGCTTTTTCAGTCTTTGAAGAAGTGGGGCATGGGGCTAACTCCAATATTCCTGCTCAGGTAGTAGAATATCTGGCTGTGGATATGGGAGCTATGGGTGACGACCAGCAAACAGACGAATATACAGTGTCTATTTGTGTCAAGGATGCATCAGGTCCTTATCACTATGATTTCCGCCAACACTTGGTTGGATTGGCGAAAGAGCAAGATATTCCATTTAAGTTGGATATCTATCCATTTTATGGTTCGGATGCTTCAGCAGCCATGTCTGCAGGGGCAGAGGTTAAACATGCTCTTCTAGGTGCTGGTATCGAGTCTAGCCATTCTTATGAGCGTACCCATATTGACTCAGTAGTGGCGACTGAGCGTATGGTCGATGCCTATCTCAAGAGCGCATTGGTAGACTAATATGTGCCTAATTTGTCAGAGAATTGACCTCATCAAGAAGGGAGAAAATCCCTACTTTGTCAAAGAGTTGGAAACAGGCTATCTTGTGATTGGAGACCACCAGTATTTTACAGGCTATAGTCTCTTTCTAGCCAAGGAACACGTTACCGAATTGCACCATTTGAAAAAGGAAACTAGAATCCGTTTTCTCGAAGAAATGAGTCTAGTCCAAGAGGCAGTTGCCAAGGCCTTTACTGCTGAGAAAATGAATATCGAACTGCTAGGAAATGGCGATGCCCATCTCCACTGGCATCTGTTTCCACGACGGACAGGTGATATGAATGGTCACGGTCTCAATGGACGTGGACCAGTCTGGTGGGTCCCCTTTGAAGAAATGACAGCAGAAATATACCAAGTAAAAACGGATGAGATTAAAAGATTAGTCAAACGTTTATCGTCAGAAGTAGATAAACTATTAGAAATAAAGGAGTAGAAATGAAAAAAAGATACCTTGTCTTGACAGCCTTGCTAGCCTTGAGTCTAGCAGCTTGTTCACAAGAAAAATCAAAAAATGAAGATGGAGCAGCTAAGACAGAACAAACAGCTAAAGCTGATGGAACAGTCGGAAGTAAGTCTCAAGGAGCTGCTCAGAAAAAAGCAGAAGTGGTTAATAAAGGAGACTACTACAGCATCCAAGGGAAATACGATGAAATCATCGTAGCCAATAAACACTACCCATTGTCAAAAGACTACAATCCAGGGGAAAATCCAACAGCCAAGGCTGAGTTGCTCAAACTCATCAAAGCAATGCAAGAGGCAGGTTTCCCCATTAGCGACCATTACAGTGGCTTTAGAAGTTATGAAACTCAGACTAAGCTCTATCAAGATTATGTCAATCAAGATGGGAAAGAAGCTGCCGACCGTTATTCTGCCCGTCCTGGCTATAGCGAGCACCAGACAGGCTTGGCTTTTGATGTGATTGGGACAAATGGTGATTTGGTGACAGAAGAAAAAGCGGCCCAATGGCTCTTGGACCATGCGGCTGATTATGGTTTTGTTGTTCGTTATCTCAAAGGTAAGGAAAAGGAAACAGGCTATATGGCTGAGGAATGGCACCTTCGTTATGTCGGAAAAGAGGCTAAAGAGATTGCAGCTAGTGGCCTCAGTTTGGAAGAGTATTTCGGCTTTGAAGGTGGAGATTACGTCGATTAAAAAATAAACTTTTCTCTTGCAATTCCAGATAAATAGTGTATAATAGATGGGTATGTGAAAAACATACTTGTGGGAGGTAAAAATCTCTAATTACCGCCAAAACCACAAAGGAGGATTTAAAAATGGCTAAAAAAGTCGAAAAACTTGTAAAATTGCAAATCCCTGCTGGTAAAGCTACACCAGCTCCACCGGTTGGACCTGCTCTTGGTCAAGCTGGTATCAACATCATGGGATTCACAAAAGAGTTCAACGCTCGTACAGCTGACCAAGCTGGTATGATCATTCCAGTTGTTATCTCAGTTTACGAAGATAAATCATTTACTTTCATCACTAAAACACCACCAGCTGCTGTTCTTTTGAAAAAAGCTGCAGGTGTTGAAAAAGGATCAGGTACACCTAACAAAACTAAAGTTGCTACAGTTACTCGTGCACAAGTACAAGAAATTGCAGAAACTAAGATGCCAGATTTGAACGCAGCAAACGTAGAGTCTGCAATGCGTATGATCGAAGGTACTGCTCGTTCTATGGGATTCACTGTTGTTGACTAATCAATAACACAGTAGAAAATCTCACAGCAGTCTATTAGTTGCTTTTCATACTAGGCAAGTGACTGATGCTTGTACTTGGGTACAGCAAGGGAACTTAACGACGTAGGAAAAGAATCTAATAGACTGATAACCCGCAAGACTTCATCATTTCGAGGAGTGACGTGGGAGATGAAAATCGATTGAACCACTTACAAGGAGAATAGAAAATGGCTAAAAAAAGCAAACAACTTCGTGCTGCTCTTGAGAAAATCGACAGCACAAAAGCATACAGCGTAGAAGAAGCTGTAGCACTTGCAAAAGAAACTAACTTTGCAAAATTTGATGCAACTGTAGAAGTTGCTTACAACTTGAACATCGACGTTAAAAAAGCTGACCAACAAATCCGTGGAGCAATGGTATTGCCAAACGGTACTGGTAAAACTTCACGCGTTCTTGTTTTCGCACGTGGTGCAAAAGCTGAAGAAGCAAAAGCTGCTGGTGCAGACTTTGTTGGTGAAGATGACCTTGTTGCTAAAATCAACGATGGTTGGTTGGACTTCGACGTAGTTATCGCTACACCTGATATGATGGCTCTTGTTGGACGTCTTGGACGTGTCCTTGGACCACGTAACTTGATGCCAAACCCTAAAACTGGTACTGTGACAATGGATGTTGCTAAAGCAGTTGAAGAGTCTAAAGGTGGTAAAATCACTTACCGTGCTGACCGTGCAGGTAACGTTCAAGCTATCATCGGTAAAGTATCATTTGAAGCTGAAAAATTGGTTGAAAACTTCAAAGCTTTCAACGAAACAATCCAAAAAGCAAAACCAGCTACAGCTAAAGGAACTTACGTAACAAACTTGACTATCACAACTACTCAAGGTGTTGGTATCAAAGTTGACGTAAACTCACTTTAATCAGTAGTTTATAAAAGAGGACGAGTACGAAAGTGCTCGTTTTTGTATGTAAGTTATAGTCTCTATAAAATGGTCATCTTATTTGGCTTATAGGGTGAGTAGCAAATGAAATACGAATTATTTTCGTGCCCAAGCAACCCAATGAAACCAATACTTTAGGGATAGTGCTAAAATAAAAATCGCCACCATGAAGTCCCATGAAATAAGGATTTTTTGGTGTCGATTTTGTTTATTTTGTAATTTTACGGCTAAAAAATAGTGGAAATTCCTGTATAATATAGTTGTTTTAAAAAAATATTCAAGGAGGGATTTCCACATGAAAATTGTAACACAAACGAGCCTTTTTAGTGAAGAAGAAATTTAGGAGAATTAGAAAAATTAGTACAAATAATATCAGTATTACCAGCAGAAAAGTTATTAAAAAAATTAGATGAAGAGCGAGCAAATGGTAGAAATGATTATCCAGTTGTATGTAGCGATTACTTCTTGCAAAAAATGTTTTCCAACATACAACGATTGAAAGTTTATTACGAGAATGTCGAAGAAATAGCCAATTAAGACAATTATGTGGACTTAAATCTCACTATATTTCTATGAATCATACTAATAGTCATGTTTGTATAGTACCAAGTTCTGCTGCGATGTCTCGTTTTATAAAAAAATTAAAGGAACATCAAGAAGACTTGACAGAGATGATGGTGATTTTAGAAAAGAAGTATCCGTTAATGGGAAAATTATTCAAAGCTACGCCAATAAAGTATCTACTAAAGAACCAGATGGCAGAAGAGAAACGCAGGCTGATACGACCGCAAAAAATTATTATTCAAATAACGGAACTAAAACTACGAAGTATTATTTTGGTTTCTGAGTTCATTTATTAGCAGATGTAAATTATGAACTACTGATAGCTTTTAAAGTGACTCCAGCAAGTAAAGGAGAACGTGAAGTCGCTGAAGAAATTCTTACAGAATCAGAATTACTATTGAAGGATACAAAGGCAGTGATGGCAGATAAAGGGCATGATAGTGTTGAATTTTGAAAATTCATCGAAGAACAAGGATTGATTGCGATTATCCCTCCAAGACATATGTGGAAAGATGAAGAAAGCCGCCAATATAAAGATACAGCCCTTTATTATAATCAAGATGGGCAAGTCTTCTATCGAACAGAAGATTATGAAATGATTGAATTAGTGTACAAAGGTTATGATCAATCGACAGATTCATTGCGTTACGGATTCCATCCAAAATATAATAATCAAATTTTTAGAATTAATCGTTCAGAAGATATTCGCATCTTCCCTAAAGTATCACAACAATCACATAAATTTGAGAGACTTTACAATAAGAGAAGTGCCATAGAAAGAATTAATGGTCGGTTAGATAGAGACTTTATGTTTAAGAATCATACGATAAGAGGGTTAGAAAAAGTAACTTTATATGTCTCAATGGCTTGTTTATGTACATTAGGATTTGCTTATTCAAAAGTAAAAAAACAAGAAACAAAGCATTTGAGTAGTTGGGTTGCTTAAATAGTTGTCCCATTTAAAAAAATGACGAAATTTCAAGGGGGATGGTCTGCCCTTTTTTAGGAACTGAGGTTGTCATTGAATAATTACGTCTAAAAATGAAAAGAAAATTTACATTTTAAAATAGATTCTTTTATTTCTGAAATAGATTTTTGTTTTCAAAATTTATGATATCGCTATTTTCGCTAAAAAAACTCTAAGCAGGCAGAGCCTGCTAACTCATGACAGAAAAAGAAGTTTAGCTTATAATGAAGATGAACAATACAAATCCGTGGTGTCTAATAGGGCTTTTCCTAGCCTGTTAAAAAAACTGGATGAACAAGAGTCATGAGATAACTCGAATATGCCTTGAGCATGAAAATAAAATTACTAGTAGCCTCTTGTTCTATTGTTCAAATAGTTAACAGGAGGTTTTTATAATGGAAGTCATGATTGAAACGTGTTGTGGTATTGATGTCCACCAAAAATCCATTGTTTGTTGTATTCTAGATGGTCCACTAGATACTAATAAGCCAAAGAAAATTCAGAAGAAATTTGGGACAACTACTGTAGCTCTTCACAATGCCTTAGATTGGTTGGTGGAAAACCATGTCACACATGTCTTTTTTGAAAGTACTGGGCAATATTGGCTCCCTCTCTTTAATATCTTTTCAGATTCTAATCTCGTCTTGGTACTTGCCAATCCTCAACATATCAAGAATGTGCCTGGTCGAAAAACAGACATGAAAGATGCCGAATGGATTGCTCAACTCGGCCGTTGCGGACTAATTGAACCTTCCTATATCCCTG
>NZ_JAQFJG010000008.1 GCF_030439915.1 Streptococcus sp. SPS1
AGAGGCAAGTGACGAGTCAAGAGCAACGAGGCTTGAACAACGTGAAAGCCAGCGTCTTTAGGCGCTGGCTGGTAATTTGGGCTTATAGACCGGGTACAAACCACCCGTTAGACGGGTGGTCATGATTGAGAAACGGCTAGGTCTGAAGGTAAATATGACCAAGACTAAGATTACCAGACCAAGAGAGTTGAAATATCTAGGTTTCGGGTTCTGGAAGTCATCAGATGGTTGGAAAAGTCGTCCACATCAAGATAGCGTACAGACTTTCAAGAGAAAACTCAAGAAACTAACGACTCGCAAGTGGAGTATTGACTTGGATAGTCGTATTGAGAAGCTCAATTGGCTTATCCGAGGTTGGATAAACTACTTTTCAATGACGAACATGAAATCAGTCATGGAGAGCATTGATGAACGACTGAGAACACGAATAAGAGTGATTATCTGGAAACAATGGAAGAAGAAATCTAGGCGACTATGGGGATTCCTCAAACTAGGAGTTCCTAAATGGATAGCAGATAAGGTATCTGGCTGGGGCGACCATTATCAATTAGTAGCTCAGAAGTCGGTACTTAAACGTGCTATATCAAAACCAGTCCTTGAAAAACGTGGACTGGTTTCGTGTTTGGATTATTACCTTGAACGACATGCGTTAAAAGTTAGTTGAACCGCCGTATGCCGAACGGCACGTACGGTGGTGTGAGAGGGGCTAGAGATTATCCCCTACTCGATTTTTATAGGTTGTTTCATATTGTAGAATATGAAACTAAGCGATCGATAAAGGGTTTGTAATCAACCTTACTATAATCTGTCACATCAAACTCAATTAGCTGACCGAGCTGAAAATGATTATACTGCCGCGCTTCGATGATTTCCTTGAAAGCATCTTTCGTGATTAAATCATCTGCTAGTTCATGGTTTGGCAAAGTGTCACCATTATGATAGTGACTCATAATAAAGCTGATATGTCTGTCAGGAGATAAGTCACGCGCAATCCGGCGTTCCCATAGAATATCAAAATCTGCTACGAGCCGAATCGTGATAACTTCATAATCAAATTTATTTGCTAAAGTTTCGAGCCTGTCCTTTTGCTTGTAGGAAAAAGGATACTCGGTCAAGACAAATTGCTTACCAACACCCATATAAACTTCCAAGGCCTGGTAATAATACTCCCAAACACGCTTTTCCAACGTAACCTTTTCCGTGAGATTGTCAAAACCAACACTCTCTGCCATGTCCTGTTTAAACTCATCAGGCGAAACCGTATAGATTTGTGGAAGAGCGACTTGAATCAAATTGGCCAAATAACTTTTCCCTGTTGCTGGCGGCCCAGCTAAGAGCAATAAGTATTTCTTCATAGGCTTACCCCAAATTGGTCGGCTCACCTGTATTCATGAAGAGTCCAATTTTGTGTTTGACGATTTCTTTGACTTTTTGGTTGGCAGGGATGATATTGTGGCGAAGAGACTTATTGACTTCTGTTGCACCAAAAGCATCCTTGGCTTCTTGTGTCCAGTTGACCAGCAATTCTGTTCCGACATTAAACTTGCGAATACCATTGTTGATTAATTGAGGATAGTCCTCTTCCTTAACACCTGTTCCACCGTGGATAACAAGTGGAGTTGGTACAGCTTCGTGGATTTCCTTAAGCAGGGGGATTTTAACATTGGTTTTTGATTTGAATTGACCATGATTGGTGCCAATGCCGACTGCAAGTGCGTCTACGCCTGTTTCTCTGACAAAGGTCACTGCATCGGCTGGACGAGTGTACTCTTTATCTTCTTCATTGACAGAGATTCCTTCTTCTGTTCCACCGATTGTGCCTAGTTCTCCCTCGACAGATACACCTCTTGCATGAGCATATTCTACAACAAGACGAGTTTTTTCGATATTTTCCTTAAATGGAAGGTTAGAACCATCAAACATGATACTAGAATAACCTGCATCAATGGCATCCTTAATCGCATCAAAATCTCGCGCATGGTCTAAATGCAGAGCAACGTCAATCAGCATACTGTTGGCCATTTCTTTGACAACAGCCACGATAACATTGTAGCCGATGTACTTTGCAGTATCAATACTGGTTTGGATAATGATAGGACTTCCCATTTCTTTTGCTGCTCGTATCATATCGGGCAGCATCTCAAGATTGTGCATGTTGAAGGCACCAATAGTCATATTGAGCTTTTCAGCTGTTTCCGTTAATTCTTTAATCGTTTTATACATAATTGTCCTTTCTAACGAGACAGGGTTACTTTTTTGGCGATATTGCGCATGTCATCCATTTTAGACATATAGTAGTCAATGCCTTCACTATCGCGATTTTTAGCAGCTTCTGCTCGCTTCGCATTGTAGAGTGCCATGAGTTTCTTATAGCCGTCTCCCATGGAAAGCTGAGCTTCTAGGCTCTTTTCAAGTGTCTCAATGGCTTGGTTCACCTCACCAAGTTCCCCATAGAGGAGGCCGAGGCGTTCATAAGCCTCAGCCAAGTCTTTATTTTCTGTTAGAGATGTCAGCTTGCTTTTCTCCTCCTCCACTTTTTCAAGGAGTTTCGCACGTTCTTCCTCAGATAAAAGGACTTCCTCTACAGGTTTCTTAGCTTGTTTCGGTTCTTTTTTCTTAAAAAATCCAAACATAACGCTACCTCAACTTAGAACATCTTAAAGATTGGGTTCAAAATCCAAGCGTATAGAAGGGCTGCTACAACCGTATCAACGTCTGTTGCAGTTGCATTCACAAATCCAAGCTGGTTGAAGGCTGTTACCAAGAGTGCTGGGAGCAAGGTGATAAAGAATCCGTGTGCAATACCACCGATAATAGCACCACGACGGCCACCTGTTGCATTACCAAAGATACCCGCTGTACCACCTGCAAAGAAATTGGTCAACATACCTGGCAAAATCATAGCTAGTCCGAACATCGGAAGGACAAACATAGCAATCAAGGTACCGATGGTTGTTGTAATGAAACCAAGGATAACAGCATTTGGCGAATAAGGGAAGAAGACAGGGCAGTCAAGGGCTGGAATAGCATCTGGAACTAATTTCATAGCGATACCGCGGAAGGCAGGTACAATCTCAGCCAAGAGCAGACGAACACCAGCTAAGAGGATATAGACACCTACTACAAACTGAATAGCCTGCATAAAGGCATACACAATGTAGTTTTGTGTACCAGTATCTACTGCACTAGATCCAGCAAAGAGTGCTGTGATGATAAACATGGGTACCATAACGACCATTACAGATAGGTAGGTATCTTGCAAGAAATCAAAAGCTTTTGGCAATTCAATCTCTTCGATTGATTTTTTATTTTCACCACGCTCGCCAAAGAGTTTCGCAATGCCAGCTTCAAAAAGATAACCAATTGTACAGAAATGTCCAAGAGCAATATCATTTGAACCAGTGACTTTTCGGATAATTGGTTGAGCAATGGCTGGCATGGCAACTGTAAAGAAGCCGCCGACAACACCACCAACAAGAATAAGTATAAAGCCACGCAAACCCGCAGCGTAACCAAATACAGTTGTCATTGTTGACATCCATAGTAAAGCTTGACCAGTCAAGAAGATATATTTCCACTTCGTCACCCGAGCAAAGATGATATTAAAGATAAAAATTGCTAAGAAGGTCAAGGCAATTGAGCTACCAAGCCCCAATTCGTTCATGGCTTGGCCATTGATAGCTTCAATAGAAGGAACAATCCCCTGTGTATGAAAACCTTTTTGGAAGATTTCGCCAAAGTAAACCAGACTGGCTACGATAACACTTGAACCTGCACTCAGTACTTGGAATCCAAGTAAGGTTTTCAAGGTTCCAGAGATGACTTGCCCTACGGATTTCTTTTGTAAGAGCAAGCCTAGCATAGCAATCAATGCAATAGTGATAGATGCCTGGGTCAAGATATTATTGATAATAAAATTGATAATGGTCATCCTAATTCTCCTTTACTAATATTAAACGATCCCCTTGTTCTGCAAGATTGGGATAAGTTTTTCTTCAATTTCAGCTGACGAGACAATGTTCTTTAAATAAACAATAGGTGTCACAGTCTCATCAATAGAGAACTGTTCAAATTGTTTTTTAAAGTTTTGCGCTGTGATAATCACATCCGCTGGCATTGAAGCAGCTGTCGAAATATCAACATGGTCCAATTTGGCATCTACCTTGTATTTATTTAATACATCTTCTGCTGCCATTTGTGCGGCAAAGCTGGAACCGAGACCAGCACCGCAGACAAATAAAATTATCGCTTTATTTCCCATTGTTTTTCCTCCTTTGAATGGAATAAAATTTGTTTTACAGTTTCAACATCTCGGGCTTTTCCAAGCTCATCGATTTTTTCTTCATTTTGGATTAGAGACACCAAACTTTTCATGATATTCAAATGTGAGAATGAATCGATCGCAGACAAACAAAAGACAATTTGAACTTGTTGTTCTTCCTCCACACCAAAAGAAACTGGTGTTTCAAAAATCGTCAAACTAAGTCCCAATTTATTTGCCCCGTCTTCTGGACGAGCGTGAGCAAGTGCCAAATGGGGTCCAATGACAATGTATGGACCGTATTTATTAACGCCATCAATCATAGCATCTATATAAATCGGCTCAATAATCTGCTCACTAAGTAAAGGTTCTGAAACGACTTTAATCGCTTCTTGCCAGCTATACTCTCCACTCACAATCGAAATATGGAGATCCGTTAATATATCTTGAATCATAGGTTGTACCTCCCTTCTATTTACATCTAAAGCGTATTTAGAAAAAACACTCTCAAATTTAGTATAGATTTCTCTTGAAACCTCAAGACCTTGATCTCTAATCAAATGCAAGATGTCTAAAAACATTCTGGTATAATCTTGCTTTTTGTTTGTAATTCGTCGTGCTGATTGATGCTGACTCAGAAAATGGTGAATAGCAATTTTTGTGTCCTCTTGGATGATAGAATCGAGCACCAGCACTGGCTTGTGGTCATATTGAATATCAACGGTTGAAAAGACCAAATCAACATCTAACTTGTCAATAATTGAAATCTCTCTTGAGCTGAGAATGGCAATGACTTCAATATTGAAAAATTCCTTTAAATTCTCAGCTAGTAACATCCCTGTGGCCATACCATGATTGCATATGACAACAGCCCGATACCAAACATCATTTTCTTGGTTGATTTCACTAAAAACAGCTGAAAAATGAATGGTTAAGAAAGCAAGTTCATCTTCAGTGATGTCTTTTCCCAACATCAGCTCCAATCTTTCAGTAAACTCTGTTACTGCATCGTAGATTAAGCCATAAGACTTTTTCACCCTATCTTTTAGAGGATTTGTCAATTGAACGTCATTTTCAACACGGGCAACCATACTTACCAAGTGATTGTATAATCCTTGTTGTAAGCTATTTTCTTTCTTGGTAAAGGGGATACCTGTCCTGTGTTCCACATAGTCAATCAGCTGAAGAATAAAGACTTGCAATTGTCCCCAATTGCTCGGACTATCTGAAGTAATCATTTTGAAGGATTTTAGAATATAACCGATGTAGGAAATTTCCTGATTGGGAACAGCTAATCGATAAATCCTGCAGATTTCTTCCAGAAATTCTTGTAAGTTAGTTTCCTCAACATATTCACTTTCATGGGCAACATATTGTTTTTTCTCCACCCTGCGGATCCAGATGATTGTAAACAGAATGAAATTTCTCCGATACAGGTCATCTCCTGTTTCTGTAATTGTCCTGCTAAAAATAGCATTGACTTTTCCAAACAGATTTTCTGGCAGATATTCTGAGACAATATTCATTTTCCCAGTTCCGGCTTGCATGTCGTTTTTAGTCAGTTCTGGATTGATTAAAGAGTACAATATTGTACGGATAATCGATTCCTTGGCTTCAAACAGGAGTCCTTGCTTGGGGTGACTAACCACTTGGATGCCGAAGCTCTGCAATTTCTGACGAATCTGTCTCATATCCTCATCAATAGAAGATTTGGAAACATGGTATTTTCTTTCCTTTTGCGTGAGAAAAACTGGCTGATTTCCTAAACCGATATCGAGGATAATATCCAAAATCCTTTCTTCTCTTGTCAGATATTCATTGAGAGAAACTTCAAACACGAGCTGTTTTATGGTATGGGTTTCTTCCTCTGTCAACTCGATGAAATATCCTTGAGAGCGTTTCTGTTGGACAAATGGAAGCTGGTGTTCTTGCAAGTATTCATTGATTTCACCTATATCATTACGAATGGTGCGAAAACTCACATCATACTCTTCACTCAATCTTTCAACACTCACAGGAAGTTCGGAGATAATAATTTTATTTAAAATGGCGGCCGTTCTTTCTTTCATTTCTCCCCTCCTTCTTGATACTTTAATTGTAAAACATTTGACGTTCAAATTGTAGTAGATATTTTTGCAACTAAAAAAGGAAGAAAAGTAAGCGTTTGCCTTTTAGCAAAAAATAAGTAACGACAACAGATATAACTGTTATCGTCAACAATAACAGTAACCAGTGATTTTCTTCAAAACTTAGCAAGTAATGATAAGCAGGTTGCTTCATAAAAGAAACTTCTGTCTCTGATACCCACTTTTCTGCGAAAAATGGCAAACTGTAACAGAGCAATACAGCAATTAAAAGAAATATTTTCATGTCAAACTTCCTCTCCTATCAAGGGCAATAACTGAACCAATTCCTCCGACTCTTTAATCCTTTTCTTCATGACCATTATATCATAGCTTTATATTTCTATATATTTCCTGTCTGTCATTTTACACCTTTAATTAAAGATAAATTGCAAGAATAAGTGCAACATTTACTCGAACTCATCCTCTAGAGCTTCACTAGCAGTTCTGTAAGCTAAACATTTTCGTGGTCGGTGAATAAAGCCTTGTTCAAAGCCTCATCATAGATAGCGGCTAAATCTGTTTTCTTTGGGAAACATTCTCTTAGTAAGCCATTTGCGTTTTCATCGCTTCCTCTCTACCAGGATGGATAGGCGTCCGCAAAGAAAAAGGAAATTCCTAAATTCTCTACCAGAGGATAGCAGGCAAACTCTTTTCCCCTGTCTGAAGTGAAGGTTTTAAGAGCCTCTTTTGGAAATAGCTTACAAAGTTGTTCGATAGCTGAAAACATGGATTTGGCTCTTCTGTCTGGTATCTTGAAAGCTAAGTAAAAGCGCGTTTTTCGCTCTAGGAAGGTCGCTAAACAGCCCTTGTTTTTGCCTCTGGAAGACACCACAGTATCGAGCTCCCAGTGGCCAAAGGTCTCACGATTCCTGACCTCTTTAGGACGTTTGGCAATCGGCGTACCAATCCTAAATGTTCCACGTGTTTCTTTGGGTTGTCGAGTTTTTCCTTTACGACGAAGGACACTTAAATCCAGATCAATCAAACCATCATAGAGCCAGTTATAGATAGTTTTAAAAGCTACCATTGGCTTTTGTTCAAGCTGATAGTGGCCACAAATCTGTTCAGGCGACCAGGAGGATTTTAAACCGTCCTCAATTTTCTTTTTCAACTTTGGTGTCAAACGAGACTTTCGACCTTTTTGCTTAGCTCTGTGGTCGTACTGTTCCTGTGCTAAGGCTGCGGAATAACCATTTTGGCATCGTCTTACCTCTCTTGAAATAGTAGACTTATGGACGCCAAGTTTATTTGCAATTTGACAAGGTTTCAAACCTAATTCCAAGTAGGTTTCTATCTTTATTCGGTCGGTTATGGTAAGATGGGAGTAGCTCATAGTTTTCCCCTGGAGTCTGTTTGTGTGGTTACTTACAGTTTACACCAATGAAACGCAATGAGTTTTTTGTTGCACTATATTTTACACTATCTTTAGAGAAGATCTTTCTATGTCATTCTTCATTATTTTTGTTTTATATTCTTTGTTGTTTTCTTATCTAATCCATGGTTATTTCAGACTAAAAAGGAAATATCAAGTAGATGGAAGGTGAGTTTCTCGGTCTGTAGACTGATTTTTAGCACTCTTGATAAAAGAGTGCTAATTTTTTGAGTTTTTATCTTGACATTCTCTTCTAAGGGTGTATAATAGAATTATAAGTTAGCACTTGAGTGTATCGAGTGCTAATTGGTCAGACAGAGAGGAGTGATGAGGTGGTTACAGAGCGTCAGCAGGATATTTTAAATCTGATTATTGACATCTTTACCAAAACGCACGAACCTGTCGGATCCAAAGCCTTGCAAGAGTCTATTAACTCTAGCAGTGCAACCATTCGTAATGACATGGCGGCTTTAGAAAAGCAAGGTTTGCTTGAGAAGGCTCATACTTCAAGCGGTCGGATGCCAAGTGTTGCTGGTTTTCAGTACTATGTGAAACACTCACTGGATTTTGATCGACTGGCTGAAAATGAGGTTTACGAGATTGTCAAAGCCTTTGATCAGGAATTCTTCAAGCTAGAGGATATTCTGCAAGAAGCTGCTAATCTACTGACAGACCTGAGTGGCTGTACGGTAGTGGCACTGGATGTTGAGCCGAGCAGGCAACGTTTGACAGCCTTTGATATCGTTGTTTTGGGGCAACATACAGCCTTGGCAGTATTTACCCTAGACGAATCGCGCACGGTTACCAGTCAATTTCTGATTCCAAGGAACTTCTTGCAGGAGGATTTGCTGAAACTGAAGAGTATCATTCAGGAACGTTTCCTCGGCCACACCGTTCTAGATATTCACTACAAGATTCGGACGGAGATTCCGCAGATTATCCAGCGTTACTTTACAACGACGGATAATGTTATCGATCTCTTTGAACACATCTTTAAGGAAATGTTCAACGAAAACATTGTGGTGGCGGGCAAGGTTAATCTCTTGAATTTTGCCAATCTGGCAGCTTATCAGTTCTTTGACCAACCGCAAAAGGTGGCTCTGGAGATTCGTGAGGGGTTGCGTGAGGATCAGATGCAAAACGTCCGTGTTGCAGACAGTCAAGAGTCCTGTCTAGCTGACCTAGCGGTGATTAGTAGCAAGTTCCTCATTCCTTATCGGGGAGTTGGAATTCTAGCCATTATCGGTCCTGTTAATCTGGATTACCAACAGCTAATCAACCAAGTCAATGTGGTCAACCGTGTTTTGACCATGAAGTTGACAGATTTTTACCGCTACCTCAGCAGTAATCATTACGAAGTACATTAAGATTGAAATCATTAAAGGAGGCGAAAATGGCCCAAGATATAAAAAATGAAGAAGTAGAAGAAGTCCAAGAAGAGGAAGTTGTGGAAACGGTAGAAGAAACAACTCCTGAGAAATCTGAGTTGGACTTGGCAAATGAACGTGCAGATGAGTTCGAAAATAAATACCTCCGTGCTCATGCAGAAATGCAAAATATCCAACGCCGTGCCAATGAAGAGCGTCAAAACTTGCAACGTTATCGTAGCCAGGACTTGGCAAAAGCGATTCTCCCTTCTTTGGATAACCTAGAGCGTGCACTTGCCGTTGAAGGTTTGACAGACGATGTCAAAAAAGGATTGGAGATGGTGCAAGAAAGTTTGATTCACGCTTTGAAAGAAGAAGGAATCGAAGAAATCGCAGCTGACAGTGAATTTGACCATAACTATCATATGGCCATCCAAACTCTCCCAGCAGACGCTGAACACCCAGCAGATACCATCGCCCAAGTCTTCCAAAAAGGCTACAAACTCCATGACCGCATCCTACGTCCAGCAATGGTGGTTGTTTATAATTAGGCAATTCTGACGGTAGCTAAAGCAACTCGTCGTCGAAATAAAATCGATTTCGACTCCTCGTGTCGCAATTTACATAATAGAAAACTTGTCCGAAACGACACTAAACTATGAAGAAAGATAAGAGGCAAGCCGGAGGCTTGCAAGGAAGATATTTCCCGCCGTGGTGAAAGTTTCAGTAGCTTCTGCTACTGAAACAGGGGATTTTTGAGACAATAGGCTCAAAAATAAGTGATGAAATCCCGAAGGGAGTTGCTCACGTCCCCACCACTTAAGGGGAATATCAAAATTCGAATTAAAATTTAAGGAGAAAAACACATGTCTAAAATTATCGGTATTGACTTAGGTACAACAAACTCAGCAGTAGCAGTTCTTGAAGGAACTGAAAGCAAAATCATCGCAAACCCAGAAGGAAACCGCACAACTCCATCTGTAGTATCATTCAAAAACGGCGAAATCATCGTTGGTGATGCTGCGAAACGTCAAGCAGTTACAAACCCAGATACAGTCATCTCTATCAAATCTAAAATGGGAACTTCTGAAAAAGTTTCTGCAAACGGAAAAGAATACACTCCACAAGAAATCTCAGCTATGATTCTTCAATACTTGAAAGGCTACGCTGAAGACTACCTTGGTGAAAAAGTAACCAAAGCAGTTATCACAGTTCCTGCTTACTTCAACGACGCTCAACGTCAAGCAACAAAAGACGCTGGTAAAATCGCTGGTCTTGAAGTAGAACGTATTGTCAACGAACCAACTGCAGCCGCTCTTGCTTACGGTTTGGACAAGACTGATAAAGAAGAAAAAATCTTGGTATTTGACCTTGGTGGTGGTACATTCGACGTCTCTATCCTTGAATTGGGTGACGGTGTCTTCGACGTATTGTCAACTGCAGGGGACAACAAACTTGGTGGTGACGACTTTGACCAAAAAATCATTGACCACTTGGTAGCAGAATTCAAGAAAGAAAACGGTATTGACTTGTCTACTGACAAGATGGCAATGCAACGTTTGAAAGATGCAGCTGAAAAAGCGAAGAAAGACCTTTCTGGTGTAACTTCAACTCAAATCAGCTTGCCATTTATCACTGCTGGTGAAGCTGGACCTCTTCACTTGGAAATGACTTTGACTCGTGCTAAATTTGACGATTTGACTCGTGACCTTGTAGAACGTACAAAAGTTCCAGTTCGTCAAGCCCTTTCAGATGCTGGTTTAAGCTTGTCAGAAATCGATGAGGTTATTCTTGTCGGTGGTTCAACTCGTATCCCAGCTGTTGTAGAAGCTGTGAAAGCTGAAACTGGTAAAGAACCAAACAAATCAGTAAACCCTGATGAAGTAGTTGCTATGGGTGCTGCGATTCAAGGTGGTGTGATTACTGGTGATGTTAAAGACGTTGTCCTTCTTGACGTAACACCATTGTCACTTGGTATCGAAACAATGGGTGGTGTCTTCACAAAACTCATCGACCGCAACACAACAATTCCAACATCTAAATCACAAGTCTTCTCAACAGCAGCAGACAACCAACCAGCCGTTGATATCCACGTTCTTCAAGGTGAACGCCCAATGGCAGCAGATAACAAGACTCTTGGACGTTTCCAATTGACAGATATCCCAGCTGCACCTCGTGGAATTCCTCAAATCGAAGTAACATTTGACATCGACAAGAACGGTATCGTGTCTGTTAAGGCCAAAGACCTTGGAACTCAAAAAGAACAAACAATTGTCATCCAATCTAACTCAGGCTTGACTGATGAAGAAATCGACCGCATGATGAAAGATGCAGAAGCTAATGCTGAAGCAGATAAGAAACGTAAGGAAGAAGTAGATCTTCGTAACGAAGTAGACCAAGCAATCTTTGCGACTGAAAAGACTATCAAGGAAACTGAAGGAAAAGGATTTGACGCAGAACGTGACGCTGCTCAAGCTGCCCTTGATGACCTTAAAAAAGCTCAAGAAGACAACAACTTGGACGATATGAAAGCAAAACTTGAAGCATTGAACGAAAAAGCGCAAGGGCTTGCTGTTAAACTCTACGAACAAGCCGCAGCAGCCCAACAAGCTCAAGCAGGAGCAGAAGGCGCACAAGCAACAGGAAACGCAGGCGATGACGTCGTAGACGGGGAGTTTACGGAAAAATAAGATGTTGAGGCGTTAAGAAAACGAAAGAAAAATAGGAAGCCATCGCCTTGTGCGATGCACAAAAGATGGCTTATCTTTTTTCCGAAGTTTTTAGCCGAAACTCAGTTAAGCCTAACTCGTTAAGAATGTTAATAATGATAAGAAGAAATCCAGAGGTTGCAACCCAGCCTCTGTTTTTCGATAAAATAGAGGATGTTGTGTATGAAAAAAGTACTTTGTATCATTTATCCTAATTTTTCTCTTTATGAGATAACCGCTTTAACAAGTACTTTAGCTCTGTCTTTTGATATCACGATTGATTATGTAGCTTCTGAGAATTCGATAGTGGTCTCTGAGGATGGTTTGTCCTGTCAACCGACGAAAACATTGGATCAAATCCGAATAGAAGATTATTCTTGCATGATTTTGCCAGGAATGGTAAATATAGGTCCTGCTCTACAAGATGAGAAATTGATCTCGTTTTTGAGAAGTCTTGCTGAGCAAGATATCCTAATTGCAGCCATTTCTTCAGCGCCCCTTTTATTGGCGAAATCAGGCTTGTTGAACGACACGAAATTTACAGGTGGAATTTGGCAAAACTTCTTTGATTATTTTGAATTTCTTCCACGTGAGAATTTCCAACCGAAAGTTCTTGTCCAAGATAAACAAATCATTACGGCTATCGGTTTTGCACATCAAGAGTTTGCAAGAAAAGTGATTTTCGGTTTAGGGTTGGCAGAGAATACGGACAACTATTTTAAAGAACAGAACGAGTATGCTGAAGAGGATTTGATATTTACTCTATCAGATGAAGAGTTTAATCAAGTAAAGCAGAGTATAGAAAACAGTCTCTAAAGATTTACTTATAAATTATAGAAAGGAATAAGGGTGTTCAGAGAATTGAACTCACACTCTGAGCTTTCCTACTAAATATAAAAGAAAGGAATTGAACCCGACCTAATGGTGGTTCGATTCAGAACATCAATAGAAAGGAACAAGGGTGTTCGTAACTGAACACGGGCTACGGACTGTGCCAAAAAGATAGTTTTTTCTAGGACGCAAGCGTCCGTCGTCAAAACTCCTATTTTGGCTGTGTCCGTTTGACGCCCTTGGTATCTTGTATGAACAATACTGAATTTTATGATCGTCTGGGGGTGTCAAAAAACGCTTCGGCAGACGAGATCAAAAAGGCTTATCGTAAGCTTTCGAAAAAATATCACCCAGATATCAATAAGGAGCCTGGTGCTGAGGAAAAATACAAGGAAGTTCAGGAAGCCTATGAGACTTTGAGTGACGATCAAAAACGGGCTGCTTATGACCAATATGGTGCTGCAGGCGCCAATGGTGGATTTGGAGGCTTCGGTGGTGGAGCTGGCGGTTTCAACGGGGCAGGAGGTTTCGGTGGTTTTGAGGATATTTTCTCAAGTTTCTTCGGCGGAGGCGGTGTTTCGCGCAATCCAAACGCTCCTCGCCAAGGGGATGACCTCCAATACCGTGTGAATTTGACCTTTGAAGAAGCTATTTTTGGAGCTGAAAAAGAAGTTAAGTACAATCGTGAAGCAAGCTGTCGTACATGTAATGGCTCAGGTGCTAAGCCAGGAACAAGTCCAGTCACTTGTGGACGCTGTCATGGCGCTGGTGTCATTAACGTCGATACGCAGACTCCGCTTGGTATGATGCGTCGCCAAGTAACCTGTGATGTCTGTCACGGTCGCGGAAAAGAAATTAAAGATCCATGTACAACCTGTCACGGAACAGGGCATGAAAAACAAGCCCATAGTGTACATGTAAAAATCCCTGCTGGTGTGGAAACAGGTCAACAAATTCGCCTAGCAGGTCAAGGTGAAGCAGGATTTAATGGTGGACCTTATGGTGACTTGTATGTAGTGGTTTCTGTGGAAGCTAGCGACAAGTTTGAACGTGAAGGAACCACTATCTTCTACAATCTGAACCTCAACTTTGTCCAAGCAGCTCTTGGTGATACAGTTGATATCCCAACGGTTCACGGTGATGTTGAATTGGTTATCCCAGAGGGAACTCAGACTGGTAAGAAATTCCGTCTACGTGGCAAGGGAGCTCCGAGCCTTCGTGGCGGTGCAGTTGGTGACCAATACGTTACCGTTAATGTCGTAACACCGACAGGCTTGAACGAACGCCAAAAAGCAGCGCTTAAAGAATTCGCAGCTGCTGGTGATTTAAAAGTCAATCCAAAGAAAAAGGGATTCTTTGACCATATTAAAGATGCCTTTGAAGGAGAATAAAGTAAAAAGAGCTATCGAGCTCTTTTTGCTTATAGATTTTTTAAAACTTTCCTTAAGTAATGACGGACGGTAGCTACCTTTTTCGAAGTTCCATATCTAAACTTTGAGCCCAGGCCTCAAAGTTTCCGGACACCTGAAACCAAGTTGTTTCAGGTGTTTTCATTACGGCGGAAAGCCTGGGAAAGTCTTTGATTTAGTTATGAAACGGTGAATAATACTCTTCAAAAATCTCTTCAAACCACGTCAGCGTCGGCTTATCTACAACCTCAAAACCGTGTTTTGAGCTGACTTCGTCAGTTCTATCCACAACCTCAAAACGGTGTTGTGAGCAGCCTGTGCCTAGCTTTCTAGTTTGCTCTTTGATTTTTATTGAGTATGAGTTGCCTAAATTATGATGTATAGTTGATGGGATATAACTTGTTTACCTTTTAAAAAGAGCCGAGTAGCTCTTTTTACTTATCTTCGATTTTCTGTGTTTCTTTAATCACAGCTAGTCTAGTCTGGATATCTTTTTCCAAGACCTTAAACTTGTAAGTGAGGTCTTCTTGGTATTCCTTGATGAGTTCTTTTTGCTGGTCGATGATTTGCAGGCTGTTTTGGATAATATCCACATCGTCTTTGATAGCTTGAACGCGGTCAGTGGTATTCAAGACTTCATCTGTGATGGTTTGGCGATTTTTTGTGACCAGATAACTTCCGGCTGCGGCTCCTGCAAATAGCAGTAGGTTGGATAATTTCATGGTAACTCCTTAGGCGTTTTTGATGGTTTCAGCGACTTGAGCGAGTTTGTCAAAGTCAGGTTCGTGGGCGATAAAATCAATCTTGAGGTCATCGTCCGCACTGTAGCGAGGCACGAGGTGAACGTGGGTATGAAAGACGGTTTGACCTGCGATTTCTTCACAGTTAGCAATGATATTCATACCAGCAGCCTTGGTAGCTTTCATGACTTTTTGAGCTACTTTTGGTACTTGGGCAAAGAGTTGGCTGGCGCTAGTAGCGTTCATTTCCAAAAGATTGCGATAGTGTTCTTTTGGCACGACTAAGGTGTGTCCTGGTGTCACTTGAGAAATATCCAGAAAGGCAAGAACCTGCTCATCTTCATATACTTTTGAAGCAGGAATTTCCCCTGCGATGATTTTACAAAAAATGCAATCTGACATAAAATCTACCTCTACTGTATTGAATTTTGATATAATATAGCTACATTATACCAGATTTGGAGAAAATATGTTAGAAATTAAAAACCTGACAGGTGGCTATGTCCATGTCCCTGTCTTGAAAGATGTGTCTTTTACTGTTGAAAGTGGGCAGCTGGTCGGTTTGATTGGTCTCAATGGTGCTGGGAAATCGACGACAATCAATGAGATTATTGGTCTGTTGACACCTTATAGTGGCTCCATCAATATCAATGGCCTGACCCTGCAAGAAGATGCGACTAGCTATCGCAAGCAAATTGGTTACATTCCTGAGACACCTAGCCTGTATGAGGAATTAACCCTCAGAGAACATATCGAAACGGTTGCCATGGCTTATGGTATTGAGCAGAAAGTGGCTTTTGAGCGAGTAGAACCTTTGTTGAAAATGTTCCGTCTGGACCAGAAATTAGACTGGTTCCCTGTTCATTTTTCAAAAGGGATGAAGCAGAAAGTCATGATTATCTGTGCTTTTGTGGTGGATCCAAGTCTCTTTATCGTGGATGAGCCTTTCCTTGGTCTTGATCCATTGGCTATTGCAGACTTGATTCAGCTTTTGGAAGTGGAAAAGCAAAAAGGCAAGTCTATTCTCATGAGTACCCACGTGCTGGATTCGGCGGAAAAGATGTGTGATGCCTTTGTCATTCTCCATAAGGGAGAGGTGCGTGCTAAGGGAAATCTCCTGCAACTGCGCGAAGCCTTTAACATGCCTGAGGCTAGTTTGAATGATATTTACTTGGCTCTGACCAAAGAGGAGGAGCTATGAAAGACTTGTTTTTAAAGAGAAAGCAGGCTTTTCGTAAGGAGTGTGTCGGTTATCTGCGCTATGTTCTCAATGACCACTTTGTCTTGTTCCTGCTTGTCCTGCTGGGCTTTCTAGCCTACCAGTACAGTCAACTCTTGCAACATTTTCCTGAAAATCATTGGCCTATCCTTTTGTTTATTGGTATTACCTCTGTTTTACTGTTGCTTTGGGGTGGAATTGCTACTTACATGGAGGCACCTGACAAGCTCTTTCTCTTGGTCGGAGAAGAGGAAATCAAGCTCCATCTAAAGCGTCAAACTGACATTTCCCTAGTCTTTTGGCTTTTTGTCCAGACCCTTTTCTTACTTTTATTTGCGCCCCTATTTTTGGCAATTGGTTATGGTTTGCCTGTTTTTCTGGTCTATGTGCTTTTATTGGGGGTAGGAAAATATTTCCTCTTTCGTCAAAAGGCCAGCAAATTTTACACTGAAACTGGTCTGAACTGGGACTATGTCATTTCCCAAGAAAGCAAGCGTAAGCAAGTCTTGCTTCGTTTCTTTGCTCTATTTACGCAGGTCAAGGGAATTTCAAACAGCGTCAAGCGTCGTGCCTATCTGGACTTTATCCTAAAGGCTGTTCAGAAGGTGCCTGGGAAGATTTGGCAAAATCTCTATCTGCGTTCTTATTTGCGAAATGGAGATCTCTTTGCCCTCAGTCTCCGTCTGCTCTTACTTTCCTTGCTGGCGCAGGTCTTTATCGAGCAAGCTTGGATTGCGACAGCAGTGGTAGTACTGTTTAACTACCTCTTGCTCTTCCAGTTGCTGGCCCTCTATCACGCCTTTGACTACCAGTATTTGACTCAACTCTTTCCACTGGACAAGGGGCAAAAGGAAAAAGGCTTGCAGGCGGTAGTCCGAGGATTGACCAGTTTTGTTTTACTTGTGGAATTAGTTGTTGGGTTGATTACCTTCCAAGAAAAACTAGCCCTTCTAGCCTTGCTGGGTGCAGGTTTGGTTTTACTAGTCTTGTACTTACCTTATCAAGTAAAACGTCAGATGCTGGATTAATCTTGCCTATATGACACTAAAAAAGAAGTTGAGTTCAGTTTGTCTCAGCTTCTTTTATTTTCTACAAGATAATGGTTGGTCCGTAGAGACTTAACTTGGTCTTGACTTGGTCAAAGTGGAAGCGGTCATAGGCTCGCCAAGCGGCGCGAGTGGGAGCATCTGGATCAAGAGCGCTGAGTCCCATGAGAAGACTGGAAGTCTGGTAAAATTTTTCCAGTTCAATCAAGACTCGATTATCCACTGTCTCAGCCTTGGCTAGAAAGCCAAGAATAGAGTTTAATTGCTCCTGAAAGCGGACGTCGTCAGCGGTTGCCTGTCTGCATGCTTGGTAGGCTTTGTTTAAGTCAGTTATCAGTGCCTGAGCAGTTTTAATTGGGTCTGTCATTTACGTGACCTCCTATATAATTTATGTTTTAAGGTAAGGGATTGTGTAAATCTCCTAGTGAGGCACCTATATTATTAGCAACATTGCCAACTATGTTGCCCCAATCAATGATACATTTACCATTATCAAGATTAGCTTTATTATATGAATATCCATTTCTACATAGTACATTATCGCTAATCATATGAAACGGAGAATACCATCCATATGGAATACTACCGCCATTTATATGAGAAAGTTCGATTGATGTTAATTGTTTTGTTTTATTTGACTTGGCCATAATTTTCTCCTTGTTATATTTACGTCAATTGCAATAGAGTATATTTATAGGGTGTTAATCATGGTGGATGTGAATAAATCATATGCACCCCTCCTTTTTTGATGATTTTTAAAGTTGTTGCAAACATAGTCTTTCTATAATCATAGTCTATCACTTTTATCTCCTTTTTCACCATCAAATCTTTAATTGTCCTTGAAATTTCCTGAATGGTACTGTTAAGATTTTATGATAAAATAGTTGTAAGCTCATCATGATGTTGTAGAAAAATAGTCCTTTTAGGAGTTTTCAAAGACTGTTTAGGATTGGGTGTGCTTGTGTTAGACCTTTTCTGTTATTCTTTTCTTAGGAGGAGAATCCAATGAAACATATGATTATTCAGACACAGAAAACAGTTTATAAAGTAAACATCGACGATGTCTACTATATCCAAACACATCCAACTAAAGCCCATACCGTACAGATTGTTACAGAAGAAGCTAGTTTTAATATGGTTCAAAATTTAAGTGATCTTGAGAACCAATATGGGGAAACCTTGATGAGATGTCATCGAAATTGTTTGGTCAATCTTGATAAAGTAAAATCGATTGATTTTCAAGAAAGAATCCTTTTTCTCGGAGAAGAAGGTCAATACGCTGTCAAGTATGCCAGACGTCGCTATAGAGAAATTCGTCAAAAATGGTTGAAAGAAGGAGAGTAGGAAGATGAGAATATTTGTTTTAGAAGATGATTTTTCCCAACAGACTAGAATTGAAACGACGATTGAGAAACTTTTGAAGGAACATCATATCACTCCCAGCTCTTTTGAAGTTTTTGGTAAGCCAGCTCAACTGCTGGCAGAGGTGCATGAGAAGGGAGCCCATCAGCTATTCTTTTTGGACATTGAGATTCGAAATGAGGAGATGAAGGGTCTGGAAGTGGCTAGAAAGATTCGGGATCGGGATCCTTATGCCCTCATCGTCTTTGTGACGACTCACTCAGAGTTTATGCCCCTGTCTTTTCGCTACCAAGTGTCTGCTTTGGACTACATTGATAAGGCCTTGTCAGCAGAGGAGTTTGAATCTCGGATCGAGACAGCCCTCCTCTATGCCAATGGTCAAGACAGTAAAAGTCTGGCGGAAGATTGCTTTTACTTTAAATCAAAATTTGCCCAATTCCAGTATCCTTTTAAAGAGGTTTATTATCTTGAAACATCGCCCAGAGCCCATCGTGTTATTCTCTATACCAAGACAGACAGACTGGAATTTACAGCGAGTTTAGAGGAGATTCTCAAGCAGGAGCCTCGTCTCCTGCAGTGTCATCGCTCTTTTCTCATCAATCCAGCCAATGTGATACATTTGGATAAGAAAGAAAAACTGCTTTTCTTTCCCAATGGTGGAAGTTGTCTAATCGCCCGTTATAAGGTCAGGGAAGTGTCTGAGGCCATCAATAAATTACACTGAGCTAGGAGAGTTTATGAACATTGCTTGGATATTGTTGTATTCACTTGTTATTAATGGACTAGAAATTGTCATTTTCTTTAAGGTAGATGGAATTGGTCTCACTTTTGAGAGGATTTTCAAAGCTTTTCTTCTGAAATTTCTTCTAGGGATCATTTTTACGACTTTTCAATTTTTGGCTGTAAGTAAATATTTGTCCTATTTTATAGAACCTTTGTTCGGTATAGGTCTATCTTTCTTATTGTTAAGAGGGCTTCCTAAAAAAATCCTTATTTTTTATGGTCTCTTCCCAATGATATTAGTAGAGCTCTTTTACAGAGGTGTTTCCTATTTTGTGCTTCCATTTTTGGGGCAAGGAATTGTAGATGGGGATGGCAATCCTATCTTTTTATTGATTATGATATTCGTTTGCTTCATAGTTTTAGTCTTTTTGAAATGGTTAGACTATGATTTCACTAGATTGAGAAGGGAGATTCTAGATAAAGATTTTCAAAAGTCTCTTACTAAGATTAACTGGGTAATGGGGTCTTATTATCTAGTGATGCAAAGTCTATCTTACCTTGAATATGAACAAGGTATTCAATCAAAGACTGTTCGCCATCTCATCCTAGTGTTTTACCTCCTCTTTTTTATGGGGGTTATCAAGAAATTAGATACCTATTTGAAGGAAAAACTTCAGGGAAAACTAAACCGAGAGCAGGCCTTGCGCTACAGAGATATGGAACGCTATAGTCGGCATATAGAGGAACTTTACAAGGAAGTACGGAGTTTTCGCCATGACTACACCAACCTTTTGACCAGTTTACGTCTGGGTATTGAAGAGGAGGATATGGAGCAGATAAAAGAGGTCTACGACTCCGTCTTAAAGGATTCCAGTCAGAAATTGCAGGACAATAAATATGACCTGGGCCGATTGGTGAATATTCGGGACCGTGCCCTCAAAAGTCTTCTAGCAGGGAAATTTCTAAAAGCCAGAGATAAGAACATTGTCTTTAATGTCGAAGTTCCTGAGGAGATTCAGGTCGAGGGGATGAGCCTACTTGATTTTCTAACCATTGTGTCTATCCTTTGTGACAATGCTATTGAAGCTAGTGTAGAGGCCAGTCAACCTCATGTTTCAATTGCCTTTTTAAAAAATGGAGAACAGGAGACCTTTATCATTGAAAACTCCATCAAAGAAGAGAACATCGATATTTCGGAGATTTTTTCTTTTGGAGCAAGTTCTAAAGGGGAGCAGAGAGGAGTTGGTCTCTATACCGTTATGAAAATTGTGGAAAGTCATCCCAATACCAATCTAAATACTACCTGCCAAAATCAAGTCTTTCGTCAGGTGTTTACTATAATACATACAGAATGATAAAAAATAAGACCGAGAGTTCTTGTTACTCGGTCTTATTTTTATAGCTGAACAGGTAGTTCAAGTGCTTTTGTGATTTTAAATTTACTTAAAATTGTTTCATGTAAGAGCTCTTCCCACCATCCTCCACCTGTAATTTGGTTGAGTTCGGTAGTTGTTAGTTCTTGAAATGAAGTTAGGTTTTGTTTCTTATCCATGTTATGATTCTCCTTTTTGATAAGATAATAAATAGTTATAGAGTGTTATCTGAAAATTAATCAGAATGGGTTAAAATTTTATCTTTGAAATAATCAAAATATGTTTTCTTTGCAGTTACACTAGTGACGCGACCTTGTAAGCCGTATTGGATGAGTTTACTATCCTCATTAGATAGTTTTGCAAGAGCGGTTAATTTAAAGAGATTTCCTTGCTCTGTTCTGGTAGGAGTTTGATCAATTGTCTGAAGTTGGCCGATGATGGTAATGCCGTGATTTCCAATTTTCTCCAGTTTTAATCTTACAGTTTGTCCTTTATCTAGTAGAGGTAGATAGTCAGAAGATACGTAGTAAGTGATTAGTACTTCTCTTGTATCTGTGATGACAGGGAATATTTGAGCAATTTCTGTACCAGTTGGAATTCTATTTTTACCTTCAAATTCACTGTTTAAGTGAATGATACCTTTACTTGGGGCGGTTAAGGTATTGTTTTCTAAGCGCTGCGTTGCTTGATCTAGTTGTACTTTTAATTCTGTTAATTGATTCTCCACGGTTAGTTGTTGCTGTGAGGCTGTTTGTAAAAATTGAGTACGGAGTACTTCAATTTTGGTTGCTAAACTATTGTCATAAGTTGCTACACTTCCGATACCAGCTTGTTGAATTTTGAGGCTTGCGATAGATGATTCAAGACCTGCAATACTTTGATTAATTTGAGATAAAAATGGCTCCTCTGCAGTTCCTTGTGTTTGTTCTTGTGAAGCTACAAGATAACGATTCAAAATTGACTGGTGTGGATTGCTAGTTGGTAAGCGTGCTCTGTTATTTATGATAGCATCTCTCAGCTCTTGATATTCTCCAATTTGTTGTTGAACTTTTGTAATTTCTTGTTCGATGGCTGATGAACTGCTATTGGTAAGATTAGCTTGATTTGAAACTTCAGTGTTAGTCTTTGAGATACCCAGTTCAATATCATGGGATTGTTTAGTAAAATTCATAAAGGTATTATGGTAGCCAAACTCATCCTCGCCAGAAAAAAGATCAGTCGCTTTTTCTAAGCTTTGTTTCAAAATTCCAAGTCCTTCTTTTTGCTTCTCAAGTCTTTGTAATTGAGTTTCTAAGGCAGTTTTCTGACTTTCTTCCATTGTTTCAGAGTATTTGATGAGTAAGTCCCCTTTTTCAACTACTTGATTTGCCACTAAATGATTAGCTAGGATAGGATTATCACTTGTTGACTGAATGGATGCAATGACACTTGTAGGGGTGATTTCTCCTTGGGAAGTGACAGTAATTTCTTTTGTGGCAACAAGGGAGAAAATCAAGATGAAAGTAAACAGTAATGAAAGAGGTATAATTAACACTGTCGCATAGTTATGGTAACGTCTCTGATAAAACTCGACGCTTCTAAAAAGATTAGGATTCATGATATTCTCCTTATTTATTGAATAGATGATGGTAGAAACCTTGCGCCTGCATTAACTCTTGGTGACTACCAACTTCAATGATTTTCCCCTGGTCAAGAACAATGACACGGTTAGTCCGTTCAGCTATACTGAGACGATGGGCTACAAAGAGAATGGTTTTATCAGTGAGGGACATAAGATTATCTATAACTTTTTTCTCAGTCAAGACATCAAGACCGCTAGTAGCTTCATCTAGTATTAGAACAGGAGCTTTAGTTAGGAGAGCACGAGCGAGAGCGATTCGTTGCTTTTGTCCTCCTGATAGACCAGCTCCATCAGAGAGCTGAGTTTGATAGCCCATAGGCATTCTTTCAATGTCTTGACGGATTTCAGCTAATTCGCAAGCTTTTAGAATATCTTCTTGGCTAATCATATGATTACCGCCCAAGGTTAAATTTTCCAAGATAGAGCCATTAAGGATATAGGCTTGTTGGGGTAGGTAATTAATATGACGGCGTAAGACTTTTTTATCAATGTTTTTAATATCCTGATGATTGATGGAAATATGTCCTTTGTAGGGTTCAAAGAAATTGACAATCATTTTGGCTAAAGTTGTTTTACCAGAACCACTAACTCCAACTAGGCTAACCTTATCTCCTTGTTTAATCGTGAGATTAATATCTGTTAAGGTATCTCGTCCAAAACCATACTTATAAGAAAGGTCATCAAATTCAATATCGCCCATCAAAAAATGTGAATGAACAGGGTTTTCTGGGGCTTGGAACTCAGACTCGACTAGATAGACTTCGTTCAAACGGTTATTAGCAACCTTCGCAGATTGGAGTTTGGTTTGGAGGTTGATAATATTTTCCATAGGAGTTGTAAAATAAGAAAGAAGTGTGTTAAAGGTAATCAGCTGACCGATAGAAATTTTACTCGACATGACTAATTGAGCGCCAAACCATAGGATGAGGATATTCAGAACTAATTTTGTTCCCTGCTTTAAACTCGTTTGTAAAATAGAATATTTACTGAGCTTAAAGGATTTTTCCAAATACTCTACAAATTCGCTGTCTATATTTTGATAGCGATTTTCTTCACTCGTGAGCGACTTTATAGTTTCAATCCCGTTGATATCTTCGATAATGGCAGAGCTAACCATAGAATTACTTTGCATGACATCATGGTTCATTTTTTCGAAAGGCTTCATAAAAGAAAAGATGATGAACATGTATATAGGAACGGAAATAAGAGAAAGAAGGAAGAGATTAGGGTTTTGTGCCAGTAAGACTCCCCCTACAAGAATCAGAATAGAAACATCCAGAAAAAGAGAAAGAATGGTAGAAGCTAAGGCATCTATAATAGAGTTAGCGTCTGTGAACCGTGAAATGATTTCTCCTGTACGACGTGTCGCAAAGAAAGACATAGGAAGTTCAAAAATATGGCGAATATAGGACAAAATTACATCAATACTTAATCTTTGACTCAGAACAGTTAGGAGATAATCTCTGGAGAAGCTCATGACTTGTTGGAGGATATAGGTGATAACCAGACCAACTGAGATGATTCCTAAAGTTGATTTCATCTGATTTGGAATGTATTCATCCAAGATTCCTTGGAGATAATAAGAACCACCTATATTGATAATCGTGACCAATAAGCTTGAGAGAACAATGTAAGCAATGAGAGATTTTTGCTTGAAAATCAGAGGAAGGAAGCTTAGTAGATCATTCTTTTTATCTTTATGGGGTTGATAGCTGGGTTTGGGAGCTAGAAAAATAGCTACTCCAGTCCATTCAGAGAAAAAGCGTTCTTTTGACATTTTAGTGATTTTTACAGAAGGGTCAGGATCACCAATAATCAGATGGTCTTTCTTTGTTTGATAGACAACATAGTAATGTTGGAGTTTTCCTTCTTTGTTAACGTGAACGATAAATGGATAGGGGACATCACTCATGTCAAAGAGCGTTTTATCTGCTTGAACAGGTCTTGTTTCAAAGCCCATTTCATCAGCGGCTTTTACAATGCCAAGAGCAGTCGTTCCTTCTTTATTGGTCTTTGCAAGTTCTCTCAAGTGAGCTAGAGAAAAATCTGAACCATAGAATTTAGCAATCGAGGCTAAGGCAGCAACACCGCAGTCTCTAGCATCTATTTGAGGAACAAATGTACGTTTATAAGAAGTCATTGGCAATTCCTTTCATATAGTGGATAGGTCTATTATGACATAAAAACAATTTCATGCTTTATAAAATCTTGAATCGTCATTGAAACTTCCTGAATGGTCAAAAAATGTTTAGAGCACATCTTTCTTTAAAAAATAGAGATGATTTTGAAATAAAAAAGCTAATTTAAGACGTTTCGATGACAATTCAAGATTTGGATGAAAAACTTTAAAAAACGATGATATACTAAACTTGTCAAAGTTGCAACAGGACAAAAATTAAAAATAAAAAAGGAGTATTTGTCATGGATACAAAAATGATGTCACAATTTTCTGTTATGGATAATGAAGAACTCGAAATAGTTAGTGGAGGAGGCAATTTAGGGTCTGCAATCGGTGGTTGTATTGGAGCAGTACTATTAGCTGCTGCGACTGGTCCGATAACTGGGGGAGCAGCAACACTTATTTGTGTAGGTTCAGGAATTATGTCCTCTTTGTAAGATTATGATTCTTAAATATAGTATTATTATCGCTATTAATTTACTGTCTTATTTACTTACTTACAAAATATCAAAGTTATCTAAGAATGATGAGAATAAGATAGTTAGCAAAATTTTAATTATATTATCAATAGTTTATGTAATCGTTGATGCTTTACTTAGTTGATGGATTGGTAGGAATAAAAAACTTAACTATAAACTATTATTTACTAATATTTTTTGCTTTCTGCAAGTTAATAAATAGTATAGTAAAACTTTTTATTGCAAGGAGAATAACGAAATTAAGATATTTTAGATACTCAAGATTATTGAAATCTTAGACTAAAAAATAGGTACTGCTACCTTTAAGAAGATAGTAGACGTATATACTTTTTTAAGAAAATCAAAAAGATACTATAAAAAATCTATTTGTTTATTGAATTTAAGACTTTGTAACAAATTGAAAATAAAAAGGAGGTATTCATCATGAATACAAAAATGTTGTCACAGTTAGAGGTTATGGATACTGAAATGCTTGCGAAAGTTGAAGGGGGGTATAGCTCCACTGATTGTCAAAATGCACTGATTGGAGGAGTCATTACGGGAGCTATAACTGGTGGAACTGGAGCAGGTTTGGCCACTTTAGGAGTAGCTGGACTTGCTGGTGCATTTGTTGGAGCACACATTGGTGCAATTGGGGGTGGATTAACATGCTTAGGAGGTATGGTTGGTGATAAATTGGGACTAAGTTGGTAAGACTTATAGTAAAATTATGAGGATTCTATTCTGATTTATTTTAGTTTTTTTAAAAAGGAGTATTTGTCATGGATACAAAAATGATATCACAATTTTCTGTTATGGATACTGAAATGCTTGCTTGCGTTGAAGGTGGAGATAATTCATACGGATTCTGGTATAGAGTAGGTAGTTTAGTAAGAGATGGATTTGATTTGTATGTTGAAAATCAAAGAAGATTGCATGCGATGTGCCCACTGTGTATCTAAGGAGATAATATCATGAAAAATAAATATTTTGAAACTTTAAGTGCAGAAAAACTAATACAAGTTCAAGGAGGTGGAATGCCTTGGTGGACTTCCTTAATTCCTAATTACGACCAACTTCTTGGATCAATTTGTGGTTTCATAGATGGAATTAGCAAATCTACAAACAGGGGACAATGCTAAAAAATCATCTAGACATTAAAGAAAGGATAAACTATGAAGAACATAAGTTTTATCTTTATAAAAGTGCTTACTTGCTTTTTACTTACTTTTGCTATTCAAGTTGTACCATTAACTGTTGTGAGACGATTTTATGACGGAGTGATAGGAGAAGTATTCGGTGTAGGTGTCTACTTTTTATCTTTCTTTATATGTTTAACAATTATTGTATATCTTGTTAAGAGATGGGGGGATGAGACTACTTTAGATCGCTTACCAATCAAGTGGGTAGAATTGAGATGGATTATTTTTGCTTATCTGGCTAATCTAATTTTAGTAGTTAGTTTTATATTTTTTACTACCGTCCTTGGAAAAGCCCATGATAATACAAGTTCTTTGAGCTTTTTTCAACATTTGGAAACTAGTGGTTTCTTTTATACAGTTCTATTTTGGTTGTCAACTGCTTTTACTCAACCTCTTTTGGAGGAGATGCTCTTTAGAGGAATCATTTTAGGAACTTTAGAAAAATATTCTCCTATTTTTGCTGTCTTTCTTTCAGCTGTTCTTTTTGGATTTGCTCATGATGGAGAGATTATTTCTCAGCATCTTGTGACAGGACTTGTATTGGGTTGTCTTTATATAAAGCAAAGAAATCTATATTCCTGTGTAGTTGTACATGGCTTAATGAATGCTACTATTACGTGTCTCTTTTTCTTATCTATTTAATCTTTAAATAACGTCACATAGCTACGTAACAGAGGTTATATACAGTGCTTTGAACTGTTAGATAGAAAAGGAACAAAGAAATGAAAACTTTTCTTGATAAATACGGAACATCTTCCTTGCGAGAGTGCTACTAGGGTAGTTGCCCTTGCTTGTCTCTACTTATTTGTTTCTATTTCGTCAGTTTTTAAATTTTTCCTTAGTTTTCCAATTTCTTTGAGTGATTATCAACTTGGTTTTTATCTTAGTTACTGTTAGGATAAGAGAGTTTGAAGATGATGATTTGGTTAGTCCTAGAACCAATCAACTTATATTCATCGGCTTGACAGGATTGATGTCTATTATTTGTTTGTATAGAAGTATCACAGCAGGAAAATTATACCAACAATTAATCGCTTATATTGGTGATATTCTCTGCTTGCTTATCATGCTTCTGCTTATGTGGGGCTTGAAGTATTATAAAAAGTAGAGCTTAATGAAGTATAAAGGGATAAGTGTTTTCGAAATACTTACCCTTTTATAATGATTTTTTTTGCAATTCAAGATGTTTCGATGACCATTTAAGATTTATATGAATTTGTAATCTTAAATAAGGTAAGATAAAGATAACAAATGTAAAGGAGTATTCTTATGAAGAATCAAAAGATAAAATCGCTATTACTTGTACCACTTGTATTTGCATCTATTACTACGGGTGTTGTATATGCAGAAGAGCAGCCTACTACTTCATCTATTCGGGCGAATGATAGTTCTCTTGTGGCACCAGATTTGCCATCGGCTAAGGAAAAGGTGGAGCATAAGCCTTCTGTTGTAACCCCAGAAGAGTATGAGAAGAATGTTACGGACTTTAAAAAGATAGATATTGAAGCCGTTCGTCAATCTTTTACAGAGGATCAATTGGAACATACTATTTATTTTGGTAGAAAAACTTGCTCTCATTGTCGTCAATTTTCTCCTGAATTGAAAGAATTTAATAACTTGATTGAAAAGAAGTTAGAATATTATGATTTGGATGGTAAGGATTTTGATGGGGAAGCGAGAGAGTTTCTATTTAAAAAAGTCGGTATTCCAGGAACACCAACAATTTTGTATTTAAAAAATGGACATCCGATATCTGGATGGGTTGGTGGCGGAGCAACTGCACAACAGGTGTATGATTATATGTACTCGAGAAACTCACCTAAGCAAACGGAGACAGTGAAATCTTCTGAGGAAACAGTAACTGAAAGTGTCCGTGATGAGAAAACCAGAAATGACAGCATGAGTATTAGTGATAAAGTTGTAAGCGACAGCAAAGGTATGAGTGATGAAAAAAGAACCGAAATGAAAATATCCAATGCTAATTCCAATTCTAATAGTGAAAATAGTGGGAAAGAGGAGAGTACAAACTCAACTACTAAAGCTAAAACTACTCAATCTGACAATTTAGCAATGTTAGACAATAAGAATCAATTGGAAACTCCCAAACCTATTTTTGATGCTGCTCAAGAAAATAAAACTCCTTCAACTGATGTTAAGGGGACTGATTATGTAAGCGAATCTATTACTTCGAATGAAAAATTATTACCGAAAACAGGAGAGGAAGAAAGTTACCAACTGATTCGGCTAGCTGTCGCGTTTTTTTTTGGCTTCTATAATGATTAAAGTGAAACAAAAAATTCATAAATAAAAATAGATGGTAAACAGGTGCAATGATATTATTTGTTTGTAATAACATATAGCTAACATTTGCCTATAGACAAGAGTGAGAAGATAGGTGTATTTATTTTATATATAAAAGATTATAACTGTATATGAACTGAATGATAAAAGGTCAAGTATTTCCGAAATGCTTTCTTTTTCGATTATTTTAACGCCTCAAGATGTTTTGATGACTATTTATGATTTGGATGGAAAATTTCAAAGAATAGTAGTATACTAACATTGTTAAGGTTGTAGTCGAAAGTGGAATATCAACTCTTATAGAGGAGAAAACTAACCACTTTTAGAGAATTAAATAGTAGTTGATGTATAGGTAAAAAAGTATGGTAAGTAGTTAGTATTAGCGGAAGTAGAAAACAGTAAAAGGAGAAAGAAAATGAGTCGTACAGTACGTGCAATATTTAAGAAAGAATTACGTGGAATGACAGCAGTTTTAGTTACCTATTTGATAATTGTATCTTTCTTTTCTTATTTTAGTCAATGCTTCGGGAATTGGAAGTATGTTATAGAATATGTAGGCGCTCCATTTACTATATCCTTCACATTCTTTATTTTAGAAACTATGAAAGAACGACATAACAAAATAAAAGAAGACGAAGAGAAAGAAAAACAACAATCAGAACTAAAAAAATGTAAAATAAAGGGGTAAGAAATGGCAAGGAAAAAGAAGTCACTTGGAGAAGAATATGGAAGATGGTGCTGTCAAGGACGATAGCAACCTATGAAAAAGTAATCAACGCTGAAAAATAACATTTTCAGATGAAAAGATGGAGGAGTTAGACAACATACTATCTAATGGAATGGGGTTGCTTGATGGAGTACAAGCATACGATATTCTAACAGGACGAAAATAAAAAAAGTATTCCTCGTGAATACAAAAACAATGTTTCAATTTGCAGAAGCTAACAGATAAATTTTCTCTTTATCCAGCCTGACTTTTAATAAGTTGGATGTTATATTATTTGAGGTATCCTATATGAATAAGAAATCCTTTTTTATCATCTGTTCTACGTTGATCATAGCATCAAATCTTCTCATGATTTCCGTGGTGAACAAGGGAGAAGAAACGGGGAGCAACCTGTTTGTGATTGCTATAGCCTGTGTTATGCTACCAGTCTTTTTATATGCAGTTGAAAACCAACTGACTTCATTAATAAGAGGAGAATCCATACTTCTGATTCAGTTGACAGTTATATCCCTACTCCGTCTTATCAACAGAATAGAGAGGACGCCTGAAATCTTCAACATTATTATTACCCTTCTCGCTTTGGCAAGTGGGACAGCTGCTATCCTTGTTGCGATTATGAGAATATATGAGAACATACGGAAGTGAGGGTGAGTAGTTTTCTATTTTGTATTTTCACATTGTCAAGTTCCCCCAGGGCAAGTATGTTTTCCATGCTTGCTTTTTAAATTTTTTAACAATTCAAGATGTTTTGATGACCATTTGTGATTTGGATGGAAAATTTTAAAAAATAGTAGTATACTAACCTTATTAAAGTTGTAATAGGACGAAAGTAAAAAGAGGTATTCCTCGTGAATGCAAAAACAATGTTACCATTGGCTATTATGCTTGCTTAAAGGCTTGAGCCTGTGTACTTGGAGGTAATTATGGATTTCAAAACTTTTCTTATTGTTTTTGTTGTTGGCATGTTTGTTTCTTTTATTACTTCTTTAATTAGGGAAAAATTTTTAAAATCTCCAAATAAGAATAAAGATAGATCTAATTAGATAAAAAGATTTTTTATCGCTAGTTTAATCTACAGTGGAGTTTCTTTAATATTGTTTCGCCTGTTAAAATGATATGTGATAGCAGGATAAAAAATCTACAAATTAAGTTGGTATCAATATGGTGTAAAGGGCAAGTATGTTTTTCATGCTTGCTTTTTTAATTTTTAACAATTCAAGATGTTTTGATGACCATTTATGATTTGAGTGTTCCAAGGATAAAATGAGTGCTATACTAGCAGTGTAAAGGTTGTAGCTAAACTAAGATAAAGCATACATTTAGGAGGAAATCTTATGAAGAAAAAATACTGATTATTTTCGTTCTATATCTGATCATGTCTATCCTTCTTTATCCGCTTAGGGAGAGTATTTGGTATCATCTATTTTATACCATAGCCTATATGATTGCAGTTATAATCTATTTTGCTTTAATGAAAAAGAAAGGAGCAAAGAAATGAAAACTTTTCTTGCTAAAAAACGGAATATCTTCCTTACGAGACTGTTCCTAGGTCAGTTGCCCTTGCTTGTCTCTACCTATCTATTTTTATCTCGTCAGTTTTTAAATTTTTCCTTGGTTTTCCAATTTCTTTTAGTGGTGATTAACTTGGCCTCTATTTTGGTTACTGTTTACCTCACTAGGGAAATGAGGATAAGAGAATTTGAAGATGATGATTTGGTTAGTCCTAGAACCAATCAACTCATGTATATCGGCTTGACAGGCTTTATGTCTATTATTTGTTTGTATAGAGGTATAACAGCAGGAGAATTCTATCAACAATTAATTGCCTATATTGGCGCTATTCTCTGCTTGCTTATCATGCTTCTGCTCATTTGGGGTTTGAAGTATTATAAAAAGTAACTTTCTATCCTCTTCTGGCAGTATATTTGAGTAGAAGGCTCTATTAAAAAGTTCGTGAAATAAATGAATGGAGGTATTTAATATGAAATACAGATTATTTCTTGTTATTTTCGTGAGTAGTATGTTGAATATTCTTTTAGGGACATTTTTACAAATCTCTAATGTATCGATTGGGTGGCTTGTTCTCTACAGTGGATTATTTGAAGCAGGCGTTTTCCTTCTTGATAATAAAGGGGTGGCGGTAAAAATCAAGGAAGTAGATATTCGAAATCGCTTTAAATTTATTCTTGGAAAAACCTTATGGTTTCAAATTCTTTTGCTCATCTATTTGATGGTCAAACTTTATCTTGGTTTGGATGCGAGGTTAATTTTATTCTATGGACATATTTTCATTGTCTTTAATGCCTTAATGTATCTATTATCTAGTAGTCAGGTCAGTCTTAAAAAGAACAAACTGTCTTCTTAATCTTGCAGTAGTAGAGACTGGCAAGGCGAGCCATCCTGTCTTGTAGATAGTAGGGAGGATTTATATGAAAAAACACGCTATTCTTTTCAAAACGAGTGCAATTCTTTCTTATTTGTTTCTGTTTTTCGGACTGTCTTGGACGACCCAATTTTGGAGCAATTATTGGGAGTTCTCGTCTTGGGTAGGAAATATTATCTGGATTCGAAACATCATCAGTCTTCTCTTTATCGGCTTGATGGTTTGGATTTTGGTCAGGTCGGGCCATGCTTATCTCTTTCGTATCCCTAGAAAAAAGTGGTTGAGCTATTCTGTTCTGACGGTGTTAGCCGCTGTTGTACTTATCTGCTTTAACTATCTGACAGCTAAACACGTTCAGGGAACTAATGAAGGGTGGAATTTGTTTATTGCCTATAGTGAGACAAATTTTGCGGAGTTTGGTGTTTAACTAACCTTAATCGTACTAGGACCTCTGATGGAAGAATTGGTATGTAGGGGATTGCTTCAACATGCCTTCTTTAAGGATTCGAGGTGGGGGCTGGATCTTCTCTTTCCGTCAATTTTATTTGCTCTTCCTCATTTTTCAAGCCTGCCTAGTTTGTTAGATATCTTCATCTTTGCAACATCTGGCATCATCTTTGCTAGTTTGACCCGCTATACCAAGAGCATTTATCCTTCCTATGCGGTGCATGTGATCAATAATATTTTCGCAAACTTACCATTTTTGCTCACTTTTCTACATAGGGTCTTGGGGTAAAAAAACCAAAGGCTTGCTTTTCAGCCATAGAGGAGGTTATCATGTATAAACACTTATTTTTCCTAGATTCCAAAACCTTAGACTGGTTGACACACCATATTCTGGTCTTGGCTTCTGACACCATTGCTTTTAATATTTTTGTGCTAACCTTTGTGTCTGCGGTGATCTTTAATTTCCTAAATTCCATGCTAGCTTTAATGGCTATCTTCTTAGGGGCTGGCTATGTGGTCGGATTTTGGCTACTAAAATGGTTTGTTTTGGAAAGGCTAGATCTAAAGGATGACTTGTAGGGAAGTTTGTTTGTTGAGGAGGATAATTTTATGAAGTTTTTTGATAAATTTCATGCCTTTTGTTTTGGATTTTTAGTACTACTAATCGTCATTACAGTTCCTTATACGATTAACCACGGGGATTTTTTTCAAAATGAATCTGAATTGATTATTGTAAGTCTTCTTGTAACCTCGCTGAGTGTTACTTATGCTAGAAAGTTTGAAATGATTTCTTTTGGGATGTTAAGCAAGAAAGACCTTTTGCTTTTCATTGCAATCTTTCTTCTAAGTGTGCTTGAGACGCTGGTTTATATTCATTTCTTCGCTGTTTCTTCTGGCGCAGGAGTTCAACACTTGGCGGAAGTCAGCAGAGGAATTTCTCTGTCTTTGATTTTGATTACCTCAGTTTTTGGACCAATCCAGGAGGAACTCATTTTCAGAGGACTTCTTCAAGGTGCGGTTTTTGACAATTCTTGGTTAGGGCTTGTGCTAACTTCCTCTCTCTTTTCTTTTATGCATGGACCTTCTAATGTCCCTTCGTTTATTTTTTATCTACTTGGGGGCTTGTTGCTGGGCTTTGCCTATAAAAAGAGCCAAAACCTATGGGTTTCTACTCTAGTTCACATGTTTTACAATGCTTGGCCACTCTTATATTATTTATAAAAATCATGAAAGGTAAGCAGAAGACGGTGCTTGCCTTTTTCTTTCTATAATGATACCCAAGCCAATCCAGAGGCTTTTCTTTGAGAATCGGGCGTGGAGCGGTTGACGAATAGGCCAAAAACTAGTAGAATAGTAAGGAAACTTTATACGGAGGAAAGAAATGGATTTGGGTGATAATGAGCTAACACTGACTCCCATACCTGGGAAAAGTGGCAAGGCTTATATGGGTAGCTATCCTGATGGGAAGCGTATCTTTGTAAAAATGAACACCTCTCCAATCCTACCTGGTCTAGCTAGAGAACAAATTGCTCCACAATTATTATGGAGTCGCCGTTTGGCAGATGGGCGTGATATGTGTGCTCAAGAATGGTTGACAGGCAAGATATTGACCCCCTATGATATGAATCGTAAACAAATCGTCAATATTTTAACCCGCCTTCATCGCTCACGTCCTTTGATGACACAGTTGAGTCGTTTGGGATATGCCATGGAAACACCTGTAGATTTACTACAGTCTTGGCAAGAAACGGCTCCAGATGCTTTGCGTAAAAATCATTTTATCAGTGAAGTGATGGCTGATTTACGTCAGACTATTCCAGGATTTAGAGAGGACTATGCGACCATTGTCCATGGAGATGTACGACATAGTAATTGGATTGAGACAGATAGTGGCTTGATTTATTTGGTAGATTGGGATTCGGTTCGCTTGACCGATCGCATGTTTGATGTGGCCCATATGCTCTGCCATTATATTCCAGAACATCAGTGGAAGGAATGGTTGACCTACTACGGTTACAAGTACAATCAGACGGTATTAAATAAATTGTATTGGTATGGTCAACTGTCTTATTTGAGCCAGATTTCCAAGTATTATATGAACCAAGATTTAGAAAATGTCAATCGGGAGATCCATGGCTTGCGTCACTTCCGAGACAAGTATGGAAAGAGAAGATGAGAGTTAGAAATCGTAAAGGGGCGACAGAATTACTAGAGGCAAATCCCCAGTATGTGGTCCTCAATCCCTTGGAAGCCAAGGGGAAATGGCGGAACTTGTTTGGCAACGACAATCCCATTCATGTGGAAGTAGGAAGTGGAAAGGGTGCCTTTGTTTCAGGTATGGCCAAGCAAAACCCTGATATCAACTATATCGGGATTGATATTCAAAAGTCTGTTTTGAGCTACGCTTTGGACAAGGTGCTTGAAGTTGGAGTACCTAATATCAAGCTCTTGTGGGTAGATGGTTCTGACTTGACTGACTACTTTGAAGATGGCGAAATTGATCGCTTGTATCTGAACTTTTCAGATCCATGGCCGAAAAAACGCCATGAAAAGCGCCGTTTGACCTACAAGACCTTCTTGGATACCTTCAAACGTATCTTGCCTGAAAATGGAGAAATTCATTTCAAGACGGATAACCGTGGCTTGTTTGAGTACAGCCTAGTGAGCTTTTCTCAGTATGGCATGAAGCTCAACGGCGTCTGGCTAGACTTACATGCTAGTGATTTTGAAGGCAATGTCATGACAGAATACGAGCAAAAATTCTCCAACAAGGGGCAAGTTATCTACCGTGTTGAGGCAGAATTTTAAGAAATAGCCTGAAATCAGGCTGTATAAGTGCTTTTGCTTTACATAAGTTAGCAAATGTGATATACTAAGGGTAAGAATATGAGAAAGAGAGGCGGGGAAATATCTTCGCCTCTTACTTATGAGGAGGTGGACGCAATCGCAACAATCGTAGAATTAGTCAGAGAAGTTGTAGAACCTGTCATCCAAGCACCTTTCGAACTCGTGGATATCGAGTATGGAAAGATTGGCAGTGACATGATTCTCAGTATTTTTGTAGATAAACCTGAAGGAATTACCTTGAACGACACGGCGGACTTGACAGAAATGATCAGTCCTGTCCTAGACACCATCAAGCCAGATCCCTTCCCAGAACAATATTTCCTAGAAATTACCAGTCCAGGCTTGGAACGTCCTTTAAAAACCAAGGATGCCGTTGCTGGAGCGGTTGGGAAATACATCCATGTCGGGCTCTACCAAGCCATCGATAAGCAAAAGGTCTTTGAAGGAACCTTGTTGGCCTTCGAAGAGGACGAGTTGACTATGGAATATATGGACAAGACACGTAAGAAAACTGTTCAAATTCCATACAGTTTAGTATCAAAAGCACGTTTAGCAGTTAAATTATAGAAAAAGAAAGGATAGCTTTTGAGGATTCAAAAGTGAAGAAAACATGAGTAAAGAAATGCTAGAGGCCTTCCGCATTTTGGAAGAAGACAAGGGAATCAAAAAAGAAGATATCATCGACGCAGTAGTAGAGTCGCTTCGTTCCGCTTATCGCAGACGCTATGGTCAATCTGACAGCGTAGCTATTGACTTCAACGAAAAAACAGGTGACTTTACAGTTTATACTGTCCGTGAAGTGGTTGATGAAGTATTTGATAGCCGTTTGGAAATCAGCTTGAAAGACGCTCTTGCCATCAATTCAGCCTATGAACTTGGTGACAAAATCAAGTTTGAAGAAGCACCTGCTGAGTTTGGTCGTGTAGCAGCCCAATCTGCCAAACAAACCATCATGGAAAAAATGCGCAAGCAAACACGTGCCATCACTTACAATACTTACAAAGAGCATGAACAAGAAATCATGTCTGGTACTGTAGAACGCTTTGACAACCGCTTCATCTATGTCAACCTTGGTAGCATCGAAGCCCAATTGTCAAAACAAGACCAAATCCCTGGGGAAGTTTTTGCTTCTCATGATCGTATTGAAGTTTATGTCTACAAGGTTGAAGACAACCCTCGCGGTGTCAACGTCTTTGTTAGCCGTAGCCATCCAGAAATGATCAAACGTTTGATGGAGCAAGAAATTCCAGAAGTTTATGATGGAACTGTTGAAATCATGAGCGTGGCTCGTGAAGCTGGTGACCGTACCAAGGTTGCCGTTCGTAGCCACAATCCAAACGTGGACGCTATCGGTACAATCGTTGGACGTGGTGGTGCTAATATCAAGAAGATTACTAGCAAATTCCACCCAGCTCGTTACGATGCTAAGAATGATCGTATGGTGCCAATTGAAGAAAATATCGATGTTATCGAGTGGGTAGCAGATCCAGCTGAATTTATCTACAATGCCATCGCTCCTGCTGAGGTTGACCAAGTTATCTTTGACGAAAACGACAGCAAACGTGCCTTGGTGGTTGTTCCTGATAACAAGCTTTCCCTTGCCATTGGTCGTCGTGGACAAAACGTGCGCTTGGCAGCTCACTTGACTGGTTACCGTATCGATATCAAGTCTGCTAGTGAATTTGAAGCTATGGAAGAAGCTGGTTCGGTAGATTTGGAAGCAGAAAACGATACTGTAGAAGAATAAAAGCTGCTAGAGGAGGGAAAGATGAAAACGAGAAAAATCCCTTTGCGCAAGTCTGTCGTGTCCAATGAAGTGATTGATAAGCGTGATTTGCTCCGCATTGTCAAAAACAAAGAAGGACAAGTCTTTATCGATCCGACAGGCAAGGCCAATGGCCGCGGCGCTTATATCAAGCTAGACAATGCAGAAGCCTTAGAGGCGAAAAAGAAGAAAGTCTTTAACCGCAGCTTTAGCATGGAAGTGGAAGAAAGCTTTTATGACGAGTTGATCGCTTATGTGGATCACAAAGTGAAAAGAAGAGAGTTAGGACTTGAATAAGCAAAAGATAAGCAATCTCTTGGGACTTGCTCAGAGAGCAGGGCGGATTATATCGGGTGAAGAATTGGTGGTCAAGGCCATTCAAGACGGCAAGGCCAAGTTGGTCTTTCTAGCCCATGATGCTGGACCCAATCTGACCAAGAAGATTCAAGATAAAAGTCATTATTATCAAGTAGAAATTGTAACCGTGTTTTCAACACTGGAATTAAGCATAGCAGTCGGAAAATCGAGAAAGGTTTTGGCTGTAACAGATGCTGGATTTACAAAGAAAATGAGGTCTCTTATGGAATAGAAGAGGAGGACATGATTTGTCTAAGAAAAGATTGTACGAAATCGCAAAAGAACTTGGAAAAGAAAGTAAAGAAGTTGTAGCGCGTGCAAAAGAGTTGGGCTTGGATGTGAAAAGCCACTCATCGAGTGTGGAAGAAGCTGTCGCTGCAAAAATCGCTGCCAGCTTTAAGCCTGCAGCTGCTCCAAAAGCAGAAGCAAAACCTGCAGCCCCAAAAGCAAGTGCAGAAAAGCAAGCCGAGAAATCTGAACCAGCAAAACCAGCTGTAGCTAAGGAAGAGGTAAAATCTGCAGCCCCAAAAGCAAGTGCAGAAAAGAAAGCCGATAAATCTGAGCCAGCTAAACCAGCTGTAGTCAAGGAAGAGGTAAAACCTGCAGCCCCAAAAGCAAGTGCAGAAAAGAAAGCCGAAAAGTCTGAACCAGTAAAACCAGCTGTAGCCAAGGAAGAGGCAAAACCAGCTGAGGCAGTCGCTCCGAAGGCAGAAAAAGTAGCGGCTAAACCGCAAAGTCGTAATTTCAAGGCTGAGCGTGAAGCCCGTGCCAAAGAGCAGGCAGAGCGACGCAAGCAAAGTAAGGGCAATAACCGTGACCAACAACAAAACGGAAACCGTCAGAAAAACGACGGTCGCAATGGTGGAAAACAAGGTCAAGGCAACCGCGATAATCGTCGCTTTAATGACCAAGCTAAGAAACAGCAAGGTCAGCAAAATCGTGGAAATGAGCGCCGTCAACAAGGGGACAAACGTCCAAATCAAGCGGCTCCACGTGTTGACTTTAAAGCCCGTGCAGCAGCCCTAAAAGCAGAGCAAAATGCAGAGTACGCACGTTCAAGCGAGGAACGCTTCAAGCAGTATCAGGCTGCTAAAGAAGCCTTGGCTCAAGCTAATAAACGCAAGGAACCAGAGGAAATCTTTGAAGAAGCGGCTAAGTTAGCTGAACAAGCGCAACAAGCGCAACAAGAACAGCAAGTTCAAGCAGTGGTTGAAGTCGTCCCTGAGAAAACAGAACCTGCAGTGGATACACGTCGTAAAAAACAAGCTCGACCAGACAAAAATCGTGACGATTATGATCATGAAGAAGATGGTCCTAGAAAACAACAAAAGAATCGAAGTAGTCAAAATCAAGTGAGAAATCAAAAGAATAGTAACTGGAATAACAACAAAAAGAACAAAAAAGGCAATAACAAGAACAACCGTAATCAGACTCCAAAACCTGTTACAGAGCGTAAATTCCATGAATTGCCAACAGAATTTGAGTATACAGATGGTATGACCGTTGCGGAAATCGCAAAACGTATCAAACGTGAACCAGCTGAAATCGTTAAGAAACTCTTTATGATGGGTGTCATGGCCACACAGAACCAATCCTTGGATGGAGAAACCATCGAACTCCTCATGGTAGATTATGGTATCGAAGCTAAACAAAAGGTTGAAGTGGATAATGCCGACATCGAACGTTTCTTTGTCGAAGATGGTTATCTCAATGAAGATGAATTGGTAGAGCGTCCACCAGTTGTAACTATCATGGGACACGTTGACCACGGTAAAACAACACTCCTAGATACCCTTCGTAACTCTCGTGTTGCGACAGGTGAAGCGGGTGGTATCACTCAGCATATCGGTGCCTACCAAATCGTGGAAAATGGCAAGAAGATTACCTTCCTTGATACACCAGGACACGCGGCCTTTACATCTATGCGTGCGCGTGGTGCTTCTGTTACCGATATTACTATCTTGGTCGTAGCGGCAGATGACGGGGTTATGCCTCAGACTATCGAAGCCATTAACCACTCAAAAGCGGCCAACGTTCCAATCATCGTAGCCATTAACAAGATTGATAAACCAGGTGCTAACCCAGAACGCGTTATCGGTGAATTGGCAGAGCATGGGGTTATGTCAACTGCTTGGGGTGGAGATTCTGAATTTGTTGAAATCTCAGCTAAATTCAACCAAAATATCGAAGAATTGTTGGAAACAGTCCTTCTTGTGGCTGAAATCCAAGAACTCAAGGCAGACCCAACAGTGCGCGCGATCGGTACAGTTATCGAAGCTCGCTTGGATAAAGGAAAAGGTGCGGTCGCAACCCTACTTGTTCAACAAGGTACCTTGAATGTTCAAGACCCAATCGTTGTCGGAAATACCTTCGGTCGTGTCCGTGCTATGACCAACGACCTTGGTCGTCGTGTTAAGGTAGCAGGTCCATCAACACCAGTTTCAATCACAGGTTTGAACGAAGCGCCAATGGCAGGTGACCACTTTGCCGTTTACGAGGATGAAAAATCTGCGCGTGCAGCAGGTGAAGAGCGTGCCAAACGTGCTCTTATGAAACAACGTCAAGCTACCCAACGTGTCAGCCTTGAAAACCTCTTTGATACCCTTAAAGCTGGTGAACTCAAGTCTGTTAACGTTATCATCAAGGCCGATGTACAAGGTTCTGTTGAAGCCCTTTCTGCCTCACTTCAAAAGATTGACGTGGAAGGTGTCAAAGTGACCATCGTCCACTCAGCGGTCGGTGCGATCAACGAATCAGACGTGACTCTTGCCGAAGCTTCAAATGCCTTTATCGTTGGTTTCAACGTACGTCCTACACCACAAGCTCGTCAACAAGCAGAAGCTGACGATGTGGAAATCCGTCTCCACAGCATTATCTACAAGGTTATCGAAGAGATGGAAGAAGCCATGAAAGGGATGCTTGATCCAGAATTCGAAGAAAAAGTTATCGGTGAAGCAGTTATCCGTGAGACCTTCAAGGTGTCTAAAGTGGGAACTATCGGTGGATTCATGGTTATCAACGGTAAGGTTACCCGTGACTCTAAAGTTCGTGTTATCCGTGATGGTGTCGTTATCTATGACGGCGAACTTGCTAGCTTGAAACACTACAAAGACGACGTGAAAGAAGTGACTAACGGCCGTGAAGGTGGTTTGATGATTGATGGTTACAATGATATCAAGACTGATGATGTGATTGAGGCTTATGTCATGGAAGAAATCAAGAGATAAGATTTTTGCTCCTTTCTTAGGTGGTGAGGGACGCAAGCAAACCGATGGTTTCATTGCTTATTTTTGAGCCTGGGGTCTCAAAAATCCCCTGTGATGGGACTGATAAATCAGTTCCATCACTTTCACCACAGCGAAAGAAGCGGATGATTTCAAATTGAACTTCGTTTCAATTTGAACTGAAAATCAATAAATTTAAAAATAGCTAGGTCTGCTGGCCTAGCTTTTGGTTCAAAGTAGAGAAAGGAATATCATGGCAAATCATTTCCGTACGGATCGTGTGGGCATGGAAATCAAGCGTGAAGTCAATGAGATTTTGCAAAAGAAAGTCCGTGATCCGCGTGTCCAAGGCGTAACCATTACAGATGTTCAGATGCTAGGTGACTTGTCTGTTGCCAAGGTTTACTACACCATTTTGAGTAACCTTGCTTCGGATAATCAAAAAGCTCAAATCGGGCTTGAGAAAGCAACTGGTACCATCAAACGTGGACTTGGTCGAAATTTGAAATTGTACAAAATCCCAGATTTGACCTTCGTCAAAGACGAATCCATCGAATATGGAAACAAGATTGACGAGATGCTACGCAATCTGGATAAGAACTAAGAAGGAGGGGCAACCCTCTTTTTTGGTGGAGAAAATAGGTGGAATTTGAAATGGAAAAATATTCTTTTAAAAAAGGGATTCTGTATTTTTTAATGTTATCTAATCAGAAAATGCTTTTTTTTTTTTTAGGAAATATGATATGATGATTTCATAAATAAAAGGAGATTCTATTAATGAATAATAAAAAAAAAGTTTGTCGTTTAGCTTTGCTATGTCTTTCCGTTTCTACTCTAGTTGCTTGTAGTTCTCTTTCTGAAAAAACAAGTAGCTCTTCTAGTGAGAATAAAACAGAAGCTTCATCTAGTAGTTCTGAAAAGAAAGGATTGTTTGCTAAAGCAAAAGAAAAACTCAGTTCAAGCGATTTTAACCCACAAGATGTTAGCGATGCGACAATTGAGTCTATAAAAACCTATGAAGATTACTTGATTATGAATGAGAAAATAATCGATAATTACTATACAGAAGCAGACGAAGCCTTTAAAGGAACTGTTTTAGAAGATAGCGCTGCTATCCAAGAACTAAAAGATAGCACTAAAAAAGAAATGGAAGATTTGAAAAAACAATATGGTCCACTAAAGAAAGCACCGATTCAAGGGAAAGAAGAAGTGATTAAGACTCTAAAAGATTATCGTGATAATCTACATGAACAAGTGGAGCAGTGGAAAGCTAGTCTTTAATAGGAAGAGTGGGGTTCAAGATGGATTATCAATTATTGCCACATGAATACATGGTTATGAATAGTGACCATGTGAGTTTTGGGAAAAATGGTTTGTCTACAGATGAATTAATTTTAACGAATCTACACTTAGTACATATCAAAAAAGGTTTTTGGGGAGGGAAAAAAGACCAGGTTACCATTCCTATTAACCAGATTAAAATTTTTGAAGGGAAACCTCAAGTTTCAGTAACCAAAACCAATGGTGTGAAACGGCTGGAAATTTATTATAATGGCGGACAAGCTATCTTTGCATTTAATAATACTAAGGATACTGACAAGTGGGCTAGGAACATTATTAAATTGATTTCAGGTGATACAAGTAATTTTGAAACCTTGGGAGATAGTAGCTTGTTTGGAGCAGATGTTTTAGCAGAAACATTTAAGGATACATTTGACACTTTTAAAGCAGGGCTTGGGATTAAGGATGCAGAGCCAGAAAAGATTTCAACCAAGTGTAGCTTTTGTGGAGCACCTTTGTCAGGTCAAGTGAAGCAAACAGTGAGATGTGCCTATTGTGATATGGAGCAAAGTTTATAAGGGGGCAATTAAATGGGGTTGATAAAAGCAATCACAGATTCTATTGGTGGGACATTTGCAGATCAGTGGAAAGAAATTATCACAGTTCAAGCTTTTGATGAACATACAGCTGTAAGTCCCGGTATTGTTCAAGAAAGTAATAATGGTAGGGGTGTCAATACGAAGGGAGCTGTAGGTGTTATTTCCAACGGATCCAAGATTTTTATTCCAGAAAATACTGCTGCCTTTATCTTTAGTCAGTCTGGTATCGAGGAAATTATTACAGAACCAGGTGGATATGAATACCAAAATGGTGAGAGCAGTGTTTTTAACGGTGATGGATTGAAAAAGTCACTGTTTGACAATGTTGTTAATCGTGTTGGATTCGGTGGTCAAAGTGATCAGCAAAAACAGATTTGTTTTGTTAATTTGAGAGAAATTCGTGATATTAAATTTGGAACCCGTGGTCCAGTCATGTATAATGATTTGTTTTATGGAACAGATTTAGAAGTACGTGCTTTTGGAACATTTTCTATCCAAATTACAGATGCTAAGCAATTTATCAGAAACTTTCTTCCTGCCAATGTGACTTATTATACCTTTGATAGCGCTCAAGCTAGGTCACAAATAGTGACAGAGTTTCTTCAATCTTTTATTGTTGCACTTAATTCTTTGTCAACAACTTATCGTATTTCACAATTACCCTCACAAGCTGCAGTTCTTGCGGAACAAGTATCAAATGATGGACAGTATGCAGGGACTTGGAAAGAACGTTTTGGATTTGAGATTGTAAAAGTTGCCATTGCTAATATTGAGTTCTCACCAGAATCTAAGGAACTGGTTAAACAATTTTCATCAAATAAGATGAATTTAAAAGCTTATGATGATGTATCGCAGAAATCTTCTAATATTGTAGCACAACAAAAAATTGCATCAGGAGTGGAGCAACATGGTCTAGGTGATAGTGCTGGAATGATATTTGGAATGAATATGGCTCAAAGTTTAGATGAAAAAGCCATGAAACCAAGTCTATCATTAGATGAGCAAATCGAAGCACTTACAAAACTAAAATCTCTTTTAGATGCAGGGATATTATCTCAGGAAGAATTTGATCGAAAGAAAAAAGAAATTATGGATTTATAAGATGAAGCTCGGAAGCTCATAGTTAGTGTGTATTCAAGGAACATTTTAGGTGAAACAATAATAGACTATCGTTCACAGATAGAATATCATGTTGTAAGGGTAGGAGTTGAATATTCTAGCTGTCTCTACAAAGACTATTAAACATCTTTAACAAATAAGTTGCTAAGGATTTTTTGAAAATTTTTGAGGGGAATTTGAAACATACTTTAAAAGAGTATGCTATCATAGAATATAACTTACAGAAGTAAAAGGAGTTTGTATATGGCTGAACAAGACTTAGCTATGCAAGTATTGCAACAAGTGGTGAAACTACCTGTTGTTAAGGTTGATCGTTCGAAATTTTTAGTGGATAAGTTTTCCAAAGAATTGGATCAAAAAGATATTCCTACCTTATTGGAACAAGGTCCAACGACTCTTCTATCTCAAGAAATCTTAGATCGTGTAGCTAATGCTTGTATTCGGGATAATGTTTTATTGGCGAGTGGAACCTCTGTTTTGGCAGGATTACCAGGAGGGATTGCTATGGCAATTACCATTCCAGCTGATGTGGCTCAATTTTATGGTTTCTCTCTGAAATTGGCTCAAGAATTAGGTTATATTTATGGTTATGAAGATCTTTGGGCTTCACGCGAGGAATTGAGTGAAGATGCTCAAAATACCCTCTTGCTTTATCTAGGTGTAATGTTGGGGGTGAATGGAACCGCTGCCTTGCTACGTGCAGGTGGTATAACAATTGCCAAACAGGTAATGAAAACAGTACCTAATAAAGCGTTAACAAAGACGCTTTGGTACCCTATTTTGAAAAAAGTTTTAAAAATATTTGGTGTGAATCTGACCAAGGGAGGGCTGGCCAAAGGAATGGGAAAATTCATTCCTATCTTGGGTGGTATCATTTCAGGTGGTTTAACCTTTGCAACTATGAAACCAATGGGGGAAAGCTTGCAGAAAGAATTATCCAAGCTAGTCAACTATAGTGAAGTTCAATATCAAGAAGATGTTGAAACAATCCGAAAAGAGGCTGAAATCCTCGAAGGAGAGTAATATGGGACTCATAAAAACTTTAGCTAAAACTTACGGGAATTACTTTTTGACCATGCAAGGTGTAAAAGTCATGAAAACGATAAAGAAAGATGACCACGCCGTTGTCGGTCTGGGAAAACTTTTTATTGCAGACAAGCTAATGGATACGGCTCGGTGGCTCATCAAGCCAGAGGAGAGAGAATGAAATTTTTCTGGGGACTTCTTGCCATTATTTTTATCAAACCGATTATTGGAATTGTGAAATTCTTTTGGATGCTCATCTCTTTTGCAGTTCAATTATTGTTTTACAAGCTATTATTTAAGATATTGGATTGGCTCTTTAAACTTATCTAGATGGTAATCCATGTCGCAGAGAACTAGCAGGAACTCCACTGCTAGTTTTTTAATCTCTCTCCATATGGTATAATATAAGCAGTAAAATCATTTTAGAACATACAATGGAGGTCGTCATGGACAATATCATCGATGTGTCAATTCCTGTTGCAGAAGTAGTGGACAAGCATCCAGAAGTCTTGGAAATTTTAGTGGAGTTGGGTTTTAAACCCCTTGCCAATCCCTTAATGCGCAACACAGTTGGTCGTAAGGTATCGCTCAAACAGGGTTCTAAGCTTGAAGGAACTCCTATGGACAAGATTGTCCGCACGCTGGAAGCAAACGGCTACGAAGTGATTGGGTTAGACTAATGGCAGATGAACGGATTCATGTCCTGCGGGATATTTTGTTAGAATTGCACAATGGCGCCTCTCCTGAGTCGGTTCAGGAGCGTTTTGATGCGACCTTTACAGGTGTTTCAGCCATCGAGATTTCCCTCATGGAGCACGAGCTGATGAACTCAGACTCGGGCGTCACTTTTGAAGATGTCATGGAACTCTGTGATGTCCATGCCAATCTTTTTAAAAATGCTGTTAAGGATGTCGAAGTTGCAGATACCGAGCATCCCGGCCACCCAGTTCGGGTCTTTAAGGAAGAAAATCTGGCTCTCCGTGCTGCCTTGATTCGTATTCGGAGATTGATAGATACCTATGAGTCTATGGAAGATGAGGAAATGCTGGCGGAGATGCGCAAGGGTTTGGTCCGTCAGATGGGACTTGTGGGGCAATTTGACATCCACTACCAGCGTAAGGAAGAGCTCTTCTTCCCCATCATGGAGCGCTATGGTCACGATTCACCTCCTAAGGTCATGTGGGGAGTGGATGATCAGATCAGGGAACTCTTTCAAACAGCTTTAGCGACAGCCAAGTCACTACCAGAAGTGTCAATTAGAAGCGTAAAGGAAGCTTTTGAAGCCTTTGCGACAGAGTTTGAAAGTATGATTTTCAAGGAAGAGTCCATCCTTCTCATGATTCTCCTCGAGTCCTTTACTCAGGATGACTGGCTTCAGATTGCGGAGGAGAGCGATACCTATGGCTATGCTATCATCCGTCCGTCTGAGAAATGGGTGCCAGAACGCCAGAGTTTTGTCGAGGAAAAGACTGCAGAGGAGCCTGTACAGCTAGATATGGCAGAAGGTCAAGTTCAACAAGTTATCGATACGCCAGAAGGACAGTTTACCATTACCTTTACCCCTAAGGAAAAGGAAGCAGTGCTGGACCGCCATAGTCAACAGGCTTTTGGGAATGGCTATCTTTCAGTCGAGCAGGCCAATCTCATCCTCAATCACCTCCCTATGGAGATTACCTTTGTCAATAAAGACGATATTTTCCAGTATTACAATGACAATACGCCGGCTGACGAGATGATTTTCAAACGGACGCCGTCCCAAGTCGGGCGTAATGTTGAACTTTGCCATCCGCCTAAGTACTTGGACAAGGTCAAGACTATCATGAAGGGGCTTCGTGAAGGTACTAAGGATAAGTATGAAATGTGGTTCAAGTCTGAGTCGAGAGGTAAGTTTGTCCACATCACCTACGCAGCAGTGCACGATGAAGAGGGAGAATTCCAAGGTGTGTTGGAGTATGTTCAGGATATTCAGCCCTACCGTGAGATTGACACGGACTATTTCCGTGGATTAGAATAAGGAGAAAAAATGAGTTACGAACAAGAATTTATGAAGGAATTTGAAGCTTGGGTCAATACCCAGATTATGATCAACGACATGGCGCATAAGGAAAGCCAAAAAGTCTACGAAGAAGACCAAGACGAACGTGCCAAAGATGCCATGATTCGCTACGAAAGCCGCTTGGATGCTTATCAGTTCTTGCTTGGTAAGTTTGAAAACTTCAAGGCAGGTAAGGGATTCCATGATTTACCAGAGGGATTGTTTGGTGAGCGGAATTATTAAATGAGATAGATTCTTGATTTTTTACTAAAATCTTGATAGAATATTTATATTAAATCCTTGTCAGAACAGGGGTTTTTTATTGAAAGGATTTTATCATGTCAAAGAAACTCAATCGTAAAAAACAATTACGAAATAGCCTCCGTCGTGCAGGTGCCTTTTCAAGTACTGTGACTAAGGTTGTAGAAGAGACAAAAAAAGTCGTGAAACGTGCAGAACAGTCAGCAAGCCAAGCTGGTAAGGCTGTTTCTAAAAAAGTTGAACAAGCAGTCGAAGCTACCAAAGAACAAGCTCAAAAAGTAGCCAATTCTGTAGAAGATTTTGCAGCAAACTTGGGTGGACTTCCACTTGACCGTGCCAAAACTTTCTATGATGAAGGAATTAAGTCTGCTTCAGATTTCAAAAACTGGACTGAAAAAGAACTCCTTGCCTTGAAAGGAATCGGCCCAGCTACCATCAAGAAATTGAAGGAAAATGGCATCAAGTTCAAGTAATTTTTCTTGTTCCTTGCATTTCCGAAAAAATCTTGCTACAATAGAGCCATTAGAGGTGTTTTGAATCCCACATTTTACAGAAAGTGGCGGAGCTGAGAAGTCCACAAATGTGTCAAAACTGGTTGCTAATGGATGAAAATGAAATAAACAAAGTTGCGGGCAACTGCCCGAAATTGGGTGGTACCGCGGATAAGTACATTCGTCCCTGTCATGTAGATGGCAGGGGCGATTTTTTGTAGAAAGCGAGGTATAAGGATGACAAGAACTGAACTGCCAGAACGATTAGAAACAGAACGTCTCGTTTTACGAGTCCGTACAGTGGCGGATGCTGAGGATATCTTTGATTATGCTAGTCGTCCAGAAGTTTCTTACCCAGCAGGTTTTCCACCTGTCAAGACCTTGGAAGATGAGATTTATTATCTGGAGCATATCCTTCCTGAGCGTAATGAAAAGGAAAATCTCCCAGCTGGCTATGGAATTGTCGTCAAAGGAACTGATAAAGTCATTGGCTCTGTTGACTTCAATCACCGACACGAAGATGATGTGTTGGAACTCGGCTACACCTTGCACCCAGACTATTGGGGTCGAGGCTATGTACCAGAAGCAGCGCTTGCCTTGATTGACTTAGCCTTTAAAGATTTGGGCCTTCACAAGATTGAACTAACTTGCTTTGACTATAATGTCCAAAGTCAACGAGTCGCAGAAAAACTTGGATTTACCCTCGAAGCTCGCATAAGAGACCGTAAAGATATTCAAGGAAACCGCTGTGACAGCCTGATATATGGCTTGTTGAGGAGTGAGTGGGAGGCTCAATGGAACTTAGAAGTATGTGTCTGATTTTAATCAGCAGTTTAGGAAGATTATGGAGGATAGTTAAATGGATATTTGGAAGCTGATTAGTGAATTGTATGACTCTGATAAGGTTGCCTTTATAGCGCTGGTAATTTCATTAATTACAGGATTTTTTACATTTTTTTCAAATCGTAAAAAGCAAAAAGATGATGATAAGAGGCAAAAAGCACAGAATGCTTTTAATAAAGAAGCGCAAGAGAAATTAAGTGATTTTCAGGATTTTCAAAAGAGTTTTTCAGAATATCAACAGATAACGAATGAATTACAATTTAGTATTGAAAATCAATCCAATTTGAAACCATATTTCCATATTAACAGAACTAAATCATGCATAGAATATGATTCAAATAAGAAATTATATGTGAAGTTGTACTTAACGAATGTTGGTAGAGGAACAGCGACCAATATAATGACTAGGGAGATGAGAAATGATTCAAATGGGAATACAATTTTTTTCGATCAAGTACCATCGTTAGGAAAAGTAACTCATGGATTTCATAATTATTTTAGTGAGAACTTTGCAATACCAAATGAATCAATTAATTTAGAAATTTGTGAATTAGCAAATAACCAAAAACAGATTTATTTTATAGAATTCAAAATTAAATTCAGTGATGTCATTGGTAGAGAGTATGAGCAACAATTTAGATTTGCTTATGATAATTATTTGGTTAGGGGAATTAATCAAAACTCCACTTCATATCCACCGAAATTAATTAAAGATATTAACTAGAAAGGACAAACACATGTCTAAAGAACTTTCACCTAAATACAATCCAGCCGAGGTTGAGGCTGGTCGTTACCAAAAATGGCTTGATGCGGACGTTTTCAAGCCTTCAGGCGATCAAAAGGCTAAGCCTTATTCAATCGTCATTCCGCCACCAAACGTAACTGGGAAACTTCACCTTGGTCACGCTTGGGATACGACTCTTCAGGATATCATCATCCGTCAAAAACGCATGCAAGGCTTTGATACCCTTTGGCTTCCAGGGATGGACCATGCTGGGATTGCCACTCAAGCTAAGGTTGAGGAGCGTTTGCGTGGTGAGGGCATTAGCCGTTATGACCTGGGTCGTGAATCTTTCTTGACGAAGGTCTGGGAATGGAAAGACGAATATGCCACTACTATCAAGGAACAATGGGGCAAGATGGGGCTCTCTGTAGACTACTCACGCGAGCGTTTCACTCTTGATGAAGGCTTGTCAAAAGCTGTTCGTAAGGTCTTTGTGGACCTTTACAAGAAAGGCTGGATCTACCGTGGTGAATTTATTATCAACTGGGACCCAGCTGCTCGCACTGCCCTTTCTGATATCGAAGTTATCCATAAGGATGTGGAAGGTGCCTTCTACCACATGAATTATATGCTGGAAGACGGTTCACACGCCCTTGAAGTTGCGACAACTCGTCCTGAGACCATGTTTGGGGACGTTGCGGTTGCGGTCAATCCAGAAGACCCACGCTACAAGGACTTGATTGGAAAAAACGTCATTCTTCCAATCGCTAATAAACTCATCCCAATCGTTGGGGATGAGCATGCTGATCCTGAGTTTGGTACTGGTGTCGTGAAAATCACGCCTGCCCACGATCCAAACGACTTCTTGGTTGGTCAACGTCACAACTTGCCGCAAGTCAACGTCATGAACGACGACGGAACTATGAATGAGCTTGCCTTCGAGTTTGCAGGTATGGACCGTTTTGAAGCCCGCAAAGCGGTTGTCAAGAAACTGGAAGAAATTGGTGTCCTCGTCAAAATCGAAAAACGTGTCCACAGTGTTGGTCACTCAGAACGTACAGGTGTAGTGGTTGAGCCACGCTTGTCTACTCAATGGTTCGTCAAGATGGACCAATTGGCTAAAAATGCTATTGCTACCCAAGACACAGAGGACAAGGTTGAATTCTACCCACCTCGTTTCAACGATACCTTCCTCCAATGGATGGAAAATGTTCACGACTGGGTTATCTCTCGTCAGCTCTGGTGGGGTCACCAAATCCCTGCTTGGTACAATGCTGAGGGTGAAATGTATGTCGGTGAAGAAGCTCCAGAAGGTGACGGATGGACTCAGGACGAAGACGTCTTGGATACATGGTTCAGTTCTGCCCTTTGGCCATTCTCAACCATGGGCTGGCCTGATGTCGATTCAGAAGACTTCAAACGTTACTTCCCAACTTCAACCTTGGTAACAGGTTACGACATCATCTTCTTCTGGGTATCTCGTATGATCTTCCAATCCTTGGAATTTACTGGTCGTCAGCCATTCCAAAACGTGCTTATCCACGGTCTCATCCGTGACGAGCAAGGGCGCAAGATGTCTAAATCTCTCGGAAATGGGATTGACCCAATGGATGTCATCGAGAAATACGGTGCCGATGCCCTTCGCTGGTTCCTTTCAAACGGTTCTGCACCAGGTCAAGACGTGCGTTTCTCTTATGAGAAAATGGATGCTTCATGGAACTTCATTAACAAGATCTGGAACATCTCTCGCTACATCCTCATGAACAATGAAGGGTTGACCCTTGAGCAAGCAACTACCAATGTGGAAAAAGTTGTCAACAAGGAAGCTGGAAATGTTACAGACTGCTGGATTCTCCACAACCTCAATGAAACCATCGGAAAAGCTACTGCTAACTTTGACAAGTTTGAATTTGGTGTGGCTGGCCACATCCTCTACAACTTTATCTGGGATGAATTTGCGGACTGGTACGTTGAGTTGACTAAGGAAGTCCTTTATAGCGACAATGAAGAAGAGAAAGTCATCACACGCTCTGTTCTCCTTTACACTCTGGACAAGATCCTTCGTCTCCTCCACCCAATCATGCCATTCGTGACAGAGGAAATCTTTGGCCAAATCTCAGAAGGTTCTATCGTTACAGCAGCATACCCAACTGTCAACCCAGCCTTTGAAGACCTTGTTGCCCACACTGGTGTGGAAAGTCTCAAAGACTTGATTCGTGCTGTTCGTAATGCGCGTGCAGAAGTAAATGTTACTCCAAGCAAGCCTATCACCATCCTTGTTAAGACCAGCGATAGCGACTTGGAAGCCTTCTTTAACAGCAATGTCAACTACATCAAACGCTTCACAAATCCTGAACACTTGGAAATCGCATCAACCATCCCTGCACCTGAACTCGCAATGTCAAGCGTCATCACAGGAGCAGAAATCTACTTGCCACTCGCAGACCTCCTCAATGTCGAAGAAGAACTCGCTCGTCTCGACAAGGAACTAGCTAAATGGCAAAAAGAACTGGACATGGTCGGTAAGAAGCTCTCTAACGAACGCTTCGTAGCCAATGCCAAACCAGAAGTCGTCCAAAAAGAACGCGACAAACAAGCCGACTACCAAGCTAAATACGACGCGACCGTCGCACGTATTGATGAGATGAAGAAACTCGTTAAATAAACACAGAAACACGGTGATGAGCCGTGTTTTTTTTGGTATAATGAAGTCACTATCTATTGATGGAGAAAGTGATGTCTAAGCACCCGCATTATGAATTGTTAAATCTAATTGGTTACGGTCTTGCAAAGTTTGACAAGCTTTTTATAAAAGAATTTCAATGTTCTAGTAAGTCGGAGTTTTATCGCTATGTGGTTTCTCTGGGAATTGCTGAAACAACTGGAGTTGTAAAGAATAGAATGGATTTATTTGATCCTTATTTTGACAATAATCGAAAAGGTTGGTGGCAGAAAGCTGAAGTTTACCGTTTTCGTAAAGATTTAATTGATATGATGTTTGGAAATGAAGATGTTCAGAGTTATGCTGAAATCGTTAAAATGTTACTTGCCAGTGAAGGAAAGCGGACAGGCATTACTACCCTTGAAAAACCAATCATTCGAACCAAATTCAAACGTCTACAGGAAACGGGAATGGAGGCAGAGAATTATTTTATCCTTCATTTTGATAAAGAAGAAAAATTCCAAGGTGGACAGTTAACCGATGCCCGTCTTTATGGTGATGGATATGATTTCCAAGTAGATGTTCAAGAGCATTCTTACCTTGCCGAAGTAAAAGGTATCCGAAAATCTAAGGGGCGTGTGCGTTTGACTGCGAAAGAATTCGAAAAAGCCAAAGAGTTTCAATCGGATTTTATTTTATCCTTGGTCACAAACCTAGATGATATTCCAAAGTTAGTATTAGTTGATAATCCTTTAAAACATTTTGAGTTTAAAAAGAATATTATCAAAAATGAAATTATTGAATACAGAAGCTTAGAAGATTTGTATTAGTTCCCCCTTAATTTTACTAGTTGAAGAAGATAGAAACCTTGACAGGTCAACGACTCAATGAACTGGAAATCAACGGTATTCGTTTAACCAAGTTTAAAAATGGGGAAATCGGTATTGAATTTATCTGGATTGATACCGAAAATCCCCCAAGCGATGCCATCGGATGGGCAGCAAAGAAATAAAAGTTTTCAAAGCTATTGTAACAAATAAGGGATTTTATTTTCGTGTACAATTTCAGCCATTCTTGTTATAATCAGCCTATAGGAATCAAGGAGGTGATTGTTATGGCTGTTTTTGTATCTTTGGATGGAATTGTGGTAGAAGTACTTGATGTCTTTTCTTCTTTTAATGGGGATAGTGAGTTTTTCTTGTGTAAACATCTTAAAGACAAGAGTCAGTTTGTGATGGAACGCTCTCAGTTCGAGGAGATGTTCCAACTTCAAAGTAGTCGCTTGACGACGCAAGAAAAATTACAATTGTTTACCTCCGTGTTTGCTGGCCGTTATGATGTTTATGCTAAGAGTTTCATCAATGATCAAGGGAAAATTCAATATTTTCCATCCTATGATTATGGTTGGAAGCAGTTGCCACCTGAAAAACGGAGTTTCCAGACATTGACAGATTCCGTTTTGAAATCTCATTTTCGTGGGGAGACAGCTATCGGTATCTTTCCTATGCACTTAGATGATAGTTGTTATTTTTTGGTACTTGATTTGGATGAAAGAGATTGGAAAGAAGTTGGTTTAACTATTCGAAGAATAGCCAGGGAACGCCAGATGGAAGCCCATCTAGAGATTTCTCGTTCGGGTCACGGACTCCATATTTGGTTCTTCTTTGAGGAAGCGATTCCGAGTCGAGAGGCTCGCTTATTTGGAAAGAAATTGTTAGAACTGGCAATGCAGGAAAGTATGCAACTGTCCTTTGATTCTTTTGATCGCATGTTTCCGAATCAGGATGTCCTTCCTAAGGGGGGATTTGGTAATTTGATTGCCTTGCCTTTTCAAGGAGAAGCTTATCATCAAGGGCGAACGGTCTTTGTGGATGAACAGTTTCAGCCTTATGAAGACCAATGGAGGTATTTACAAGAAATTCAGAGGGTTTCAACTGCTAAAGTGGCACTGTTAATCCAAGAGGAGTTAGGGAAGCAAGAATTGGATAAGGAGTTGAAGGTCATCTTATCCAATATGATCCAACTTGAAAAATCGTCTGTGACACCCAAGACACTTTTTTTCTTGAAAAATATGGCTTCATTTTCTAATCCCGAATTTTATTTAAAGCAGGCTATGCGACAACCAACCTATCAAATTTCTGAGCGAATGTATTTATTTGGAGAATCCGATCATTATTTATGGCTACCAAGAGGTTTACTGTATCCATTGCAAGATAAATTTAAGCAGGTATCTGTGGAAGATAGGAGAAAGGTACAGAGGTCTATTAGAGTGGAATTTAAGGGAGAACTCACTTTTGAGCAAGAGTTAGCCCTGTCAGATATGATTTCCAAAGAAAATGGTTTACTCCATGCGGAGACTGGTTTTGGGAAGACCGTTTTAGGTGCTGCTCTCATCTCTGAACGGAAGACAAAAACAATTATTCTAGTTCATAATAAGCAACTCTTAGACCAATGGCTGGATCGTTTAAACCGTTTTCTGACTTTCGAAGAGGCAGAAGCTACCCGTTATACACCATCAGGTCGTGAAAAGGTAATCGGCTATGTTGGGCAGTACGGTGGGACTAAGAAATGGCTGAGTAAACTGGTTGATGTTGTTATGATTCAATCTCTATTTAAGTTGGAAAATAGTCAAAGTCTTTTGGATGAGTATGAGATGATGATTGTGGATGAGTGTCATCATGTCTCTGCCTTGATGTTTGAAAAAGTTGTTGCTCAGTTTAGAGGGAAGTATCTTTACGGTTTAACGGCTACGCCTGAGCGTAAGAATGGTCATGAGCCTATTGTTTTTCAGAGAGTTGGTGAGATACTCCATACTGCTGATAAGAGGGAAACGGATTTTAAACGGCAATTGCAATTAAGATTCACTTCTTTTGGTCATTTGGAGATTGAAAAGACCAAAGCAAGTAATTTTATACAGCTTAGTGATTGGATTGCTACTGACTCAGTGAGGAATCAGTTGATTCTCAAGGATATTCTAGCCCAAGTGGCAGAAGGACGAAATATCTTGGTTTTAGTTAATCGAATTCAACAGATAGATGTCTTTGAAAAGTTATTGAAAGAGAAAGAGGTTGATGACTGTTACATTATTAGCGGAAAAACCAAAGTCCGAGAGAGAACGAGTTTACTGGAGACGTTAGAACAGTTAGATAAAGGGTTTGTATTATTGTCAACTGGAAAATACATTGGCGAAGGTTTTGACTTACCTCAGTTGGACACGCTTATCTTGGCAGCACCCTTTTCTTGGAAAAATAATTTGATTCAGTATGCAGGTCGGATTCATAGAAACTACAAGGATAAGTCTTTGGTGCGGATTTTCGATTATGTGGATATTCATGTTCCTTATTTAGAAAAGATGTTTCAGAAACGACAAGTAGCTTATCGAAAGATGGATTATTGTGTCATTGCGGGTGAGGAGAAACAATTCGTTTATGTTGATAATAGATATGAGAATGTGCTGAGAGAGGACTTTGCAGGGGAAAGACAGGAGTGTATGCTTATTTTACCTTATGTGCACCAGACAAAACTGATGAAATTTCTAAAAGAATTTAGGATTAGTCAAATTAAGATATGTGTACCAGAGACGGTTGCAAATAAAACATGGATAGACCAGATGAAGAGCCAGAAAATTAAAGTGTCTTTTACTCAATCAAAAATAGTCACGCCTATTCTTTTGGTAAACAAGACCATTGTTTGGTATGGTGCAATGCCATTATTAGGGAAGGTAGATGAAGTGACCATATTACGTTTGGAATCAGCTAGTATAGTTTCTGAACTAGTGGCAGGTTTACGATAGAGAAAATTTTTAAAAATTTCTATGTATGATTTTCATTTCTTTAGTGAGAGTGATGACATTTTCACATTCGAATCACACAAAATAAAAAAATTTCTACAAGTACTTGACAAATAGATTGAAATATCTTAAAATGAAAATGGTTACAGAGTTATTAATTATTTAAGCTTCATGTCACCATTAAAAATTGAAATAAAAGGATGTTATCACTAATACAAGTGAGCAGGAACCTATTTAATCACATCGGAAGAAGTTTCTTGATGTTTTTAAGTAGGTTCCTTTTATTTTAAAAGGGAAATTTTATGATCATAAAACGAATACTAAACCACAATGCTGTAATTGCGCAAAGTAAAAAAGATATCGATATTCTTCTTTTTGGAAGGGGAATAGCTTTTGGAAGAAAAATTGGAGATAAAGTAAATCCAATTGATATTGAGAAAAGTTTTTTTCTCAAAAATAGAGATAATATGACCCGTTTTACAGAGATGTTTATTAACGTTCCTTTGGAGTTGGTGTACATCACCGAAAAAATAATTAATCTAGGTAAAATAACATTGGGTAATAATTTTGATGAGATTATCTATATAAATCTAACGGATCATATTTCTTCGAGTATAGAACGTTATAAAGAAGGAGTTATTATTTCGAATCCCCTACGTTGGGAAATCTCGAAATATTATAAAGAAGAATTTGAGCTTGGGAAAAGGGCTTTACAAATAATAAAAAAAGAGTTAGGTATTGAACTTCCAATTGACGAAGCTGCATTCATAGCGCTACATTTTGTTAATGCTAATTTAGAAAATAATTTTCAAGAGTCGTATAAAATCACTGAAATAATTATGGGAATTGAGAAAATCATTCAAGATTTCTATTGTACTGAGTTTAACCAAGATTCTATTGATTATTATAGATTCATAACTCATATAAAATTATTTGCCCATCGTTTGGTTGAAAATACAACTTATTGTGACGATGATGATGAAGACTTGTTAGCATTAATGAAAAATAAATATCCTAGGGAATATGAATGTGGTAAACAGGTGGCAATGTTTATACAAACTGAGTACAATTATTTGCTGACTTCTAGTGAATTAGTTTATTTGATGGCTCATATTCGTCGCTTAACAAAAAATTTAGATTAATAGAATAGGAGAATACCATGAGTTATAAAGATACGGTACAAAAAATCCTCGATGTAATTGGAGGCGAAAAAAATGTCAATAGAGTTACCCATTGTGTAACACGTTTAAGATTAGAATTAAAAGATGAAAATTTAGTCAATGATGATGATGTGAAGAAGATACCAGGTGTAATAGGTATTATGAAAAAGAATGGGCAATATCAAATTATACTTGGTAATGATGTAGCCAATTATTATAAAGAATTCATTAAACTTGGCAATTTTGAAACAGATTCAGTTGATCAAGGGCATAAAGGGAATATTTTAGAAAGAATCATTGAATATATCGCTGGTTCCATGACTCCAATCATTCCAGCAATGTTAGGGGGAGGTATGTTGAAAGTCTTGGTAATCATTTTACCAATGCTTGGTATATTGCAATCAGATTCTCAGACTATTGCTTTTTTGACATTTTTTGGGGATGCTCCATATTATTTCTTACCGCTGTTATTAGCTTATTCTGCATCACAAAAATTAAAAGTAACATCTACATTAGCTATATCTGTAGCAGGTGTACTTCTCCATCCAAATTTTGTTCAAATGGTGCAATCAGGGAATCCTCTTAGTTTATTTGGTGCACCTGTGACACCAGCTAGTTATGGTTCATCAGTCATTCCAATTCTTATTATGGTTTGGTTGATGAAATATATTGAAAAAATGATTGCTAAATTAACACCAGCTGTTACTAAGAGTTTTTTGCAACCTACGCTAGTATTATTAGTATCAAGCTGTATTGCCTTAGTTGTAGTCGGACCTATTGGAGTAATTGTTGGTCAAGGATTATCAAATCTAGTTGGGCAAATGTATGGTGTAGCTGGATGGCTTACATTAGCTATTCTTGGTGCTATTATGCCATTTATTGTTATGACTGGAATGCATTGGGCTTTTGCACCTATTTTTTTGGCGGCATCTATTGCTACTCCAGACGTATTAATTCTTCCAGCAATGTTAGGGTCAAACTTAGCTCAAGGAGCTGCTTCGATGGCTGTTGCATTAAAGAGTAAAAATAATAATACAAAACAAATTGCTTTTGCAGCAGGTTTCTCAGCCTTACTTGCAGGGATTACCGAACCTGCATTATATGGTGTGACTTTAAAATATAAAAAACCACTTTATGCAGCTATGATTGGTGGTGGATTAGCGGGATTATTTGCAGGTCTTACTAGTGTTAAAGCCTATCTATTTGCTGTTCCATCTTTGATAGCGTTGCCTCAATTTATTTATTCTGATGTACCATCAAATATTGTAAATGCTTTAATTGTGGCGGTCATTTCTGTTGTTATTACCTTTGTCTTGGCTTATATATTTGGAATCGATGAAGAAGAGAGTTCTAGCCATTTAGAAGTTGAGGCTAGAGTTTCAAATAAAAAAATGGTATTTTCTCCTATATCAGGAGAAATCATTCCGTTAAGTGATGTCCAGGATAAAACATTTTCAGATAAACTTATTGGAGACGGAGTAGCGATTATCCCAAATGAGGGTAAGGTTTATGCACCATTCGATGGGGAAATTACAAATATTTTTCCGACTAAGCACGCAATTGGATTGAAGAGTGATGAAGGTGTTGAGTTACTAATTCATATTGGATTAGATACTGTTGAGCTAAAAGGTCAAGGTTTTATTAGTCATGTAGAAGAAGGAGACAGAGTTTTCAAAAATCAGTTGATTTTTGAAATGGACTTAAATTTAATCAAGAGTAAAGGCTACGAAACAGTTACACCAGTAATTGTAACGAATACCAACGATTTTCTAGATGTATTAGTATTACCTAATAATCAGACAATCGAGCATTCTAAGGAATTACTGGTAATATTATAATGGAGGAAAGTTATGGCCATTTTTCCAGATGATTTTCTTTGGGGTGGAGCTGTTGCAGCTAATCAAGTAGAGGGAGCATATAATGAAGATGGTAAGGGATTATCAGTTCAGGATGTGTTACCCAAAGGTGGATTAGGAGAAGCAACAGAAAATCCTACAGAAGATAACTTAAAACTGTTAGGTGTTGATTTTTATCATAAATATAAGGAAGATATATCCTTGTTTTCTGAAATGGGCTTTAATGTTTTTCGTACTTCTATTGCATGGAGTAGAATTTTTCCAAAAGGAGATGAGGAAGAACCTAACGAAGCTGGTTTGAAATATTATGATGAATTGTTTGATGAGCTACATGCTCACGGGATAGAACCACTTGTAACTCTTTCACACTATGAGACTCCATTATATTTAGCAAGAAAATATCATGGATGGGTTGATAGGAGAATGATTCATTTTTATGAAAAATTTGCTCGAACAGTTTTAGAAAGGTATAAAGATAAAGTTAAATATTGGCTTACATTTAACGAAGTAAACTCTGTTTTGGAATTACCATTTACTAGTGGAGGAATAGATATACCTAAGGAGAATCTTTCGAAACAAGAATTATATCAAGCTATACATCATGAATTAGTTGCCTCGAGTTTGGTTACAAAAATTGCTCGTGAGATTAATTCAGAGTTTAAGGTGGGATGTATGGTATTAGCTATGCCAGCTTATCCAATGACTCCAAATCCAAAAGATGTATGGGCGACTCATGAGTATGAGAATCTAAATTATCTATTTTCAGATGTGCATGTTAGAGGTTATTATCCGAATTATGCAAAAAGATATTTTAAGGAACATGACATTAACATAGAGTTTGCAGCTGAAGATACAGAGTTATTAAAAAATTATACTGTAGATTTTTTATCGTTTAGCTATTACATGAGTGTGACTCAATCTGCTCTTCCAACACAGTATAATTCAGGAGAAGGGAATATTATTGGTGGTTTAGTAAATCCTTATTTAGAGTCTTCTGAGTGGGGATGGCAAATTGATCCAATTGGACTACGTATAATTTTAAATAGATATTATGACCGTTATCAAATCCCATTATTTATAGTAGAAAATGGATTAGGTGCTAAAGATCAACTAATAAAAGATGAACTTAATAACTTAACCGTCCAAGATGATTATAGAATTCAGTATATGAAAGAACATTTATTGCAAGTAGCTGAAGCTCTACAGGATGGTGTTGAAATTATGGGCTATACGTCTTGGGGATGTATTGACTGTGTTTCTATGTCCACTGCACAACTTTCTAAAAGGTACGGTCTCATTTATGTTGATCGAAACGATGATGGAAGTGGTACATTAAATCGATATAAGAAAATGTCTTTTACTTGGTATAAAGAAGTGATTGAATCAAATGGAGAATCCTTATTCAAATAGTTTTTTATTGATGACTAACTATTATCACGGTTAAGGCAAAATCTCATTAAATATGAAATAAAGAGATTTGGAAGACATCAAATTCTAAACCTCTTTATTTTATAGGGGGATTAATTAATTTAATTTTGTTACAGAGAGCCGATTATAAATAGTTAACTTAGGATAGATTGGTTATATATAGTAGACTGAATCTAAAATAGTACGAAACAATTGCTAAAACATTTATAGAAATTAATTTTACTTTCCCAATCGATTTGTTCTCATCTTATTTCAATCCGCTATAAAGTTAGATAAGAATAAGCTAACAAGCAGAAGTGAGATAGGTCTTGCAAGAATGGTAAAAATCTGATAAACTAAGTAGTAATTGAATAGAAATCTGCAAGACTAGTAACTCAAGGGAAGTATATCAGGGAGGAGAGCCGTGACTGTAAGCTCTCTATATGAAAGCTGGGTGAATTCACTTGCGCATGGATTTAGAAATGAAGGTCTGACTTGTCAGATGAAAACGGATGGTACCGCGTGTCAACGCTCCGAGTGGAGTTTTTGGCATGTGGTTTTCTTTTTATCTACGAGCGACTGATGGAGGAATTATGTCAACTATTGAAGAACAATTAAAAGCGCTTCGTGAAGAAACGCTGGCTAGCTTGAAGCAGATTACTGCTGAAAATGAAAAAGAGATGCAAGATTTGCGTGTCTCTGTCCTTGGTAAAAAGGGTTCGCTCACTGAAATCCTCAAAGGGATGAAAGATGTTTCTGCTGAGATGCGTCCAATCATTGGGAAACACGTCAATGAGGCTCGTGATGTCTTGACAGCAGCCTTTGAAGAAACAGCTAAGCTCTTGGAAGAAAAGAAAGTCGCTGCACAGTTAGCTAGCGAGAGTATCGATGTGACGCTTCCAGGTCGTCCAGTTGCTACTGGTCACCGTCATGTTTTGACACAAACTAGTGAAGAAATCGAAGATATTTTCATTGGGATGGGTTACCAAGTCGTGGATGGTTTTGAAGTAGAGCAAGACTACTATAACTTTGAACGTATGAACCTTCCCAAAGACCACCCAGCTCGCGATATGCAGGACACTTTCTATATCACAGAAGAGATCTTACTCCGTACCCATACGTCTCCTGTTCAGGCGCGTGCCATGGATGGCCATGATTTCTCTAAAGGTCCTTTGAAAATGATCTCACCAGGGCGTGTGTTCCGTCGTGATACGGACGATGCGACCCACAGTCACCAATTCCACCAAATTGAAGGCTTGGTTGTTGGGAAGAACATTTCTATGGCAGACCTTCAAGGAACCCTTCAATTGATTGTGCAAAAAATGTTCGGTGAAGAGCGTCAAATTCGTTTGCGTCCATCTTATTTCCCATTCACAGAGCCATCTGTTGAGGTGGATGTTTCTTGCTTCAAGTGTGGTGGAGAAGGCTGTAATGTATGTAAGAAAACAGGTTGGATCGAAATTATGGGAGCTGGTATGGTTCACCCACGTGTCCTTGAAATGAGTGGTATCGATGCGACTGTTTACTCTGGATTTGCCTTTGGTCTTGGTCAAGAACGTGTAGCTATGCTCCGTTACGGAATCAATGATATCCGTGGATTCTACCAAGGAGATGTCCGCTTCTCAGAACAGTTTAAATAATGATTAGAAAAGTAGAAAAGGCAGATATTGGGGTGTTATCCAAAATTGCCAAACAAACCTTTCGTGAAACATTTGCTCATGATAATACGGAAGAGCAGTTACAGGAATACTTTGAAGAGGCTTATAGTCTGAGAGTTTTGTCAACTGAGTTGGAAAATCCCGAATCCGAAACCTATTTCATTATGCATGAAGAGGAGATAGCTGGTTTTCTCAAAGTCAACTGGGGAAGTGCTCAGACTGAGAGAGAATTAGAGGACGCTTTTGAAATTCAACGTCTCTATGTGCTACAAAAATTCCAAGGATTTGGATTCGGTAAGCAACTGTTTGAATTCGCTCTTGAACTTGCTACAAAAAATAGTTTTTCTTGGGCTTGGTTAGGTGTTTGGGAGCATAATACAAAAGCTCAAGCGTTTTATAATCGATATGGTTTTGAAAAATTTAGCCAACATCATTTTATGGTTGGTCAAAAAGTAGATACGGATTGGTTACTGAGAAAGAAATTAAGGTAAGAAGAGGATTCTTCTATTGAAATGATAGGAAAGGAAAAGAACTAGAGTGGCAACTGTCATTCTGGAGAACTAAATTATGCTTGTATCTTATAAATGGTTAAAAGAATTGGTGGACATTGATGTGCCATCACAAGAGTTGGCTGAAAAAATGTCAACTACAGGGATCGAGGTAGAAGGTGTCGAATCACCTGCTGCTGGTCTCTCAAAAATTGTCGTCGGTGAGGTCTTGTCTTGCGAAGATGTGCCAGAAACTCACCTCCATGTTTGTCAGGTTAACGTTGGCGAAGAAGAAGCCCGTCAAATCGTTTGTGGTGCACCGAATGTGCGTGCTGGCATCAAGGTTATGGTGGCTCTTCCAGGAGCTCGCATCGCTGAAAACTACAAAATCAAAAAAGGAAAAATCCGTGGTTTAGAGTCACTTGGAATGATCTGTTCGCTTGGCGAATTGGGAATTTCTGACTCAGTTGTGCCTAAGGAATTCGCAGATGGCATCCAAATCTTGCCAGAAAATGCCGTTCCAGGTGAGGAAGTCTTCTCATATCTAGACTTGGATGATGAAATCATCGAACTTTCTATCACACCCAACCGTGCAGACGCTCTTTCTATGCGTGGGGTAGCTCACGAAGTGGCAGCCATCTATGACAAGGCGGTCAACTTTAAAGAATTTACTCTAACAGAAACTAATGAAGCTGCGGCAGATGCCCTTTCTGTAGGTATTGAGACAGACAAGGCGCCTTACTATGCAGCTCGAATCTTGGACAATGTGACTATCGCACCAAGTCCACAATGGTTGCAAAACCTTCTCATGAATGAAGGAATCCGTCCAATCAATAACGTAGTGGACGTGACTAACTACATCCTTCTCTACTTTGGTCAACCAATGCACGCCTTTGACTTGGATACCTTTGAAGGGAGTGACATCCGTGTACGTGAAGCGCGTGCTGGTGAAAAATTAGTGACTTTAGATGGTGAAGAACGTGATTTGGACGTGAATGACCTAGTCATCACTGTAGCTGACAAGCCAGTAGCTCTTGCAGGTGTTATGGGTGGTCAAGCAACAGAAATCTCTGAAAAGTCTAGTCGTGTCGTCCTTGAAGCTGCAGTCTTCAACGGAAAATCAATCCGCAAGACTAGCGGACGTCTCAACCTTCGTTCTGAGTCATCTTCTCGCTTTGAAAAAGGCATCAATGTGGCAACAGTTAATGAAGCACTTGATGCGGCAGCTAGTATGATTGCCGAACTTGCAGGTGCAACTGTGCGTAAGGGCATCGTTTCAGCGGGTGAGCTTGATACCTCCGATGTGGAAGTTTCTTCAACTCTTGCTGATGTTAACCGTGTCCTCGGAACTGAGCTTTCTTACGCGGATGTAGAAGACGTCTTCCGACGTCTTGGCTTTGGCCTTTCTGGAAATGCAGATAGCTTTACAGTCAGCGTCCCACGTCGCCGTTGGGATATCACCATCGAAGCGGACCTCTTTGAAGAAATCGCTCGTATCTATGGCTATGACCGCTTGCCAACCAGTCTTCCAAAAGATGACGGTACAGCTGGTGAATTGACTGCGACACAAAAACTTCGCCGTCAAGTTCGTACGATTGCTGAAGGGGCAGGTTTGACAGAAATCATCACCTACGCTCTGACAACTCCTGAAAAAGCAGTTGAGTTTACGGCTCAACCAAGTAACCTTACTGAGCTTATGTGGCCAATGACCGTGGATCGTTCTGTCCTCCGTCAAAATATGATTTCTGGTATCCTTGATACGGTGGCTTATAACGTAGCTCGTAAGAACAAAAACTTGGCCCTTTACGAGATTGGAAAAGTCTTTGAACAAACAGGTAATCCAAAAGAAGAACTTCCAAATGAAATCAACAGCTTTGCCTTTGCCTTGACAGGCTTGGTTGCTGAAAAAGATTTCCAAACAGCAGCAGTTCCAGTTGATTTCTTCTATGCTAAGGGAATCCTAGAAGCGCTATTTGCTCGTTTGGGACTAGAAGTGACCTATACAGCAACATCTGAAATCGCTAGCCTTCATCCAGGTCGTACAGCAGTCATTTCACTCGGTGACCAAGTTCTTGGTTTCCTTGGCCAAGTGCATCCAGTCACCGCTAAGGCTTACGATATTCCAGAAACGTATGTAGCTGAGCTCAACCTTTCAGCCATCGAAGCTGCCCTTCAAACTGCTGCTCCATTTGTAGAAATCACGAAATTCCCAGCAGTCAGCCGTGACGTTGCCCTTCTCCTCAAGGCAGAAGTGACTCACCAAGAAGTTGTGGACGCGATCCAAGCTGCCGGTGTGAAACGTTTGACAGATATTAAACTCTTTGACGTCTTCTCAGGCGAAAAACTAGGACTTGGTATGAAGTCAATGGCTTATAGCTTGACCTTCCAAAATCCAGAAGATAGCTTAACGGACGAAGAAGTCGCACGCTACATGGAAAAAATCCAAGCATCGCTCGAAGAAAAAGTCAATGCAGAAGTGCGTTAACTCATCAATCCATCCTTCGGGGTGGATTTTTGCTTTTCAAATAACAATTCAGGATCAAAAATAGACAGTTGAGGAGCAGAGAAGATAAATTGGAGTTTACCAGTGTATAATGTACTCATAACTCAAAGTACCCTAAGATTTTCTACTAAAATGAGGATGATAAAAATGGACGGAAAGCATTGTAAAGGCTATCAAAAAGGAGTATAATGAGTGCAAGACATTTCGGAGGTGAAAGATGCTAGAAGTAAGAAGTCTAGAGAAAAGTTTTGGATCCAAGCAAGTTTTGTTTGGTATTGATTTTCAAGCGCGACCAGGTCGTATTTTGGGATTAGTCGGGAAAAACGGTGCTGGGAAGACAACGATTTTCCATAGTATTTTGAAGTTTTTAGAATATCAAGGAGAAATCAGTCTGGATGGTCAGGATATTCATCAGGAGACCTATGCTCGGATTGGCTATTTGCCTGAAGAACGCAGTCTCATGCCTAAATTGACAGTCCTTGAACAAGTTCGCTACTTGGCGACTCTAAAAGGCATGGATGCCAAGGAGGTCAAGGAAAAACTCCCTCAATGGATGAAGAAGTTGGAAGTGAAAGGAAAGCTGACAGATAAAATTAAGAGTCTGTCAAAAGGAAATCAGCAGAAGATTCAGCTCATTATTACTCTGATTCATGAGCCAGACTTGATTATCCTGGATGAGCCTTTCAGTGGATTGGATCCAGTCAATACAGAATTGCTCAAGCAAGTCATTTTTCAAGAAAAAGAACGTGGGGCAACCATTATCTTTTCTGACCATGTCATGACTAACGTCGAGGAGCTTTGTGACGATATTCTCATGATCCGAGATGGTCGTGTGGTCTTGCATGGACCCGTTCAGGATGTTCGCAATCAATACGGGAAAACACGTCTCTTTGTTTCAAGTGAACGAAGCAAGGAAGAATTGGAAAAACTTCCTCATGTCAAACAGGTGAGCTTGACCAAGCAAGGCAGTTGGAAATTGATTTTGGAGGATGAGAGCGCTGGAAGAGAACTTTTCCCAATCTTGACTCAGGGGCAGTATATCGCAACCTTTGATCAACAAGCGCTAACAATCGATGAAATCTTTAAACTAGAATCAGGGGTGGAAGTATGAGAAATATGTGGGTTGTAATCAAGGAAACCTATCTTCGACATGTCAAATCGTGGAGTTTCTTCTTTATGGTGATTTCACCGTTCCTCTTTTTAGGAATCTCTGTAGGAATTGCCTATCTCCAAGGCTCTTCAATGGCTAAAAATGATAAAGTGGCAGTAGTGACAACAGTACCGTCTGTAGCAGAAGGGCTGAAGAATGTAAATGGTGTTAACTTTGACTATAAAGACGAAGCAAGTGCAAAAGAAGCGATTAAAGATGAAAAATTAAAAGGCTATCTGACCATTGATCAAGAAGATAGTGTTCTAAAGGCCGTTTATCATGGCGAAACATCGCTTGAAAATGGAATTAAATTTGAGGTTACAGGTACACTCAATGAACTGCAAAATCAGCTTAATCGTTCAACGGCCTCCTTGTCTCAAGAGCAGGAAAAACGCTTAGCGCAGACGATTCAATTCACAGAAAAGATTGATGAAGCCAAGGAAAATAAAAAGTTTATTCAAACAATGGCAGCAGGCGCCTTAGGATTCTTTCTTTATATGATTCTGATTACCTATGCGGGTGTAACTGCTCAGGAAGTTGCCAGTGAGAAAGGCACCAAAATTATGGAAGTCGTCTTTTCTAGCATAAGGGCTAGTCACTATTTCTATGCGCGGATGATGGCTCTGTTTCTGGTGATTTTAACGCATATCGGGATTTATGTTATAGGTGGTCTGGCAGCCATTTTGCTCTTTAAAGATTTGCCATTCTTGGCTCAGTCTGGTGTTTTGGATCACTTGGGAGATGCTTTCTCACTGAATACCTTGTTCTTTATCTTGGTCAGTCTCTTTATGTATGTAGTATTGGCAGCCTTTCTAGGTTCTATGGTTTCTCGTCCTGAGGACTCAGGGAAAGCCCTGTCGCCTTTGATGATTTTGATTATGGGTGGTTTTTTTGGAGTGACAGCTCTAGGTGCAGCTGGTGACAATCTTATCTTGAAGATTGGTTCTTATATTCCCTTTATTTCGACTTTCTTTATGCCATTTAGAACCATTAATGGCTATGCAGGGGGAGTAGAAGCATGGATTTCACTTGTGATTACAGTGATTTTTGCAGTGGTAGCAACAGGATTTATCGGACGCATGTATGCCAGCCTAGTCCTTCAAACGGATGATTTAGGGATTTGGAAAACCTTTAAACGTGCCTTAGCTTATAAATAGAAGAGCCTCGCGAAAGCGAGGAATAAAAGTTAGCTATTGACAATTATCCTATTTTTAGGTATCATATTGTTCGGGCACCTCTTTTAGAGGTCGGGGCTCCCTAGTTCTTAGGGAGCTATTTTTGTTTTTTCAAGAAGTTATCTTCTTGTATTTTAGTTGTGAATCTGGTGCAGTCGTCCCAGATTATTCTTATTAGTAGGGTCTTGTTTTCTATGTCCCCTCGTAGTTAACAAGACCTTGAGGATTTTAGAAAGAGGAATCTATGTCTACGAAATATATTTTTGTAACTGGTGGTGTGGTATCGTCTATTGGGAAAGGGATTGTGGCAGCGAGTCTGGGTCGTCTCTTGAAAAATCGTGGTCTCAAAGTAACCATTCAAAAGTTTGATCCTTATATCAATATCGATCCGGGAACTATGAGCCCTTACCAGCACGGGGAAGTTTTTGTGACAGATGACGGAGCTGAGACAGATTTGGACTTGGGTCACTATGAACGCTTCATCGATATCAATCTCAACAAATATTCCAACGTGACAACTGGTAAAATTTACAGTGAAGTTCTTCGTAAAGAACGCCGTGGAGAATACCTTGGGGCAACTGTTCAAGTCATTCCTCATATCACAGATGCTTTGAAAGAAAAAATCAAGCGTGCCGCTCTAACGACTGACTCTGATGTCATTATCACAGAGGTCGGTGGAACTGTTGGGGATATCGAGTCCTTGCCATTCCTAGAGGCCCTTCGTCAGATGAAGGCAGATGTGGGTGCAGATAATGTCATGTACATTCATACAACTTTGCTTCCATATCTCAAGGCAGCTGGTGAAATGAAAACCAAACCAACTCAACACTCTGTAAAAGAATTGCGTGGATTGGGAATCCAACCAAATATGTTGGTTATTCGTACAGAAGAGCCAGCTGGTCAAGGAATTAAAAACAAACTGGCCCAGTTCTGTGATGTGGCACCAGAAGCCGTTATCGAGTCTTTAGACGTTGAACATCTTTACCAAATTCCGTTGAATTTGCAGGCACAAGGTATGGACCAGATTGTCTGTGACCATTTGAAATTAGACGCACCAGTAGCAGATATGACAGAGTGGTCAGCTATGGTGGACAAGGTCATGAACCTGAAAAAACAAGTCAAGATTTCCCTTGTCGGTAAGTATGTGGAGTTGCAAGATGCTTACATTTCTGTGGTTGAAGCCTTGAAACACTCTGGTTATGTCAACGACGCAGAAGTTAAGATCAATTGGATCAATGCCAATGATGTGACAGCAGAGAATGTGGCAGAGCTTTTGTCTGATGCGGACGGAATCATCGTACCAGGTGGTTTTGGTCAACGGGGTACTGAAGGGAAAATCCAAGCCATCCGCTATGCGCGTGAGAATGATGTTCCAATGTTGGGAGTCTGCTTGGGAATGCAGTTGACTTGTATCGAGTTTGCTCGTCACGTTTTGGGTCTTGAAGGTGCCAATTCTGCAGAGCTTGCACCAGAAACAAAATACCCTATCATTGATATCATGCGTGATCAGATTGATGTTGAGGATATGGGTGGAACCCTTCGTTTGGGACTTTATCCATCTAAGTTGAAACGTGGATCTAAGGCAGCGGCCGCTTATCACAATCAAGAAGTGGTGCAACGCCGCCACCGTCACCGTTATGAGTTTAACAACGTCTTCCGTGAGCAGTTTGAGGCAGCAGGCTTTGTCTTCTCAGGAGTTTCTCCAGATAATCGTTTAGTAGAAATTGTGGAAATTCCAGAAAATAAATTCTTTGTAGCGTGTCAGTATCACCCTGAACTGTCAAGTCGTCCAAACCGCCCAGAAGAACTATACACTGCCTTTGTCACTGCAGCAGTTGAGAACAGCAATTAGCTAGATTATAACCTTTGAGAACAATCTCAGAGGTTTTTTTGCTTGCATATTTAGGATATGAGTTGCAAAATAAAAACATAGTGATATAATTAACATAAAAAATCCTAAGGAGGATATACAATGAAAAAAATCACATTATTTGGTTTGTCTCTAGCTGGTCTAGCTTTACTAGCTTTCCCTCATTCGGGAAAGGCCTTCGATCTTGAAGAAGAGTGGGTTATTAAGGGTGGCGTTAAGTATCAAGATGGCAAGATTCTTCGGTTTAACAATGGTCATGAAGTGGATATTAAAGTTTTAGATTTGCCAAAAACCGAGAAAATCGAGTGGACAGTCAGTCTCAATGGTCAAGATCAGACTGTCAATTTCCTAGGTCAAGAAAAGGACAAGTCTATGGTCGGTACAGAGGGGCGTTACCTGAATTTCTACGTACCTTATGGCTATAGAGGAGATATCAAGGTAGAAGCCAAGAGCGGAAATGAAGTAAAGACCTGGTCCACTAAAGTGGTAGATGACGTTTATAATGGTGGAAAGAGTGGTTACTACCGTATTGAAGAATCAAATAATCAATACACCTACCTTGATACTAAATGGGACTATCAAACCAAGACCTACACAGCTACCTTACCAGAAACTGTCAATGGTCAAAAAGTCTATGCTTGGGAAGACTATGATCATGGTGAGTTAAAACTTACAAAACCAGAATCTATTAGTCATTTCTACAAAGGGGGAGGAGCCTTCAGAGAACTTTATCCAATTGTGAAAGCAGAAAGCTGGCTAAAATCAGACCAAAACTGGTACTATCAAAAACAGGGTCAATTAGTGCAGAATGCTTGGGTTAAAGACAAGGGAACTTGGTACTTTATGAATGATAAAGGAGTCATGTTCAATCAAACTTGGCTTTATCAAGGTAGCAACTGGTATGCCTTTAAATCATCAGGAGCCATGATTGCGAGTGATTGGCTTTACGATCAAGGCAAGTGGTACTATTTATCAACTTCAGGAGCCATGAAAGCCAGCACTTGGGTTTATGACAAGGGAGAATGGTATTATGTAAGTTCTTCTGGTGCCATGATTGCGAATGATTGGGTCAAAGACAATGGCCAGTGGTATTATCTAGCTTCATCAGGTAAGATGCTTCGCAATACCTACACGCCTGATGGTTACTACGTTGGCAACTCAGGTGCCTGGCAATAAGAATAATACTCTTCGAAAATCTCTTCAAACCACGTCAGCTTCATCCACAACCTCAAAGCAGTGCTTTGAGCAACCTGCGGCTAGCTTCCTAGTTTGCTCTTTGATTTTCATTGAGTATAAGAAGTCCTTTTCCTTAAAGGAAGAGGCTTTTTACTTGCTTTTCTGCTGCTTCCTCATTTGTCCTAAAGCCTTTTTTGTGTTAAAATGAATGGTATGAAAGCTAAAAAAATGTGGATGGCAGGTCTGGCTCTGCTTGGTATTGGGAGCCTTGCCCTTGCTACGAAAAAAGTTGCAGATGACCGTAAGCTCAGGAAGACTCAGGAAGAGTTGACAGCGATTGTACGAGACCATTTTTCAGACATGGGGGAAATTGCGATTCTCTATGTTCAAGTTTATGAAAGCAGTCTGGAGAGCTTGGTTGGTGGCGTCATTTTTGAGGATGGCCGTCATTATACCTTTGTCTATGAAAATGAAAACTTAGTCTATGAGGAGGAAGTCTTATGATACAACCAGCAAGTTTAGAAGAATTGGCATCTTTGGTGGAAAAAGAGGGCAAGAAGGTCTTTCTTTTTGTGGCAGACTGGTGTGGCGATTGTCGTTATATCTATCCTGCCTTACCAGAAATTGAGGAGACCAATCCAGAGTTCACCTTTATTCGAGTGGATAGAGACCAGTATATGGATTTGGCCACACTCTGGGATGTATATGGAATTCCTAGCCTTGTTGTTCTAGAAAAAGACAAGGAAATTGGTCGTTTTGTTAATCGCGACCGTAAAAGCAAACAACAAATTAATGACTTTTTAGCAGGACTGAAATAGGAGAAAAGGAAACAATGATTTTTACATATAACAAAGAACATGTCGGTGATGTCCTTATGGTCATCGTGAAAAATAGCGGAGATGCCAAACTGGATGTGGAGCGCAAAGGCAAGGTAGCCCGTGTTTTCCTCAAAGAAACTGGGGAAACAGTGGCTTGGAATATTTTTGAAGTTTCAAGTTTATTTGAAATTGCAGAGCGCGGTCAAGTCTTTTTATCAGATGAGCAAGTCGCTCGTTTGAACCAAGAATTACAAACGGAAGGTTTTGCAGAAGAAATTGTCAATGACAAGGAACCTAAGTTTGTTGTTGGTGAAATTGTCGAGATGGTAGCTCATCCAGATAGTGACCACCTCAACATCTGCCAAGTTGCAGTCGCAAGTGACAAGACAGTGCAAATTGTTGCAGGGGCTCCTAATGCGCGTCTTGGGTTGAAAACCATTGTAGCTCTTCCTGGAGCAATGATGCCCAAAGGCAATCTTATTTTCCCAGGTGAACTTCGTGGTGAAAAGAGTTTTGGAATGATGTGCAGTCCTCGTGAATTGCATCTGCCAAATGCTCCGCAAAAACGTGGTATTATTGAATTATCAGAAGATCAAGTTGTTGGAACTCCATTTGATCCAGCTAAACACTGGACTGCCTAAGAAGTTGTTAGTATCTGATAGATCAGCTAGAGGGAAATAAGATGGCAAAAAATGTTGTGATTACAGGAGCGACATCAGGCATTGGTGAAGCGATTGCGCGTGCTTATCTGGAGCAGGGTGAGAATGTCGTTCTAACTGGACGACGGATAGACAGACTAGAAATCCTCAAGTCGGAGTTTGCAGAAACTTTTCCAAATCAAACAGTTTGGACTTTTCCGCTAGATGTCACGGATATGAACATGGTAAAGACTATCTGCTCTGATATTCTAGAAACGATAGGTCAGATTGATATTCTGGTCAACAATGCAGGACTGGCTCTAGGTTTAGCACCCTATCAGGATTATGAAGAGCTGGATATGTTGACAATGTTGGATACCAATGTTAAGGGTTTGATGGCGGTTACTCGCTGTTTCTTGCCAGCAATGGTAAAAGTCAATCAAGGACATATCATCAATATGGGCTCAACCGCAGGAATCTACGCCTATGCTGGTGCCGCTGTTTACTCAGCTACCAAGGCAGCGGTTAAGACCTTTTCAGATGGTCTGCGAATTGATACCATCGCAACGGATATCAAGGTGACGACCATTCAGCCTGGAATTGTCGAAACAGATTTTTCGACGGTACGTTTTCACGGTGATAAAGAACGAGCTGCGTCCGTTTACCAAGGAATAGAAGCTTTGCGATCTCAGGATATCGCAGACACAGTAGTCTATGTGACCAGTCAACCTCGTCGTGTGCAGATTACAGATATGACCATTATGGCCAATCAACAAGCTACAGGTTTCATGGTTCATAAAAAGTAAAAAATTTCCTCGAAAAGTTACAAATTTCTGTAACTTTTTTTGAGTTCTTACGAATAGATAAGTAGGAGGAAGAAAATATGTATAATAAAGTTATCTTAATTGGACGTTTAACGTCTACACCAGAATTGCACAAAACCAACAATGACAAGTCAGTAGCGCGAGCAACTATCGCTGTAAATCGTCGTTACAAAGACCAAAACGGGGAACGCGAAGCTGATTTTGTCAATATGGTCCTATGGGGCAGACTAGCAGAAACTTTGGCAAGCTACGCAACCAAAGGTAGTCTCATTTCCGTTGATGGGGAATTGCGTACCCGTCGCTTTGAGAAAAATGGTCAGATGAATTATGTAACCGAAGTCCTTGTGACAGGATTCCAACTCTTGGAAAGTCGTGCCCAACGTGCCATGCGTGAAAATAATGCAGGCCAAGATTTGGCAGATTTGGTCTTGGAAGAGGAAGAATTGCCATTTTAAGAATTAAAAAGTCTGAGTTGGTCTCAGGCTTTTTTATAATGTCTAAATGTGTTACAATGAACTAGTTGAAACTTTTTGGAGGTTGGAATGAGTAGAGAATATACAAGAACAATCGTCAAAATTATATTTTGTACAGTAGTCGTATTTGTTTTTGCGATTTATACTCATGTGAGTCAGACAGATCCTATTCCGGGACAAATAAAAGTTGGAGCGACTTATATGACGATGAATAGTGAATTTTATAGACATTTACATAATGAGATTCAACGCTATTCTGATTCAGAAGGTCAGATATTGTATACTCGGGATGCAGAGATGAGTGAAGAAAAACAGAGTAAACAAATTGATGAGTTTATAGAGAAGCGAGTGAATGTTATTGTTATTAATCCGGTTAAGAGTGATAGCGAGCAAATTGTAGAAGCGTTAAGTAGGGCAAAGAATTTTGGAATTAGAGTTATAGCAGTAGATAGTCAGTTGAATAATATAAAAGTTGATACGAGCATAGTTTCTGATAATTACCATGCTGGGATATTAATTGCCAAGGATTTGATGAAACGTACCTCAAATGCTCATATTCTTTTGTTAACGCACAAAGATGCTTTATCAGCTAATCAGAGAATAACTGGTTTTTTGGATACAATAAAATCAGAAGAACATTATCAAATTATCTCAGAAAGAGAAACAGTTGGTCAAACAGAGTATGCTATGACTACTGTAGGTGATGCCTTATCTGAAGGTTTACAATTTGATGCTATAGTGGCTTTAAATGATAGAGCAGCTATAGGAGCTTTAGCAGCAATTAAAGAATTGAAAGTAACTTCAAAAAAACTTATTTACGGAATAGATGGTTCACCAGATATGAAGCATTTATTAGCTACAACAGATGAAGTTACGGGAACGGTTGCTCAATTTCCATCTCATATGGGTAGAAAAGTATCGGAAACAATAGATTTATTAGTAAAAAAAGAAGAAGTTGAAGAATTATATACTATACCTGTACAATTTGTTGATAAAAATAATATAATTCAGTTTGATATTAATGGGTGGCAGTAATGAAACAGGTAAAAGGTGTCCAGTACTCTATAATTTTGCTTTTATTAATTAATTTTCTAACCATTATATACAATGGAGCTTTGTATATACAGATTACAAACTATGTAATTTCAAAGGGACAGATGATACTCTTATTGGGAGAATTAAACAATATTTCAAAATCACCTGACCAGATTTTTTGGTATTCAATTATTTTTTTTGTCGGTATTATTTTTATATCTACCTATAAAATGTATTCAACTGAGAAAAAGTGGCCAATTTTTTCAAAATGGAATTTGTTTGAAATAGTATTAATGATTGGTGTTATATGGTCACAAAATCTGTCATACAATGGAATAATATTATTAGTTTTTGCTGATATATTCTATAGTTCAAGAGAGTTTCAAGACTCTGATAGTAAACGTTCTTGGATTATTTTTATTTTCTTGAGTTTTTTAATATTACTTTTAACCGACTATGAAATCTTGTCTCTATTTATAAAAGTTCCATCTCTAGCTACCTATATCCAATTTTATCCATCTTCCATACGAGGTGTAGTGTTATTTTTAGAAAATGCATTGACATCATTAAATGTTATTATTTTCATCATCTCTTTATTGTCTTATATCCTATATGTGATTAAAGAACATCATAATATTGAGGAAGAGCTTAAAATGTTATCTAGAGTCAACACTGAATTGAATCATTACATATCGTTATCAGAGAAAATCGCTGAAGATCGAGAAAGGAAAAGAATTGCTCGAGAAATTCATGATACTCTAGGGCATGCGTTGACAGGGATTTCAGCAGGGATTGATGCTGTTTCTGTACTAATTGATGTTCATCCTATCCGTGCTAAAGAACAGTTGAAAAATGTTTCAAATGCAGTTAGAGAGGGGATAAAAGATGTTAGGGGATCATTACAGAGACTGAGACCAGGAGCTTTGCAAAATAATGGTTTAAAAGATGCTCTAATATTAATGATTAGTGAGTATGAGTCTCTATCAAAACTCTCTGTCGATCTAAAATATGAATGGGGAAATATTGATTTAGATGTTATGCAGGAAGATACTATTTTTAGGATTATACAAGAATCTATGACAAATTCTGTTCGTCACGGACATGCTAGTAAAATGAGCATTCGCTTTATAAGTGAGGATAACAACATAATAGTTTTGCACGATAATGGAATAGGTTTTGACGATTTACAAATTGGGTATGGCTTGAAACAAATGAGAGAGCGAGTTTCTATTTTAGGTGGTTCTATACATTTTGAAAATAGGGAAGGATTTTACACTAAAATAGTTTTTCCAAAAATAGGAGGTGAAGTATATGATAAAGGTAATGATTGCAGATGATCAGGCGTTAATTAGAGAGTCCTTGCAGATCATTTTATCAGTATATGCTGATATTGATGTTGTATCCGTCGTTGGTGATGGTATTGAAGCTATGGACAACATCATGACTGTAAAACCGGATATAATTTTAATGGATATTAGAATGCCCAGAATGGACGGAGTATTGGCTACAAAAGAAATCAAAAAACGTTTTCCAAATATAAAAATTATAATCTTAACAACATTTGATGACGACGAATTTATTTTTAGTGCTTTAAAATATGGTGCATCTGGCTATTTATTAAAAGGAGTTTCAACAGACGAGTTATACCAAGCCATTCAGACAGTGTATAAAGGTGGAGCTATGATTAATCCTAATATAGCTAGTAAGGTATTTCAATTGTTCTCGCAGATGGCACAGACCAATTTTTCTATTACTGTGAAGGAAGAGAATATTGAAAATATATCACTGACAGAATGGAAAATTATTCAGCAAGTGGCATTTGGAGAATCAAATAAGGAAATTGCCAGTAATCTTTTTTTATCCGAGGGAACAGTGCGCAATTACCTTTCTATCATTCTTTCAAAACTAAATTTGAGAGATAGGACACAGTTAGCCATATGGGCTGTACAAACAGGTGTGACACAAAAGAATTTTTCGAAGGAAATGGATAAATGAAAGTAAAGCAATTGTTTCTAGCGATACTGTTTGTGTTAAGTTGCTTGAGTTTATTTCTTATTTGGGAAAACAAGCAGATAAAGATTATTAGACTGGGTTTTTATTCTGATTCTAGTTGGGGAATTCCTACAGGGAATAACAGCTATGTACTAGATGAGGCTATTAAGAAATTTGAAGAGCTTCATCAAGGGGTTAAAATTGTATATGATTCAGGTATTCCTAAGGAGGAGTATTCTAATTGGATTTCAAGTCAAATTTTAAAAGGTTCTGAACCGGATGTATTTCTATTATCAAGCGACCAATTATCTTTATTTGCATCAAAAGGTATTTTAAAAAAACTAAATTCCTATCTGTCTCAAGAAGATGCCTCTAATTTCTATGATGTATCTTTGCAGGCAGCAAAATACGGAGATGATTTATACGGTCTTCCATATGAAAGCAATCCCATGTTGATGTGTGTAAATCAAGATTTACTTTTAAGAGAGGGCATTGAAATTCCTAAAGTAGGGTGGACACTGAAAGATCTATATGAGATTAGTAAAAAAATTACAAAAGATACCGATGGAGATGGAATCGTTGATCAATTTGGGATAACAGGATATAGTTGGAAAGAATCTCTAGCAGCCTTTGGAGTTACTATTTCTGAGAGTGGGATTCCTCGTATAGATTCGTCAGAAATGAAGGATGCTTTATCCTATATAAGGGGATTGAATCAATTAAACGGACGCTACAAAGTAACCTATAAAGATTTTGATGAAGGACATGTGGCCTTTTATCCAATGAGTTTGGCACAATATCGTACATATAAACCTTTTCCTTATCATGTGGCCAAATATACAAATTTTAACTGGACATGTATTTCGTTGCCAACGACTAAGGAAGACATTCGTTCGACTGTAACAGATACTTACTTATACGTGGTTTCTTCGCGTGCTCGCAATTCAAACCTTGCCGTATCATTTATAGAATTTTTAACAATTAATCGTGAGATTCAACAAAATTTATTTAATAAAGGTCAAGGAAGCTCAGTATTACCAGAGGTAGTAACTAGTTTGAAGAGTGAAGAGTTGATGAAGAAAGGAATGATTGGTCAAAATGCCTTAACAACTACTTCATTGGATTATATAATGAAAAATTCAATTACAACTATTTCAAAAGGAATAGATTCAAAATCATTGGTTGGAATAGAAGAAAGATTAGAAGCATTATCTATGGATGAAAATAACACGGATATTGAAGGTAGCCTTATTAAGTTACAAAAAGAACTAGATATAGGAATCCTTAAATAGATATCAAGATTATTATTTCTTAAATAATACGAACATGGCAGACGTCTTTATTGACATTTGTCATTTTTTTATTGACATTTATCAATAAACTTTTGTGACATTTAACAATTATAAAGTGAAGATAAGGATGATAGAATGAAATCAATAAAAGGAGGGAAATATGAAGTATTTGATATTAGTCAGTCATGGAGGACTCGCAGAGGGATTGAAATCATCTCTTTCTATGTTTGCTTCGGATAAGGTAGATGATGTCATAGCAATTGGCTTAAAAGATGGAGAAAGTCTTGCAGGTTTTTCTGTAGAGGTCAAGAATGTTATGGAGTCTCTGAATGAAAATGATTCTGTTCTTGTTTTAGCAGACATTGTTGGTGGAAGTCCTTTAACAACTGTTGCAACAGTATTAGAAGAATTTGGAAAATTAGAGAATGCAACTATTTTGGGAGGTATGAACTTAACAATGGCACTTACAGCAGTGGTGATGAAAGACATTCTGACTGGAAGTGAACTTGTTTCTACGATATTAAACGAATCATCATCGGCTCTACAGGAATTTGAAGTCGGATCGGATGATAATCTTAATGAAGAAGACGATATTTAGTTATATAAGGAAAGGAATAAAAAATTATGGTAGTAACATTTGTACGAATTGACGATAGAATGATTCATGGACAAACAGTCACTAGATGGGCAAAAGAACATCCATGTGATGGATTAATTGCAGTAAATGACGCTGCTGCATCTAATAAGGTTTTAATTCAGGCATATAAAGGTGCGTCAGATAAAAAAACATTTGTTTGGACAAAGGAAGCGTTTAAAGAAAAATCATCTAAAGTAACAGAATCGGATAGTAGATATTTTTTAATTACTAAGAATCCAATTGATATGAAAGAAATTTTAGTAGACCAGGGCTTTATTCCAGGAGATGTTAAAGAGATTATTGTAGGACCTGCTAACGATAGACCAGGTGCTATCAAGTTGGGAAATAATCAATCAATTACTCAAGAGGAAGCAGTTGCACTAGAAGCAATTGAAAAAGCAGGATATAAAGTTAGATTCCAATTATTACCAGATGTATCTATTGGCTATTGGAGTGATTTTAAATCAAAATTTGGATTTTAATAATGAAATAAGGAGACAAAATGATGGAAATTTCTTGGATTCAAGCAGCTCTTTTAGGATTGTTTGCAAGTTTAGCATCGATGCCAGGTATGGGGGGATCCAGTATTGGTAACTATACTTTGGGGCGTCCATTAGTTGGTGGTTTAATTGTAGGTTTAATATTAGGAGATATAACAACAGGGGTAATCGTTGGTGTGGCTTTGCAGGTATTATATATTGCCTTAGTGACACCTGGTGGAACTGTATCTGCCGATGTACGGGCAATTTCTTATATCGGAATTCCGTTATCTATCCTATTTGTTCATGCAAATAATATTTCAGGTGAAGTAGCGATTGCAGCAGCAGCAGCGCCAATTGGAGCTGCGGTTGGAACAATTGGAACTGTTTTATTCTATGGTACAGCTACTATGAATTTGCTTTGGCAACACATTGGATGGAAAGCTGTAGAGAAAGGTGATTTTAAGAAGTTATATGCTGTTGATTGGGTATATCCTTGGATTTCACATTTTATCTTTTCTTTCTTACCAACAATGATTATTACAAAATTTGGACCAGATATGGTTGATCTTATGAAATTATATCTTCCGATGGATGGTTTTGTAATGAAGTCTCTATTTACTGTAGGAGCACTCCTTCCATGTGTGGGTATTGCAATACTTTTGAAACAAATTGTTACAAAAACAACAGACTTTATTCCTTTCTTTGTCGGGTTCACGTTAGCAAAATCTTTAGGCTTGAACTTAGTAGCAAGTGGTGTTGTGTCATTAATTTTTGCAGTAATTTATTATGAATTAGAAGTTATTAAATCTGCCCGTACGACAGCAGTTATCAGTGATATGGGATTTGATGAAGAGGAGGATATTTAGAATGAGTCGAAAAAAAATATCAAGAAAAACATTGACAAAATCATTTCACCACTGGTTCTATGGACATCTGACATGTTTTTCTCAAGAACATATGCAAACTTTTGGATATTTAACTTCTATGCTTCCAATTGTAGAAGAAATGTATGATACTAAGGAAGAGCAAAAAGAAGCTATGCAAACATACACAGCATTCTTTAATACTGAGCCGCAGTTGGGTTCTCTAGTAGTTGGGATAACAGCTGGTTTGGAAGAAGCGCGTGCAAATGGAGATGCCGTAGATAGTGAGACCATCAATGGAATGCGAGCCGGTCTAATGGGGCCTATTGCAGGTATTGGAGATTCACTTATTGTAGGAACATTAATTCCTGTTCTTTTGGGGATAGCTCTAGGTCTTTCTAAAGGAGGAAATATTTCTGGTGCAATATTCTATATTATTGCATGGAATCTATTAGTCTATCTTGGAATGCGTTTTGCTTATTTTAAAGGATATGAACTTGGAGATAAAGCAGTAGAATTTTTAGTAGGTCCTAAAGGTCAGGCGCTAAGAAAATCAATTAGTGTTGTTGGTGGTATGGTCATAGGAGCTGTTGCAGCAACTTGGGTATCTGTCACTACGGCGCTAGAGCTGAAAAATGGAGATGGAGAAACATTTTTAAACTTACAAGAAAAGATTGATGGTGTTTATCCAGGTCTTTTAACAGCAGGTTTTATTGTTCTATGTTGGTGGCTGATGGCTAAAAAGAAAGTTTCTCCAAATTGGGTGATGCTATTATTGGTAGTTATTGCACTTGTAGGAGTAGCCTTAGGATTTTTCAATCCAGGATTGAAATATTAATAGTATGTAAAAAAGCAACGGTTTATAATCGTTGTTTTTTATATATGCGTAATATAAGGATTTAGAGTTTCGGTATTTTTTATAAAAGAATTAACGAAAATACTAATTTCATAAATCATGTTCGTTAAAATTCTACATTATTAAAGTGCAAAATTAGGATAAAGAAATTTATATATTCATCCTCAGAAAGTCAGACTTTTTTCTTGACTATTTCTGACCAAGTGATACAATAGAACTATGATTTAGCACTCGGGTCTAAAGAGTGCTAATGCTATCTATCTCATTATGGAGGAAATCAGATGTTGAAACCATTAGGGGACCGTGTGGTCTTAAAAGTAGAAGAAAAAGAACAAACTGTTGGAGGCTTTGTTCTTGCAGGATCAGCTCAAGAAAAAACAAAAACAGCCCAAGTTGTAGCTACTGGACAAGGTGTTCGTACCTTGAACGGTGACTTGGTGGCTCCAAGTGTCAAGGTTGGAGATCGTGTCTTAGTTGAAGCTCACGCAGGTCTTGATGTCAAAGATAGCGATGAAAAGTACATCATCGTAGGCGAAGCTAACATCTTGGCAATCATTGAAGAATAGAAGGAGAAAGTAAGTATGTCAAAAGAAATTAAATTTTCATCTGATGCTCGTTCAGCTATGGTTCGTGGTGTCGATATCCTTGCAGATACTGTGAAAGTAACCTTGGGACCAAAAGGTCGTAATGTCGTTCTTGAAAAATCATTCGGTTCACCACTCATTACCAATGATGGTGTGACCATTGCTAAAGAAATCGAATTGGAAGACCATTTTGAAAATATGGGTGCCAAATTGGTATCAGAAGTAGCTTCAAAAACCAATGATATCGCAGGTGACGGGACTACAACTGCAACTGTTTTGACCCAAGCAATTGTCCGTGAAGGAATCAAAAACGTCACTGCAGGTGCCAATCCAATCGGCATTCGTCGTGGGATTGAAACAGCAGTTGCCGCAGCAGTAGAAGCCTTGAAAAACAACGCCATCCCTGTTGCCAATAAAGAAGCTATCGCTCAGGTTGCTGCCGTATCTTCTCGTTCTGAAAAAGTAGGCGAATACATTTCTGAAGCCATGGAAAAAGTTGGCAAAGACGGAGTCATCACTATCGAAGAGTCACGTGGTATGGAAACAGAGCTTGAAGTCGTAGAAGGAATGCAGTTTGACCGTGGTTACCTTTCACAGTACATGGTGACAGATAGCGAAAAAATGGTGGCTGACCTTGAAAATCCGTACATCTTAATTACCGACAAGAAGATTTCAAATATCCAAGAAATTTTGCCACTCCTCGAAAGCATTCTCCAAAGCAATCGTCCACTTTTGATTATTGCAGATGATGTGGATGGTGAAGCTCTTCCAACTCTTGTATTGAACAAGATTCGTGGAACCTTCAACGTGGTAGCAGTCAAGGCACCTGGCTTTGGTGACCGTCGCAAAGCCATGCTTGAAGATATCGCCATCTTAACAGGCGGAACAGTTATCACAGAAGACCTAGGTCTTGAGTTGAAAGATGCGACAATTGAAGCTCTTGGTCAAGCAGCGAGAGTAACTGTGGACAAAGATAGCACTGTTATCGTAGAAGGTGCTGGAAATCCTGAAGCTATTTCTCACCGTGTTGCAGTTATCAAGTCTCAAATCGAAACTACAACTTCTGAGTTTGACCGTGAAAAATTGCAAGAACGCTTGGCCAAATTATCAGGTGGTGTAGCGGTTATTAAGGTTGGAGCCGCAACTGAAACTGAGTTGAAAGAAATGAAACTCCGCATTGAAGATGCCCTCAACGCTACTCGTGCAGCTGTTGAAGAAGGAATCGTTGCAGGTGGTGGAACAGCTCTTGTCAATGTTATTCCAGCTGTTGCTGCCTTGGAATTGACAGGAGACGAAGCAACGGGTCGCAATATTGTTCTCCGTGCTTTGGAAGAACCTGTTCGTCAGATCGCCCACAATGCAGGATTTGAAGGATCTATCGTTATCGATCGTTTGAAAAATGCTGAAGTTGGTACAGGCTTCAACGCAGCAACTGGCGAGTGGGTCAACATGATTGAAGAGGGAATCATCGACCCAGTTAAAGTGAGCCGTTCAGCCTTACAAAATGCAGCATCTGTAGCCAGCTTGATTTTGACTACGGAAGCAGTCGTAGCCAATAAACCAGAACCAGTGGCCCCAGCTCCAGCAATGGATCCAAGCATGATGGGCGGCATGATGTAAGCTTTCTGTAGATAGCAACTTATAAAAAACACAAAAGGAGGGAATGGCTATTCCTCCTTTTTTATGATATTCACTTCTAAATTGATTTGAGCTCTCCTAACTTATATGATAAAATAAGACTAGAAAAAGGAGAAGAACATGATCGATGTAGAAGAAATTCTGAGCAAGATGAACCCCAATCAGAAGATTAATTATGACCGTGTTATGCAGAAGATGGTACAAGTATGGGAGAAAAATGAGCAACGGCCAACCATTCTCATGCATGTTTGCTGTGCCCCTTGCAGTACCTATACCCTAGAATATTTGACTAAGTATGCAGATGTGACTATCTATTTTGCTAATTCTAATATCCATCCCAAGGCAGAATACCATAAGCGTGCCTATGTTACCAAGAAATTTGTCAGTGATTTCAATGAGCGGACAGGAAATACGGTCCAGTACCTAGAAGCTCCCTACGAACCAAATGAATACCGAAAACTAGTTAGAGGACTAGAGGAGGAGCCTGAAGGTGGCGACCGTTGTAAGGTTTGCTTTGACTACCGCCTGGATAAAACAGCGCAAGTGGCTATGGATTTGGGCTTTGACTACTTTGGCTCAGCCTTGACTATCAGTCCTCATAAAAATTCTCAAACCATCAACAGCATCGGAATTGATGTGCAAAAGATTTATACCACCCACTATCTTCCAAGTGATTTCAAGAAAAATCAAGGCTACAAACGTTCAGTGGAGATGTGTGAAGAGTATGATATCTATCGTCAATGTTATTGTGGATGCGTCTATGCCGCCCAAGCCCAGAATATTGACTTGGTTCAAGTTAAGAAAGATGCTACAGCTTTCTTGCTGGATAAGGATGTTGAAAAAGACTATTCCCACATCAAATTTACAGTTACGAAATTAGATATATAAGGAGTTAGGTCGTTCCTATACACGTGATGCCTTCTATCAACTGTTGAAGCGCCATGGTTGGCGAAATATTACGCCACGTCCAGAACATCCTAAGAAAGCAGACGCTCAAACAATTGTCGCGTCTAAAAATAAAATCTCAATTCAAGAAGACAAGAAAGCGTTTTAAAACTAGTAGACGTTTTCGTAAGGTTCGCTTGATGTATCAAGATGAAGCTGGTTTCGGTAGAATCAGTAAACTGGGATCTTGTTGGGCTCCAATAGGAGTACGTCCACATGTCCATAGTCACTATATACGAGAATTTTGCTATTGTTATGGAGCTGTTGATGCCCATACAGGTGAATCATTTTTCTTAATAGCTGGTGGATGTAATACTGAGTGGATGAACACTTTTTTAGGAGAACTTTCACAAGCTTATCCAGATGATTATCTTTTACTCGTTATGGACAATGCTATATGGCATAAATCAAGTACCTTAAAGATTCCGACTAATATTGACTTTACCTTTATTCCTCCATACACACCAGAGATGAACCCCATTGAACAAGTGTGGAAAGAGATTCGTAAACGTGGATTTAAGAATAAAGCCTTTCGAACTTTGGAAGATGTCATGAATCAACTTCAAGATGTCATACAAGGACTGGAGAAGGAAGTGATAAAGTCCATCGTTAATCGGAGATGAACTAGAATGCTTTTTGAAAACGGTTTGAGAAGTTACCGAAAAATATTTTTCATATCTATTGACTTTTAGGGGTGAAATTTGGTATTATAGTAGGCGGTATTGTTTACCCCATTTGAAAGGCCCCGGAACCTTCCAAATACTTTTCGATGGGAAGGAACACCCATCACCGTAAACAAAAATCGAACTATATATAGGAGAAATCATGAACAAAACAACATTTATGGCTAAACCAGGCCAAGTTGAACGTAAATGGTACGTAGTTGACGCAACTGATGTACCACTTGGACGTCTTTCTGCAGTAGTTGCTAGCGTACTTCGCGGAAAAAACAAACCAACATTTACACCACACACTGATACAGGTGACTTTGTGATTGTTATCAATGCTGAAAAAGTTAAATTGACTGGTAAAAAAGCAACTGATAAAATCTACTACACTCACTCAAACCACCCAGGTGGATTGAAACAAATCTCTGCAGGTGAACTTCGTTCTAAAAATGCAGTACGTTTGATCGAGAAATCAGTTAAAGGTATGCTTCCACACAATACTCTTGGACGCGCTCAAGGTATGAAGTTGAAAGTATTTGTTGGAGCTGAGCACACTCACGCTGCACAACAACCAGAAGTTCTTGACATTTCAGGACTTATCTAAGGAAAGGAACAATAAAGTATGTCACAAGCACAATATGCAGGTACTGGACGTCGTAAAAACGCTGTTGCACGCGTTCGCCTTGTTCCAGGGACTGGTAAAATCACTGTTAACAAAAAAGATGTTGAAGAGTACATCCCACACGCTGACCTTCGTCTTGTAATCAACCAACCATTCGCAGTTACTTCAACTGCAGGTTCATACGACGTTTTCGTTAACGTTGTAGGTGGTGGATACGCTGGTCAATCAGGAGCTATCCGTCACGGTATCGCTCGTGCCCTTCTTCAAGTAGACCCAGACTTCCGCGATTCATTGAAACGCGCAGGACTTCTTACACGTGACTCACGTAAAGTTGAACGTAAGAAACCAGGTCTTAAGAAAGCTCGTAAAGCATCACAATTCTCAAAACGTTAAGAACCAGCTACAATACAGCATTTACAACACTTCATGGTTCACACCATGGGGTGTTTTTTGGTGATTTTAGCAAAATTCACACCTTTTTTCACACCAAATTCACACCATTACTTTTTTAGATTACGATAGGCAATCTCTCCAACAGCCATTGGAATAACATTCGAAGTATTGACATAAGTCTTTGTTGTAATCGTGTCACTATGGGTTAGAGCTTCAGAAATAGCTTCAATAGACGTTCCAGCCTGTTTTGCTAATGTTGCTCCTGTATGTCGTAATTTATGAGGTGTAGCATGTTTAAGTTTTGGATGACGACGTTTGACAGATTTCATTTTATTATTAAGATAGTCAGAGTGTAGAGGGCTATTAACATTACCCTTCATATCGATATAAGTAAAGACATATTGTTCATCGGATTGTATAATTCCAAACTTTGATAGTTCAGCCTTTTGATGTTTTTTCCATTCTTTAAGCAATTCAATCAACTCAATAGGGATTCGGAAAGTGGTTTTTTTATTCCCTTTGGTAGACTTTGGATTTTTGTATTTATCTAAAGCTTGTACCAGTTGAATTTCCTGTTTACTTGTATTGATATGCTTCCATTGTAAAGCGTAGCTCTCTGATTTTCTATCTCCCAAGAAAAAGGTGGTATAAAACAAAACATAGTCTTTGAATAGAATTTTTCCAGTCTCTAAATCCTTTTCAAAAGCTGTAAACCATGCTTGGAGTTCTTCTTGAAATAGATATAAATCTTCGTCTTTTTTAGCATCTTCTAACTTGATTTTCTTAGTGACTTTGATACGACTTATTGTTTTAGATAAGCGGTTAGTTTCTATATACTCTAATTCTTCTGCCCAATCAAAGATAGAATTAACGTAGCTTCTAATAACTTTGAAATTTGCATATTCATTGGCTTTTTGAGTTAATAAATTTAAAACAACTGGCTTATTTTGATTGAGAAACTCAATAGAATAGTTGCCCAGCATAGGTAATATATGCTTTCTAAATACAATTTCAGTACCAGTTATAGTAGCTTTAGAAGGTGGTTTGGCAGTAGAAGTAGTCTGACCTGATTTGTAGGATTCCCACCAAACGTTTTGATAGAAATCTGAAAAGAGGATAGCACCGCTATTCTCTATTGAAGCAGACTCTCCACTAAGAATTTTATCAATCTTGTTTTGAAATTCTAGTTCGTATTTTTTTGCTTCACTCCTTGTTTTGAACCGTTTTTCAATCACTTTCTTATCAACACCTAGTGAAGGTTTAACTTCCTCAGGAATGTAGATGCGTAATCGATAGGTTCCGTTTTTAGTTTTTGTAATTGACATAGTATTCTCCTTTTCAATTGAGCTAGAAAAATACCGTGATTTCATTATAACAAACCACGGTAGAAATGCTACTGATTTTGTAACCAGCGATTGATTTCTTTTTTATCGAATCGAACTGTTTTACCAATACGAATGATAGGGAAACCTTTCTGAATCCAACTATCAAGTGTATTATTGGAAATTCCTAGATAGTCGCAGGTTTGTTGTTTGTTCAAAAATGGACTATTAAGATTGCTGTTGTTCAACCGATTTTCGATTTCTTGCTTGATTAAGTCAGCAATCAAAAGCTGAATTTGATGAATCTGTTCATCTGGTAGAATAACTTGCCATTTGTTTACCTCGCTTGATTATTTAGTAGTAGTGTGAGATAATAGCAATAATAGAAGTAGCTATTGCTATTTTTGTTGAGTATTTGGGTTATCATTGTTGGTTTGGTCGCTTGCATTGATAACCTTTTTTGATTTGTTCCATTGCATATTCTTTATAATCTGTTTTACAAGGATATTGGTTGCATCGTTTTGGTCAAATTGCCCAATATTTGAGAACTTGAAAGAATAATGTCTAGGTTCATACCATGGCACTTCGATTTTTGAATTTGAAGCTGTATGTTTTACGGGAATAGAAAACAGGAACATATCTTCTATCTGAATCAGATAATCAATCCGTCTAATATAGTATATTGAAGTTGAAATAGTACACTCTAGTTTCTAAAACATTGCTAGAAGTTAGGTTAAATTTCCCGATCAATTTGTACATTTTTTATTTCATTTCACTATAAATTGTCCAGGGTCTTCTCCATTGTTTCCTTTAGCTTGCTCAAAGAAAGATAAAGGTTCCTTAGTATTTGTAATAATGATGACTTTAGCTGAACCCATTTTGTTATGGTAACGTGCTGATATAGGACTTATCATGTAGGGGTCGAGCAATTTTAACCAGTCAGATACGGTCAGACTGTCCCCCTTTATATCATCAAGAAATAGAATATCTTGACCATTGTATTCGTCAAAAGCGTTAGTAGAAGCAGTCACGCAATAATCCCAGTTTTCACCATATTTGTTGGCGATACTCTGCAAAAGTTTGATCAGTTTTTTGCTATATTGCGTTTTTCCTACACCACTATCGGCATTTATATAGAGAACTGTCTTTTTGAAATTTCCTAGTTCAAGTTCAGCAATTGTCCTAAAGCTTTTTCGCTCTCCTGCTGTATCCAAAGCTTCATTTACTTTTCGCTTATGTTGTCCATAGATAGCGTAATAATCATCCGTAAGCAAAATATTACTTTTGGTAATTTCTCCGGACAATATCTTTTCAATTAACCAATCAATGCTAAGGTCTGTTTCCTTAGCTTTTTTGGTCGCACGACCTTTAACCCACGTTTCCATACACCTATGATAAACGCTAGTGTAGTTTTCACCTTTTACGGTTACGACTTCGTCTGGTTTGTATTGATATTTGCTTTCGTCCTTCGCATGGACTAAGTAGGCTAAACAATTATTATATCCGTATCGACCAGACTTTAGTTTTTCTAGATATTGCGGTTCAATCCCGATAGATAGTGCGAGTTTTGATAATGAAGCACCTTTCTCAAATTTTAATAATGCATGTATGTGTTCAGTTTTATTTTCGATGACATTTTGCATTTTTTCAGAATCCCAAATGGATACTGTATCTTTATCATGCTTAATGATGTACGCCTCTTTGACACTGATATTATCCTCTTCAAGTTTTTTGGTAATCATTTCAAGCAATGGACGACAGTCGCCCTCTTTTGCTTGTTGAAGATGAGTCTTATAATCAGAAGATAACCAATGTTCATCTTCCAGTTGTTGGACCAGCATGATAGCAGTTAGGTTTGCTTCTTTTTTATTTTTGTTCATTATTAAGAACTCCTTATTTTAATTATTCCTCTAACTATTCCCTAGATAAATCAAGAGATTGACTTTTTATAAATCGCTCAAACCCTTGATATTCCTAGGTTTTTGAATATGCACGGCACTTGACAAGCCCAGTGCCGTGCAGGCGTAAAAATAGTTAGATTTAAAAGTGCTTCATCTTTTTCAAAGATGACCGACCTTGTGACTCGTCGGCTTCGTCATGAATCCATTTGTTGATCCAACAGATTTCTCTAGTTGGAATAACAGATGGATTGTTTCCCCCTAATAATCAAACCAAGGGGTTTCATAAAAGTGTGGAACTTCCCATTTTTTACCAGAGCCAATAATACGAGCTACTCCTTGCCCTTTTCCATAACTGCGTTTAGGCATGTCTGCGAATCCACTCATCAAATATTTACGTTCCTCGGCGGAGTCAGCTGCCCCTCCGAGCATAATTACAGCATCTGAACAATTTACACGAGCAAGTGAAGGAAGGAATCCTTCTTTTGTCGCAAATTGGCTAATAGCTATAATATGGATACCAGAAGAGCCACCAGTGGCAGATAGGCGGTTAATAGCAGTAGTCCACCGTGAAGTGATTTTCAGGGTTTTATCAACTTTATCCAATGATTCAAGTGAAGCATTAGATTCCCTAACTCGTCGAAAAATAAAGCAATATCGGGCATATCTTCCATTTCTAGATATTTGTCTTTACCCGCTTTATTGATTTTTGCTAGTCGGTCATCCATAACGGTACACCAATATTCGGCACGTTTAACAATCTCGATAGGTTCTGATTGACCATTAAATTCCTTGACGTATCGGTCGTATTTAGCAGAATTGTATTCAACTGTCCAACCTTGAAGCAACATAAGTCTAGCTAAGTAACGCCCAGCTAGAACAGACTTGCCTGCACGTGTACGGGCAATGATAGATATTCTGGGTACAATATCCGAATGCCATATTAGGTTTTTTGATAGCTTTATTGCATGTTTATCATCGTTTACAAATGGCTTTAATGAATCTGTATTGTCTTTTACAATCAAGCGCTGTGAAGTAAGTGTATCTTCGAAATAGAAAATGATAAAACTGTCGCCGGCTGTGAGTTCTGAAGTGATTACTGCAAATCTTTGATACTTCCCTGCTAGTATTCCAGATACACGCTGTTCAAATTTTTCACGGTCAGCACGTTCCCAGTTTGCGATATTTTCGATGGCTATATACCCATCTATTAAGGTTTCATTGACCCAGACAGAAATTTCGGGCATTTCATCTCCGTATCTAGTGGAGTTTGAAAGTTTTAGAACATCGGTTATTTGTTTATCATTAAATAGTTTTTTGAGTTTTTTTGAGAGTTGTCTAGCGTTACTAGACATATTAGGGATGGTAATTGTGGAAACTTCTTCACGCTGAATCCATGTGACGATAAAAAGAATTACAAGGATACAATCTAGCACGAGAGCAATAAAAAATGGTACGGTTATAAAAGTAGATATGGTTGGTATAGTATAGCGTACAAAATTTATTGCCCCAGTTAATACTACAGTATTCGCAAAAGCTATCAGAGAGACTTGATAGCTTTGCATTTTACTGTTTTTAGTAGCTTTAATTCTTCTACGTTTTCGTCTAAGCACTTCGCTGTACCAGTTCTACTGAATCTGCAGCATACCAACCAAGCCCATTCTGAAGAGCACCGCCACGAACGTTGTAAAATTTTAAAGTTTTACCAAAGTGAGCATCTACTTTGTTTTTGGTTTTGATGGTATATTGTAAATCATTTTTTACATCAGTAATGTTATACTTGTATTTACCATCTTCAGTTTCTTCCGCAGGAGATATTGAATATACAATAAGTTCAGGGATTACATCTGTTGTATATTCATTTCCGGTTTTATCGCTTACGAATGGTTTTACTTGTGTTGTTTGTTTTAAAACCTCGGACAAAGGTTTAATCCAAGTTGGTTTTGACATTTCTGGTTCCTCCAATTTTCTAAAATTGTCTAAAAATTCTTTTTAGACGAGTTATCAAGATATATTCGTGAAAAATCTGAAAGATTAATTCACTTGTTAACATACATTCAATTTCTGAACTATGTTCAATAGATAAAGTTATAAATGATATATCATTTTTTGAATACCATAACTTTATTAATTCAACAGGGACTTTCTCAAAATACCAATCTTTAGTTTGATATTGGTATGTAACTGTAGAAAGTTTGGTCATACGATACATATATAGGTAACGTAATTTGCTTTGAAAGAATTTTTTCAATAGTCTTCCACCTTTCTAATGTAATTGTAGGATGTCTCTCACTCATACCTTGCAATTACATTATACAATAAAAATAATAATAAGCAAGAAGTCTAACAGCTTTATAAAAACATAACGTGTTACAAATATGATTAAATTAGTTACAAAAATGAAATTCTGTTGTAAGCCTTTTTGTAAATAATGATTATTACAATGGTTATAGAATTACATAAAGGAATTTATAGAAAAGGGAATATTATATCTAGCAAGTCAAAAATAATATAAAGAAGTAAAAATGTAATGAACATTTCATGTTTTAAATAATATCATTGTAAACAAGAACTTCTTCTTTTGATTACATTATAATATAAAACAATGGATTTGCAACATATAAAAATTTGACAAATAAATAAAACGTGTTACAATATAAATATTAAAAATTACATTTTTAATAGATGTTAAGAAAGGGAGTCGAATAATGACAATAAAAGAATTTATTGAGTTGCATCAAGCTATTTATAGATTAGAGAAAAATACCTTTAATAAGATTAAAACAAAGGTTTCAAGAGAATTACAAAATATCCCATCTTGGTTTAAATTGCAAGAAACACAAACTGTAGGAAAAACAACAGCTTATATTTTAGATGAGGAAACTAAAAATGCATTGACTATAGCAATGAGACCATATTTTCAGAAATTAGCCCGTATTCAATCAGAGGATTTGAACCAATCCATTAAAGTTACAGAAACTGATATAGAAACAGGTTTTGTTAGAGATAGTAGAACATCTGATGAAGGCTACCATTATACAGTTCCGAAAGAAGATAAAATGTATGTTATGATAGAATCGCTTTTTAATGAACGTTTTGAACTTGATGAACATGCATGGAATGAAGATTATAATACTCATCAAATTTTTATGTCTGATGAAGAAGTAGCGTTGTCGGATAGTGTAGTTATAGCTAGCTATAGATTAAAAAATCCTATCCAAAACTACGTGAAAAGAAAAGATTAGATTTAAGAAAAACACAGAGAAAAGTATCTCTATGTTTTTTTTTATGATAAAATAATGGTGATATTTTATTTTCATTATGAAGGAGTTTGTACAGATGCCTAAAGGAAAAATTCAATCAGTAGAACCGATGGTAGCTGACTTGGTTAATGGTTGGCTAAAATCGTATAGTTTAAATTACAAGTTAGAGCAAGAATCGTTAAATACAGATATAGATAATGCACTAGATGAGTATTTATCAAAAAGTGGAGGAAAGGGAGGAAATCGCCCAGACGTTAAATTATTGTTAGAAGATAAATATACAGATAAATGGCCAATTCTAATTGAATACAAAGGATACAAAGATAAATTAGAAAAATTAGATGATAGTGGTCAGATATATAATAAAAAAGCTAATAATGAACCACATTTTTCTAATATTAAATCCTATGCTGTTAATGGAGCTGTGCACTATGCAAATGCGATGTTACATTATACAGCTTACTCTGATATTATTTCTATTGGTGTTACTGGTTATAAAGATGAAGAAGGAGAAATTCAGACTCAGATTGGTGTATATTATGTTTCAAAAAAGAATTTTGGCATAGGACAAAAAGTAGGCGACTATTCAGACCTCTCTTTTTTAAAAGAAGAACATTTTGATAATTTTATCGAAAAAATTAAATCTTTAGAGTTAACGGTTGAAGAAGTTGAAAAACTAAGAAATCAAAGAGAAAAAGAAATCGATTTAAGTTTAACAAAGTTGAATAATGATATATATCAAAGTGAGAAGGGCTTAGGAGAAAACGATAGAGTTTATCTAGTTGCTGCATCTATAATTTCAACTTTAGGAGTACCCAAAAAGGTTAAACCATTAGGGAAAGATGAATTACGTTCTTCTGAGGAAGTGGGTAATACTGATGGAGATATAATTATTAGAAAAGTAAATTCTTTTTTAAATGAGAAAAATTTACCAAATGCAAAAGTTGAAATGATTATTCGAACCTTACAAAATACACTTACTACAGAAAATATAAATAAACCCGTTAATGGTGAGAGCCAGTTGAAACGTGTGTTTTGTAAAATTGTAGATGATTTAGGGATATACTATAAGATAGGGCTAAACACAGATTTCACGGGTAAATTATTCAATGAAATGTATTCATGGTTAGGATTTACTCAAGACAAGTTAAATGATGTTGTTCTGACTCCTTCTTATGTCTCTACCTTGTTAGTAAAGCTAGCACGTATTGATAAAGATTCATATGTTTGGGATTTTGCTACAGGTTCTGCAGGCTTGTTAGTTGCAGCAATGAATGAAATGTTAAATGATGCTAAGGAAAAAATTACATCTCCGGATGAGCTGTACAAGAAACAAGCAGAAATAAAAGCAAATCAATTATTAGGTTTAGAGATTTTACCATCGGTGTATATGTTGGCTATTTTAAATATGATTATGATGGGAGATGGGTCTTCGAATATATTAAATAAAAATTCTCTGACACAATTTAATGGAAACTATGGTTTTGGTGATAATAATAATAATAAAAAATTTCCAGCTACAGCTTTTATTCTAAATCCTCCGTATTCCGCTGAGGGAAATGGCATGATTTTTGTTCAAAAAGCTTTATCTATGATGGATAAAGGATATGCTTCAGTAATTATTCAAGGAAGTGCAGGAAATGGAAAAGCTTCTGAAATTAATAAAGAGATTTTGAAAAGTAATACTTTGTTAGCAAGTATTAAAATGCCAACTGACCTATTTGTAGGAAAATCAAATGTTCAAACTTACATTTATGTTTTTAGGGTCGGTGAGCCTCATGATAATAAGGATGTTGTTAAATTTATTGATTTTACTAATGATGGTTATAGTAGAAGTAATCGTAGAAAGTCTAATAGTAATTTGAAGGATGTAGAACATGCACGTGAGAAATATCAAGAGGTAGTTGATTTAGTTAAGTATGGTAAAAATCAATTAAATTATCTTACTGATAATGAATATTATGAAGGTAATATTGATGTAAATAAAGGGAATGATTGGAATCAATCAACACCTCCAAATACTAGACCTAATTTAACTGATTTAGGCGCTACAGTTACAAATTTTTTTGCATGGGAATTTTTCAATGCGGTTTCATCAGTCGATTTTGAAAAAGACGATTATTCAAAAAAACTTATGGATAAACTGAGTAATCAGGAATGGTCAGAAATTCCTCTTGGCGAACTATTCAACATTCAGAGTACTGGTAGCTTTAATAAGAATGCTCTTACAGAGGGGGATGAATATGATTATGTAACAAGAACATCAAACAATCAAGGGATTTTACAAACGACTGGTTTTGTTAATGAAATAAATTTAAATGAATCTGGAGTCTGGAGTCTGGGGTTATTACAACTAGATTTTTATTATAGAAGAAGGCAGTGGTACGCGGGACAGTTTGTTAGAAAAATAATACCTACTTTTGATACAACTGAAAATAATGCTCTATTCTTTACAACTGTTCTAAATAAAACTAAACCAATACTTAGTCAAGTATTGGTGAGGGATATTGATAAAACATTTAAGAAAACAAAAGTTGCGATGCCTGTTAAAAATGGAAAAGTAGATTTTGAATTTATCGAGTTATTTGTTAATCAAATCAAAACAAAATTGGTATTAAATGTTGATAAAGTAATTACAGATTTTGGACTAGTGAGCAACAATGAAAATTAAATTTTATTGTTCTATTACAATATGAAAATATATAAATAATAACAATTTAAATGGTGTGAACTTTTTGGTAAAATCTAGCTCAATTCGTGTATTTTTAGGGCAAAATTCACACCATTCAGATGAAATTAGTTGAAATTGATTGAAATAATGCTTTTAGAGAAGCGGAGGAATATCTGATATTAAAGGCTTTTGAAATTTATTCAAACAAAAGTTGTTCCAACCAGGTCTTAAGAAAGCTCGTAAAGCATCACAATTCTCAAAACGTTAATCAATACGATTATATCAACGTTTCAAAGCACTCAAAAGTTTACCTTATTTTCACCTTATTGTTTTAGAGACTTTAAAGCAAATTCACCAACTGCTATAGGAACTACATTAGAAGTATTGACATAAATCTGAGTTGTTCCTGTGTCACTGTGTGTTAGAGCCTCAGAGATAGCTTCTAAGCTCATTCCTGCTTGTTTAGCAAGCGTGGCTCCTGTATGTCGCAGTTTATGAGGTGTAGCATGTGCCAGCTCTTTATGTCGCTTTCTGATGCTTTTCATTTTATTGTTTAGATAGTCAGCATGTAAAGGCTTGTTGATGTTTCCTCTTGTGTCGACATATGTAAAAACAAATTGTTCTGGATTACTGATGATACCAAATTTTGCTAGTTCATATTTTTGTTGCTCTTTCCAAGATGTAAGAAGCTGAAGTAAGTCATTAGAAATAGAGAAAATGGGAAATATTTCCATAATAAAACGCATAGTATCAAGTTTTTTCAATATCTGATATTATGCGTTTTTTCTGATTATGTGACTATTAGTCCGTCTCACTCCGCTAGGTGCGAGACAAAAACCACCCGCTATGCGGGTGCGCGTCGAAGGTTATACCAAAAAAACACCGAACGCGATACAATAAAGGTGTTCAAGCCAATTGTAAAGCGAAAGGAGAAAAATATGGCACAAAAAGCACATAGTTTATCGTACACAAAGTGGAGGTGTTCTATCACATTGTGTTCACCCCTAGGTATAGACGAAAAGTTATCTATAATCAATATCGAAGTAGTTTAAGCGAAATATTTCATCGCTTGTGTAGTTATAAAGGAGTTGAAATTATCGAGGGTCACTTGATGCCAGACCATGTACACATGTTAGTCAGTATTCCACCAAGGATAAGTGTTTCGAGTTTCATGGGTTATTTAAAAGGCAAAAGTGCACTCATGATGTTTGACAAACACGCCAACCTCAAGTACAAGTTTGGGAATCGGCATTTTTGGGCGGAAGGTTATTATGTGAGTACGGTTGGACTCAATGAAGCCACAATTAAGAAATATATCCAAGATTAAAGAAATTATCCAGTGGATAATTTCTTCATGAGTATGAAAATTTGAGAACGAGTAAAGCATGATATAGCACTAGATAAATTAAGTGTAAAAGAATATGAGGATCCCTTTAGGGATGGTGGTAAGTAATACTAAAGCCTCTTTGAGAGGCAAGTGACGAGTCAAGAGCAATAAGGCTTGAACAAAGTGAAAGCCAGCGTCTTTAGGCGCTGGCTGGTAATTTGGGCTTATAGCCCTGGGACAAACCACCCGTTTGACGGGTGATCATGATTCAGTCCGAGGTTGGGAAAAAGTCTTTAAAATCAGAAAAACGCATAGTATCAGGTATTAAAAAACTTGATATTATGCGTTTTATTATGGGAATACACTTCATTTTCTCCTGAAATTGAGTTTTTGTCCAACCTCATGATTTGTTATGCAAAAAAATAGAAGACAGGATAGAGAATCACTTTGATGACCTCAATCATATCTCCTATTCAAATAGTTAGCTCACTAACTTAATGACATTGGGCTTTCACCCTAGTTTGACAACTTTACCGATTCTTTAGTTCTACATAGCGCTTGTACCAAATGTTTACATAGGCTTCTGAGAAAGGACCACGTCCATTGTTAATCCAATCAACAAGAATTTTGACATGTTCTTTTAAAATATAGTCCAAGTCATCAGAATAATTCATTTTGCGTTTGTGACGCTCATACTCCTCAACGTCCAAAAGACGTTTTTCCCCATCTGTAAAAATTTTAACATCCAAATCGTAATCAATATACTTCAGTGCTTCTTCATCCAGATAGTAGGGGCTAGCCATATTGCAATAATAGGAAATTCCATTATCACGAATCATGGCAATGATATTAAACCAATATTTCTTGTGAAAGTAAACAATAGCCGGTTCTCGAGTGACCCAACGACGACCATCACTTTCGGTAACAAGTGTATGATCGTTGACACCAATAATGGCGTTTTCTGTTGTTTTTAGTACCATGGTGTCCCGCCAAGTTCGGTGGAGACTCCCATCATGCTTATAACTTTGAATTGTAATAAAGTCGCCTTCTTTTGGAAGCTTCATAACTAACCAACTTTCTACAATTTATAAGTTTATCATTTACTATTGTACCATAAAATTACCTAAAATCTGTGAATTTCACTTGGAAATATTAAAGATATTCTCTAAGAGCGCTTGCTATATCCGAAAAATCGTAGCCTTTTCGTGCTAAAACTTGAGTTAAACGCTGTTTAAGTTCGTATCCTTCATACTTTCGGGCATACTTAGCATATTGCTTATCAAGTTCCTTGAAGATGAGTTCTTGAGTCGTTTCTTCGTCGACTTGGCTATCTAAGTCGTCAAAGGCACTTTTAGCATCAGAATAGGAAAACCCCTTGTTAGTCAAGTTCTGGATAATCTTATCTTGCAGGGCACGAGCTGGAAGTTTTCCCTTATATTTTTTCAATAGTTTATTGGCTACACGTTGAGCAACTTCCGAAAAATCAAATTCTTTCAAGTTCTCTTCTATAGTAGATTTTGAAATTCCTTTTTGTGTTAATTTCTGAGTCAGTACATAAGGCCCCTTGTCTCCTGAAAGTTGATTGGCATTGATGATAGCATAAGCGTACTGGCCATCATTAATCCACTTATCTTCTTTAAGATTAATAATGACTTGAGAAACGATGTTTTCATCAATATCGTATTTTTTCAGATATTCTCTGACTTCTTTTTCAGTACGTGCTTTAAAGGATAAGTGGTAGAGGGCCAGATTCTTACCGTAAGAAAATTGGGCAAAGTCCTGAATCTCTTTCAATTCCTCTTCGCTTATCACCTTATCTCTCGATAACATAAAACGAACAATTGTATCTTCGGTGATGTAGCATTTGTCTCCATTATCAAGCTCCATCAGATAGAGTCTTTTTTTCTTTTCAAGTTTTGTGATTTTCATAATTTCCTTTCATCTAAATGCTTCGAAAGCTGCAACAAGTCGGAGTTTATCCATATCTACATATTCTCTACCGTAATAGTCGAGAAATAATTCAGCATACGTAGCATCTTGTAGGTTGTAATGAAGGGACCAAATTGCCCAAAAGAGGTCGATATGTCGGTCACTAAAACCGGCCAATCCCAAGTCAATAAAGCAAGAAAAATGCGAGGCATCCTTCAAGATGAAATTTGGCAGGCAGGCATCTCCATGAATAAAAGCATCAGCTTTGAGAAGGTGACCTTTCTCTTGTATCAGTTGGTAAGCTTCTTCACGACTGTGAATATGAAATTGAGGCAGAAGAGTCTTGTTATAAAAAGTCCCCTCCTGATAGTTTTTTAAGGCTTCTTCTTTATAACGCTTCAGATGATTTTCCGACGGAAAAGATTGTGGTTTAAGACTGTGAAGTTTGTTTAATGCTTGAGCCAGGGTTTGACAGAGTTTTTCGGGTTGATTTAAAAAAGAGAGAGCGTTGCTGCCAATGGCTTCTTTAGTCAGAAGGAAGTCCTTATTTGCTGATAAATAGGTAATCACTGGAGTTCCCAATCCTTCAGTTTCGAACCAACTTGCAATCTTAGCTTCTTGAGCTAATCTGCCTTTTTGATCTATTTTTAAATAGTAACCTGAATCTATATATAGGACAGTTGCACTTGAATGAGAAGAACTATCAGAGAGATTAGCTCCCTTGATATAGCTTCGTAATTGTTCAGGGAAATCTAGTATACTAAAGCGAGGTGTTTTTGAATTCATGCTTTTATTGTAACATATTCTTAAATATCTTAGAAACTCCATGGTATAATAGACCTATGAATCTAAAAATAAAACAAAAAATACCATTAAAAATCAAGCGCATGGGAATTAATGGTGAGGGAATCGGCTTTTATCAAAAAACATTAGTCTTTGTACCTGGAGCTCTTAAAGGTGAAGATATCTATTGTCAGATTACTTCTATTAAACGTAACTTTGTTGAGGCAAAATTACTGAAGGTCAACAAGAAGTCTAAATTTCGAGTTGTGCCAGCTTGTACTATTTACAATGAGTGCGGAGGCTGCCAAATCATGCACCTGCATTATGATAAGCAGCTGGAGTTCAAGACGGACTTGCTTCATCAAGCGCTGAAAAAATTTGCTCCTGCAGGATATGAAAACTATGAAATTCGTCCAACTATTGGAATGCAGGAACCAAAATATTACCGAGCTAAGTTACAATTTCAGACTCGAAAATTTAAGAATCAGGTCAAGGCGGGCTTATATGCACAAAACTCTCACTATTTAGTAGAGTTGAAAGACTGCCTGGTACAAGACAAGGAAACCCAAGTGATTGCTAATCGCCTAGCAGAATTGCTTACTTATCACCAGATTCCAATCACCGATGAGAGAAAAGTTCTAGGTGTTAGGACTATTATGGTCCGACGAGCAAGAAAGACTGGACAGGTTCAGATTATTATTGTTACAAATCGTCAGCTTAATTTAACCCAACTAGTAAAAGACTTAGTTAAAGATTTCCCAGAAGTTGTGACAGTAGCTGTGAATACAAATACAGCTAAAACCAGTGAGATTTATGGTGAAAAGACAGAGATTATCTGGGGACAAGAGAGTATTCAAGAAGGTGTACTCGATTATGAATTTTCACTATCTCCTCGAGCTTTCTATCAACTAAATCCTGAACAAACAGAAGTTCTTTATAACGAAGCGGTAAAAGCTTTGGATGTTACTAAAGAAGACCATTTGATTGACGCTTATTGTGGAGTTGGAACGATTGGATTTGCTTTCGCAAAGAAAGTTAAAACACTAAGAGGTATGGATATTATTCCAGAAGCCATTGAAGATGCCAAGCGAAATGCTAAAAGAATGGGATTTGACAATACTCATTATGAAGCTGGAACGGCAGAAGAGATTATTCCTCGTTGGTACAAGGAAGGCTACCGAGCAGATGCTCTGATTGTGGACCCACCACGTACAGGTCTGGATGATAAGTTATTAGATACTATTCTTACTTATGTACCAGAAAAAATGGTTTATATTTCTTGTAATGTTTCGACCTTGGCTCGTGATTTGGTACGCTTAGTAGAAGTCTATGATCTTCATTATATCCAGTCGGTCGATATGTTCCCACATACAGCTCGAACGGAAGCTGTTGTAAAATTAATAAAAAAATTTTAAAAAAGGTGTTGACAAAGTTAGAAAAGCCTGTATAATAGTAAGAGTTGAAAATAACAACTCTGGTCCGTTGGTCAAGGGGTTAAGACACCGCCTTTTCACGGCGGTAACACGGGTTCGAATCCCGTACGGACTATGGTATGTTGCGGTAGGAATACTTGATGAAAAAAAAGATTAAAAAAGTTTCAAAAAAGTGTTGACAAGCGAAAACGACTGTGATATACTAAACTAGTTGTCGCTTGAGAGAAGCAAGTGACAAAGACCTTTGAAAACTGAACAAGACGAACCAATGTGCAGGGCACTACAACAACTGTTGTAGTACTGAACAATGAAAAATAATAAATCTGTCAGTGACAGAAATGAGTGAGAACTCAAACTTTTAATGAGAGTTTGATCCTGGCTCAGGACGAACGCTGGCGGCGTGCCTAATACATGCAAGTAGAACGCTGAAGGAGGAGCTTGCT
>NZ_JAQFJG010000009.1 GCF_030439915.1 Streptococcus sp. SPS1
GCGATGAAATCAAGCATGATTAAAACCAGCGGAACTTACCCTGACACGGATTTCCACTGGTTTTTACGATTTTTATCAGACTAACTTCCACTTGGATTAGCGGTGGAAGTTAGTTTGGGAATTTACCCAATATTTATTCATATTTCTTCACTCAAAAATTCGTTTAGTATCATACTATTATTTTGATTTTATTCGAATTTTATACCTCTAACTCTTTCTTCTTTACCTGTGTTAATCCTCACTTTTCTTGCAGTAATTTATCTATACAGCTTCTGACACTTTCAGCCTGTTCCACTTCTTTTCGTATATCTTTGATTTGAGAATATAGACTATCTTTTTCTTTCCTCATAGTGCCAATTTCTGCCTTCCATTTGGATATATTCAGGGTCTTGCTCTCGCCTAAATGTTCTTGGAGATATTTCTTTGCACTTTCAAATAAAATTAACGGTGTCATTGTCCATATAAGCATCATAGAGCTTGTCCAAAGCACTTTCATCGTTGATACCTTTTTCCACGCTTATAATTGCCTTAACGAAGTCCTTGTGGTTATTATTAACCATATCTTCTATTTGATTTCTCATTTTTTAAATTTATATAATTTGCAATAAAAAGCGACAGATCCCCGAAATACAATATGTAAATCAGTCTGTCGCTTTTTCTATTTCTTCAAACACAGCGCCTGCTAGGATAATCAAAACTGCTATAGCTCCCCAAGACATATGCAACTTTTTTATAACTTATTCATTTATCATAATTGTTGCAGCACCAACTTCAAATTTTTACAACATTTCATTTAAATTTATGTCTCACACAGTCTACCATGAAGCAAGAAAACTCTGGATACAGCTTAAGCCTCACTTTTGGTTTGAAAGTTAAAGATTTTACACGAGAAATCATTGCTTCATATTCTCTTTTATCTTTTTCCAATTCCTCAATATATTTCTTCTTATCTTCCTCGCTCACATAGTCATCATCAACTATAGCTTCTTTAATAGCATCCACTAAATAGAGTCTATTTTTTTCTTCACGGACAAAAAATTTTGCTTTTTCATCCTTTAACCATAATGCATAATAATAGTGTTCAAAGTCAACTGTATAGTATTGACAAATAACATCATTGCTATAGTAATCTAAAAATTCATCGAATTCTTCAAGTACATAATAGGCATCAAAAATTTGCTCCGCAGAAATATCATCTGTTTTCAAATTGTGATTTTCATCTTCTCCTGACTTTACTTTTTCTAACCAAGATATTGCTTTATCTTTATTACCAAGATATACTTCGCAGTATGCAATGCTAAGCAATAGACTCATTCTATCAGGATATTTTTTTAATAATTCTAAAAATATTTCTTTAGCTTTCTCATATTCTTTGAGTTCATATAAAGATACTGCATGATTGAAGGAATATTCATAACTATCATCAATATTTTTAGCTTTTTCAAAATATTTTTGACTCAATATAAGCCATTCTTTATCTTCATTAGATTGGTACATACTAAAGTAATAAAGCCCCAATCCTGTATATGTTTCAACAAAAGGAGAATCTAAATTCTTTGCTTTTAGTAAATATTCTAATGCTTCTACAGTATAATCATGGTTAAATGCAATATTGGTGTAAACTCTTGCTTTTTGAGCATTATCTAAATAAATTTCAAATTTATTTAAAAAAGAATTTAAATATCTTATATACTCACCGCGTCTAAGCTCTAACTTTAAAGAAGCAAGCGTACATACTATATCAAGATCAGAAGGATATTCTTTTTGTTTGGATAACAAGTAGCTTTCCATTTTTTTAAGGTATTCTGTTGATCTTTCATAGTCTTTTAAAAATGTCTCTTTATATCTATCCTCATATTCTTTTTTCTGCTTGTCCCAATATGCCTTTATTTCATTTATCAAAATCTGTACTCCTCATTAGTTAAAATTTAACAAACACTATTTCTACTTTTTATCCTTTCCTACAGCTTCGAATTTACGTATCCACATATATTTATATTTTCTACTATTTCAATACTATCCAATTATTACTTATTCATTTTTCTTATAGTAACTGGGATAAAGAGGGTGTTCAAATAAACCATCATCAATCATTTTCTCAATCTTCGCTGGCAAATCAACTTTATATACTTTTTTATAAATAGCTGTGCTTAAACATTCAAATCCGCCTCCCGAAGAAGTATCACCTAAAAAATTTTGAATTGCTTCTATATCGGGATAATGATCAGGATTATGTAGATAACGCATATATTCCTCTAAAACTCGTCTAATGTATAGAAAGTCTTTCAGGTTCATTGTTATTTTTTCCTTATCAGAAATAGCATCTAATCCATATTCAACGATATCTTTTATATTTGTGTATTTTATCATCTTTAAATTCAATACCTCTTTTTCCCAAAATAATTATCATATAAAATTATTGTTTTAAATCGTTTACTTTTTTACGTTATACACCATATCTCCGATATTCCAAACATACATAATTGCCGACACTGGTCGTTTCCCATCTTCCCGCAGCCATCCTGTATATGTAGTTGTGTTCCCATAATAGCCTTCAATAATGATTTCAAATTCTGAGTCTGTATATTCATCCATAAATTGTTGTAAACCAATAGACTTTCCATTGAAACGTCCTTCACCCAAGGTTTTGTTAAATATCAATACATCGCACATGTCAATATCACATTTTTTAAAACATATTTCACCAGGATATGATTTTCTTTCACCTTCCACAAATTCATATATTTTATTAGACTTCCTACAAAACTAAAGTCCTAGTTCACGGTTGATAATAGCAACAACTAAATTCATTCGTAATTCGAAGCGTTTACGATAATTTCGATAGGTTGTTGAAAACATTTTAAACGTTTTTACTTTGGCAAAAATATTCTCAACCTTGATTCTTTCTTTAGATAGCACATGATTATAGGATTTATCTTCAAGAGTTAGTTGCTTAAGTTTGCTTGATTTCCTCGGAGTTTGCGCTTGTGAATACATCTTCATGAGCCCTTGATAACCGCCACTGTCAGCCAAGATTTTACCAGCTTGTCCGATATTTCTACGACTCATTTTGAACAACTTCATATCGTGGCAATAGTTCACCGCAATATCCAAAGAAACAATTCTCCCTTGGCTTGTGACAATCGCCTGAACCTTCATAGCATGGCATTTCTTTTTACCAGAATAATTCTCTAATTGTTTTTTTTAGGACGATTGATTTTTACCTCTGTTGCATCCACAATCACCATATCCTCAGCACTAAGGTGAGTTTTTGAAATCGTAAAACCACTTTAAAGAAGAGTCACTTCAATCCATTGACTCCGACAGATTAAGTTGCTTTCGTGAATGCAAAAATCAGCCGCAATTTGTTCATAAGTGCGGTATTCTCGCGTGTATTGAAGAGCGGCCATAAGAAAGTCTTCTAGGCTTAATTTAGGTTTTCGTCCACCTTTTTCGTGTTTAAGTTGATAAGCTGTTTTTAACACAGCTAACATCTCTTCAAAAGTAGTACGCTGAACACCAACAAGGCGCTTAAACCGAACATCAGTTAATTGTTTACTTGCTTCATAATTCTATTGTATCATATTTTTGTTTCGCAGGAAGTCTAGTGGATGAACGCCTTTTTAGAAGAGCTTTCACAAGTTTATCCAGATGATTATCTTTTACTTGTCATAGACAATGCTATATGGCATAAATCAAGTACCTTAAAGATTCCGAGTAATATTGGCTTTGCATTTATTCCTCCACACACACCAGAGATGAACCCCATTGAACAAGTGTGGAAAGAGATTCGTAAACGTGGATCTAAGAATAAAGCCTTTCGAACTTTGGAAGATGCCATACAAGGAATGGAGAAGGAAATGATAAAGTCCATCGTTAATCGGCGATGGACTAGAATGCTTTTTGAAAACAGATGAATATAAGTTAGAACAAGGAAAACATTACAATGTAGCCATCATTCACCTTGCAAAAAAACTTATCAGAATGCTGTTTTATCTTCTCAAAAACGAGCTACCCTTTGACGAACAAAAAGTGATGTAACTTCTGAATTTGACACAGGATTACCTTTGAAAAAATGAATTTTTTCAAAGGATTTTTGACGTGCTCTAAAATCAGCAAATTTGAGACAAGAAGTATTTTAGATAAAACTATTGACTTTTCTTATAGTTTGTCTTTTGTAATCTTATATCTAAAATTTAATATTCATTTCTGCCATTTCAGATATAGCTATAGAAAATACACTCTCTTCAGCGAATTTTCTCTTATTTTCTATCTAATGTCCGAAGTGCCGCCTGATAGGTTTGCTCCATCAGCATAGTAATGGTCATAGGACCGACACCTCCAGGAACTGGCGTAATATAGCTAGCAAGTGGGGCAACTGCCTCATAATCCACATCCCCACAGAGCTTACCATTTTCATCACGATTCATCCCAACGTCAATGACTACCGCACCTGGTTTGACAAAGTCAGCAGTCACAAACTTGGCACGACCGATTGCGACCACCAGAATATCTGCTTTAGCAGCCACCTTAGCAAGATTATGGGTGCGTGAGTGGGTCAAGGTCACTGTTGCATTCTTGGCCAAAAGAAGCTGAGCCATGGGTTTTCCAACGATATTGGAACGACCGATGACGACCGCATTTTTACCTTCCAAATCAATCCCATATTCATGAAACATTTCCATAATTCCTGCAGGTGTCGAAGGAATCATGACTGGATGACCTGACCAAAGGCGTCCCATATTTAGAGGATGAAAACCATCCACATCCTTTTCTGGGTCAATAGCCAATAGAATCGCCTCTTCATCAATGTGTTTTGGTAATGGCAACTGAACCAAAATCCCATGCCAAGCTGGATCCTGATTATATTTAGCAATCAGATCTAATAATTCCTCTTGAGTAATGGTCCCTGGAACTCGCACTACTTCGCTACGGAAACCAGCCGCAAGAGCTGACCTCTCCTTGTTGCGAACGTAGACTTGGCTGGCTGGATTGTCCCCGACCAAAATCACTACCAAACCAGGTACTAGACCTGTTTCTTCCTTTAATTTTGCAGTCTTTTCAGCCAACTGTCCTTGCAATTTGGCCGCTAAAGCTTTCCCATCAATAATCTGTGTCATATCACTTCTCTTTTCTTTCAAATATCTTCCATTATACCAAAAACTGCCAGCACCCTCTAACACTTCTTTCCTAGGCAATCCTATAGTTTCAAACTATAAGAAAAAGCTCTGGTTGAGCTTTTCACTAATCTTGTCTTGAAATTTTAAAATAGATTATAAAACCTTACTCAAGAAATCTTTAGTCCGTTGTTCTTGGGTTTGTTCAAAAATCTGTTCAGGTGTTCCATCTTCAACAACCACACCGTCTGCCATAAAGATGACACGGTCTGCCACCTCACGGGCAAATCCCATCTCATGTGTTACGATAACCATGGTCATGCCTGACTTGGCAAGGTCTTGCATAACAGCCAACACCTCACCTACCATTTCAGGGTCCAGGGCTGAAGTCGGCTCGTCAAAAAGCAAAACATCTGGTTCCATAGCCAAACCACGTGCTATGGCAATCCGCTGTTGCTGCCCACCTGACAAACTCTGTGGATAAGCGTCTGCCTTATCTGGTAAACCAACTTTTTCCAAAAGCTCTTGGGCTCTCTTCTCAGCCACTGCCTTGCTCTCACCTTTTGTCTTGATAGGTGACAAGGTGATATTTTCCATCACAGTCATATTAGGAAAGAGGTTAAATTGTTGGAAAACCATCCCCATCTTCTCACGCATGGCAAAGAGGTCATTCTTCTTGTCCGTGATATCGACTCCCTCAAAGATAACCTTCCCTTTGGTTGCTTCTTCCAATAAATTCATAGAGCGAAGCAAGGTAGATTTCCCACTCCCTGAAGGACCGATGATAACGACAACCTCTCCACGTTTAATCTCGAGGTTGATTCCCTTTAATACTTCATTCTTTCCAAAGGATTTATGTAAATTTTCAATTTTTATCAAGGTATCTGTCATTATTTCTTATCTCCTTGTCCCATACGTTTTTCAAAAGCTTTCAAGGCTACGGTCAAAATAGAAGTCATAATCAAGTAGTAAAAGGCTGCAAATAAAAGTGGTGTCAAAGGTAGATAGGTTGTTGTAGAAACTGTTGTAGCCCCGTTCCACAACTCCATGACACCAATAGCTGATAAGAGGGAGCTATCCTTGATAATGGTGATAAATTCGTTCCCCAATGCTGGCAAGATATTTTTGATAGCTTGTGGCAAAATCACATAACGCATGGCATTTTTAGGACGAATCCCTAGCGAATAAGCCGCCTCTAGCTGACCTTTTGGAACTGCATTGATTCCGGCACGAACAGTCTCAGAAACATAAGCACCACTGTTCATAGAGATAATCAAAATCCCTGGAATCAAGCGAGAAAGATCGACACCCAAAATCCCAACCTGAATAGTCGGAGCATTGATATGCATAAGAGCAAAGGCAATCATAATCTGAACCATCATCGGTGTCCCACGGAAAATCCAAACGTACAAGTTGGCCAGCCAGACAAGCGGTTTAAACTTTGAACGTTGCCCAAAAGCCAAGACAACACCCAAAATAGTTCCCAAAAAGACAACACAGATAGAAATGAGAACCGTCACCACAGCCCCATAGTTAAAATAAGGTAAATACTTAGGTAAAAAAGAAAAATTCATAGTCACACTGCTTTCTAAAATAGAATACTGTATGATTATAACATGTGTTGAATTAAAATTCAAACATTTTATCCAATTTATTAAAAAAAAACTTTAAGCTGGTAGAATTAGCGAGAAATCTTAGTTTTTTCTAGTCAAGTTGGCCTCCTTTGTGGTAAAATAGTAACGATAAGAAATGAAGGAGAATCAAAATGGAATCACATTTGGTTAGAATCATCAACCGCCTTGAAGCAATGGCAAAAGACGGCGGAAATTTAAAACGTAATTTTGAACGCGAAGGAGTTGTTGTTGCAGAAGTTGCATACAGCCACGATGAAGAAAACGGCTCAATCTTTACCCTTCGTGACGTAGAAGCTCGCGAAACGTATACGTTTGATAGCATTGACTTAATTGCAATGGAGATTTACGAACTCCTTTACTAATGTAAAACAAGCAGGATTACCCCCTGCATGTCTAACCAAAATCCTTTTTGTCTCACAAATAGGATTTTTTTATAGTCCAAATTCACAAAAATTTTCATTGTAACAACTTCTCAAAGCTGCAATCTTTTTACTTGCTTTACACCCCAATCCTGTTATAATGAAAGTATAGAAATTTGACTATTTTTGACCTTTAAACAGGTCAGGCTAAAGAAAGAAATGAGGTAGATGTATGCTTTGTCAAAACTGTAAAATCAACGACTCAACAATTCATCTTTACACCAATCTCAATGGAAAACAAAAACAAATTGACCTCTGTCAAAACTGCTACAAGATTATCAAAACAGATCCTAACAACAGTCTCTTTAAAGGAATGACAGATTTGAACAATCGTGACTTTGACCCCTTTGGTGATTTCTTCAATGATCTAAACAGTTTCAGACCTTCTAGCAATACTCCTCCGACTCCCCCAACCCAATCAGGTGGAGGTTACGGTGGAAATGGCGGTTACGGTTCCCAAAATCGTGGACCTGCCCAAACTCCGCCCCCAAGCCAAGAAAAAGGCCTGCTGGAAGAATTTGGTATCAATGTAACTGAGATTGCCCGTCGTGGAGATATAGACCCTGTTATTGGGCGCGACGATGAGATTATCCGTGTCATCGAGATTCTCAATCGTAGAACCAAGAATAATCCTGTTCTTATCGGTGAACCAGGTGTCGGAAAAACGGCCGTTGTCGAAGGTCTAGCTCAGAAAATCGTTGATGGCGATGTTCCACATAAACTCCAAGGTAAACAAGTCATCCGTCTGGATGTGGTTAGCTTGGTGCAAGGAACGGGTATCCGTGGACAATTTGAAGAACGCATGCAAAAACTCATGGAAGAAATTCGCAAACGTGAGGACATCATCCTCTTTATCGATGAAATTCATGAAATTGTCGGTGCTGGTTCTGCAGGCGATGGCAATATGGATGCAGGAAATATCCTCAAGCCAGCCCTTGCCCGTGGTGAACTGCAACTTGTCGGTGCTACTACCCTTAATGAATACCGTATCATTGAAAAAGATGCTGCCTTAGAGCGCCGTATGCAACCTGTTAAGGTAGATGAACCAACAGTGGACGAAACAATCACTATCCTCAAAGGAATTCAAAAGAAATACGAAGACTACCACCACGTTCAATATACCGATGCTGCAATTGAAGCAGCTGCAACTCTTTCCAATCGTTACATTCAAGACCGCTTCTTACCAGACAAGGCCATTGACCTCCTAGATGAAGCTGGTTCTAAGATGAATTTGACCCTCAACTTTGTTGATCCTAAGGTCATTGACCAACGTCTGATTGAGGCCGAAAATCTCAAGGCTCAGGCAACCCGTGACGAAGACTTTGAAAAAGCAGCTTATTTCCGCGACCAGATTGCCAAGTATAAGGAAATGCAAAAGAAAAAAGTCACAGACCAAGACACACCTATCATAAGCGAGAAAACTATTGAGCACATTATCGAGCAGAAAACCAATATCCCTGTTGGCGAATTGAAAGAGAAAGAACAATCTCAACTCATCCATCTAGCCGAAGATCTCAAGTCTCATGTTATTGGCCAAGATGATGCTGTCGATAAGATTGCCAAGGCTATTCGCCGTAATCGTGTCGGACTTGGTACGCCAAACCGTCCAATCGGAAGCTTCCTCTTTGTCGGGCCAACTGGGGTCGGTAAGACAGAACTTTCCAAACAACTAGCTATCGAACTCTTTGGTTCTGCTGACAGCATGATTCGCTTTGACATGAGCGAATACATGGAAAAACACAGCGTGGCTAAGTTGGTCGGTGCCCCTCCAGGTTATGTTGGCTATGATGAGGCTGGGCAATTAACTGAAAAAGTTCGCCGCAATCCGTATTCTCTTATTCTCTTGGATGAAGTAGAGAAAGCCCATCCAGATGTTATGCACATGTTCCTCCAGGTCTTGGACGATGGTCGTTTGACAGATGGGCAAGGACGTACCGTTAGCTTCAAGGATGCCATCATCATCATGACTTCAAATGCAGGTACAGGTAAGGCCGAAGCCAGCGTTGGATTTGGGGCTGCCAGAGAAGGACGTACCAACTCTGTTCTCGGTGAACTCGGTAACTTCTTTAGCCCAGAGTTTATAAACCGTTTTGATGGTATTATCGAATTTAAGGCTCTCAGCAAGGATAACCTCCTTCAGATTGTCGAGCTTATGCTAGCAGATGTTAACAAGCGCCTTTCTAGCAACAACATTCATTTGGATGTAACTGACAAGGTTAAGGAAAAGTTGGTTGACCTCGGTTATGATCCAAAAATGGGAGCCCGCCCACTTCGCCGCACTATTCAAGACTATATTGAAGACGCAATCACTGATTACTACCTTGAAAATCCAAGCGAAAAAGACCTCAAGGCAGTTATGACTAGCAAGGGAAACATTCAAATTAAATCTGCCAAAAAAGCTGAAATTAAAACTTCTGAAAAAGAAAAATAAATCCTATAGAAAAGGAGTAGAAAATGAAAATTTTCTGCTTCTTTTTTACTAAAATAACTGTAAGTTCTTGACAGCTTGCCCTTTGTCCATTATGATAATAATAACGATACTAGATAATGAGGAAAATTCAATGGCAAACCCAACTTTCGGAGAAAAAAAAGCGAATACAGACTATGTTGCACGCTATGGAGTGTATGCAGTTATCCCTGACGCTGAACAAAAACAAATAGTTTTAGTTCAAGCTCCTAATGGCGCTTGGTTCTTACCAGGTGGCGAAATTGAAGCAGGTGAAAATCATCAGGAAGCCCTAAAACGTGAATTGATTGAAGAGCTTGGATTCACAGCTGAAATTGGTACCTATTACGGACAAGCTGACGAATATTTCTACTCTCGTCACCGTGATACCTACTACTACAATCCTGCTTACCTCTATGAAGCGACTTCTTTCAAAGAAGTTCAAAAGCCACTAGAAGACTTTAATCATATTGCCTGGTTCCCTATTGACGAGGCTATTGAGAACCTCAAACGTGGTAGCCATAAATGGGCCATTCAATCTTGGAAAAAGCAGCATAAGATTGGCTAATACTCTTCGAAAATAAAATTCAAACCACGTCAGCATCGCCTTACCGTAGATATGGTCACTGACTTTGTCAGTCTTATCTACAACCTCAAAACTGTGTTTTGAGCAACCTGCGGCTAGCTTCCTAGTTTGCTCTTTGATTTTCATTGAGTATAAATCAAGCGACTTTATTCAAAAAGTGCTATAATAGAATTAGAAAATCGGAGGAAATATTATGAAGCTTATCAATACGACAAACTCACACTCGCAACTTGTAAAAAGTCAGCTAGAAAGTACCGATGCAACCCTTGTTGAGGTTTATTCTGCGGGGAATACAGATGTTATTTTTACCCAAGCGCCGCTTCACTATGAAATCCTCATCTCAAACAAACACCGTGCTATTCGTGAACCTGAAATCGAAACCATTCAAGAATTTTTCTTGAAACGTAAAATTGATAAGGACTCTATTGATGAAGCCAATATCAAGACACTCTACTCAGAGAAATTAATTGGAATTTCAATCCCAATCAAGTAAGGAAATTGAGTAAAAACTCGACTTGAGCGAAAGTCCAATAAGTCTTTCCATAATAAAACGCATAGTAGCAAGAGTTTCTACACCTGCTATTATGCGTTTTTATCATTTTGAAATCTTTTGCTAAAGATACTACTATAGAAAAAGATTTGATTCTGTTTCTCACACAATCAAATCTTTTTCTTTTATTAAAAACGAATCGTTTCACGTGTTTTCTCATATGAGGTAACAAAGCGATTGGTTACACCAGGCTCTGCCACTTCCAATGCTTGCGAAATCTTGTCAAATGAAGCGTGATAATCAAATTCTTTTTCAAAAATATCTAAAGCTTCGTTAAATGCTTCTTGAATGCGTTCATCAAATGAGCGATAGCGGTTAGAATATTGCAATAGTTGCTCTGTCAAGGTTGCATACTGTACAATATTATAAGTTTCCGTTTCTAAAGCTTCCATATCATTCGTTGCAATTTCAAGAACTCGGGTAACAGATTCAATGTTAATCATTTTCTGTTCTAACTCAACCATTAAATCCTCAGTATTATTGCTTGCCGTAAAGAATAACTTCAAGAAAGTTTGTGGAATACCTGGCAGATTGCGTTTTTCCATGTATCGCTTGATAGTATGGAGACGATTGACATAAACATTGGCCTTTTGACGTGCATTGATATCATCTTTCTCAATTTGTGTCAGGCGCTCACTAACTGAAATTTGCTCATCTTCAATATCTTTTAGTTGAGTTTGTAAATCCTCAAGATTTTCTTCAAGAACTGAATAAGCTTGGGTTGGTTCTTCTTGATTTGAAGTTACCTCAGCAATAGCTGCCTCAAAACTCTCTAATTCTGTCTGAATACGACGAACATGGCTTGCAGCTGTCTCAGGAAGTAAATAGGTCTTGCTCAAACGTGCAATATCTTCTCCCAATAAAGTATTATTCTCTTTCATATGTTGAAGGTAAGTTGGAAGAGTTGCAAGTAGATTTTCCACTACTTTCTGAGCAGCAATTTCTCGAGTAAAAATATCATACAAGGCATTGATTTCCTCTTGTGCCTGTCCATTCTCATATTCGGCATTATCCAATTCCAACTGGCGAATATTCTCTTGGTTTTTCTTGAATGCTTCATAAAGCAAGTGGAAACGCGCTTCAATATCCGTTTCAACAAAATGATAATTAGCATCTAAGAGCTTACGATAACCATCTTCTAAATCTTCTAGTTGATCTGGTAGCTCTTTAGATAATGTTGTTACAATTGCTGGTATACGATCAACAATATGTGTCAAAGCCAAGATATGATTTTCAGCATTATCCAAAATCACAGCAGCTTCCACAGGGTCACCCGATGAATTCAAGGTTACAAATTGTGAAAATTCAGATTGGATATTTTCTAATTGTTTTTCAATTTCATCCAAGGCTTGACCATACTGTTCTGAATTTTCAGCAACTCTATGCTGAAGTTCCTCAAATAAATCCAAAGCATGAAGAACACGACCACTATTTTTAGATTCTTGCTTCTCTAAGTCTGCCAAAGCATTGCGAATTTCAGCAATATCTTCTTCAATCAAAGTAATTTGACTCTCAATTTGGTCAATTTGATGACTGGCCTTGAGAAAACGAAATGAATGGTTATAGCCTTCTGCTTCAAAGAGATTATTTTCAATATCGGCAAAAGAGTTGAGAGATAAATCGACCCATTTTTGATTCCATTCACGGAAAGCCACTTGACTTTGTCCAATCAAGTGCATATTTTTTACAGCTTCTACTTCATCATTTACTGGAAGATTGTATAGTTCTTCTTTTCTTTCTTCTAGCGCCTCTAATCTTCCCTCATTTCGCTTACGTAGAAAGATTGCCACTACATAAGCCAGAACTAAAATGACTGCAATTGCAACCATTAAATAAATTAGTTGTCCATTAGACATATCAAACTCCTTTTTACTTGAAACAATCGTAATGATTATATCATATTTTTTAGACCAAGGGAACTACTTCTCCCGATTTTTTAGACATCAAGTGTACTATAAACGGCATTTTCCTCGATAAACTCACGACGAGGCTCTACTCGATCCCCCATCAACATATCAAAGATTTTATCTGCTTCTGCAGCATCGTCCACAGAAACTCTGGCCATCAAGCGATGTTCGGGATCCATGGTTGTTTCCCATAATTGGTGATCATCCATTTCACCCAGACCTTTATAACGCTGAATGGTTGGTTTGGCACGTCCTTCACTATGGCGAGCCAAGGCTTCTTGGAGTTTAATTTCTTGATCTGCTCCTGGCTGAATATATTCTTTAATCTCGCTTCCAACCTTGACACCATAGATTGGTGGTTGGGCAATATAAACATAACCAGCTTCTAGGATTGGTTTCATATAACGATAAATCAAGGTCAAAAGAAGGGTACGAATGTGGGCTCCATCGACATCGGCATCGGTCATCAAAACGAGTTTTTGGTAACGGGCTTTCGAAACATCAAATTCTGCGCCAAATCCTGTTCCCATGGCTGTGAAAAGACTACGAATTTCTTCGTTAGCTAGAATCTTATCCATACTTGCTTTTTCAACGTTCAAAATCTTACCGCGAATTGGAAGGATAGCCTGAAACTCACGGTTACGACCAGATTTGGCTGATCCACCAGCTGAGTCTCCTTCGACGATGAAGAGTTCTGTTTCAGCAGGGTTATTAGAAGAACAGTCTGCTAGTTTCCCTGGAAGATTGGAAATTTCCAAACCAGATTTTTTACGAGTGACTTCACGAGCACGCTTGGCAGCCACACGAGCCTTGGCAGCCAAAATTCCTTTTTCTACAATACGTTTGGCAATCTGTGGATTTTCCATGAGGAAATCGGAGAAGGCTTCACTGAAGAGACGATTGGTAATCTTGACCACTTCGCTATTTCCCAATTTGGTCTTAGTTTGTCCTTCAAACTGGGGATTTGGGTGTTTAACTGAGATAACTGCAGTTAATCCTTCGCGAACATCTTCCCCAGTTAGGTTGTCTTCATTGTCTTTCAGTAACTTATTCTTACGAGCATAATCGTTGATAACACGAGTCAGAGCTGTACGGAAACCTTGTTCATGCGTTCCACCTTCATGTGTATGAATATTATTGGCGAAACTCATGACATTTTCATGGTAACCCGTTGTGTACTGCATGGCTACCTCAACTGTGATATCATCCATCTCACCGTCTGTATAGATTGGTGTATCAAAGATTACATCCTTGTTCTCATTGATGTATTCAACGTAACTAGCAATCCCACCTTCATAATGGTAATGTTTGGTTTGTTCCAAACCTTGGCGCTTATCTGTGATAGAAATTTGAAGACCGCGATTTAGAAAGGCCAACTCTTGAATCCGTTTATTTAATTTATCAAAATCAAAAGTTGTTGTTTCCGTAAAGATTTCTGGGTCCGGTGTGAAGTGAACCGTTGTTCCAGTTCTATCTGTATCCCCAACCACCTCAAGGTCTGCAACAACATGACCACGATGGTATTCTTGGTAATGAATTTTACCGTTTTTGTGGACATGAACGTCTAATTGAGTGGAAAGGGCATTAACTACTGATGACCCCACTCCGTGAAGACCACCTGAAACCTTGTATCCACCACCGCCAAACTTTCCTCCAGCATGAAGGACTGTAAAGACAGTCTCAACGGCAGGCCGGCCTGTTTTTTCCTGAATATCGACTGGGATACCACGCCCATCATCGACAACAGTGATCGAATCATCTGGCTCAATAAAGACTTGAATATGGCTAGCAAATCCTGCCAAGGCCTCATCAATTGAGTTATCAACAATTTCCCAGACTAGATGGTGAAGACCTTCTTTTGAGGTTGACCCGATATACATCCCTGGACGCATACGGACAGCCTCTAAGCCCTCTAAAACTTGAATTTGACTGGCATCATAATCTTGTGCCTGCAGATTTTTGATTTCTTCTGTCATCTTATTCCTTTTTCTTACATGTCTAATACTTGTCTTAAATTCACGATACTGGTAAACAAGTGGGTAGCTAGTCCTGCAGCTTGACCTGCTTCGATGTCAATAGGACGATCACCAATTACAAGACCAGAGCTAATCTGATACTTTTCTCTTAAATAAATCATGGACTCAGGATTTGGCTTTCTCTTAAAACCTGAGCTAGAAGTCACTACTTCCGTAAAATAGGTTGCTATAGAAGTTTTTTCTAAAATTTCTAAGACCTGATTATTTCGATGAGAGACCAAAAAATGACGTCCACCTTGTTTTGAAATGTCTTCCAATAGGTCAGAAACTCCTTCAAACAAAATCGGGTGTTCAAGCTCTCTGGCTTCATTTTCCTTGTATTTTTCTAAAAAATTCTCTAAATTGGGAGCGAATGTCTCAATCGCAAAAGGAGTAGAAACCTTTAAAGCTTGATAGACACTGTCATGGTCTTGTGTGACGCCATACAGTGCCAATGTTTCAACAAATGCGGCTGTTGAAGTTTCATAATTATCCAGTAAAGTTCCACCTAAATCCCAGATATAATCGTGATATTTCATACCCTTCATTATAGCATTTTTTTATGAAAAAAGCGATGATTTCCCTGATTTTTCCACATAAAAAACGAGAGAATAACTCCCGTTTTACTTATTTTTACCAAAAACATCTCGATAGAGCATTCCAGTTCGTAAACTCTCTGCGTCCCCTCCTAGTTGCTCCACCAACTCGTAGGCAAAAGCAAGGGCTGTAGAGGGACCTCGACTGGTTGTCAAATGTCCATCTACCACTACTGTTTCCTTGACATATTGACCATCAAGGATTTGCTCTTGAACGCCGTCATAACAAGTGTACTGCTTGTTTTTCAATAGCCCTGCCTGATTGAGGGCAATTGGCGCCGCACAAATAGCTGCCAGTTTCTTCCCTTCTTGCTCGAAATTTTGCAATTCTTGAATTAAGGCCTGATTGTCACGCAAATGTGCAGAACCAGGCATGCCCCCAGGAAGAACAATCATGTCATAGTCTGATAAATCACCATCAAAGACACGATCTGCTCTTACTTGGATTGCATGCGAACCCGTCACTTGCTCTTCAAAACCAACCATATCACAAGTGATATTTGCACGACGCAAGACATCTACAACTGTCAAGGCTTCAATTTCTTCAAAGCCCTGAGCTAACATAACGGCTACTTTAACCATGATTTTCTCCTTATTTGATTCGTTTTAATACAACCTTTTTCCGCTTGAATCGGACTTTTCCACTCTTTTCTTCAGCTAGATTGGTTTGATAACTCATCGATAAAAGCAAGCCAACACCGATCAAATTACTGATAATAGCCGATCCCCCTTGTGAAATAAAAGGCAGTGGAATCCCAGTCAAAGGAAGCAAGCCCGTCACAGCACCGATATTCTCAAAGATGTGGAAGAGCAACATCATAATCAAGCCAGTGGAAATATAAGTGTAGAACTGGTTATTTGATTTAAGAGTAATCTTCAACATACGGTAAATGAGCATAAGATAAAGGGCGATAACAAGGACAGAGCCTATAAAGCCGAAATCTTCTGCAATAACCGTGAAAATCATATCCGACTCACGAACTGGAATAAGCAGATTTGAAGTATTAAAACCTTGGCCGAATAAGCCACCACTCCCAATAGCAATCTGCCCTTGAGCCTGCTGGTAAGTCGTTGTTTGGGCAAACTCAAAGGGATTGAGCCAAGCCAAAATCCGATTGATTTGGTAGGTCGGCATCCCCAGTTGATGGAGAAAAGCACGGCCGTCCTTGCTGATAAAAACAGCTAAGAAACCAGCAATTCCTGTTACAGCAGTCACAAATACTGGGATAATAATTTTCCAAGAAACTCCTGACAGCAAGACGATTCCTGAGAAAATGGCTACAAAAACCAAAGCCGTTCCCAAGTCACTTTGAAGTGCCAAAAGAACTAGGACTGGAATGGTAAAGAGAATCATCCAGAAAATCAACAAGAAATCCAGCGGAACTGTGCGTCTCCATTCCTTATGTTTTTTGGTAAACTGGACAATCACACGAGCCAACATAAGGATATAGGATATCTTCATAAATTCTGACGGTTGGAACAAGGTAACACCATTTACCGATACCCAGTTTTTGGCACCCGTTGATGCAACTAAGCTTGGATTATAAAAGACAATCGGCAAGACCATAAGTCCCAAGCCTAAAATATACAGAAAGGGTGTCACCTTCCAAAGAAATTCTGTATTAAAGAGCATGACGATAAAACCAATCACAAGCCCCAAGGCGATCCAGGCGACCTGCTGCCCTAAAATGGGCAGAATATTGTTTGGATAATCATGACTAACAGCTATATAGATAGCCACCACGCCAATAACCAGTAGAAAAAATACTGGCAATAGCAAACTATAATCGACTCTAGAGTCGAGAGAACGTTTCATATATACTAACCTTATACTTTCATACAATACTATTTATCAAAGTTCATTTAAAAATTTATCAACAGCCTCATCAACTTCGGATCGAGAGACGGTTTTAACAGTCGCTTCTTTTTCTAGAGAAATCACTATTTGCTTGCCGTATCGTTTTCCGACGATTCTCCTATCCAGAATGAGGGTTAAGGAACGTTGGTGTTCACGTCTCATACTTCTTCCCAAAGCCTGTTTTAAACGAATAATAGCCATCGGCAATTGATAATCATAAAAGGCATTCTTCCCTTCTTGATTCAGTTCCTGATTGATCTTTTTCGTCAAGGGTTCTTGGGGATTTTGGAAAGGAAGTCTTGGTACAACTTGAATCACAAAAGGATGACTTGAAAAATCAACTCCCTCCCAGAAACTTGCTGCACCAAGCAGGATTTGTTGTTCACCTTTTTCAAAGCGTTTCTTTAGCTGATGAACATCACCATTTTTATACTGGGCCAAGTGACTTACAGGGAGTAAATCCGATACTGCTAGAAGCATGTCTTTAGCAGTAAAGAGAACCAAAATCGGTTGTTGGAAATCTTTAACTTCCATCAGCAATTCAGCTACCTCTTTGGCATAGACTTCTAAGGAAGTTTCTGTTACTAGAGGAAAATCTTTGACCAAGACCACTTCTTGATCCTGTTTTTTACCAGCTTCAATCTTAACAAATTTGGCTTCAGGATAGCCTAGAAGGTCTGCCAAAGAAACTCTCTGACTAATCTCAAGAGTAGCCGACACTCCCAAGACTTGACATGAATTAGGTACTAAAGAAGATAGGAGAATACGGCCTGATTTTGTAGAAGAAATCTGAATTTTCTTTTGACTCGTTTCAGTTGCTTCAAGCCAGTAATCTCGGTCAGCTGTAAAATAGCGAACCAGTTCCCCAAAGCCTTCTACCTCTAATTCTGAAAAATACTGATGGAGATTGGCCAGAGAATCTAAGATATTTTTCCTAGATTTGCCAGACTGAAATTGTTCTATCAAGTAGAGGCACTCAAAGCGAATACTTTCTAGTATTCGTTGCTGGACCTTATTTTGCTCCTCCAGTAGAGCCTTATCAAGCAAATCGACAATAGACTGGATATCGTAGGTCGCTTGAAGCAGATTTTCTAGAGCCAACAAAACTTTTTGGACTTCATCAATAATCAATAAACGGTCGCTGACAAATTCAGGATTATCTTCCAGTCTGGTTACAAGATAGGCATGATTGGTCACTAAAAGCTTGCAGGTTTGTGCTCTTTCTTGACTACGTTTCCAAAAATCTTCCGTCACAAATAAGCTTTGAGATGATAAATTCCCGTCATGACGAAGATCTGTTAGAAAATGTTGGTAACGGTAGAGTTGACCAATTTCATCCAAATCTCCTGTCTCTGTCTCAGTCAGCCAGACCAAGAGTTGCATTTTAAAGCGTCTAAATAAGCGATTTTCATCATTTTCCTGCAAGGAACGATAAAAGGAATCCAGCTTCAGATAATTGTGTGGTCCCTTTAAACTATGAATATCTATATGGAACACTTCCTTGAGATGTTTACCTTCTTCTTCCATGATTTGATTTTGAAGAATCTTTGTCGGAACACTAAGAACAATTTGATGCTCTTTGGCTTGAGATAAAGCGGGTAAGAGATAGCCATAGGTTTTCCCAATCCCTGTCGGCGCTTGAATCAGAGAGACAGGCTCATCTTTCAATAGCAAGCCAACCTCTTTAGCAAAATTTTCTTGATCCTCCCTCACTTCAAGGTTCAACAGAGAAATATTCTTAGAAAAACCTTGAGATAGTTTTCGTGGCTCCAGGGGAGCTCCAGTTTTCTTGAAATACAGTCCTTGAACTTCGACCAAGTCTGGAGAACTCAGGACAGATTGGCTGCGATAAATTTCTTCAATAACCAGGTAGGACTCATACAAGAGGGCGTCAGCCATTTCCAGTAAACGTTCCAAGAGTCCTTTAGGAAGTTGGGCCATCTTTTTCCGTAGAAATAAGAGTAATTCCGCAGTAGCTTGGGCATCTGAAAGGGCTGTGTGAGCGTGTTTAAGAGGAATTCCTAATTCTCGACACAATATCGGCAAGCTATATTTTTCCAGTTCAGGGAAAAAGACCTGAGCCAATTCGACCGTGTCAACACGAGGATTTTTTAGTTCATAGCCCTCAAAAAATAAATTTTCCGCCAAGAGATTAGCATCAAACTGAACATTATGGGCTACAAAAATCCCATCCTCCACCAAGTCAAAGATTTTTCTGGCAACTTGAGAAAAATCAGGTGCTTGCGCCAGACGTTGGTCTGTCAATCCTGTCAGTTCTTTGATATGAGCATCCAAGGGTTCATGTGGATTGACATCCGTCGTATAGTGATCGACGATTTTTCCGTCCTCAATCACGACAATTCCCACTTGGATAATTTTAGCCTTACTACCTGTGCTAGTTGCCTCTAAATCAACCACAACATAGCGATTACCAATCGTTTTCATTATAAAAAATTATACCAAAAAAAGGGCCATTTGGCACCTGCAAACATGGGATAATTTTCAAACTCAAGAAGGTTACTTGTATTAAAAATCCCAGCAAACAGAGCATCCTAGCCTATTAATTCTTTGAAAATATTGGAGAATAAGAAAAAATTGAGAGAAGAACTGTTTGCATCTTCCCTCTCTCAACGAATCATTTACTTTATTTAACCATATCAGGATCGTAATCATAGAATCCTGTATCAAGGAAACGGTTTTTAGGGTGTAACTTGCGTACTTCCTCATCCAGCAAGAAAGCTTGGTCATGGCTAAAGTTGCCCTCTTGAATCAAACTACGTGCTTGGATAAAGAGTTTTGCAATCTCAACAAATTTCTGACCAGGAGTGTAGAGCCCTTCTAGTTTCCAGTGAGTGAAACCATGCTCTACCAATTCTATCAATTTTGTCATCAAATCAAGGTCATTGTTGGCAAAAATGTGGGTTCCATGATTGTCTTCAAAAATGGAGTAGTGGCTCTCTGGGTCACTTGGCTCAGCCAAGAAGAGGTCACGCTTACGCGTCTTTTCATCATCGATGTGCGTAAAGTTATAGTAGTTTTGCAAGAGTGGACGTTTAGAATGGTGAATAACACTAGCTCCGTAAACCAAAACTTCAGCAGGAATTTCCAAAATCTCTGGCATTTTGAAGAGTTCAGCTGATGGAATTTCACGCGCCAAAACAGCCTCAGATGCGCCAGCTTTTTGTCCCCAGAAGTTTATCTGACGACTGCTTGTCACCATGGTTGAAGCATCATAGATGGTCTTAAATGAATAACCATCGCGGTTGACCACGTAAAAAACGCCTGCATCCCCAATCGTAATGTAGTCTGTCTTGATTTCTTCCAAAAAGTCTAAGAAAGGCTTGATACGGTCCATCATATCTTGGTGCATGAGGGCGTTAACCGCAATAATCAATTCCTTACCAGCATCATGAACCAGATTAGCGATTTCACGCAATTGGTCATAACTAAAGATTGTTGGCAGACGAAGGCCAAAATCTTTCTCACCGACATAGATACGGTCTAGGCCAGCTTCAAGCAATTGTTTAACTTGTTCAATACTTTCAGCAGTTGCTGTAATGATAATCTTTTCCATAGGAAAAATTATACCATATTTCTCAAAAATCAGCTATTCTTTGAAAATGAAAAGGGACTTTATTCTTTTTGTAACCTTTCTGTAATAATTCTCTACTGAAAAAATGATAAAATAGGTATGTACTGTTAAGGAGAGAATCATGCCCGTAAGAAAATTACAATCCTATGAGGTAGACTATCAAGAAGAATTAAACCAGCAACTTCCTCATTATCAAGCTTATACACCTGAAGCACAAGCTGATAGCAATCTCAAAGAAATTTTATTTTTTGTCAATATCGCTGTTTTTTGTATCTGCATTGCCATCTTTAGTTTTATCTTTTTATCACTAAAATTAACAACTGTGCTCGCCTTACCTGCAGCAATAGTATCCAGCTTACTTGTTTTAAAAGTCCAACGCTCTTTTATCAAACGAAAACTTAAAAAATAAACATATCGCCCTAGTCGGAGCGATATGTTTATTTTTTCTTTTTAGATGGTGTGTGAATGGCAATCTTCACTTCAAAGATTGTTCCTTTTGGTTTATTATCTTTGACAGTAATAGTTCCTTTTAGAGCATCTACAATTTGCTTGGCCAGAGATAATCCTAAACCAAAACCACCTTTTTGCCGGGTTCTAGCCTTATCAACTCGATAAAAGCGGTCAAAAATTTTCTTCTTATCTTCTGTCGAAATACCGACTCCATTATCAGAAACCAGTAAATACAGATTGCGATCGGTCGCCGAGATAAGAAAATCAATTTCACCATCCTCTTCAGTATACTTGACGGCGTTATCGAAGAGAATCGTCATCAACTGCTTCAAGAGAAGTTGATCCGTCACAATCGGACGATGGATCCGATTTTCAAAACGGAAGACACGATCATTTTCCGAAGCAATCATCTCATAGTTTGTGAAAGTCGTATTGAAAAAACTGGTTGGAACTTCTGCAAGCTCCGGCTTAATCCCATCATCTCTCCGAGCTAAGTTCAACAAGTTCGTTGTCAAAAAACGCATATTTCGGACTTCTTCCAAACTCGATGCAATGCTTTCGCTCACATCCATAATGGTTGCTTCTGGCTTACGGAAAAGGGTCTCTAAGCGATTTTGCAAAACTGCAAGTGGAGTTCGTAACTCATGACTGGCATTTTCCACAAAAGACTGCTGCTTCTGCATACTTTCAAGCAGGGGCCTAACACTGACCCTAGCTAGATAGAGACTGGCAAGCAAAGACAAAATCCAGAAACTTGCCATCACAACGACAATCAATTGCTCATGCTTTTGACTGGCCTGCTCTAACTGACTGGTATTTATCAAGACAGCGGCATACTTGATATTGGTTGAAACCGAACTAATATTGGTTTCCATCAATATCATACGATAGATTTCTTCCTGCCCATAGCTATTAAAAACCTGAATCTGGTAGATATGGCCTAGTTCTTTCTTTTCTAGCTTAATCTTATCCAAGCCCAAAAATCGATTTCCAGAAAGAAGTTGAGTAAAGTTCTTATCAAAGAGAATGACTTCCGTATTGGAACTGACATTGGGTTTTATCTCAGTCTTGCTAGTATCTGTAGCGGCATTTTCTAAATCTTTAATCTCTTCTGTTGCCCTATTTACTGCCAGCTGAATAACTGCCTGAGGATTTTCACTCAGTCCGTGGAGCTTATCATCTACTGAAGTATAAAGACTCGAATGCATGACCTGTAAAATAATCAGAGTCATTGTCGAGAAAATCAAGGTAAAGACACCAAAGTTGCGGATAAAATAACTAAAGTCATCCGCATACCATGTTTTTTTTAGTTTACTGAACATCTTTTAAAATATACCCAACACTGCGCAAGGTTTGCAAATTCTCTGCAAAAGTGGTTCCTTTTAATTTCTTACGGACTTTTGAAACATAAACTTCGACAACTGAAATCGTTGTGTCACTATCAAATCCCCATAGACGATCAAAAATCTGCGTCTTAGGCAAAATAACATTTTGATTTTGAAGGAAATAAACTAGTAAATCGAACTCTTTCCCCAGCAATTCGACAGTAGTATCTTCAACCTTAACGGTATTTGTTGATAAATTGATGAGAATATCTCCATAAGATAGCGTATTTTCATTAAACTTACCTGAACGTTTGAGAAGGGCCTGAATCCGCATTTTGAGTTCTTCTAGGTAGAAAGGCTTGGTCAGATAATCATCCGCTCCCAGTTCAAATCCATGTCCCTTGTCATCCAAACTTTCCTTGGCAGTCATAATCAGAACTGGAGTCGTAATCCCCTTTTCACGCAATTCTTTCAAGACTTGGAAACCATTTTTTTCAGGTAACATCAAATCGAGCAAAATCAAGTCATAGACGCCACTTTCAGCTTCGTAGAGACCTTCTTCTCCATCAAATACCTGCATGACATCCGCAAAATCGTCTAAAAAGTCAAATACTGAATTTGACAGGCCTAGGTCATCCTCAACTAATAAGATTTTTATCATGAGAAACTCCTCCTTATTAAAACCATTATACCAAATTTGCCTTAAAAAAAACTCAACTCTCTGCATTTTATATGAGATAGCTGAGTTTTCTTTTATTTAGTCTTAATTATTTAGTTCCGTATTGAAGAACAACTGCTTCCACTGCAGCTTTTTCACGGTTAATCAAGTCAACACGCGCTGCAATTTCTTTGATTCCCATACCGATGTTACGGCTAAGAGCAAGGTCAGAAAGTTGCGGTTCAAAGAATTCCTTGTACTCTGCCAAACGTTGCTGAGTCTTAAATACGTGTGCAGGAAGGATAACAAAGCTATCAAAGCTCATATCTCCTCCAAGGGCTGCCTTAATCCAAGCCCAGTTTTCACGCGCCCAAGACCAAGCTGTTTCCTGAGTTGCTTGATGACCTAAGAATTGGTAATACCAAGCAGACAAGTCCTGTGGTTTAACCACAAATTTGTCCTTCCAAGCAGCAATCAAGGTTTGGATATTGTCCGCATCTTTACTATAGGCAAGAGCAGCTGCCAACTGACGTTTAAAGACAGCATCTGTTGCATGAGTATAAGTATCAAGATAAAGTGCTAACAAGTCTTTAGTCTCATGATGTTTCATCTCATTGATTAGAACTTGTGAGCGAATAGCTGCTGGAAGTCCTGCTAGATTCTCCTTGTGAGCCGCGAAGATTTGGCTAGCGACTTGACTAGCTTCTGCATCATTTGAGCGAATCATCATAGAAACAGCCAACTGACGAACCAATTCATCCTCATCTGATTCTCCGTCTTTAGCTGCAAAACCAAGACGGTCATAGTTGTGACGAGCCAATTTAGCAACCAAGGCTTTGAAGGCTCTTTCAGCTTCTGTTCCTTCATCGATAAAGCGCTCAAGAGCAGAAATTACTTCAGAAACAGCTGAAACGACAAGGTAAGATTCTTCCTTAGCAAGTTTATCAAGAACTGGGAGCAAGTCAGCATAAGAAATGTGCCCTGCTTCAGCAAGCAAACGACGTTCTTGGACGATTTGCAATTTGCTTGTGTTATCAAGATCAACTAGGTCAGCAAGAACAGCTTCTAACAAGTCTCCTTGATAGTCTGTAATGTAGTGGGCTGTATTTTCTGTGTTGAGGCGAAGTGCTGTTTTGTTTTCAGCAAGAAGAGCTGCGTAGCCAGGAATTTCGATACTTTCAGTTTCAAGTGTATCAGGCAAGCCTTTCCAGTTACTATTGAGTGGCACAACCCAGAGACGGTTCTTATTTTCGTGCTCACCGATGAAGAATTGTTTTTGTGAAATCTTCAAGACATCATTTTCAACTTTGACAGTAAGAACTGGGTAACCAGGCTGTTCCAACCAAGAATCCATGAAGGCTGCGACATCACGTCCTGACGCTTGACCAAGGGCATCCCAAAGGTCACTACCAATGGTGTTGCTGTATTGGTGTTTTTCAAAGTAAGCGTGCAAACCTTTAGCAAAATCAGCATCTCCTAGCCAACGGCGAAGCATGTGCATGAGACGGCTTCCTTTGGCATAGACGATAGCACCATCAAAGAGCGTATTGATTTCATCTGGGTGTTTGACTTCGACGTGAACAGACTGAACACCATCAGTCGCGTCACGTTCAAGAGCAAGAGGCACTCCACCTGTTTGGAAGTCTTCAAAAATATTCCAGCTTGGTTCAATAGCATCCACACAGACGTACTCCATCATGTTAGCAAAGCTTTCATTGAGCCAAAGGTCATCCCACCATTTCATAGTAACAAGGTTACCAAACCATTGGTGAGCCAACTCATGTGCCACAACTAGGGCAACTTGTTGACGGCTGGCAAAGGTAGAGTTCTCATCCACAACCAAGTAAACTTCACGGTAGGTCACAAGACCCCAGTTTTCCATAGCTCCAGCTGAGAAGTCAGGAAGGGCGATATGGAGAGATTGAGGGATTGGGTACTTAACTCCATAGTAATCTTCGTAAAACTCGATAGAGCGAACAGCAATATCCAGTGAGAAATCAAGGTTAGATAGTGGATGGGCTTTGGTTGAGTAGACACCTACGAGGGTACCGTTTTTAGTTTTAGCCGTCACACCTTGCAAATCACCCGCAACAAAGGCTAACAAGTAAGAAGACATGCGAGGTGTTGTCTCAAACTTCCAGATACCTGTTTCCTTACGGTTTTCAACATCGATTTCTGGCATGTTAGACAAGGCCAATTCACCTTCTGCTTGGTCAAAACGTAGAGAGAGGTCAAAAGTTGCTTTGGCTTCAGGCTCATCCACACATGGGAAGGCTTCGCGCGCAAAGTGGCTCTCGAATTGTGTTGACAAGACTTCCTTCTTGACACCATCAACTGTGTAGTATGAAGGATAAATCCCTGTCATGTTATCTGTAATTTTACCAGAAAAGACAAGAACCAATTCAACTTGACCAGCCTCAGCCAATTCGATATGAAGGGCTTCATTTTCATGGTCAACTGTAAATGGACGAGCTTGACCTGCAACTTCTACAGAAGCGATTTCCAAGTCTTTTTGATGAAGGGAAATGCGGTCACTCTGTGCTTGACCAGTGATGGTCACCTTCCCTGAAAACGTCTTGGTCTCACGACTCAAGTCTAAAAATAAATCATAGTGTTCAGGAACAAATTGCTTAATAAAATGTTCAACTGCTTGCATAGTTTTCTCCTATTCTAAGTTTAAGAGCTATAGCTCTTCTTCAAACAAACTTATTATAACATGTTTTGCCTAAGAAAAAAGGATTGGACAGCGATTTCCAAAACTTTCTTCCGTCTAGCAGTCTACAGAGGGTAGACCTTGCGAAATTCTTCTAAAACAACCTTGCTTTCAGGTGTAAAAGTCAATCCTGCTTCACCCAAGCAGTCTCTGAAAAAATCCTCATGAACCTGGCGCCAATATACAAGTGTCTTGTCTCCCTCACCTTCCTTATAGGCATGGTCAGCCGAAACTTGACTGAAAGGCTGAACGGAAACCTTTGTAATTTCGACAATACAGACAGCCTGATTTTGACTATCTAAAATGACATCAAAAGTTCCTTCTTGAGGAAGAGACTCGGCTTCTAGTGCATAGAGGTCGTAGGCTGAAGCTGTTGCAGTCTTTTCGCCTCTTAAAACCAAATCTGCTAAAAGGTCTGGTTCCACTCCAAAAGCCCAAGCATCGATTTCATCTCCTATAGAGGGGTTGATTTTCTTATATGCCTTCCACATTTCTTGCGGTGTCATGGGTGCTCCTTTGTAATTTTTTACTTTCTTCTTTTATGTGTTTAAGATGATCTGGATGGTCAATTTCTAAATCAAAAATCTCTAGAATAGAACTGTAGTGAATAATGCACTTGATACCCAACTGATTCATTTTTTGTATGAAAGAATCATTCAGATAGCCTGCTACAGCAAAGTCAATCTTTTTCATCCTTGCTTTATCCTGCATATCTCTTAGCATATCTAACATAATTGGACTTTCCATATCATGCCATTGACTGTTTCTCACAGTGGCAAAAATAAAAGAAGTCAAATCATTCATTCCAACTACAATCTTTGAAATGCCCGTTTCCAGTATCCTATTTAAGTCAAAATACGCTGACGGTAATTCAATCATCGTGCCGACTTTCCCAGTAAAGCCATGCTGACGTAATACTGTAATAGCTTGCTTTAATTGGTCGGCATCATTGACAAAAGGAAAAATAAGAGACAGATTGGGATTAGTTTGATAAACTTCTGTAACAACATTTGCTTCAGCCTGAAATTCATCCGGACACGCCAGTAAACGCCTAGTCCCTCTATAACCAAACAAGGGATGCCCTTCATCAAAATACTCTTTAGTCCCCTCTAAACAATTAGCTTCTGTATTTGTTAATTCTGAAAAACGATACCAGATTTCTTCATCTGAGTACAAGGAGCAAATAGTATCTAGATAATCTTTTACAAATTGCTGACAACTTGCTAATATGATGTTTTGATTGAGCTCTCTCAACAAGTATTCCCCACGAATCATTCCAATGTGGTGAAATAGTTGAGGATAAACTTTTTCAAGAATTTTTTCTCCACTAAGGGCAAGTTGATTTCTCATCATTCACCTTCCAATTCATGTAAGAAGTCTTGTCCAGTTCTGGAAATCCTAATAATTCAGACTTAACCTTCAAGACTAATGGCGATGCATTTTCTTCTGTAATCTCTTGAATATCCATCCAAATATATCCAAGTGAATCATTCGCACCATCAGAGACAGCTTCCGAAGTCGTAACTTGAGGTGCACTCTCATTCATTTCAACATCATACAAGGCCATGACATGGTGAACCATAAAATTTTTTAACTCTTCCCTGACGAAAACATCGTAGATTCGAGTATTAGAGTTGCTTCTAACAGTAAATCCCGTCTCTTCCATGACTTCTCTAGTCAGCGTTTCCGTCAGTCCTTCACCAAGTTGCTGACTGCCTCCAGGTAGATCAGAACGATGTTGATAAGGACCTCTCGTTTTTTCAATGCAGAGTAACTTCCCATTTTCAAAGCAAACAGCGTAGACTCCAAAGTGATTTTTGATTTCCATCCAACTCCTCCTACTTCAAAGACCATCCACCGTCTATTGTCAGAATTTGTCCCTGCATGGCAGATGCCTTTCCACTAGCCAAAAAGAGACTGACTTCTGCTACTTCCTCTGGTTCAATCCAGCGCTTGATTGGTGTTTCACTAGCCACCCAGTCTGCTAAGCCACCTGGTTCAAAGTCGGCAGCAGTCATAGCTGTCTTGACTGCTCCTGGAGCAATCCCAAAGACCTGAATCCCAGCTCCAGCATAGTCTAGAGCCAACTGCTTGGTGAAGCCAGCTAAGGCATGCTTAGAGGAAGTATAGGCGTGACCACCTCCACCTGCTAGGCTCGAAGCAATAGAGCACATATTGATAATAATTCCCTTTTTATTTTCCAGCATTTGCGTCAAATAATAGCGAGTCAACTCAACAGGAGTCACGTAGTTAATTTCAAAAATTTCTTGAATTTCCTGCGCTGATTGTTCCAATAGGGGTTTATAAGCATCCAACACTCCAGCAGTATTGCACAAAATATCTACCTGAGGACACCAGTCAAAAATAGGCTCCAAGTCCAAGGTCAAATCTCTCTGTAAAAAATGAAAATCACCCTCTAAGAGTGGATTTTCACCTTGGTCAACTCCATAAACTTGATAGTCCTTCTCTAAAAAAAGGCGAGCTTGAGCCAGACCGATTCCTGAACTCACTCCCGTAATCAATACACGTCTAGTCATGCACTTCTACCCAATCCGTCGCTAAAACATCACAAGGTGTCGGACTCCACATGGAAAAACCTTCTCCTTCTCCAGACACGTTGATTAGGAAATAAGGTGTCACTTCAAGTGCAACCCCATTTTGCTCGATAGTGTCAAAAAGTTGGACATAGTTTTCAGCACCTCCCCAACCAGTTCGTACATATTTTCTCTTAACCTTTAACCCAGGCAGGATTTCTTCAAATGTCATGTTTTTCTCCTTAAATATCAATAATTCTCTCCTTCATTATAACAAAAAAACCGCTTCGCAACGGCTTTTTGACTGTGATTTATTTACATCTGCTTCTACCTAGGGCAAATTATTCCCTGCTGCAAGATAAATTTCATACCATTCTTTTCTTGTTAAGCTAAAGTTTCCCACTTGGCTAACTTCTCTCAAGTGCTTAGGATTTGTTGTACCTACGACTGCCTGCATTTTGGCTGGGTAGCGTAATATCCAAGAAATGGCAATAGTTGAAGAAGTTACTCCATATTTAATAGCTAAACGCTCAAGTACTTGATTTAAAGCTTGAAATTTCTCATTGCCAACAAAATTCCCTCTAAAATACCCGAATTGTAAGACAGACCATGCTTGAATGACCACATCGTGTAATTTGCAATATTCAAAAATGCTGCCATCTCGCATAGCTGCTTGACTATCTTCCATATTAACATGAAAACCTGATTCGAATCCTGGAGTAAAAGCCGCACTCAATTGTAGCTGATTAACAGCTAACGGCTGCTTGACATCTTTTTTAAGAAACTCCATCATCATGGGATTTTGATTAGAAACTCCAAAATTTCGAACCTTACCTTGTTTATAAAGGAGATCAAAGGCTTCTGCTACTTGGTCAGATTCCATCAAAGCATCTGGTCGATGAAGAAGCAAGCTGTCCAGATGATCAATCTTCAATCTTTGCAAAATACCGTCTACTGATTTTATAATATAGTCCTTAGAAAAATCAAAATAGGTAAATTCTTCTATGCGAATGCCACATTTGGACTGAATCCACATCTTTTCTCTTAAATCTGGACGATTTTTTAGGACAAGACCTAACAGTTCTTCACAACGACCACGACCATATATATCAGCCAAGTCGAAAGCATTGATTCCAACAGAAAGTGCTGTTTCTACAAGCTCTTCAACTTCTTTTACAGACTTATCTTTTATTCTCATCATTCCGAGAACAATTTCTGATAATTCTTTGTCATCTTGACCAAGAGTTATGTATCTCATCAAATTTTTCTCCTTAAATTTCTAACATTCTTCCCTTCATTATAACAAAAAACCGCTTTGCAACGGCTTTTTGACTATATTTCACTCCATTTTATCTTCTTAAACCCACGGAACAAGACAAAGATTCCAATAAAGAGGACAGCTAAAGGAATAACTTTTGTAAGAAAAACATTTGAAATTCCCATCCACTCATAGTAACGGAGCAGAGAACCTACAATAAGGTGGGCAATAATCATACTAACAAATGGACGAAAAATCGGTTCTTTCCAATTCCAAATACTGATGACTAGGGAAATCGTAAAGACAGACAAACTATCCCAGGGAGCAGGAAGATAAAATGCTCCTTCTTGTACAAAACTTCCTATTCCTACATATCCCAGAACAACTAGCAGAACAAGAATCCCAACGACAATATAGGTGCCAATTTTTATGTTAGGAGAATCTTGGACTAAGCCCCAACGTAAGATTGTGGCCACAAGAGCAAATCCAATCAGAAAAAGAAGAAGTTGCCCTAAAAAAGTAAGCAAATTGACTGTTAAGAGAGGACCTTTAGAAAAATCACCCAGTAGATGATAGTAACGTAATATCACTAGGACAAAAATTGGTGTCAAAAGGGACTCCTTGATAGAACTGCGTGGTGCTTCCTTGAGAATCTCTTTCATTATTTTTTTAGGATTCTTACCTAAATAATCCTCTGCACTCATGCCATCTCGTTCTGCTTCTGAAAAATCTAACATCATCAAATAAATCTGCTCTCTGAGATAGTCTTCATCATAGAGAAATCCAGCAAGATTAAAACTATCCCACAGTTCCTCAAAATACTGCTGATTCTCCTCAGAAAACTCATGCAGCAAAGCGCTTGTTTCTTCGTAATACTTCATTTTCTTCATGGTTTACCCCCCATTCTTAATCCCTTCTACTTTTTGACTCAAATCGTCCCATTGTTGCCAAAAGACGGAGACACGCTCTTCTCCTTCTTTCGTTAATGAAAAATACTTCCGATCTGGACCATCTGGCGACGGGCGCATGTCGCCTCTTATCCATTGATTTTTTTCTAACTTTTGCAACAAAGGATAAATAGTTCCTGGAACGATAGTGTCAAATCCAGCCTCTCGCAAAGTCTGAACCAACTCATAACCATACCGCTCTTTTTGACCAATCATATCCAAGACACAACCTTCAAGAACACCTTTTAATAGTTGAGTTTCCTTCATCCCTTCCCCCTTCTAATCTATTTTGTAATACCTACTAGTAGCTTCATCAATAATATACCACTTTTACACTAGTTTGTAAAGCATAATAGTTAATACTCTTCGAAAATCTCTTCAAACCATGTCAGCGTCGCCTTAGCGTATGTATATGTAACTGACTTCGTCAGTCTTATCTACTACCTCAAAACGGTGTTTTGAGCTGACTTCGTCAGTTTCATCTACAACCTCAAAACCATGTTTTGAGCAACCTGTGGCTAGTTTCCTAGTTTACTCTTTGATTTTCATTGAGTGTAAATAAAAAAACAGAACTAGCATGAACTAGTCCTGTCTATTTTTACCCAATCACACTTCCGTTTGGTACAGCTGGATCAACTGTGAGAAGGGTTAATTGTCCATCATGTTCAGCTGAGAGGATCATACCTTGGCTGACATATTTTTTCATCATTTTACGTGGTTTGAGATTGGCAACGATTTGGACTTTCTTGCCGACCAATTCTTGTTCGTTTGGATAGTATTTGGCAATTCCTGAGAGGATTTGACGATCTTCACCATCACCAGCATCCAAGCGGAATTGAAGCAACTTATCTGAACCTTCTACTTTAGACACTTCTTTGACTTCTGCGACACGGATTTCGACCTTGTCAAAGTCTTCAAACTTGATTTCATCCTTGTTTAGTTTGAGTTCGACTTCGTCTGGATTCCATTCTTTTTCGACTGCTGGTTTGTTTCCTTCCATTTGTTCCTTGATATAGGCGATTTCTTCTTCCATATCCAGACGTGGGAAGATTGGAGTTCCTTTAGCAACTACAGTCACATTTTCTGGGAAGTCAGCCAAGCTCAAGTTTTCAAGGCTCGCTACTTCTTCCAAGCCAAGTTGATTCAAGACTGCACGACTGGTTTCCATCATAAACGGCTCAATCAAGTGAGCGACGACACGAAGGCTAGCTGCCAAGTGGCTCATAACACTTGCCAATTGATCGCGGAGTACTTCATCCTTGGCCAAGACCCACGGAGCTGTCTCGTCGATGTATTTGTTAGTACGAGAGATAAGGGTCCAGACTGCTTCAAGGGCACGTGGGTAGTCAACTGCTTCCATGTGAGTATGGTAGTCAGCGATTGATTCAGCAGCTACTTGAGCAAGAGCATGGTCAAACTCTGTTACACCTTCTACATAGGCAGGAATTTGTCCATCAAAGTACTTGTTAATCATAGAAACCGTACGGTTGAGGAGGTTCCCAAGGTCATTGGCCAATTCGTAGTTGATACGGCCTACATAGTCTTCTGGAGTGAAGGTTCCATCTGAACCAACTGGAAGGCTACGCATGAGGTAGTAACGAAGTGGATCTAGTCCAAAACGCTCTATCAACATTTCAGGATAGACAACATTCCCTTTTGATTTAGACATCTTGCCGTCTTTCATGACAAACCAACCATGACCAATCAAACGTTCTGGCAATTTGATATCCAACATCATAAGAAGGATTGGCCAGTAGATTGAGTGAAAACGAAGGATGTCTTTTCCAACCATATGGAAGACTGTTCCGTTCCAGAACTTGTCAAAGTTAGCGTGTTCGTCTTGATCGTAGCCAAGAGCTGTCACATAGTTGAGTAGAGCATCAAACCAAACATAGACAACGTGTTTTGGATTTGATGGGACTGGTACACCCCAGGTAAAGGTGGTACGAGATACCGCCAAATCCTCTAAACCTGGCTCAATGAAGTTGCGAAGCATTTCATTCAGACGACCATCTGGAGTGATAAATTCAGGATGGGCTTTGAAAAAGTCTACCAAACGATCTTGGTATTTGCTGAGGCGAAGGAAGTATGATTCTTCAGATACCCATTCAACCTCGTGTCCTGATGGAGCAATTCCACCTGTCACGTTTCCAGCTTCGTCACGGAAAACTTCCGCAAGCTGGCTTTCTGTAAAGAATTCCTCATCTGATACTGAGTACCAACCAGAGTATTCACCCAAATAGATGTCATCTTGAGCAAGCAAGCGCTCAAAGACCTGTGCTACCACTTTTTCATGGTAGTCATCAGTTGTACGGATAAATTTATCGTATGAGATATCTAGTAATTGCCAGAGTTCTTTGACTCCAACTGCCATCCCATCAACATAGGCTTGAGGGGTGATTCCAGCTTCTTCCGCTTTCTGCTGGATTTTCTGACCATGTTCATCAAGACCTGTCAAATAAAAGACATCGTAGCCCATCAGGCGTTTGTAACGTGCTAGGACATCACAAGCGATGGTTGTGTAGGCAGAACCGATATGAAGTTTACCAGATGGGTAGTAAATCGGCGTTGTAATATAAAAATTCTTTTCAGACATAATTTTTCCTTTCCAGGCAAATGAAACCTGTTTTTCTAACACTTCATTATATCACATTTTTAAGGATTTTCGATAAGGAAATCCATACAAAAACAAGACAGACTGATGTCTATCTCGTTTTTTATCTTTTAAATTATTCATAACGAAGGGCTTCGATTGGGTCAAGTTTCGATGCCTTGTTGGCTGGCAAGACTCCAAAAATCATACCCACGCTAGCCGAAACTGTAAGACTAAATAGGGCAACTGGAATTGATACTCCAACTTCTATACCCGCAATCAAACCTTGCAGTAACAAACCTGCTAAGGCAGTTAAACCACTTGCAATTGTCAAGCCAATCAAGCCACCTAACAAGGTCAAAATCATGGATTCAATCAAAAACTGGATTAAAATATTGGCACGCGTTGCACCCAAAGCCTTACGGAGACCAATCTCACGGGTACGCTCTGTAACAGAAACCAGCATGATATTCATAACACCAGTTCCTCCAACAAAGAGAGAAATTCCTGCGATAGCACTAATAATCGTCGTCATAAAACTAAACGATTGTTGAACTTCTGCAAATGCAGCTGACTCATCTGCTACTTGATATTCTCCCTGTTGCAAGCCAGCAAGCTCTGTCATTTTTCGTGCTAATTCTGGCCCCAGAGTTTGAGTCAAGCTTGTATCATTCACTCGAAAGACAATATTAGCTATTTCATCTACATTAAAATTCGCAGCAAGGGAGATATTTGTGGTAATAGGCAAGCCGCCAAGACCATATATTTTTGAATTTTTAGATTCTGGGCTAGTATAAACACCAATGACTCGATAACTAAAACCATTGACTTCTACAACCTTGTTAATAGCCTCTTGAGGAGAGCCAAATAGACTAATGGATAATTCTTCATCAAGCAAAATAACACTTGCAAACTCTTTGAAATCTTGCTCTCTCAGACTACGACCTGCAAGAATTTCATTCTTAACAGCGTCCATATAGGTTCTATTCCCGCCTGTCAAATTGGCATTTTCAACCTTTTTATCTTGATAAGTCAAGATGGCGTTCGTTGAGTTGGTTACATAGTAATTATCCACTCCCTTGAGTTTGGCTGCCTCCTTAACCCAAGATTCTTGCGGTTTTGGTGGTTCAACAGGAACTTCCTCTTCTTTTCCAGAAACCGTAAAAGCTGATTGTTTCTGAGTAAAAGACCCATCTTTACTTTTTTTAGAAGAGAAAAAGACACTAATATTCTTCTGAGATCTGGTCATGTTTTTATTAAGCTGTCGAGACATGGAATCACCCAGAGCCATAATCACAACAACCGATGAAACACCGATAATAATCCCAATCATGGTAAGCAAAGAACGCATCTTGTGAGCCATAATAGATGAAAAGGCAAATTTCAGATTCTGCATCTTAGTTTTCCTCCTTTTCTAACTGAGCACTATCAGATGAAATAACTCCATCGCGAATGACAATCTGACGTTTGGCATAAGCAGCTATTTCAGGCTCATGCGTTACCATGATAATGGTTTTTCCTTCTTTGTTCAAGTCAACCAATAGTTGCATAATTTGATTTCCTGTTTTGGTATCCAAGGCTCCTGTCGGTTCGTCTGCTAAGATAATAGAAGGATTGTTTACCAAGGCACGCGCAATAGCCACACGTTGCTTTTGACCACCAGATAATTCCGAAGGCAAATGATGACTACGTTCTGTCAATTCAACCTTATCTAGATATTCCTCAGCTAACTTGCGACGTTTTGAAGCCGAAACTCCTGCGTAAATCAAGGGCAATTCTACATTTTGCAGAGCATTGAGTTTCGATAGAAGAAAGAACTGCTGAAAGACAAAACCGATTTGTTGGTTGCGAACCTTAGCTAGTTGTTTTTCACCCAATCCAGCCACTTCTTGACCTTCAAGATAATACTCTCCACTACTTGGTGTATCCAACATGCCAATCGTATTCATGAGAGTAGACTTACCAGAACCAGATGGTCCCATAATGGCAACAAACTCACCCTCATTCACTTCTAGGTTGATATTTTTGAGAACCTGCAGTTCTTGGTCACCGTTACGGTAGCTTCTGCAGATATTTTTTAGACTAATTAGTTGCTTCATCAGCCTTCACCTCTTTTCCTTCTTCCAAGGAAGACGTTGGGTTACTGATGACCTTGACTCCATTTGTCAGACCTGAAGTGATTTCTTGGTTGTCTGCATCAGCATTGCCCAAACCAACTTCCACTTTCTTGGCCTTTTTCTGCTCGTCAAGCACCCAGACATAATTCTTATCATTTTCAGTCACAACACTTGTTAGAGGAACCAAAATGGCTTTACTCTTATTTTTGACCTCAACACTTACTGAGAATCCTTGTTTCAAATCACCGATTTCACTTGTAACATCAATAGTGTATGGATATTTAGAACCAGAATTACCAGAAGCTGCGGCAGCTGGACTAGCTGCTTCACCATTGTTTTTAGGATAGTCAGAAATATAGCTTAATTTCCCAGTCCATTTTTTATCAGGATACACTTTAGAAGTAAAGCTTACTTCTTGACCTACAGATAGGTTGGCGAGGTTATATTCAGACAGTTCTCCCTTAACTTGCAAGTTTTCATTACTTACGACATGAACGACTACTTGGCTAGCTCCTGTTGGAGATTTAGAAACATTGTGGTTGACTTCGACCACAGTTCCCTCTAGGGTACTGAGAACCGTCATTGCATCTAACTGACTTTGAGCCTTACTTAATTGCGCCGCAGCGTCTGCACGCGCATCACGGGCATCACCCAACTGAGCGTCAATAGAAGCAACAGAATTTCCAGCCACTGGAGTTGGACTTTGCACCGTTGCATCTTCTCCTCCTGCTGGCGCAGAGGCTTGAGGAGCCGGAGCTGAAGCGGCTTCATTTCGCGCTTGGTTGAGTTCGTTGATATGACGATCTGCCTTAGCTACTGCTCGACTCGCTGAATCATAGGCTGCCTGGGCTTCTGAACTACTGTACTTGACTAAAGCCTGTCCTTCACTGACTTTATCACCCACAGAAACAAGGATTTCATCTAAATCTCCCTTACTAGCATCAAAATAAACATATTGTTCATTTTTTGCTGTTACTGTCCCTGACAATAAAACAGAGGAGGCCACGCTTCCTTCCTTGGCAACAACAAGATGAGTAGGCTCATCTTTTACAGCAGTCTGAGAAGGTTGTCTAAAGAGTAAAATCCCCCCGGCACCCAATACAACTACACTGGCAGCACCGATTGCTGCATACAATTGCCACTTTTTAGCTTTACCATTCTTTTTCTTCATAATGAAACTCCTTTTTGATTTAAAGTTCTTAACAATATTATACAAAAATTATCAATTTGAAATAATGACATTTCAGGATTTAATTATTGTTCGGAATTTATTTTACAATCATTGTACTAGTTATATCATACACTTTATTTTTCTTTTTTGCAAGCCTTTTCTTGAATTTTTTGTACGTAGCAGATTTTTGCAATCACATCAAAAAAAAGATAGAATATGACTATCAAAAAATGACACTCTACTATTTAGAAGAGTACAAAGGAGTTTTCAATGAGAGAATACGATATCATTGCTATCGGTGGAGGTAGCGGAGGAATTGCCACCATGAACCGTGCTGGTGAACATGGAGCCAAAGCTGTCGTTATTGAGGAAAAGAAACTAGGTGGAACCTGCGTCAACGTCGGCTGTGTTCCTAAGAAAATCATGTGGTACGGGGCGCAAATCGCTGAGACTTTCCATCAATTTGGAGAAGACTACGGCTTTAAAACTACTGATCTTAACTTTGACTTTGCAACCCTACGTCGCAATCGTGAAGCCTACATTGATCGCGCTCGTTCTTCTTATGATGGCAGTTTTAAACGCAACGGAGTAGACTTGATTGAAGGTCATGCTGAATTTGTAGATTCTCATACTGTTAGCGTAAATGGTGAGCTGATTCGTGCTAAACATATCGTGATTGCTACTGGTGCCCATCCAAGTATTCCAAACATTCCTGGTGCTGAACTAGGTGGCTCTTCTGATGATGTATTTGCCTGGGAAGAATTGCCAGAGTCAGTTGCAATTCTAGGCGCTGGTTATATCGCCGTTGAATTGGCTGGCGTACTCCACACTTTTGGTGTCAAGACAGACCTCTTTGTTCGCCGTGATCGCCCTTTACGTGGTTTTGATTCCTACATCGTTGAAGGTCTGGTCAAGGAAATGGAAAGAACAAACTTACCACTTCATACTCACAAAGTCCCTGTCAAGTTAGAAAAAACTACTGACGGCATTACCATTCATTTCGAAGATGGTACTAGTCACACAGCTAGCCAAGTTATCTGGGCTACAGGCCGCCGTCCAAACGTTAAGGGCTTGCAACTTGAAAAAGCTGGAGTAACCCTGAACGAACGTGGCTTTATCCAAGTGGATGAATACCAAAATACTGTTGTTGAGGGAATCTATGCTCTAGGTGATGTAACAGGCGAGAAAGAACTGACTCCAGTTGCAATCAAGGCTGGGCGTACCCTATCAGAACGTCTCTTTAACGGAAAAACAACTGCAAAAATGGACTACTCAACTATTCCAACTGTTGTCTTTTCACACCCTGCTATCGGAACTGTCGGATTGACAGAAGAGCAAGCTATCAAAGAATATGGTCAAGACCAAATCAAGGTTTACAAATCAAGCTTTGCATCTATGTACTCTGCCGTTACTAGCAATAGACAAGAATCCCGTTTCAAATTGATCACAGCTGGTTCAGAAGAAAAAGTTGTCGGACTTCATGGAATTGGCTATGGTGTTGATGAAATGATTCAAGGATTTGCTGTTGCTATCAAAATGGGAGCAACCAAGGCTGACTTTGATGCAACTGTAGCGATTCACCCAACTGCATCCGAAGAATTTGTAACCATGCGTTAATCGAAATAAAGGAAGCTGATACAAATGTGTCTGCTTCTTTTTTTAATTTCTTACAAATCTACAAAACAATTATCCAACTCAACCAGTAAGCAAAATCGGCTGTTACAATTTTTGTTACCTTGTTTTTAAAAATAGGTTGACAATGATTACTCTACGAGTATAATAGTTACTATATATCAGAAAAGAGGTTAACTATTTTGAAAAAAGCTCACGTTTATGCTACCCCTGCTATTGGGGCTGCTCTCATTGCTGTTTTGGCACAAATCAGTCTTCCAATTGGACCTGTCCCCTTCACTCTGCAAAACTTTGCAATCGGCTTGATTGCTACTGTCTTTAGACCGAGAGAGGCTGTACTTTCTGTTGGACTCTATCTTCTTCTAGGTGCTATCGGTCTTCCTGTTTTTGCAGGAGGTGGAGCTGGTTTTCAAGCTTTAGTTGGTCCTACTGCAGGTTATCTTTGGTTTTATCTTGTATACTCTGGACTTACTTCTTCCCTAACTAACAGCGAGAGTGGTATTGTCAAGATTTTTCTTGCAAACCTCTTGGGTGATGCCCTTGTCTTTGTCGGCGGGATTCTCAGCTTACATTTTCTTGCTGGAATGGCATTTGAAAAAGCTCTTGTTGTGGGGGTCATTCCCTTTATCATTCCAGACCTTGGTAAACTTCTGGCTATTAGTTTTATTAGCCGTCCCCTACTTCAACGCCTTAAAAATCAGGCTTACTTTGCTAACTAAAAAAGGATATCGAGTTGTCATGACTCAATATCCTTTTCTTTCATTTTGAAAACTTAGTTGCCTTTAAAAGCATCCACCATTGTTTGAAATTCTTCATTGGAGAGAGTAATCCCCTTGCCCATTTTAGTATGATCTGGACTCCAAGCACGAATATCAAACTTTGCAGGGGCACCATTAAAGCTCACACGGTTGATTTCCTTAGTCCAACCTTTTTCGTTTTCAGAAAGAGTCAACAAGTGCTCTTCGATTTCAAATGTAAATTCTGCCATTTTCTTCTCCTTTTTTAACTTTCATCTGATTATTCGTAAAATCTTGTAGATTTTAGGAAAATTTTATATAATATTGATATAAAAGAAGGGAGGCCACTATGAGACATAAATTCCAGCAAGTTCTAGGTAAAATACATGACTTTTTAAATGGACATGACCAACCAGACCAGACTGAAAGCAACTCCCTTACAGCCACTATTGAAGAGGCTATCCAGAAACAAACCGCTGTTCACCTTATCTTGTCAGAGACAAGTTTTACAGGTGACATCATCAAATACGATCAGCAAGGACAGCAAATTATTGTGAAAAATTTTGCCAAAAATGTGACCCGTATTATCCGCATAAGCGATATTCAACGCCTGCGATTTGTCCCTTCAACTGTCCAAACAGCCCAAAAAAATAGATTTAAGAAAGAGTGAGATGTAGTTGCTTCATCCCACTCTTTTTTCTTAGCGAATTTGTTCAAAATGTAAATGAACTGCGATATGATCTCCATAACCACTTCTTTCCAAGTCACGTTGTAAACGATAGGAAATGTAGTGTTCTGCAATGGTAATGTAACCTGCACCCAGTAGACGATGTTCAACCATAGACTGAATCATGCTGATAGTAGCACGTTCCACCTTGGCCTCTTCCAAATCCAAAACCACTTTCTTAGTGACTTGTGCAAGGTTTTGACGCAAATCATCTGTCAATACATAGACAGTCTGGGCTGCCTTTAAGATAGCTTGGTAAATCTTATCTGGATTAAATTCAGCAATTTCTCCATCACGTTTGATTACTTGCATAGGTTTCTCCTTTATTCTTTGTTTTCTTTAATTTCTGCCAGCATTTTTTCTTCTTCTGCTGTCAGTTGATAATCTTCAAGCAAATCCGGTCTGCGCTCGTAGGTTTTCTTTAAACTCTCATACAGGCGCCACTGACGAATCTTTTCATGGTGCCCGCTCATCAGAACATCTGGGACAACCATGCCTCGATAATCATAGGGACGTGTGTACTGAGGGTATTCAAGAAGGCCTGAAGAAAAACTATCATCTTGGTGGCTAGACTCCTTGCCAATCACTTCTGGAATCAGGCGTACCGTAGCATCAATCATGGTCATAGCCGCCAACTCTCCACCAGTCAAGACATAGTCGCCCAAGGAAATCTCATCTGTCACCAAGGTCTTGATCCGCTCATCATAGCCCTCATAGTGACCGCAGATAAAGATAAGTTCTTCCTCTTGGGCCAAATCCTCAGCATAAGCCTGATCAAACTGCTTTCCAGCAGGATCAAGGAGAATGACGCGCGGATTTTTCTTTTCAATAGCATCAAAGGCATCGAAAATAGGTTGGGCTCGGAGCAGCATCCCCTGACCGCCTCCGTAGGGCTCATCGTCGACATGGCGGGCCTTTTCAGCATTTTCTCGGAAATTATGATACTGGATATCCAAGAGCCCTTTTTCTCGAGCCTTTCCAACGATTGAGTGCTCCAGTGGAGAAAACATCTCCGGAAAGAGGGTTAAAATATCAATCTTCATCGTCTAACCCTTCTAAGATTTCCACATCGACGCGGTTATTCGGAATATCAACATTGAGAATCACTAGTGGGATATAAGGCAAGAGCAAGTCACGCTTGCCTTTTCGCTTGACCACCCAGACATCGTTAGCACCTGGTTGCAGGATTTCTTTGATGGTTCCAATCAAGTTATCACCCTCATAGACCTCCAAGCCGATAATCTCGTGATAGTAGAATTCACCGTCGTCTAAATCATTCAAATCTTCCTCAGCAACCTTGAGACTGTATCCCTTATACTTTTCGATAGCGTTGATATGGTACATATCTTTGAATTTAATAATGTCAAAGTTCTTCTGTTTACGGTGGCTAGCAATGGTCACTGTTTGAACGAACTGATCTTTTTCATCAAACAAGGCCAGCTCAATACCTTTTTTAAACCGTTCTTCTGCAAAATCCGTCACAGACAAGACTCGCATCTCACCCTGTAATCCCTGCGTATTGACGATTTTCCCAACATTAAAGTAGTTCATCTTGTCTCCTGTAGTCTCCTTCTTTCCATCTTATTCTGACAATTCTCGAATAATAGCCGCAATTTTTTCGGATTCTGACCATTGTAAATAATGGTGATTCCCTCCTAAAATGAGTCTAGCATTGGAAGTCCAATATTCTGATTCTCTGTACTCTTTTTCTCTATAAGGCTGACAAAAAACAAATACAGGGATACAATCTGGTATTGATACATCCTCAAAATCTTCCTCAGTAATCTCTCCAGATATCTGAAATCCTGGATTTTGTTTTTCTAACTCTAAGCCTTTTTCTTGCATTATTTCCCAGATTTCTTTATTCATTTCAGTACTAAATGTTGCTTGAGTTAAGTTCTTAAAATAAAGTTCAGGACCACACTCGTCAATCAGCCTCATCTGCTCTTCCATTTCTGGATAAGGATTTTCTGAAAAATCAGCAAACATGACATTTTTAGTTGTCGGTTCAATTGCTACTAAAGCCTGACACTTAATTGGTTTGTTGAGCAATTTACAAGCTAAAATTCCACTCAAACTATGTACACAAAGTATATATTCAGAAATCCCTAATTCTTCAAGTACTTCATAAACTGCATCTACAAGATTATCCAGATTTTTGTCAGATTGGTCATGAATCGGACTCCTACCTGTGTTCGGAAAATCAATTGTCAAATAACCAATTGTAGGAGGAAGTTTTTCAAGTATAAGTGAAAAATTTTCATAACTTGGTAGCAAACCTGCTCCATTTAAACAAACTAGCACTTTCTTTTGCTTTTGATAAGTAACAGAGAGACTACCAATTTTCGTAGATACTTCAATCCTCTTCATAAAGAAATCCACTCGTTCTATATAATGAATTATTAAAAATCCTTATCCCTTATTTTATCACGTTCCAAGGATTTTCTCAAGTTGGAGGAAGGGGACATCAATTCTCCTTCACCTTCAAAAATCCTTCCAAATCACGTTCATGTTGGTAGTTAACGGCTGCGGTTTTGTCTTTCTCAAAGATAGTCTTGGTAAGGTCAATATGATTAATAGCTGCGATTGCGACGGTGTAGTGAATGATATCAGCCAGTTCTCTGGCAAGTTCCTCGTTCGAATCCTATCCCTTCTTTTCTACCAGAACGACCATTCAAAACCTCAGCTACTTCTCCGACTTCCTCCACTAACTTCATAAAGAGACCTTCCTCAGTCCGAGACTGCTGGTAATGTTCGAGTAAGTAGTCTTGGAATTGTCTAAACGTTAAATCTTTCATCTTCTATTCCTCGCAAAAAAGCGAGACATTCGTCCAATGTCATTAAGTTAGTGATCTAACTACTGTAATAGGAGATATGATTGAGGTCATCAAAGTGATTCTCTATCGCATCTTCTATTTTTTGCATAACAAATAAAGGTTTTTTACCCTGTTTTTTGAGATTTATGTTACTCTATAGATGAAATCAACTACCGATTGAGCTTTTATCTTTCTTGGATATTTTCGATTCGATCGAATAATAGATAACTGTTTCTTGAGGTAGTTTTTCAACTGGAGAGAAGAAAGGGAACCGTTAAAAAACAAACGGCAGGCATAAGCCGCATCTGAGAAACACACTTTATATCTTTGTTTTTTGTGACTATTGTCGATGGCAACTTGCGAGGTTACCCAACGACAAAAGTTAAAATTTGTAAAGCGAGCAAAAATTTCTTGGAGCATCCCTTCCTTCTTTTTGGCATGAAAATTGACCAAGCCAATACTGTATTTCAGATCACGAAAACTAGTCTCTATGTCCCATCTGCTGGCGTAGAGATTTTTTAATTCTTGGACTGAATAGTCTGTATTCGTCACCAGAGTTTCGTATTTTCCTTCTTTCACTTCTAAACGCACCATACGAAAAGGAAGTTCATAGAGTGCTACAGGATCTTGTTTTTGACTTGTTTCTGGAAGAAAATCAAAAGTAGAATTGTGTGGAATAAAATGATAGTCATTGGGAAAATCATGATAAAGTTTTTTGAGCTGATTGGTTTGCTTTCGTGATAATGTTAGAGAAAATGTTTGCTCAAAACACTCCGTATTTGGCAAGTTGAAGGAGGAACACATAGCAGGTTTTATTTGATAGCGTCTTTGAACAAAGGCTGAATTTGAAACTGTCAGTCTGGTATCTAGTAATTCTTTTGACAAGGATTTCCCTCCCATTCCCAGAATGGTACGAATCATAGTTTCTAGTGATAACCTTCTTTTATGAGTAAAGGCCTGTTCAGCTTGTTTGACGAACTCAACTTTTTGACCAATGATACTATGAATACTCTTATTCAAGTGGGATTTTATCTGTTTTATCATGGAAAGCACCTCCTTAACTATAGTTTATCACATAAAAAAGAAACCCAAATACAGAATTGTATTTGAATTTCTTAACTTAATGAGATTGAATCCTAACTCCTCATATTTTTTTACATTTCGCCAAATCGTTGTTTGATTACAGTCTAAAAGCTCTATAATCTCTTTATAAGATTTGCCCATCAGACGAAATAGAACGATTTGAAGGCGTTTATGATATTTAGCTGTACTAGAGTCTTTTAAAAGTGTTTTGATGACTTGGATTTCTTCTTTAGTTGATTTCATATCACTATTATATAATGCTTTTTGATTTTGGTCTAGTATTAGATTATTTTTTCTGTCTCACTTTTGGGGTACAGCCCATTTATGTCTGCTAGTCTTTTGGTTATTATTTCATCTATCTTTGTTAAAAGAAAGAATACTGATTATGAATTTGGATCATCGAGACTACGACCATGTAACCCTTTTTCACGTTGGACTTGACGTAGTTTCTCTGGTGTAACATCGTTTCCTTCTTCGTCCACAATTTTGATCCCTTCGATGTGGTGACGAACAGTGCGACGATAACCTTCGATGTACTCCTCACGTAGTTTGGCTTGTTCTACTTTTTCTTCTGGGGTCAAGCCTTCTGTTTTTTTCTTTTTGGCAAGCTCGTTGATACGATCAATTTTTTTAGGATCCATGTTTCTCTCCTTTATGATAAGATTTAATCCGTTTAACAGATTTTATTTGGTATTGATTTGGTTAAAGCGTGCAAGTTTAGCTGCTTTTTGAGTTAAATGAGACAAGATAGCCAAACGATTTTGACGGACAGCCTGATCTTCGGCCATAACCATAGTATTTTCAAAGAAAGCATCAATAACTGGACTAAGCGCAAAGAGCTGTTTCAATTGCTGACTTGCAGCCCCTGACAAAACGAGTGATTCTACTGCTTCTGCCAAGATTTTCTCTTCTTCATTCTCAAAGAGAGCTGAATCAACTGTAGCTACTCCTTCTGCCTTATCAGCCAAGTTGAAGGCACGAGAGAGGGATTCGACAGATGGTTTGAAATCTTCTTCCTTGCTTGCTTCTACGAGAGCACTTGCTGCTTCCAACATATCCGCCACAACAAAGTTTGATCCTGCAAGAACGGCTTCCTTGATGTCTTTTGGAGTAGAACCCATCATCTTATCAACACGAGCCTTGATAAAGTTCATAACTTCTGCTTTATTTTCATAAGTCAAGCTGTCAAATTTCAAAGCATAAAGGCTATCAATCAGCTCATCCATAGCAATGTGCCAACCAAAGGCATCCAAGATACGAACCACACCTTGCGTCGCACGACGAAGGGCATAAGGGTCATTAGAACCTGATGGAATCAAGCCTACTGAGAAGAAACTCAAAATCGTATCCAATTTGTCTGCAATGGCTAGAATGGCTCCAACCTTGCTCTCTGGAAGTTCTCCTTCGGCTGATGTAGGCATGTAGTGTTCACGAATAGCAGCTGCCACTGCTGGAGTTTCACCAGCAAGAAGGGCATATTTTTCACCCATAATTCCTTGGAGCTCGTCAAATTCACCAACCATACCTGTCAACAAGTCAAACTTGTAAATGGCTGCTGCACGGGCTAGGTCAACTGTTTCATCAGCTGATAAACCTGCTTTTTCTGCCAAGAGAATAGCAATCTGACCAGTACGAATCATGTGTTCACGAAGGGAACCAATTTTCTCATGGAAAGTCACATTGTTTAATTTTTCAACAAGATCTGAAATCACCAATTTTTGGTCTTCACGCCAGAAGAATTCTCCGTCTTCCAAGCGGGCTACCAAAACTTTTTCATTTCCTTTGATGACATTTTCCAAATGCTCTGCGTTTCCGTTACGAACAGAAATGAAGTTTGGCAAGAGTTTACCGTCTTGATCACGAACAACAAAGTAACGTTGATGTTCCTTCATCGAAGTCACTAAGACTTCTTCTGGAACTTCAAGGTATTTGGCATCAAAGCTTCCCATAAAGGCAGTTGGGTATTCAACCAAGTTCAAGACTTCATTCAGCAAATCCGCATCAATTTCGATATGTACACCATGCTCAGTTTCGATTGCTTTGATTTGGTCAACAATCATTTGCTCACGTTCACGTGGGTCTGCAATTACAAACTGACGACGAAGGTCTTCTTCATAGCTCAAAGCTGACTGAATCTGGGTTTCTTGTCCCAAGAAACGATGGCCACGGCTCACACGCCCTCCCTTAATATCAAGGAAATCCAAATCAAACTCTTCTTCATCTAAAAGAACAGTTAAAGTGTGAACAGGACGAATGTATTCAAAGGTGTTGTTAGCCCAGTGCATGCTGACAGGGAAAGTCAAGGACTTCAAGACGTCTACTACACCTGGAACAATGGCTTCAACTGGTTGACCCACTTCTTCCTTGGTAACATAGACATATTCTTCACCCTTGATTTCACGGAATTCAATATCTTCAACCGTCAAGCCTTTCCCACGGACAAATCCTTGAGCTGCTTTGGTGAAGTTTCCATCACTATCCAAGGCAATTTTCTTTGCTGGACCCTTGAAATCTTCTGTCAAATCAGACTGTTTGTCTGCAAGACCAGTCACACGAACAGCCAAACGACGTGGTGTTGAGAAGGTTTGAACAGCTTCAAAATACAGGCGGTTTTCCTTGAGGAAGGCTGCCATTTTTTCGCCTAGTTGTTTTTCACTTGGCGTAACAACATAGGCTGGTAATTCTTCAAGACCGAGTTCTACTAATAAGTTTTTTGTCATATTTTTTCTCCGAAAAGTATCTTTTTATTTTCCAGTTTGCCTTATGTGATTGGCACGCAAGCAACCAACTTCGTTGTTTCATTGCTAAAGTTGGAGCCAAAAGTCTCCAATTTTGCCTAGTATCCTTAGTTTCACTAAGGATACCTTCATCACTGCGGCAACTGGCTCAGGGCTCACTCTGTTCGCCCATTTTCGTAATTTGTCACTCTCACTATTCTGCGTCTTCTGCTAAGAGTTTAGCTCTTGTAGCTTCATCTAAAAGTGGGTAGCCTAGGCGTTTGCGCTCTGCGACAAAGGTTTTGGCTACGACGCGGGCCAAGTTACGGATACGTGCGATATAGCCTGCGCGTTCTGTTACAGATACGGCACCACGCGCATCAAGTAGGTTAAAGGTATGTGAACATTTGAGAACATAGTCATAGGCAGGGTGCACCAATCCTTCTTCCAAGGCACGACCAGCTTCTTTTTCAAACTTATCAAAGTTTTCAAGCAACATTTCTTGATCCGAAATTTCAAATGAATATTTTGAGTGCTCATACTCAGGCTGAATAAAGATTTCTCCGTATTTTACACCATCAGCCCACTCAATATCATAGACAGAGTCTACTTCTTGGATGTAAGAAGCCAAACGTTCCAAACCATAGGTAACTTCCGCAGTCACAGGGCCAGTTGCCAATCCACCTACTTGTTGGAAATATGTGAACTGAGTAATTTCCATCCCATCAAGCCAAACTTCCCAACCAAGACCAGCTGAACCAGTTGATGGGTTTTCCCAGTTGTCCTCAACGAAACGAATATCGTGCTCCAAAGGATTGATTCCCAATTTTTCCAAAGACTCAAGGTACAGTTCCTGGATATTTGATGGAGATGGCTTCATGACCACTTGGAATTGGTGGTGTTGGTAAAGACGGTTAGGATTTTCTCCGTAACGACCGTCAGCAGGACGACGTGATGGTTCTACATAAGCCGCATTCCATGGTTCAGGTCCGATAGCACGAAGGAAAGTGTAAGGACTCATTGTTCCCGCACCTTTTTCATTGTCATAAGCCTGCATGAGCATACAACCTTGGTCATTCCAAAATTGTTGCAAAGTAAGGATGATTTCCTGGAAAGTCAATTTTTTAGACATTGTTTACTCCTTTAGTTTTTATATTTCTTTTTCAATTAACTTCTGCTGAACAAACCAATCTAACAAGGGAAGAGTTTTATCTGTATTTGCCCATAAATGATAAGAATCGAAGACCGCTTGTACACTACCTAGATTTTCTACCAACTTATCTATTGTCAAAAAACTACGCCAGTATTCGTAAAAAATATTTGCATAGTTCTTATCATAAGTCGAAGAACCAAAATCATTCAATGAATGCCAACCATACTTCTTCTGAAAAAGTTCTACAAGAGACTGATTACAAATTTTTTCCGCTTGAAATTCCTCTTCTGTCAAGAAATACTTGCGACTAATATATTCAACCATCCCCTCTTCGAACCAGATATAAGAGTCGTAACCATCAAAATCATCTAAAAAATACTCCGACCAATGAGCTAACTCATGTCCTACAATCTGCAAGAGGAAATTTTCAGATAAAGAATGATAGTGACTTTCTATTGCTTGAGTTTGCTGAGAACACTCGTAGTCCATCAACTGATACAAATACAACTCTTTCCAAACAGCTAAATCAGGCGTCATAACCATTCGTCTATTATTTGTATAGGCTGGAACAGCACTTTCCCTAATAATCTGTGTGGCAGCATTAAAACTTGACCAAATAACAGCTTGTGGTAAATCACAGACTGCAAGTTCATTCTTTAAAAAATATTGATAATCTTTCAACTTTTCAGTATTTCTTACTACAAAATCACGAAATGCAGCTAGTTGACTATCGTCTTTTACAAGATAAAGGTTTTCCACGTCTCTCCTTTCTTTCACACAATAGACTGAATAAGCAAAAGAACCGCGTCCGACAATCCTAGGTTGATTTAACCTAGGGGCGTCAGAAACGCGGTTCCACCCTAATTTATTACTTCATTGTTTTTGAAAATACTACAGAAAGCGCCAGCACTTTATTTTGCTCTACTTGGCTCCCACTATCCCAAGCTCGCTTGAAGAACGCCATAAGACTTTCTTTCCTGCTGACTATTATATCAAAAATTAGAACAATGTACAATTCTTTTTATGATTTTCTAAAAATCCATATCATCAACTCGTGGAGCACCCGACTGAACCGCTATCGTTTTTAAGGTTTCTCGCTCCTCATGACTCAGTTCAATTCCGAAGCAATCAAGATTAGCCTGAATACGAGAGGCTGTAACAGATTTCGGAAGTGGTAAAAATCCTTCTGCTAAGCTCCAGGCCAAGGCTATCTGAGCAACAGACATTCCATGATTTGCCGCAATTTCTTGCACTTGCTTGCTATCAAACAGTTCTCCCTGACCAAAAGGTCCCCAAGCTTCCAATAAAATTCCTTTTTCTCTACAGTAAGCTACGACTTTCTCTTGATACACACCTGGCGCCAAGCGGATTTGATTGACCGCTGGAACGATAGTTACCGTTTCAAGCAAGGCATCCAAATGATGGGGAAGGAAATTACTAACTCCAATAGCACGGATTTTGCCTTCTTGATAGAGGTCTTCCATAGCTCTCCAAACTTCCGCATTGCGAGTTTTCCATGCGTCATTTTCTCTGAGCGGTTTTGGGTTCGGCCAATGAATCAAATACAGATCCAAATAATCCAAGCCCAGCTTCTCTAAAGACTTTGCAAAAGCCTGACGAGCTTGCTCATAGGTTTGTTGGCTATTCCAAAGCTTGGTAGTTACGAACAATTCCTCTCGTGGAACTCCGCTATCTTTGATTGCTTGACCAACACTTTCTTCATTCTGATAAATCGCCGCCGTATCAATATGACGATAACCAGCCTTTAAAGCCTCTAGGACAGCTTGATAGGCAATCTCTCCATTTTCAGCTTTCCAGGTTCCAAATCCCAGAACTGGAATCGTAACACCATTATTTAAAGTATAAGATTTCATTATTTTTCCTTTCTATGTGAAGAAAATCCAAAGAAACAAATTTTCAAGGAAAACTTATCTCTTTAGATTTTGTGTATTATTGATCACGGTCATAGTAAAGCTGGTGAGCTTTAAGACGAGTGTCTAACAAATCTGGTATGGTTACAAAGTCATAACCTTGCCCTTTCAAATAGTCAATAACCTTAGGTAGAGCATTGACCGTCTCAGCATGGATATCATGCATGAGAATGATAGAACCATTCTTGACTTCACGTTGAATTTCTGTCAAAATAGCTGCTTCATTTTTACTCTTCCAGTCCAGACTATCCACATCCCACATAATAAAGCTTAAATCCAGGCTATTGCGAATGTCGTCTGTAATGACTCCATAAGGGGGACGCATAAGTTTAGAGCTAGAACCCAGCACCTTAGTTAGCGCATCCTCCGTATCAGTAATTTGTTTTTTAGCTTCATCAAGGGAAAGTTTTGAAAGCACTGGATGACTCCAACTATGGTTTCCAATAACATGACCATCTGCTTTCATTCGTTTCAAAATCTCTTCATTGCCAGAAACATTCTTACCTAAAACAAAGAAAGTTGCCTTGATACCATACTTAGAAAGTGTATCTAATGCTTGATTTGTCGTCGCAGGATTTGGTCCATCATCAAAAGTCAAGGCCACTACTTTACGATTTTTCTTTTCATAATAAGCCTTATATAGCTCTGCATCCTTATCTAATAAATAAGAAGACTGAATAACTTCAAAGAAACTAGATACCGGCAAGGCAATCTCATCCAGATTTTCAACAGGCTGACTCGGATAAATAAGAATTTGGCTATCCTTGTAATCAAAATTCCATGCAGATAAGTCTTGGTCGGAGAAGCTTTTTACAATCTGATTACTCTGGTCTTGCTCTATTTTCTTATCCTCTAGGACGGAGGTCAATTCTTTTATCAGTTGTTCCTTAGCCTTACTAGCATCTGAAAACAGTTGGTCAAGTGTAAAAGGTTGCCCATCTTCTGTTAAGTGAACCTTTCCTAGACTGGTCTTTTCAGTCTCTTCAACCTTAAAATCAACTAAATCATAGATTTGTTTGGTCGCATTACGATTGACGACTCCCTTTAAACCTGACTCTTCTTGCTCTGTATAGTAGAAAACAAGATTGTCCTTACTTTCTAATTTGTCCTTAATGTCTTGATTTATCAGCTCCTTAGCAGACGAAATCACTTCCGAGCCTTGGAGAGGATAATAGGCAATCACTTCGGTTTGACCCTTACGAAAATGATCCTTCTGATTTCCCTCACTTAATTGATTATCTTTATCATTTTTTAAAGACTCAATTTTTTTTTCGAAACTTTGCTTTGTATATACTTTGTATCCAATCATTGAACCAAGGACGCAAATACTTACCGAAAAGATAGCTACCAGGGCTATTAGACTCATTCTTATCTTATCGTGATTCTCACGCTTTGCTCTACTTTTATCCATAAGACCATCATATCAAATTCAAGCTATAATTTCAATGATTTTGGAGGAAATAGTATATTAAAAAGAGAGGGAGTTCCCTCTTTCTTCAATTCATTTATTTGACTGCTTCTTTTAAAGCATCTACCTTGTCCAAACGTTCCCATGGAAGGTCAATATCTGTACGTCCCATGTGTCCATAAGCTGCTGTTTGACGGTAGATTGGACGTTTAAGATCCAACATTTGGATAATTCCTGCAGGGCGAAGGTCAAAGATTTGACGAGCCGCTTTTTCAAGCTTGCTTTCAGCTACCGTTCCTGTACCGAAGGTATCGATACGGACAGAAACAGGTTGGGCAACACCGATAGCGTAAGCCAATTGTACTTCCGCCTTCTTAGCAAGACCCGCTGCAACAATATTCTTGGCAATATAACGAGCTGCATATGACGCAGAACGGTCCACCTTAGTCGCATCCTTACCAGAGAAGGCACCACCACCATGACGAGAGTAGCCACCATAGGTATCCACGATAATCTTACGACCAGTCAAGCCTGAGTCTCCTTGAGGTCCACCGATTACAAAGCGACCAGTTGGATTGATGAAGAATTTTGTTTGCTCATCCAAGTAAGAGGATGGAATAACCTCTTTGATAACCTTGTTAATCACATCATTGTGAATTTGTTCGTTGCTGACTTCTGGATCGTGCTGAGTTGAAATAACGACTGTGTCCACACGTACTGGACAGTCATTTTCATCGTACTCAACCGTAACCTGTGATTTGGCATCTGGGCGAAGATAGCTAATTTCCCCAGACTTACGAAGTTCTGCCAGACGACGAACCAACTTGTGACTGAGTGAGATTGGAAGTGGCATGAGTTCTTCTGTTTCATCTACCGCAAAACCAAACATGAGACCTTGGTCTCCAGCACCAATCAAATCAAGTGGATCTTGATCTGCATTTCCACGAACCTCCAAGGCTTCGTTAACACCTTGGGCGATATCCGGTGACTGCTCAACAAGTGACGGATGGACTCCCACTGTCTCAGCAGAAAATCCATATTCTGTATTGGTATAGCCAATCTCTGCAATGGTATCACGAACCACACGGTTAATATCCACATAGGCATTTGTAGAAATTTCACCAAAAACGTGGACGGAACCAGTATATACAGCTGTCTCAGCAGCAACGTGCGCCTCTGGATCCTTGGCTAAAATAGCATCCAAAATCGCATCTGAAATTTGATCTGCAATCTTATCTGGGTGCCCCTCAGATACAGATTCAGACGTGAATAATTTACGTTCTGACATAAAAATGTCCCCCCTTAAAAATAGTGTTATAGAGTTACAAAGTACTGATAGGTATTTTCATTTTCTAAGAGTTACGACGCGAAAGAAATAAAAACGATACTTTTTTATTTCTGAAGCTAGTAAGGCGCATAGGGTGACTGCCTTATAGCGGCAACCGTAGAATGACGAGCGACTACTTTGGAGCCGTCATTCTTTGCGAGTTACGACGCGAAAGAAATAAAAACGATACTCTTTTATTTCTGAAGCTAGTAAGGCGCATAGGGTGACTGCCTTATAGTGGCAACCGTAGAATGACGAGCGACTACTTTGGAGCCGTCATTCTTTGCGAGTTACAAAGTACTGAAAACTCTTAGTAATGAATACCTACCATCTTATCGGGACTATATAACTTTACCATTATACCATTTTTAAGCGCAATTTGCAGTCTTTAATGTAGTGTTTCAATGTAGATATTTCGTTCTCATAAAGCAAAAAGTTGGAGCACATTACTCCAACGATTACTATTAAAATGTTTGGCGTTTTGCTTTACGCTCTGCACGTCCACGAGCGCGATTTTCTGCACGCTTGGTTTTGCGGCGTTTTTCATCAACCGCCCATTGAATTTTCTTTTTATAGCCCGGTTTAACTTTTTTCTTTTTCTTTTTAACCAAACCAATCATTTCGATATCAAGCTTATCTTGTTTTTTCTCACGGTTGGCACGACGATCACGGTCATAGGTATCTTGAAATTCTCCATCTTTGACCATCTTAGGAGTGAACTTGATTCCTAATTTCTCCAACTCACGGATATCCGAGTCATCGCTTGGCTGATAAAGGGTAATAGCAGTACCTGGTAGGCCGTTTCGTCCAGTACGACCAACTCGGTGCACAAAGAAGGATAAGTCTTGCGGAATGGCATCATTGATGACATGACTGACACCTTCAATGTCAATTCCACGCGCTGCCAAATCTGTTGCGACAATGTACTCAAAATCCAGATTTTTCACCTGATTCATGATTCGCTTACGTTCACGAGGGGCAATATCTCCATGAATCTTCGCTACCTTCAAACCTTGAGCAGTCAGATATGAATGCAATTCATCAGCACGCGTTTTAGTATTAACAAAAATCATGGCCAAATAAGGCTGCATCAACTGAGTCAACTGGTAAATTTGAGCATTCTTGTCACGTCCCTTGGTTGAAATCAACCAATTATCAATAGTGTCAGAAATGACCGTTTTGGTCTTGATTTTTTCCATAACTGGATTTGACAAGTATTTTTTCAAGAATGGTTGCAACTTTTGTGGAATAGTCGCTGAGAAGACCATAAATTGCAAGTCTTTTGGAAGACTGCCAGCAATCTTATCAACAGTTTCCAAGAATCCCATATCCAAGGTCATGTCTGCCTCATCAACAACAAAGGTCTTAGCCTTGTGAATAGCTAGATCACCAGATTTAACCAAGTCGTAGATACGGCCTGGAGTTCCGATAACAATATGAGGTTGATTGCTTGCCAATTTGTCAATCTGGCGAGCCTTATCTGTCCCTCCCACGTAATTAACCACACGAACTTCCACGTCTGAGTGGGCAGCAATCTGACGGGCTGCTTGGTAAATTTGAGTAGCCAACTCACGACTCGGTGCAGTAATCACTGCTTGTACACTATCGCTAGCTTCATCTAATTGCTGGAAAATCGGTAACAAGAAAGTATGAGTCTTACCCGAACCTGTTTTTGATTCTCCAACCAAATCTCGGCCTGACAGGACAATGGGAATCAACTTATCTTGTACCTCTGTTGGAGTTGTAAATTTCAACTCCTGCAGGGCTTCTCTAATATAGTTTTTAAATTGAAATTTCGTAAATGACATAATATCCTCGATTCTATCTATCTTACCAATTATACCATATTTTATTCCATTTCAGTAGCCTCACTTATTTATACTCAATGAAAATCAAAGAGTAAACTAGGAAGCTAGCCGCAGGCTGTACTTGAGTACGGCAAGGTGAAGCTGACGTGGTTTGAATTTGATTTTCGAAGAGTATTAGGCTATTTCCAGTAGCTTTTCTAATCAGAAAAAGGCTGGAATGTTATAATTCCAACCTCTTTTCAGTCATTATTTCCAGTTTAAAATAGCATTCAAGCCATAGTGATCACTAACTTGCGGACTATTGTTACCACCAAATACAACATGTAAATTTTCTACCTCTAACTCTTTGGTAGTAAAAACATAGTCGATTCGAAGGGGTTCAGTGTTCCCTTTCCAGCCATCAATTTCTGGTGGAACGGTATAGCTACCGCTTTTCTCTTGAGCAACTTCAAAAGCGTCTTGTAAGCCTAATGGACTAGCTAAAATAGCTTGGTAGCCTTCCTGTCCAGCCGGATTGTTGAAATCTCCAGCTAGCAAAAGCGGCTTGTTCAATTCTTTCAAGACAGCCTCAAATCGTGCCCATTCTTCTTGGAAACCTTTATCCCACCAAGAAAGGTGGACACTTGCAACTGCAAGCTCCTTACCATCAACTACAGTTTCAGCCACGGCAACACGACGAGTATGATAGTCTGTTGGATCATCCACATCTGAAACTAAAATTTCTCTGGCTTCAATAGGTGTTTTAGACAAGATAGCCACACCTTCGTGGTAGCGATCATAACCGATATGGTTATAGGCCCAAGTCCAGTAGTAATTTTTCCCTTGCTCATACAACTTTTCAACCAAGAGTCTAACATAGTGATCTTGGTGAATAGGCTCAGCTGCTGGCAAAGCTTGATAAAGGTCATTAACCTCCACCACTGGCGAAGTGATCTCCTGATTGATTTCTTGGAAACAAATCAAATCATAGTCCTTTTCAAGAATATCCTCAAGCAAAATCTGGAATTTTTCCTCTGCTTCTTTCTCCATCCAACTGTGAGTATTGAGTGTTAAAAATTTCATGCTTTTCTCCCAAAATAAGAGGTTGGAATACAGCTTCCAACCTCAAGTATATTACAATTCTACTTTAGCAACTGCTGTTTTAGCTGCAAGAGAACCTGTTTTTTCTAATTTAACTGATTTAATTGCATCACCATTTGTGAAGACAACTACTGTTGAAGTTTCACGTCCTGCTGCACGGATAGCATCCAAGTCAGCTGTGACAAGGAGATCACCTGCTGCAACTTTTTGTCCTTCAGCAACATGAACTGTAAATGGTTTACCTTCAAGACTTACTGTGTCCAAACCAATGTGAACCAATACTTCAAGACCTGCTTCAGTCACAATACCAAGAGCATGTTTTGTTGGGAAGATGCTTGATACAGTACCTGAAACTGGAGATACAATGTTTCCATTTGCAGGTTCTACTGCAAATCCATCACCCATCATTTTTTGAGCAAATACTGGATCTTTTACTTGTTCCAAAGCAACAACTTGACCGTCTGCTACTGAGTAAACTTCCTCAGTAAGACCTTTGAAGTGAACAGTGTTTTGTTGTGCTTCAGTCATTTGGCTTGGAAGAGTTTCAGGAATGATTTCACCTGAATCAAGGATATCTTGGATATCAGATTTCAATACGTCAGCTTTTGGTCCGTAGATAGCTTGAACCCCTTGTCCTTTCATGACAAGCCCCATAGCTCCTTCTGCTTTCCATTGCTCTGCATTTCCTACTTTATCTGCATCTTTAACAGTTACACGAAGACGAGTCATACATGCGTCAACATCAACGATGTTTGCACGTCCACCAAGAAGGTTGATAATGTTTACAGCTTGAGAGCCTGCTGCAACTTTCACTTCGCTGCTACCTTCTTCTGAACCTTCAGCAGTTTCGTAGTTTCCATTACGTCCTGGAGTTGCGTAGTTGAATTTTTGAATCATGAAGTTTGCGATAAAGTACATGATTACAGCAAAGAGAACAGTTACCCAGATAAAGTTAACGATATCCATACCAATACCAGCATTAATTGCTAGTGGTGTACGAGTCAAGAATTCAATTGAACCGAATGAGTGGACACGTAGGTTTACTACGTCAGCCATAGCGAAGGCAGCACCTTGAACAAGTGAGTAAACAAGATACATAGGTGTTGCTACAAACATGAACATGTATTCGATTGGTTCAGTAACCCCTGTCAAGAATGTCGCAAGAGCTGTCGCAATCATCATACCTTTGTATTTGTGTTTCTTGTCAGCATCAACATTACGGTAGATAGCCACGATCACACCCATCAAGATACCGAATGAACCGATCATTTGTCCAACTTTGAAACGAGCTGGGTGAACAGTATCTAACAATTGTTGGTAGTGACTTGCATCTGTACCTTTAAGGTTAACAAGGTCTGTTACCCATGCAAGCCATAGTGGGTCTTGACCAAATACTTGAGTACCTTTAGCTGCACCAGTTAAAATGTCATAAGTACCACCAAGAGCTGTGTAGTTCATTGGGATAGTCAACATGTGGTGAAGACCAAATGGCAAGAGCAAGCGTTCCAAAGTACCATACAAGAATGGTGCAAGAATTGGTGCAGTTTGTTGTGAGTTGGCAATCCAGATACCAAAGCTATTGATACCTGTTTGAACTACTGGCCAGAAAGCAGCAAGTAGAATTGCAGCGATTGCTGAACGAAGAATAACTACAAATGGTACGAAACGTTTTCCGTTGAAGAATGAAAGTGCATCAGGAAGTTTACGGAAGTTGTAGTATTTGTTGTAAGCAGTTGCCCCTACAAAACCTGAGATGATCCCTACGAATACACCCATGTTCAAGGCTGGAGCTTCAAGAACACTGATAAAGTAATCAGCAACTTTGATTGAACCACCAAAGAGAGTAGTTACCATAGCATCTGGATTTTTCAACATATCGCCTGATACACCAAAGATTGTACCAGTGATACGGTTAATCAAGATGAAGGCAAGACCAGCGGCGAAAGCACCACCAGCACGTTCTTTAGCCCAGCTTCCTCCAATGGCTAGGGCAAACAAAATGTGAAGGTTACCGATAACCCCCCAACCGATTTGCTCAAGAATTCCACCTGTGATGACAAGTGGTGCAAAGGTTGGGTTAATCATCACGATAGACTTACCGATTGAAATCATCAAACCAGCAGCCGGCATAACCGCGATAACCACCATCAAAGCCTTACCGAATTTTTGCCAAAATTCGAAAGACAAGACATTTTTGAATGTATCTTTCATCATTCAAATCTCCTTTATTTTTATTTAGGCAAACGTTTTACGAAAACGTTTGCGCCTTTTATGATTTAATTATACCACTTTAATTTTTTTTGTAAAGGCTTTTATTCAAAAAAATACTCTTTTTTCAAAAAAATTTCTAGTGCCAAATTTCAAGTTCAAATTAGCCATCAAGAAGTCTTCTCTGAGCGACTTCTTTATACTCTTCGAAAATCTCTTCAAACCACGTCAGCGTCGCCTTACCGTATATATGTGACTGACTTTCTACAACCTCAAAACAGTATTTTGAGCATCCTGTGGCGAACTACCTAGTTTGCTCTTTGATTTTCATTGAGTATTAGAAGTCCCTTTTCTAAAATTTTTGTAGCAAAAAAAGGAGATTTTACAACCTCCTCATAAAAATAATTATTTTACCTAAATCTTCAAGAATCGGCGCATGGATATTCCTGATCCCAATGAACCAATGAAAATCCCAATCACAAATAGTAGGGCAATCATCAGAGGAGTAAATACCTCTGGCGCAATCATAGAAAGATTTTGACCTACCAACGATTTGTTGACAGATTGGTAAACCATTTGATAAACAATAAAGACCAAAACAGATGGTGCGATAGCTCCCAATAAACCGATAAAGGCTCCCTCTAACAAGAACGGTCCACGGATATAACTGTTTTTAGCTCCGACCAAGCGCATGATTTGAATCTCGCGGCTACGAGAAATAATGGTAATACGAATGGTATTTGAAATCAAGAAAACTGCGACAAAAATTAACAAAGCAGCAATCCCTAGTCCCCAAACACGGATAAATGAAGCTAACTTGAAGAGTCTTTCTGTATTGGCACCGCCATCTTGAACCTCAGAGACACCTTCAATTTTTTTAGCATCTTCGGCTATAGTTTTTACATCATTTGGAGTGTTTGCCTCTACAATATAGGCATCATAGAGAGGATTGGCATCTCCTTCAAAGATTTTCCAGTTATCTCCCATTGTCTCGGTTAATTTTTCATATTGTTCTTCTTTACTTGAAAAGGTAACACTCTTAACAGTAGACATGTTTTTCAAAGAATCATATACCTTGTGGTAGTCATTATTTGTAACAGTTTGACCTTCTTTTTCAATTGTCTGACTGTTATCTTCCACATCCTTTCGGATATAAACTACTACACGGACATTATTTTCAATATCTGTAGCTAGTTTTGCTGTATTGAAAATAACAGATGCAAATATTGCCACCAAGGTCAAAGTAATCATGACTGAACTGACAGCAGCTACTGTCATCCAACCATTTCGTTTCAAACTTTTTAAGGCTTCAAATAAATGGCGAAAAAATCTACTAATCATCGTATCCATACTCTCCTTTTGATTCGTCACGAACAACACGACCATTTTCAATGGCAATGACACGGTGGCGCAAGGTATTTACAATCTGGCTATTATGAGTCGCCATCAAAATAGTTGTCCCTTGTAAGTTAATCCGTTCCAAGAGATTCATAATTTCCCATGAATTATCCGGATCCAGATTTCCTGTTGGTTCATCGGCTATCAATACTTTTGGATTGTTTACAATAGCACGTGCAATCGCAATCCGCTGTTGCTCTCCACCTGAGAGCTCATTTGGGAAAGAACGAACCTTGTGCTTCAACCCAACCAAGTCTAAAACTTCCATCACACGTTTTTTGATATTACGGCGATTTTCCCCGATTACTTCCATAGCGTAAGCAATATTTTCATAGACCGTTTTCTTTGGCAACAATTTATAATCCTGGAAGACAACCCCAACACTACGACGTAGAAGCGGGACATCTTTCTTTTTAATTTTAACCAGATTAAAACCAGCAACTGATAGACTTCCTTTATCGATTTTTACTTCACGATACAGAGAACGAATAAAAGTTGACTTCCCTGCTCCTGAAGGTCCTACGATGTAAGCAAATTCCCCCGGTTGAACGCTGACCGAAACACCGCGTAGAGCAGTCGTTCCGTTGTCGTATTTTTTGACGACATCTCTCATTTCAATGATTGACATGTGACTTCCTTTCTATATTAGCTAATTCGCCACTTGAGATAGGCATCGATAAAACCATCTAGGTCCCCATCCATAACCTTATCTACCTGAGCAACCTCAAAGCTAGTTCGGTGATCTTTTACCATAGTATAAGGTGTGAAGACATAAGAACGGATTTGGCTTCCCCATGTGATTTCTTTTTTCTCACCCTTGAGAGAATCTACCTCCGCAGCCTTCTTCTCTTGCTCCATTTGATAGAGCTTAGCCTGCAACATCTTCATGGCACGATCTCTATTTCCATACTGGGTCCGATCCACTGTTGATTGGACAACAATTCCAGTTGGAATGTGGGTTAAACGTACACCTGTTGAAACCTTATTGACGTTTTGTCCACCAGCACCACCTGAACGGAAGGTATCCATTTTGATATCATCTTCACGGATTTCCACTTCAATAGTATCATCCAATTCTGGCATCACTTCTACGGATGTGAAAGATGTATGGCGACGTTTGGCAGAGTCAAATGGTGAGATTCGCACCAAACGGTGCACACCCATTTCTGACTTGAGAAGACCATAGGCATTAGGCCCTTCAAATGATAAGGTTACCGACTTAATACCAGCCTCATCACCTGCTTGGTAATCCAATACTTCCACTTTAAAGCCTTTAGCATTGCCATAACGAGTATACATACGAAGCAACATATCGCCCCAGTCCTGCGCCTCAGTACCACCAGAACCTGGATGGATTTCCAAGATAGCATTGTTGTGGTCATAAGGTTCTGACAAGAGTAGAGTCATCTCATAGCTGGTCATCATCTTATCAAGTTCTGATAACTGTTCGACCAGTTCTTCTTGAACCGACTCGTCTTCTGCTAAAAAGTCCAATAAAATTTCGACTTCATCCTGCAACTCTTCCATTTTGTGGAAGGTGTTATAGGTATTTTTTAATTCATTTAATTCTTGCGACGTTTTTTGGGCCGCGATATTATCGTTCCAAAAATCAGGTTCTGTCATCTTGTTTTCCAAGATGGCAATCTCTTCCTCTAGCCCTTCGAGGTCAAAGAGACCCCCTGAAAGAAGCTAATTTTTCACGATTTGCGTCAATTTTCTGACGAATTACTGAAATGTCCATAAATACTCCTTTTTACATCATTTCATTATAGCATATTTTATCATTTCTTTCCATCTTTTGCTATAATCCCTTTTTTATGAAAAAAGAAAAAAGAAGCCTTTCGGCTTCCCTTCTTACAAGACTTTTGCTGAAGTGCGAGTGATTTCTTCCACTTGAATACCATTTCCTTCAAATTTTTCTTTCAAGGCTGGTAAATCAATTGATCCATCGATTTGCACTTCGATAATGACCTTACCATCCTTACGCGGAATGTTGACTGTATGGGAAATATTCAAATTTTCTTCAACGATTAGAGAAACAATCTTACCAAGAACGCCAACTTCATCTTCTGTAACAAAGCGCACACGAATTCCTTCCTCACCATAACCAGCAATTTCGAGAAAGGCTTGGAAAACGTCACGATCCGTAATAACTCCATAGACTTGATGGTTATCTACGACAGGCAGAATACCAATCTTGTTTTTCAACATCAGATAAGTTGCATCTTCTAGACTCGCATAGCCTGAGACAGTGACAACATCGCGAATCATGACATCTTTTACTTTGGTCTTATTTAGAAGATAATTCATCTCATAGATAGAAAGACTGGTTGCTTTTGATGGACTTGCTTGTGCAATAGTTCCCACAGTTACCAAACCAACTAATTGATCATTTTCGATAACAGGCAAGCGGTGCAACCCTTGCTCTCTCATCAAATCTGCTGCATGAGATACTGTTGTATCTGGACTAATATACACTACCTTGCGGGTCATAAAATCTTTAACTGCCATGAGACTTCTCCTTTTCTATTCTTATCCCTATTATACAATCTTTTTGTAAATCTATCAAACGCTTACATTTCTTTTTCAAAATTCAGAAAAGTATGAATAAGCTAGCAAAAAGAGCTCTGAAATCGAGCTCTGTGAATGAAGGTAAGATACGTTTCATTCGATTTTATTTCAATTATCAGAAGCTAACCTTTTAATGTAGATGAAGATTGCTTTGCAATCTAAATATGCCGACTAAAAAGATCCCCCGGACTATAATAATGATTACTTCGTAATCTTCATCTGCCGACTAAAACAATCCACTGGATAAGATAATTGCTTCGCAATCTCTATTCACCGACTAAAAAGGTCCCCCGGACTATAATGATGATTACTTCGTAATCTCCATCCGCAACCTAAACTAGTCTCCCAGACTATGCGAAGATTGCTTACGCAATCTTCATCTGCCGACTAAAACAATCCACTGGATTGTTTTAGCCACCTAGATATGCTTTTCTGACTTCTTCTGATGAGGCGAGTTCTTTTCCTGTTCCTGATAGAACGATTTTTCCTGTTTCCAATACATATCCTCGGTCAGAGATTGCGAGTGCTTTATTGGCATTTTGTTCAATCAAGAGGACGGTCGTTCCTTGTTTCTGGATATCTTGAATGATATCAAAAATTTCTTGGATAAAGATTGGTGCAAGTCCCATTGATGGTTCATCTAAAAGAAGAAGTTTTGGTGTTGACATAAGAGCGCGTCCCATGGCAAGCATTTGTTGTTCTCCTCCTGAAAGAGTGGCTGCGTCCTGGTTCTTGCGTTCTTCAAGACGAGGAAAGCGTGAGAAAACCTTCTTCAAATTAGCTTGATTTTCTTCACGATTTTTCTTTAAGAAAGCTCCCATTTCAAGATTTTCCATAACAGTCAAGCCAGGGAAGACGTGGCGGCCTTCTGGAACTTGTGAAAGACCACCTGCCACGATTTTTTGAGCTGGCATTTTTTGGATTTCTTGACCTAAAAATTCAATCTTTCCTGAGCTTGGTCGAACTAAACCAGACAAGGTACGGAGAATGGTTGTCTTACCTGCACCATTGGCACCGATAAGGGAAACAACCTCTCCTTCATTCACTTCAAAGCTTACATCACGGACTGCTTGGATCATGCCGTAATGCACAGAAAGATTATCAACTTTTAACATAGACATTAGGCTTCACCTCCTAGATAAGCTTCGATAACGCGTTTATTGGTCTTAATTTCGTCTGGAGTTCCTTGAGCAATTAAACGGCCATATTCAAGTACGTAGATGCGTTCTGTTACTTCCATGACCAGATTCATATCGTGTTCAATCAGCATGATTGTAATCTTAAATTCATCTTTGATGCGACGAATTAACTCAGTCAATTCCGCTGTTTCCTGTGGGTTCATACCTGCGGCTGGTTCATCTAAAAAGAGAATTTTAGGTTCCGTAGCGAGGGCACGAACAATTTCCAAACGACGTTGTTGTCCGTAGGCAAGATTTTTAGCTAGAGTTTCTGCATCACCATCCAAATCAAAGATTTTCAGCAATTCCAAAGCTTTAGCTTTTAATTCTTTTTCACTCTTGTAAAAAGCTGGTAAGCGTAAAAAACTAGCAAAAACATGTTGTTTGTGATGGTTGCCAAAAGCAATCAAAACATTGTCCAAAACTGTTAAATCTTTAAAGAGACGGATATTTTGGAAAGTACGTCCAAGTCCCAAAGAAGCAATCTTATAAGGTGCCTTTCCATTCAAAAGGTGACCATCAAGGGTAACTGTTCCCTCACTTGGTTCATAAACACCGGTCAAAAGGTTGAAAAGAGTGGTTTTCCCAGCTCCATTTGGACCGATTAGTCCAACCAGTTCCCCTTCGTTCAATTCAAGAGTCACATCTCCAACAGCTGTTAGACCGCCAAAATGTTTGGTTAACTGTTTTACTTCAAGTAATGCCATTAGTTTTGTTCCTCCTTCTTAGATTTTTTAAAGAAACGTGATAGGCTCAATTCCCACGTTCCAAGAAGTCCACCTGGTCTGAAAATCATTACCAATACCAAGGCCAAAGCGTAAATAATCATACGCACACTAGCAACATCTTGGAGAAGCATATTCAAAATTCCCAAAACAATAGCCGATACAATCGCACCTGTAATTGAACCAAGTCCACCAAATACAACAATGATCAAAACGTTGATTGAGTTGATGAAGGTGTAATCTTTCGGTACAACTGAACCGATAAATCCTGCCTGAAGTGACCCTGCAATACTTGCAGTAATGGCACCAAAGACAAAAGCGATGATTTTAATTTTAGTCGTATTAACCCCAACTGACTCAGCAGCGATTTCATCTTCACGAACGGAGAGGGTTGAACGACCAATTGGACTACGCAAGAAGTTCAAGGTTGCAATGGTTGTAATCACGACAAAGAAGTATACCATTTGCCAAGTTGTAAAGTTAGGAATTCCCAAGATACCTGCCGCACCATTTGTAATGCTTCCACCATTGATGATAAAGATACGGATAATTTCAGAAACACCGAGAGTTGCTACTGCAAGATAGTCCCCCTTCAAACGCAAGGTTGGAATTCCGACAAGTAAGGCAACTGCTCCTGAAAGCAAAGCGCCTATAATCATAGCTCCAAAGAAGGCACCGTAGGTTGGTGATTTAGAACCAATAATAGCTGCAGCATAGGCACCAATCGCCATGAAACCAGCATGACCAAGTGAAAATTGTCCTGAAAAACCAACGATTAAGTTGAGACCAACAGCAAGAATAATATTAATTCCAATTTGTTGTAAAATCTGTACATAGAATAGATTGAGTACTCCGACTGAAACCAGTACACTAATCAATCCATAGCCAGCTAACAAAAGGAGTAACCATAGAATATTAACTTTTAAATTTTCCTTCATCGTTTACACCTTCTCTTTCACATTTTTACCAAGGATACCAGCTGGGCGGACAATCAAGATCAACAACAAGATTCCATAAACAATGGCATCACGGAAGTCTGACATTCCAAAGGCTGTCGCAAAGGTTTCCAATAGACCAATCACAAAGCCACCAAGAGCCGCACCAGGAATAATTCCGATACCACCAAGTACTGCAGCAACGAAAGACTTAAGACCTGGAGTAACCCCCATCAAAGGCTCAAGAGAGTTATAATAGAGGGCAATCAGAACACCAGCCGCACCCGCAAGAGCTGAACCCAAAGCGAAGGTAAAGCTGATCGTACGGTTTACATTGATCCCCATCAATTGTGCCGCATCGCTATCTACAGATACAGCACGCATGGCTTTCCCCATCTTCGTTTTTTGGACAATGACCTGTAACAAAATCATCAAAATCAAGGAAATGGCCAAGATCATTAACTGCACGTTTGTTAGGCTAACTGGTCCCAAATCATAGCGAACTGTTTGAATCGCTTGAGGAAAGGCACGAGTATTGGCACCAACCAGATAGACCATGCCATACTCCAATAGGAAAGAAACCCCAATAGCTGTAATCAAAACAGCAATACGAGTAGAGTGACGCAAAGGTCGGTAAGCAAGGAACTCAATCACGACACCAAGAATAGCTGTCGCTAGCATGGCTACAATAAGCGCTACAAAGAAATTCATTTGGAAAGAATTGATCAAGAAATAACCGATAAAGGCTCCCATCATATAAATATCACCATGGGCGAAGTTGATGAGCTTGATAATTCCGTAAACCATGGTATATCCTAGTGCTAACAGCGCATAAACACTACCTAGAATCAAACCATTTACTAGTTGTTGGAGCATAAGATTCACTCTTTCTATTTATAATTCCGAGGGTTTTCCCTCACCTTTTGATAGGTTCTTAAACATCGAAACAGGGAGTGAGTCCGAGGCTCATTCCCTATTTCAACATTTTTCGATTATGGTTTTACAACTTCTGCTGCTTCAACCTTACCATTGTTCATGGTCATCATGTAAGCAGTTTTGACTGTGTTGTGGTCTGCATCAAAGCTTGTTTGACCAGTTACACCTTCAAAATCTTTTGTTTTAGCAAGGTTATCCTTGATTTCACCAGAATTTTTAGCACCTTTTGCTGCATTTGCTACAAGGTGAACTGAGTCATAAGCCAAGGCTGCAAATGTTGAAGGCTCTTCATTGTACTTAGCACGGTAAGCATCAAGGAAGGCTTTTGCTTTAGCTGAAACTTCTACAGTAGTTGAGAAGCCTGAGATAAAGTAGATGTTTGATGCTTTTTCAGCAGTTGCTTGTTGTACAAACTCTTCACCGTTGAATCCATCACCACCAACGATTGGTTTGTCAATTCCCATACCACGCGCTTGGTTTACAATTTTACCAGCTTCAGTGTAGTAACCAGGGACGATGATAGCATCAAAATCTTTCCCTTTCATTTTTGTAAGGGCTGCTTGGAAGTCTGTGTCACCTGCTACGAAAGTTTCATCTGCAACGATCTCACCCTTGTAAGCTTCACGGAAGGCTTTGGCAATACCTTTAGCATAGTCACTGGCATTGTCAGTGTAAAGAACAACTTTCTTAGCATTTAATTTTTCAGAAACATAGTTTGAGATAATTTTTCCTTGGAAGCTATCTTGGAAAGTTCCGATAAAGAGGTAATCTTGACCTTTAGTCAATCCATCTTGAGTCGCACTTGGTGAGATCAATGGAACACCTGCTTTTGTAGCGTTCGCTACCGCAGCTGCAGTCGCACCAGATGTCGCAGGTCCTACGATTGCTGATACTTTAGATTGAGTTACAAGGTTAGTTGTTACTGAAGCCGCCTCAGCTGTTTCAGACTTGTTATCTTTATCGACTACTTCGATTTGTTTTCCGTCGATACCACCTGCTGCATTGATTTCATCAACAGCAAGTTGGGCACCTTTTTGTTCAGATGTCCCGTAGGCTGCTACGGCACCAGTTTCTTCAAAGTTAAATCCGATTTTGATTGTCTTTTCATCTACTGAGTTACCAGCAGCGTTGGCTGTTCCAGATTTCACTTCTCCACAGGCTGCAAGAAGTGCTACACTTGCAAGCGCCACAAACGATAGGGCAAATTTTTTCTTCATCTTTTTTGTCTCCTTATTTCTTAAATAAATAGCATGTTAAGAATATACCGAATTATCAGAAAATTGTCAACACTTTTCTTGAATTTTTTCGATGATAACGTTTTCCTCTCGATAAAGATTGCCAACAAAGGGTGTTTCCAGCTCTTGGATATGACAAACTCTGACTTTTTTTATAAACTTTTCCTTGCTCAAGCGCCCGACCACTTGCTCCACTTCTTGAGTTGGAACATAGAGTTGTAAGTAGCGATGTTTCTTGGAATGATAGGTAATATCTCCATAATCCTGCAATTTTTTGGCATCACGATTATAGTAAAGATAGATAATCAAGCCAGAACGATTGACTTTTTCAAACATGATAAATCCTCTTTCTAAGAAATCTCTCCCTATTATACCAAAAAAAGCAAACCCAGTCGAGTTTGCCTTCTTTGATCATTAGTTCAAAGAATTGTTGGCCATGATTTCATCAATAAAGCCATATTCAAGTGTTTCTTGGGCACTCATCCAGTTATCACGTTCTGCATCAGCATGGACTTTTTCGATTGACTGACCTGAATTTTCAGCCAAGATTTTTTCCAAGGTGTTACGAGTTTTAAGCAAGTGTTCTGCAGCAATCGCCATATCAGTTTGTTGGGTACCACCGCCTGTACCGCCCATTGGTTGGTGAATCATGTATTCAGCATTTGGAAGCATGAAACGTTTGCCTTTTGCTCCACTTGATGCGATGACAGTCCCCATAGATGCAGCCATTCCCATAACGATGGTTTGGACATCTGCCTTGATAAAGTTCATGGTGTCAACGATTGCCAAACCAGCTGAAACGGAACCACCTGGTGTATTGACATAAAGGTAAATATCTTTTGTACTATCTTGGGCATCCAAGAAAAGCAACTGGGCAATAACAGAGTTGGCCATATTGTCTTCAACTGGACCTGTCAGCATAATGATGCGGTCTTTGAGAAGACGTGAGTAAATATCGTAGGAACGTTCTCCACGGCTTGTTTGTTCAATAACGACAGGAATCATTCATTTCTCCTTTTGAGTTTTAATTTTGTTGGTCAAATGACTGAAGATAAGACTATTATAATATCTTGGTCAAAAAAGGTCAAATTTTTGCTCTGTTTTCATTAGACAGAAACAAAAATTCAACCTCCTTTCGTGACTGGAAATCCTTTTCCAAGTCATTCTTCTTTTAATTTTATTTCGTACCGAACAAGCGGTCTCCAGCATCTCCAAGACCTGGAACGATATAACCGTGTTCGTTCAAGCGTTCATCCAAGGCTGCTGTAAAGATTTCTACATCTGGATGAGCTTCTTGAAGGGCTTTTACACCTTCTGGAGCAGATACAAGGCAGACAAACTTGATATTTGATGCCCCACGTTTTTTAAGTGAGTCGACAGCTAAGATTGCTGATCCACCTGTTGCCAACATTGGGTCTACCACAAAAATTTGACGTTGGTCAATATCTTCAGGCAATTTTACCAAGTACTCAACTGGTTGAAGTGTTTCTTCATCACGGTACATACCGATGTGACCAACTTTAGCAGCTGGAACCAAGCTCAAGAGACCATCAACCATCCCGATACCTGCACGCAAAATTGGAACGATGGCCAATTTCTTACCTGCCAATTGTTTTTGAACTGTTTTTGTAATTGGTGTTTCGATTTCCACATCTTCTAGTGGAAGATCACGAAGTACTTCATACCCCATCAACATTGCAATCTCATCTACTAGCTCACGAAAAGCTTTTGTAGAAGTATCTGTACGACGCAAGATTGACAATTTGTGTTGAATCAGCGGGTGATTAATAACTTCAATTTTTCCCATTTTTGGAATTCCTTCTTTCAATTTATTCTTCTTATTATACCAAAAAACGGTTTAAAAATCTTTCTAAACCATTTATTTTTGATAATTTTTACATTAGATCAGCCTCTTTAAGAGCTGCCTGTACTGTCTCAAGTGGTAAATGGGTCAATTCTGTTCCCTTTTCTTGATAAAGGTATTGGGCATAGTCGTCCATTCTGTACTGGTTGATATAAACCACGCGCTTGCAACCGACCTGCAGCAATTGTTTGGTACAGTTCAGACAAGGAAAATGGGTTACATAGGCTGTAAAACCTTTTGGAACACCACGTTCTGCACCTTGAAGGATAGCATTGACCTCAGCGTGAAGGGTGCGAACACAGTGTCCTTCAATGACCAAACATTCGTGGTCAATACAATGCTCAGTCCCTGACACCGAACCATTGTAACCAGTGGAAATAACCTTATTATCTTTTACCAGAATCGCGCCCACTTTGGCACGTTTACAAGTGGAACGATTGGCAATTAGTAAGGCTTGGGCTGCAAAATACTCATCCCATGCTAGTCTTTTTTCAGTCATATCTCTTCTCCTTTTTCTCTATTTTTTAAAAAATGGTAACCGTAAATCCGCAATCTTTTCAGCTGGTACCTTCATGCCATCCTTGATCCATTTTAGAAGGACTGAGACGATGGCTGAACTCCAGAAGGAATGAAGATAAGATCTGACACCTTTTGATTTTCCATGGTATTTTTCCAGAAACTCCTGCATGGCTTGGACAAAGATTTTTTCCAGATGGTAATCCAAGGCCAGTTGAATCACTCTGGCTTCTTTTCTTGCCTCGCGGAAAAGGTGAACCCAGACCAGATAAAGGTCTGTCTTTAAATCATAATGATGCAACTGTTCCATAATATTGTGGACAGTTCGTTTAAAGACGCTTTCTAAAATCTCCTCTTTGGAATCATAATTGCGATAAAAGGCCGCACGCGAAACGCCTGCACGTTTGACCAATTCAGAAATACTAATCTTGGTCAAGTCCTTTTTTTCCAAGAGTTGCAAGAGGGCTGTTTCGATGGCTTCTCTAGTTAATAAATTGGATTCTTGGTTTGATTTTCTGAGATTTTCAAGAGACTTTTCAGAGATTCTACGTTCAGACATAACATTTTCTTTCTACTTGTCACAACAGACAGATGAGGCTTTTGTTTCAAGGGCTTTCATGATATAATTGTAAAAAAAGACAGAACCTTTGTCAATGTATAACTGACAAAGATGGAGAATTTCTATGACTTGGAAGATTATTGCTGACTCTGGTTGTGATTATCGTCAACTGGCAAAACCAGCTATTGACACAACCTTTGTAAGTGTCCCCTTAACCATTCAAGTAGCTGATCAGATCTTTGTTGATGATGCTAATCTTGATATTGACCAAATGATGGAAACCATGTATGCAACCGCAGAAGCTTCAAAATCAGCTTGTCCAAGCCCAGATGATTATTTGCGAGCATTTGAAGGAGCCAAAAATATTTTCCTAGTAACCATCACTGGTACTCTCTCTGGCAGCCACAATAGTGCGCAACTGGCCAAGAATATTTATCTGGAAGACCATCCTGATACTAAGATTCATGTAATTGATAGTTTGTCTGCTGGCGGTGAGGTTGACTTGCTCGTAGAAAAATTAAATGATTTGATTGACCAGGGCTTATCTTTTGAAGAAGTAGTTGAAGCTATCACTGCCTATCAAGAAAAAACCAAGTTGCTCTTTGTCCTAGCTAAAGTCGATAACTTGGTGAAGAACGGCCGTTTGAGCAAACTTATCGGTACGGTCGTTGGCCTCCTCAATATCCGTATGGTCGGAGAAGCTAGTCAAACTGGAACTCTCGAATTGCTACAAAAAGCAAGAGGACCAAAGAAATCGATTCAAGCAGCCTATGAAGAGTTAGTGAAAGCAGGATATGCTGGTGGTCGTATTGTCATGGCCCAACGCAATAACGAGAAATGTTGCCAACAGCTTTCAGACCGAATCCGTGAAAATTTCCCACAGGCGGATATTAAAATTCTCCCGACATCTGGTCTCTGCAGTTTTTATGCAGAAGATGGTGGTTTGCTGATGGGATATGAAATTGATTAATTCCATTCTTAACAAGAGGTGACCATCATCTCTTGTTTTTTTGTGGTACAATAGAGCTATGAAACATTTTGATACTATCGTCATCGGTGGAGGACCTGCTGGAATGATGGCTACAATTTCCAGTAGCTTTTATGGACAGAAAACCCTCCTCATCGAAAAAAATCGGAAACTTGGAAAAAAATTAGCTGGGACTGGTGGGGGACGTTGCAATGTAACCAACAATGGTAGCTTGGACGACCTGCTAGCTGGCATCCCTGGAAATGGGCGCTTTCTCTACAGTGTCTTCTCCCAATTTGATAATCATGATATCATTAACTTTTTTACTGAAAATGGTGTTAAACTTAAGATCGAAGACCACGGACGCGTCTTTCCTACTAGCGACAAATCGCGAACCATTATCGAAGCCTTGGAAAAGAAAATCACTGAACTAGGTGGCCAAGTTGCTACTCAAACCGAAATTGTTTCGGTTAAAAAAATCGGCGACCAGTTTGTCCTTAAGTCCGCAGGCCAAAGCTTTACTTGCGATAAGCTCATTGTCACAACTGGTGGGAAATCCTATCCTTCCACTGGCTCGACTGGTTTTGGTCACGAGATTGCCCGTCATTTTAAACACACCATTACCGAGCTTGAGGCAGCTGAAAGTCCATTGTTGACAGATTTTCCACACAAGGCCTTGCAGGGTATTTCGCTGGACGATGTGGCCCTAAGCTATGGTAAGCATGTCATCACTCACGATTTGCTCTTTACCCACTTTGGTTTGTCAGGCCCTGCTGCTCTGCGTATGTCTAGTTTTGTCAAGGGTGGGGAGGTTCTCTCGCTAGATGTTTTACCTCAACTTTCTGAGAAGGACTTGGCTGCATTTTTAGAAGAAATTCGGGAAAAATCCTTGAAAAACGCTTTAAAAACTTTATTACCAGAGCGTTTGGCAGAATTTTTTGTGCAAGGCTATCCTGAAAAAGTCAAACAGTTGACTGAAAAGGAACGTGAAAAACTTGTCCAGTCTATCAAGGCTCTCAAAATCCCTGTGACTGGCAAAATGTCCCTTGCCAAGTCCTTTGTCACCAAAGGTGGCGTCAGTCTTAAGGAAATCAACCCTAAAACCCTTGAAAGTAAGCTGGTCCCTGGCCTCCACTTTGCGGGCGAGGTACTGGATATCAATGCCCACACAGGTGGCTTTAACATCACTTCTGCTCTCTGCACTGGTTGGGTGGCAGGATCAAACCCAATCTAAATATACAGTACTCAATGGAACAATCCTCCCCAAAAGAAAGGAAGTCCTTTGGAACATATTATCTTGTTAAGAGGAGTTACTCCTAATGGAAAAAATGCTATCCCTAAAATGTCTTATCTAGTAGATATCTTGACAGAAGTTGGTTTTCAACAAGTTCGAACCTATATTCAAAGTGGGAATATCATTCTTGAAAGTGACTTAGATTTAGAAACAATACGAGAACGTGTTCATACTCTGATAAAGGAAAAAATTGGGGCCGACTTAAAAATGGTAATCAAGAACAAAAGTGATTTTACAAAAATTGTCCAAGAAAACCCTTTTGGAGAACACTATCTTTATGACCGTATACACGTGATTTTTTATCAAGAATCTATTCAAAGCCTCCCTTTAGAAAAATTGAAAATTGATTACGGTGAAGAAGAAATTTGTATCGGTAACCATTGTCTTTTCCTCTATCTCCCTAGAACTGCAAAACAAAAGAAACTCCATACCAACTATCTTGAAAAGCTTTTCAATGTAGATTTGACAATGCGAAAACTAAATGTAGTAGAAAAATTATTAAGCAAGTAGTGCTTGAATTTAGTAAAAATCGGAAGAATACTCCTCCGATTTTATTTTGTCTGAGTTTGGACATAGTGAGCAATCACATCTGATGTGTACTGGGCTGTTCCAGGTCCAAATTTGTCAATATTTTCCTTAAACTCTGGATTATAGACGTAGCCTTTACCGATATGACCGAAGACTTCAATAGTACAGTCGAATCCATAAGTCCGAATGGCTTGCAAGAGTTTAGCGGCTTCTTCTTGATTTTCGGTTGCTGTTACAGGTAGACCAGCTTGAAGATTTTGTGCCAAGGCTTGAAAGACTTGGTTAAAGGCAACCGTAGCCTCATCTTCGTGACCTTTTTGGCGCTCCAGCGCTTGGTCCATGACTTCTTGTCCATACTTCTCTACCGCCTCTTTGTGGTATTTTTGATGGTCTTGGTAGTTAAATCCAGCAAATTTCTCTTGAATGCTCATTTCTCTTTCTCCTTTTTGTTCTTGAATGGTTTTTTGCAAGGTTGAAATCAAGGTATCCAGATGTTCCCTTTCTCGAGTCAAATAGTCCAACTGCCTGGTCAAATGAGGCAATAAATCTGTCCTTTCTTCCTTTAATAGCTCTGCTATCTTTTCTAAAGAAAAGCCTAGATATTTATAGTAAAGAATGACCTGGAGACGTTCCAAATCCTCTTGACTGTAAGTTCGATAACCGTTTCCTGACTTTAAGGGGACTAAGAGTCCTATCTTATCGTAGTGGTGCAGGGTCTTGACAGAGACACCTGAAAGCTGGGCAGCTTCTTTTATATGGTACATGATTTCCTCCTTACATTGATAGTATAACCCCTCCCCTTAGGTCAGAGTCAAGCGTTTTTGCGAAATTTTTTACTTTATCATAACATGAAAATGGTTTTCTTGACAGACCTTAGAAAACATGATAGGATAGTCAAGTCTATCAATCAAAAGAAACGCTCACTTTGAGTACTGATGAGGCTATTTGCCAAGGGCAGTAGCTTTTTCTTTTGTAACACTAATTTTAGGAGTTTAACTATGTCTGAAAAATCGCAATGGGGTTCTAAACTGGGCTTTATCCTAGCATCTGCTGGTTCAGCTATCGGACTTGGTGCCGTTTGGAAATTCCCCTACATGACTGCTGCTAACGGTGGAGGAGGCTTTTTACTGGTCTTTCTCGTTTCCACTATTTTAATCGGTTTCCCCCTCTTGCTTGCTGAATTCGCCCTCGGCCGAAGCGCTGGTGTCTCAGCAATCAAAACCTTTGGAAAACTGGGCAAGAATAGCAAGTACAACTTTATCGGTTGGATTGGTGCCTTTGCCCTCTTTATCCTCTTATCTTTCTACAGTGTTATTGGAGGATGGATTTTAGTCTATCTAGGCATTGAGTTTGGAAAATTGTTCCAACTTAGCGGAACGGGTGACTATGCTCAGCTCTTTACCGATATTATTTCCAATCCAGCCATTGCCTTAGGAGCTCAAGCTGCCTTTATCCTGTTGAATATCTTTATTGTATCACGTGGGGTTCAAAAAGGGATTGAAAGAGCTTCGAAAGTCATGATGCCTCTGCTCTTTATCATCTTTGTCATCATCATCGGTCGTTCTCTCAGTTTGCCAAATGCCATGGAGGGCGTTCTCTACTTCCTAAAACCAGACTTCTCTAAGCTGACAAGTACTGGTCTCCTCTATGCTCTGGGACAAGCTTTCTTCGCCCTCTCACTAGGGGTTACAGCCATGCTTACCTATGCTTCTTATTTGGACAAGAAAACCAATCTAGTCCAGTCAGGGATTTCCATTGTAGCCATGAACATCTCGGTATCCATCATGGCAGGTCTAGCCATTTTCCCAGCCATGTCAGCTTTCAATATCCAGTCTGAAGGGGGGCCTAGCTTACTCTTTATCGTCTTGCCTCAACTCTTTGACAAGATGCCTTTTGGAACCATTTTCTACATCCTCTTCCTCTTGCTCTTCCTCTTTGCGACTGTCACTTCTTCTGTCGTGATGCTGGAAATCAATGTGGGCAATATCACCAACCAGGACAACAGCAAACGTGCCAAATGGAGTGCCATTTTAGGAATCTTGACCTTTGTCTTTGGAATTCCTTCAGCCCTATCTTACGGTGTCATGGCGGATGTTCACATCTTTGGGAAGACCTTCTTTGACGCTATGGACTTCTTGGTTTCCAATCTCCTCATGCCATTTGGAGCTCTCTGCCTTTCACTTTTTACAGGCTATATCTTTAAAAAGGCTCTTGCAATGGAGGAACTCCATCTCGATGAAACGGCATGGAAACAAGGACTTTTCCAAGTCTGGCTCTTCCTTCTTCGTTTCATCATTCCAATCATCATCATCGTGGTCTTCATCGCCCAATTTATGTAATCAAAAAGGACTTGAGTAGTAAACTCAGGCCCTTTCTTTTTTATGGATGGCTAACAATCAATTCCAAACCTTGCCCTTCCAGAGTCCAAGCCTCAACATCACTAGGTAGGATAAAGTGGCTACCTTTTTGAATTGAATAGTTTTTTCCATCAACAGTTAGCTGACCTTGACCAGCTAAGACACTAAACAAGCTGTAATCAGCTATCTTCTCAAAATCAACTTTTCCAGTGATTTCCCACTTGTAAACTGCAAAAAAATCATTGGATACAAGGAGAGTTGAGCATAAATAATCAGCTTTGACAGTTACAGGACGGCTATTTGCAGGCTCACCAATGTTTAATACATCAATGGATTTTTCAAGGTGAAGTTCACGCAAGTTACCATTATCATCCTTACGGTCAAAGTCATAGACGCGATAGGTGGTGTCACTAGATTGTTGGGTTTCAAGAATCAAGATACCTGCTCCAATAGCATGCATGGTGCCGCTTGGTACATAGAAGAAATCTCCAGCTTTAACAGGGACTTTAGTCAACAAGTCATCCCAGTTTTTAGCTTCGATTTGCTGACGAAGTTCTTCTTTTGACTTGGCATTGTGACCATAGATAATCTCTGAACCTTCATCCGCAGCGATAATGTACCAGCACTCTGTTTTTCCGAGTTCGCCTTCATGCTCCAGTCCATAAGCATCGTCTGGGTGAACTTGGACGCTGAGCCAGTCGTTGGCATCAAGAATCTTGGTCAAGAGTGGAAATACAGTCTCAGGACGATTACCAAACAATTCACGGTGCTCTGCATATAAAGTAGCCAGATTTGTTCCCTCGAAACGACCATTGGCAACTTTAGAGACTCCATTTGGATGAGCTGAGATAGCCCAATATTCTCCGATTTTTTCATTTGGGATGTCGTAGCCAAACTCATCACGTAGCTTGGTTCCACCCCAGATTTTTTCTTGCATAACTGATTGTAAAAATAATGGTTCTGACATCTTGATCTCCTGTCTGATTTTTCTCCCCTCATTATAGCAAAAAAAGAGTTCCATTTGAACTCTTTTTTCACATCTTATAAAGTAGGGAGAAGATTTTGTAAAAATAGTAAACAAATGTGCTCTATTTAATGCTTGTACCATTGCTGGCAATGACATCCTTGTACCAGTAAAGGGATTTCTTCTTGGTCCGTTTTAGACTTCCATGACCAGCATTATCTCGATCCACATAGATAAAGCCATAGCGCTTGTTCATTTCGCCTGTTCCAGCTGAAACCAGATCGATACAGCCCCAAGTCGTATAACCAAGCAAGTCAACTCCATCTTGGTAAATGGCATCTCGCATAGCCTTGATATGAGCTTCTAAGTAAGCAATCCGATAGTCATCTGCTACATAACCATTCTCATCTGGTGTATCCATAGCACCGAGACCATTTTCTACGATAAACATAGGCTTTTGGTAACGATCCCAGATGGCATTTAGGGTGATACGAAGCCCAAGCGGGTCAATCTGCCACCCCCATTCTGAGGATTCAAGATAAGGATTTTTGAGGGAGGCAAAGACATTTCCAGCAGTTAATTCTTTAACTTCTGGATCACCTGACGCCACTCGACTTGCATAGTAAGAGAAGGAAACAAAGTCAACAGTATTGTTCTTCAACAAGTCCAGATCCTCTGCCGTCATATGAATCTCAATCCCCTCACGCTCCCATTGCTTCTTGGCATAATTTGGGTATTCCCCACGCGCTTGAACATCAATGAAGAAGTAACTCTTGCGGTCTTCCTCCATGGCTGCCCAGTAGTCTCTCGGATGGGCTGTGTTAGGATAGTATTGCCCTGCTGCCAACATACATCCCACCTTGTTTTCTGGGTCAATTTCGTGGGCAATCTTAGTCGCCATGGCTGAAGCCACCAACTCATGGTGAGCAGCCTGATATTTAACCTGTTCTTGATTTTCTCCTTCTTCAAAACAGAGCCCAGCTCCCATAAAGGGGGCATGGAGAATCATGTTGATTTCGTTGAAGGTAAGCCAATATTTGACCAAACCCTTATAGCGGGTAAAGAGTGTGCGACAAAGTTTTTCATAGAAGTCTAACATCCGACGATTGCGCCATCCACCGTACTCTGTAATCAAGTGCATAGGACAGTCGAAATGAGTAATGGTTACCAGAGGTTGGATTCCATACTTGTGACATTCCTTAAACAAATCCTCATAAAAGGCTAGACCAGCTTCATTTGGCTCGGTTTCGTCACCCTTAGGAAAAATCCGAGTCCAAGCAATGGAAAGCCGATAAGTCTTAAAGCCCATCTCTGCAAAAAGAGCAATATCTTCCTTGTAATGATGGTACATATCAATGGCTTCTTTGGCTGGGTAAAAATAGCCCTCCTCAAACGAAAACATCTTTTTCTGACCTGTGATAATGGCTTCACGGTCTGGACCAATGGGAACAACATCAACGTTCGCCAACCCACGACCGTCTAAATTATAAGCACCCTCACATTGATTAGCTGCCGTAGCACCACCCCAGAGGAAACCATCTGGAAATTGTAGTCTTTCTGTCATCACTTTACCTCACTTAATTCATTAGTTCTATTATACTAAAAAGAGGACAAAAAGTTTGGAACTATCTGGGTAATGATGGAGCTGAGCTTGCTTTTATGTTTGATGCAAAAACAAGCAAGAGTTTAAGATTTTTGTTATAAAAATGTAAACTATCACAGTCTTGTGATAAGAAAAAGACCGGATTGCTCCGATCTGTTTGATCCATAAAATGTAAAAATGAATAGCTATTGTCAATCAATGGATGGACTGATTGATTGTCAGTAAGCCGTGGTTAATTATTGCTGCAATATCTTCAAGACCATGCAAAATAAAACTTCCTATAATCAGTCCTATAATAACTGAACAGATAATCATGGTCACACAGATTAGATAAATATCCTTTTTTTGCATCTCTTTCCTCCTACTATCTATTCATGGAGATATTTCAATCCCAAGTTCCAATGAAATAAGAAAATCCACTTACTACTGCTGTTTAAAAAATATTTCTCCTTTCCATATCAGTTTCATTTTCTACTGTTATATTTTTATTATAAGATTTTGGGAAAGCGCTGTCAACTATTTATATGCAATTTCTTTATATAAAAAGACCGGATTGCTCCGATCTTTCAATAGTTCATATTCTCAATTTCTATTTTAAGAATGGTTAAGGTTAACGTCAAATGACTAAGCGTCCTATTTCATACGATAAAAATCAATCACTAGACCAGCAGGGCCTTTAACTAATAAGGACTCTGTTCCCCAATCCGTTTCACAAATACCGTGTAAAATATCGATACCAATCTCTTTCAACCGTTGGTAATTCTGGTCTACATTCTCAACCTCAATGTGAAGAATGATTCCTGACTGAAAATCTTCCAAAGGAATCAAATGATTTTGGGACAACATCAGACAGTGACTGCCAATCGTAAACTGAGCAAAACTGTCATCAACATAATCGGACTTTTTATCCAAAATACGCTCCAAGTCAGCACAAACTTGAGGAACATCTGAAACGATAATATCTAATTGATTTAAATTCATTTACTATCCTCCATAAAAAGACCGGATTTCTCCGATCTTTTCAAGTTCTGCTCTATGAAAATCAAAGAATAAACAAGGTGAAACCAAGTTTGATGGCAAATATTTGCTCATCAAACTACGAAAAATCCTTTGGGACTTTTTCTAGGCTCCACACTAGATTCCATCATTGAAATTTATGGTTTCAATGATGGAATCGTCGGCAGTAAGCTAATAAAGAAGTCTATAAATTTATCTTTGATTTTCGGCGAGAGGAATTATTTAATTGCGCGTGATTGCAACCCTTCTTCTTCCAAGAAGAGACGGAATGGTACGAGTTCTTCTGCTTCGTATTTTTCCTTGAAGGCTTTGATTGCTTCTTCTGAGTGAAGTTTTGGATCCAATTCAAGTACTTCTACTGGAAGTGGACGGTGTGGAGTGATGCGAGCATCGATCACAACAGTTTTACCTTCTTTGTTCAATTTAACAGCTTCTGCAACAACTGCATCGATGTCTTCGATACGGTCAACTGTAAATCCAACCGCTCCTTGAGCTTCAGCGATTTTCGCATAGTCAGCATTAGGGAAGTCACAACCAAACAAGTGTTTGTTTGTGTCTTCGTATTTGTCCTTGATGAAGGCATATTTACCATTTGAGAAGACAACGTTGATAACTGGAAGGTCGTATTGAACGTTTGTGATAACGTCTGGGTAGCACATGTTGAATGCACCGTCACCCATGATGTTCCATACTTGGCGATCTGGATTGTCTTTCTTAGCAGCGATACCACCAGGAAGGGCAATACCCATTGTCGCAAAGAGTGGAGATGTACGCCACATGTTCTTAGGTGTCATGTGAAGGTGACGAGTAGATGTTTGAGTAGTGTCACCTACGTCGATTGAGTAGATAGCGTCTTGATCAGCATGTTTGTTGATTGCATTGTAAACTTGATACAATTGCAATTCACCCTCAGTTTTACCTTCGAGTTTGTTCATGTAATCACGCCAGTTTTGGTTGTTCTTAACGTTTGCACGCCACCATGGAGTAGATTCAACTGGATTCACTTTGTCAAGGATAGCTTTGGCTGCTTGACCTGCATCACCAAGGATTGAAGCATCAAGGGCATGACGTTTACCAAGTTTGTAAGGGTCGATATCCACTTGGATGAATTTTTCAGTATTCTTGAATGCTTCGTAAACTTCAGCAAATGGGAAGTTTGAACCAAGGAAAAGAACTGTGTCTGCTTCAAAGACCACTTCGTTGGCTGGTTTCCAACCAACACGGTAAGCAGAACCTGTCAAACCTTCATAGTTCCATTCGAAAGCTTCAAAGTTTTTACCAGTTGTGATGATTGGTGCTTTGATTTTACGTGACAATTCAGTAATCACTTCACCAGCTTTAACACCACCGTAACCAGCATAGATAACTGGACGTTCAGCATTGTTCAAGATTTCAACAGCTTTGTCGATTTCAACTTCGTTCAAAGCAGGAGCGATGAATGAACGCTCGTATGAACCTGATCCATAGTATGAGTTTTCGTCGATTTCTTGGAAACCAAAGTTTACTGGGATTTCAACAACAGCTGGACCTTTTTTAGAAACTGCAGCACGGCAAGCTTCGTCAATAACTTTTGGCAATTGCTCAGCGTAAGCTACACGTTTGTTGTATACAGCGATACCGTTGTACATTGGGTTTTGGTTCAATTCTTGGAAAGCATCCATGTTGAGTTCGTTAACTGGACGTGATCCAAGGATCGCTAGGAATGGAGTGTTATCCATAGCTGCATCGTAAACACCGTTAATCAAGTGAGTCGCACCTGGACCACCTGAACCAACTGCAACCCCGATTGAGCCACCGAATTTAGCTTGCATAACCGCTGCAAGAGCACCTGTTTCTTCGTGGCGAACTTGCAAGAAGCGGATATCTTTTTCTTCAGCCAAAGCGTCCATCAATGAGCTGAGTGTTCCTGATGGGATACCGTAGATTGTGTCTACGCCCCATGTTTTCAATACGTTAAGCATTGCTGCAGATGCAGTAATTTTCCCTTGAGTCATAATGATAACTCTCCTTCAAATATTTTTAAATCTACTAAAAAAGGTTTCATATAATTTTTGAAAACGTTTCAGTAAATTTTTACACTACTAATTTATCACATTTATTTTTAGTTTACTAAGAATCTGCTCAGAAGTTTCTATTCTCTATTACAGTACAGTTTGAAAACGTTTTTAGTTTCTGTTTTATAATAATACTCAATAAAAATCAAAGAGCAAACTAGGAAGCTAGCCGCAGGCTGCTCAAAGCACAGCTTTAAGGTTGCAGGTACAGCTGATGTGATTTGAAGAGATTTTCGAAGAGTATAAAAAGCGAGCAAGCCCGCTTTTAGTCTATCTTAGTAACGTTTAGCATGAGTGAACTGATCAAAACAGATACAGAGCTAAAGGCCATGGCTAGACCTGCCAATTCTGGATTGAGAGCCAGTCCAACACCTGAAAAGATTCCTGCTGCAATCGGAATTCCGACAACATTGTAGATAAAAGCCCAGAAAAGATTGAGCAGAATTCGATGAAAGGTTTTCTTACTCATGTCAAAGGCACGAACCACTCCTAAGAGGTTATTGGTTGTCAACACCAAATCCGCTGACTCGATGGCGATATCTGTTCCAGCTCCCATGGCAATCCCCACATCCGCTACACTGAGGGCAGGTGCATCATTGATACCGTCCCCAACAAAGGCTACTTTGCCAGCCGCTTGTAGTTTATGGATTTCATGGGCTTTTTCTTCTGGTAAGACACCTGCAATGACCTCTTCGATTCCGATCTGATCCGCAATAGCACGCGCCACACCTGCATTGTCTCCTGTCAGCATGACTGTTTTAAGACCACGTTTTTTCAACTGACTGATGGCTAGCTTGGCATTTTCCTTGGGAATATCTTGCAGAGCAAGCAAGCCTTTGATTTCATTGTCCACAGCCAAGAACACAACTGTCTTAGCTTCTTTTTCCAGTTCTTCTAGTTTTTCCTGATAAGTGCTTGAAATGTTCAGACCATCCAGCATTTTAGCATTTCCAAGCAGAACTTGTTTTCCATTGATTTGCCCTGAGACACCTTTTCCGTGCAAGGCTTGGAAATTTTCCACAGTATGAAGCTCAAGTCCAATTTCAGTCGCTCGCTGGACAATGGCCTCAGCCAGTGGGTGTTGAGAAGCTTCTTCCAAGGAAGCTGCCAATCCAAGCACTTCTACTTCGTCGCCGATGATATCTGTTACCACAGGCTTCCCTTCCGTCAAAGTCCCAGTCTTATCAAAGACAATCGTTTGAACTTTCTGGATTTCCTGTAGAACCATTCCATTTTTGAGAAGAACTCCCATCTTGGCACTGCGTCCTGTCCCTACCATAAGGGCTGTCGGTGTTGCAAGACCCAAGGCACAAGGGCAGGCAATAATCAAAACAGCCACCCCATAGAGAAGAGAAGAGACAAAGCTAGCTCCAAGCACGACTACACTATCCCTGAGCAAGACAAACCAAACCCAAAAGGTCACAATTCCTAAAATGACAACTGCTGGGACAAAAATGCCTGAAATTTTATCCGTCAAGTCCTGAATCGGCGCACGACTTGTCTGAGCTTTCTTCACAAAATCCACAATCTGAGCCAAAACAGTCTCTGAACCAACTTTTTCTGCTCTAAAAACAAGTGTTCCACTATTATTGATGGTTGAGCCAATGACGGTATCTCCAACTGTCTTGTCCACAGGCAGACTCTCACCTGTCACCATGGATTCGTCAATACTAGAGACACCTTCTACTACGACACCATCAACAGCAATCTTTTCACCGGGACGCACTCGAATCAGGTCACCTACCTTGACTTGCTCCAAGGGGACTTGAACATAGTTATCCTCACGCAAGACTTCTGCAGTTTTAGCCTGCAAATCCAGTAATTTCTCCACAGCTTGGGAAGTATTTTTCCGCATTTTCTCCTCAAAAACGGCTCCCATAAGAACGAAGAAGAAGATAAAGGCAGCACTTTCAAAGTAAACGGGGAGACCAGCGAAGAGGGCAACTAAGCTATAGAAATAGGCCACTAGGGTTCCCAGAGCAACCAAGGTATCCATGTTGGCATTGTGCTTTTTAAAACTAGCCCAAGCACTTTGGATATAAGGACCACCTGCTACTAGCATAATCGGTGTTGTGGCTAAAAAGGTGCCCCAACGCATGACTTGGTGACTAATTCCTCCTGTCGACATCCCAATCATGAGAATCACAAGAGGCACAGTAAAGATACTAGTAATCCAAAAACGCTGTAAAAGTGATAGAGATTTTCGAGTCTTCTCAACGACTGTATAACTTCCCTTTTGCATCTTCATACCACAAGAAAATTCGTGTTGACCTAATTCTTGAGGTGTAAAACGAATGACTTTCTCCTCATCTACGCCGATTGGTTCCAAGATGCCTTCTTCTTCAAACAGAATTTCCTTATAACAGTTTGAAGGTGTCACACGGTGAAAGGTGATCTCAGCAGGAACTCCTTTTTGCAGTTGAATGTGGGCTGGATGGTAGCCTTTGTCTGCCGTGATACGGATTTTTTGAACACCATTTTCAAGATTTGCTTTTATAATTTCAGTCATATCATTCTCCTATTCTACAATCATCTTGCCGTGCATCATATTCATGCCACAAGAGAAACCATACTCTCCAGCCTGCTCAGGCGTGATTTCCACTACATACTCCTCCCCCATAGGCAGGTCCGCATGGACACCAAAGTCTGGAAAGACGATCTGATCCAAACAGGGTGAAGGGTCCTTACGGTCAAAGACAATGCGGGCTGGCACTGATTTCTTGAGGATAAGCAACTCAGGCGTATAGCCCCCCATGACCTCCACTCGAATCTCTTGGTAGCCGTTTTTTTGCTGGGCTTTTTGTCCAGATTTTTCAGGCTTTTTAAAAAACCAAAACAAGATAAACGCGATAAGGGCAATACAAATAATGGTTACAATAATATTCAACATGACGTCTCCTTTACATACAATTACATCTTACTTCTGTTACAGCGCTTGATTTCTTCTCAGAAATCACAGCTTCTAAGTCTTCCAAGTCAGCAAAAGTAAAATCACATTCAGCAATCAAATCAGCCAACAAGTTCTTAATCCTACGAGAACAAACCTTGTCCTTGATATCTTGGACAAGCAAATCTCGACTTTGATCCAAAGTTAAAAGGGCTGAATAAACAAAGGACTTGCCTTCTTTTTTTCGAGTCAGACACTCTTTCTCAACCAAACGAGCCAAAAGAGTTTGAATGGTTGACTTGGACCAGTCGAACCGCTCCGCCAGAACCCTGATCAAATCCGTACTGGTCTGCTCTCCTTGCATCCAAATAATCTTCATGACCTGCCATTCTGCATCTGAAATCTGCATAATCACACCTCCAAAATCTACATTTGTCAATTACATTAAATAGTATACTCTTAAAATCTACATTTGTCAATTATAAAATTCAAATATTTCTCTTTTTTTAAAATCTTTATTTCAAAAGTGTTTATACTCAATGAAAATCAAAAAGCAAACTAGGAAGCTAGCCGCAGGTTGCTCAAAGCACTGCTTTGAGGTTGTAGATAGAACTGACAAAGTCAGCTCAAAACACTGTTTTGAGGTTGCAGATAGAGCTGACGTGGTTTGAAGAGATTTTCGAAGAGTATAAAACACAAGCAAAAACCTCCACATCAAGTGGAGGCAAGCTGTTTTATCAATACAATTTTAAGTCACGAGGGTCAACTGGGAAAGTTGGGTTGTATGGGTTGTGACGAAGCTTGAAGTGTTTGACATCTTCAATCGTCTGAGTTCCAGACAACTGCATGACTGTCTTCAATTCCGCATTCAAGTGTTCAAAGACTTGACGCACACCAACACTACCGCCGAGAGCCAAGCCATAGATAACCGGGCGACCAATAGCTACCAAGTCTGCTCCTGAAGCCAAGGCTTTAAAGACATGTTGACCACGACGAACACCAGAGTCAAAGACAATTGGCACACGTTTGTCAACTGCTTCTGCCACTTCTTGAAGCGAGTCAAAGGCAGCTGGTCCACCGTCGATTTGACGACCACCGTGGTTGGTTACCCAGATACCAGAAGCTCCCGCAGCAAGCGAACGTTCAACATCCTCACGGCATTGTGGTCCCTTGACATAAACAGGAAGTCCAGAGTATTCAGCGATAAATTCTACATCACGTGGAGACAAGCGTTGTTTAGCTGATTTGTAAACAAAGTCCATTGATTTACCAGCACCTTCTGGCAGGTATTCTTCAACAATCGGCATGCCAACTGGGAAGACAAAACCATTACGCTTATCAACCTCACGATTACCCCCTACAGTAGCATCTGCCGTCAAGACAATCGCTTTGTAGCCTTCAGCCTTCACACGATCCATGATGTGGCGGTTAATGCCATCATCCTTACTAAAGTAAAATTGGAACCAGTGAGGTGTCCCTTGAAGAGCTTCCGTAATTTCAGGAAGATCGACAGTAGAGTAAGAACTGGTTGTATAGAGGGAACCAAACTCATGAACACCACGCGCAGTCGCCACTTCACCCTGTTCATTTGCCAATTTATGAGCCGCAACAGGCGCCATAATGATTGGTGAAGACAATTTTTCACCTGCAAATTCAATCTCTGTACTTGGATTTTCTACATTGCAAAGCGTATGCGGAACGATGAGTTTGTGGTTAAAGGCGCGGATATTCTCACGCAAAGTGAAAGTATCTTCCGCCCCACTAGCGATATAGCCAAATGCTGCTTTAGGAATCACTTGTTGCGCCATTGGCTCCAAATCATAGGTATTGATGAAATCTACATGACCTTCTGCATTGCTTGTTTTGTATGACATAAAATGCCCTCCTTGATAAGTAAGCGTTTACTTTGTATATTACAAAAATATCTTAACTCTTTTTTCAAAACTTTTCAAATATTTTGTTTGGAGATTTCAGAAATTTTATGTCTATGATAAAAAATCCTTATAACGGCAATAAAAAATAGATATTATCCAAAAAAGATTTTAAGTGCTACAATAACTGTATTATTTCTAGATAGGAGGTTCTATTTTTGGATTGGTCCATTGTTGAACAATATCTACCACTATATCAAAAGGCATTTCTTCTAACCCTGCATATTGCAGTTTGGGGAATTTTGGGATCCTTTCTGCTCGGTTTAATCGTTAGTATCATCCGGCATTATCGAATTCCCGTTTTGGCGCAAGTAGCGACAGCCTACATTGAATTGTCACGCAACACACCCCTTTTGATTCAACTTTTCTTTCTCTATTTCGGTCTTCCTAGAGTAGGGATTGTCCTATCTTCAGAAGTCTGTGCCACTTTAGGACTGGTCTTTTTAGGAGGCTCCTATATGGCAGAATCTTTCCGAAGTGGGCTGGAAGCCGTTAGTCAAACCCAGCAGGAGATTGGATTAGCTATCGGTCTGACACCTATACAGGTCTTTCGCTATGTGGTTCTGCCGCAAGCAACAGCGGTGGCCCTACCGTCTTTTAGTGCCAATGTCATTTTCCTCATCAAGGAAACCTCTGTTTTCTCAGCAGTAGCTTTGGCCGACCTCATGTACGTCGCCAAAGACTTGATTGGGCTCTACTATGAAACAGACATCGCGCTTGCTATGTTGGTAGTTGCTTATCTAATCATGCTGCTACCTATCTCACTGGTCTTTAGCTGGATAGAAAGGAGGCTCCGCCATGCAGGATTCGGGAATCCAAGTACTCTTTCAGGGAAATAATCTCTTGAGAATCTTACAGGGATTGGGCGTTACGATTGGTATATCCATCCTTTCTGTCCTCTTATCCATGATGTTCGGAACAGTCATGGGAATCATCATGACCTCCCATTCTAGAATCATACGATTTTTAACACGATTGTATCTGGAATTTATCCGTATCATGCCCCAGCTGGTGTTGCTCTTCATCGTTTACTTTGGCTTAGCTCGAAACTTTAATATCAATATCTCAGGTGAGACTTCAGCTATTATCGTTTTTACCCTCTGGGGAACAGCTGAAATGGGAGACTTGGTACGTGGAGCCATTACTTCCCTCCCTAAGCATCAGTTTGAAAGTGGACAGGCACTAGGCTTAACCAATGTTCAACTTTACTACCACATCATCATCCCACAGGTCTTGAGAAGACTGCTACCGCAAGCCATCAACCTTGTCACTCGGATGATTAAAACCACTTCCTTAGTTGTTTTGATTGGGGTTGTGGAAGTGACCAAAGTTGGACAACAAATCATCGATAGCAATCGCTTAACCATCCCAACCGCTTCCTTCTGGATTTATGGAACCATTCTGGTCTTGTATTTCGCAGTCTGCTTTCCTATTTCCAAACTATCCACTCACTTAGAAAAACATTGGAGGAACTAAATGTCTGAAACTATCTTAGAAATCAAGGAACTAAAAAAATCCTTCGGAGACAATCCCATCCTCCAAGGTCTATCCCTGCAAATCAAAAAAGGAGAAGTTGTGGTTATCCTAGGGCCATCTGGTTGTGGGAAAAGTACCCTACTTCGTTGCCTCAACGGCTTAGAAAGTATTCAAGGTGGAGATATTCTTCTGGATGGCCAGTCCATTATTGGCAATCAGAAAGATTTTCACCTAGTTCGCCAAAAGATTGGCATGGTCTTTCAAAGTTATGAACTCTTTCCCCATCTGGATGTCTTACAAAACCTCATCCTAGGCCCTATCAAGGCTCAGGGAAGGGACAAGAAGGAAGTAACGGAAGAAGCTTTGCAACTACTGGAACGTGTTGATTTGCTAGACAAACAACATAGCTTTGCCCGTCAATTATCTGGTGGACAGAAGCAACGGGTTGCAATTGTTCGTGCCCTCCTCATGCACCCAGAAATTATCCTCTTTGACGAAGTGACTGCTTCGCTTGATCCAGAAATGGTGCGTGAGGTGCTGGAACTTATCAATGATTTGGCCCAAGAAGGTCGCACCATGATTTTAGTAACCCATGAAATGCAGTTTGCCCAAGCTATTGCCGATCGGATTATCTTCCTAGACCAAGGAAAAATCGCTGAAGAAGGAACGGCTCAAGCCTTCTTTACCAATCCTCAAACTAAACGAGCCCAGGAATTTTTAAACGTCTTTGACTTTAGCCAATTTGGCTCATATCTATAAAGGAGATTTTTATGAAACTACTCAAACCACTCTTAACTGTTTTGGCTCTTGCATTTGCCCTTATCTTTGTCACAGCTTGTAGCTCAGGTGGAAATGGTGGTGCATCGTCAGGTAAAACCACTGCCAAGGCTCGCACAATCGATGAAATCAAAAAAAGCGGTGAGCTACGAGTCGCCGTATTTGGAGACAAAAAACCCTTTGGCTACGTTGACAATGACGGTTCTTACCAAGGTTACGATATTGAACTTGGGAACCAATTAGCACAAGACCTTGGGGTGAAGGTTAAATACGTTTCAGTCGACGCTGCCAACCGTGCTGAATACTTGATTTCAAACAAGGTAGATATTACCCTTGCCAACTTTACAGTAACTGACGAACGTAAGAAACAAGTTGATTTTGCCCTTCCATATATGAAAGTTTCTCTGGGTGTCGTATCACCTAAGACTGGTCTCATTACAGACGTCAAACAACTTGAAGGTAAAACCTTGATTGTCACAAAAGGAACGACCGCTGAAACTTATTTTGAGAAAAATCACCCAGAAGTAAAACTCCAAAAATACGACCAATATAGCGATGCCTACCAAGCCCTTCTTGACGGACGTGGAGATGCCTTTTCAACTGACAATACGGAAGTTCTAGCTTGGGCGCTTGAAAATAAAGGCTTTGAAGTAGGAATTACTTCCCTCGGTAATCCAGATACCATTGCGGCAGCAGTTCAAAAAGGCAACCAAGAATTGCTAGACTTCATCAATAAAGATATTGAAAAATTAGGTAAGGAAAACTTCTTCCACAAGGCCTATGAAAAAACACTTCACCCAACCTACGGTGACGCTGCTAAAGCAGATGACCTAGTTGTTGAGGGTGGAAAAGTCGACTAATACTCTTCGAAAATCACAAAAAGAAATCAGGTAATCCTAGTGACTACCTGATTTTCTATGTCTTAAGCATTTTGCCAATTTTCTTGGTCTTCTTTAAAGCGTTTTAGAAGATCAAGGCCTTCTGGTGTGATATAGCCTTCTTCTTGGGCTAGATGGATGAGTTCGCTGTAGTTTGAAAGTGTGACTAACTTAACACCAGCATCCGCAAAGTTCTTATCCGCTTTTGGCAACTGATAGCTGAAAATTGCTACTACTCCAAGCACATCTGCTCCTTCGCGTTTAGCGGCTGCTACGGCCTCGAGAACAGAACCACCTGTTGAAATAAGGTCTTCAATCACTACCATTTTTTGACCTTGAGCTACCCGACCTTCGATTTGGTTACCAGCTCCGTGGTCTTTTGGTTTGCTACGGATGTAGGCAAAAGGCAAGTCCATCTTATCAGCAATGATGGCTCCGTGAGGAATCCCTGCTGTCGCAGTTCCTGCAATCACCTCAACCTCAGGAAAGGCTTCTTTGATAGCTTCCACAAAGCCATTTTCAATTAGGGTACGAGTTTCTGGATAGGCTAGTGTCACACGATTATCAGTATAAATCGGTGACTTGATACCAGATGCCCAAGTGAAAGGCTCCTCTGGTTTGAGGTAAACGGCTTGGATTTTCAAGAGGTGGCTAGCGATATCTTTAGCAAGTGTCATGGTATTCTCCTTTTATTTTTCTAATCTATTTCTTTAATTCCAGTCCTGTGTCCATTCATCCTTGATGGCATGATAAGCTGCAACAGGATCCTCAGCTTGGGTAATGGGACGTCCCACTACGATATAGTCACTGCCGATTTGATAGGCATCAGCAGGTGTCATGACGCGTTTTTGGTCTCCAACTGCAGCACCTGCTGGACGAATCCCCGGTGTCAGACAGATAAAATCTGGATTGGTAGCCTGCTTGATGACTTGTACTTCCTGAGCCGAGCAAACGACACCATCTAATCCCGCTTCAGCTGTCTTCTTGGCATAATGAATCACAGACTCTTGCAGGCTGGTTTGGATATTTTGAAACTCCTGCATCTGGACTTCTGACGTTGATGTGAGCTGAGTGACAGCGATCAATTTAGCTTGACTTCCAAGACCTTCACGCGCAGCCTTCATCATCTCTACACCACCAGCCGCATGAACATTGGTCATATCTACACCAAGCTGAGACAGGACCTTCATAGCTGATTTGACTGTATTGGGAATGTCATGCAGCTTGAGATCCAAAAAGACACTGTGACCCAAGCCTTTCAAGTAGGACACAATCTCAGGCCCCGTTGCGTAATAAAGCTCCATCCCTACCTTGAGATAAAGGCTTTCTTCTGCTGGGAAAAGAGCTAAAAATTCCTTGACCGCCTCAAAACTAGGAAAATCAAGAGCAATGACTGGACGATGTTCTCGCATAGTTTTCTCCTTTTACCTTTGCTAGTGAGAGAGTCTGGCCACAAGAAGCCACGAAAAAAGGAACCTGCCAACAGCAAGGTTCCACGAAAAATGGGTAGTCTTCACCCTTTCACCGTCTAACCTTAGCTGCCTCTCTGGACTGCTTTAAAGGTTTTCTATTATTCTATTATTTCTACTAGCACTTGTCAAGTAAAAACATGATTTAATCAACCCCATTCCCTACATCTCAGATTACTTTTTCAGAATATATTTTTTCTTACTACTATCACTCTTTTTATCCCAAATTTTCATATTACTAAACACAGCCACTAGAATATTTCCAAATAGAAAGGTTCCTATCACCCAATATATGGACTCAGTTGTTAGGTATTGTCGATCCAAGCCATCCTTTAAATGGAATAGTATAACTGTTTGGTTAACAATCAAAAAGGTTGGCCAGAAACTTTTTTTGAAAAAAGTAGACATTTTCATTATTTGTTGCCACTTTCTGTAAGGTGAATACTCAATAAGAGTCAAAAAGCAAACTAGGAAGTTAGCCTTAAGCTGTACTTGAGTACGGTAAGGCGACACTGACGTGGTTTGAAGAGATTTTTGAAGAGTATAAGATTAGTATACTACTAGGCAAGCAAATAAGCAACTAATATAGTTAATTAAAACAAGAGCAGGACGAAAGAGCCTCAAAAAAAGTATTGCAACTTGGTAATACCTTTTTGAGGTGCTTTTTGATATGAGCCCATGTTTTCTCAATAGGATTGTACTCAGGTGAGTAGGGAGGAAGAGGTAAAAGTTTATGCCCAAACTCTTCACACAAGAGTTCTATCTTAGCCATTCTATGGAATCTTGCATTATCCATAATAATAACTGATGGTGTATTTAATGTTGGTAAGAGAAACTTCTGAAACCAAGCTTCAAAAAAGTCGCTCGTCATTGTTTCTTGGTAAGTCATTGGAGC